>JBAXVG010000099.1:0-12889 GCA_037129255.1 Desulfuromonadales bacterium | reverse complement strand
ACGCTGGATTTAAAACGGAAAAGAATAAAAAACGTCAAAAAATTTGACACAACGCCAGATCGCTATAGGAGGAGTGTATGAAAAAGCACTCTACAGATTGGTACCACGCAACAATACGTACAGGTGTTTTTCTACTGATCCCCGTTATTTTCCCTTCTCTCGCATGCGCCGTCAGTACCACCGTTAACTTTTCCTTTCCAAACGCGCGTTCTGAAACAGCCGTTATCGTAGCGCCCGACAAGATCACAACCAGTACAAGGCAGGTGTACACTACAGTTCAGAGCAACACCGAGCTTACTACTGTCATATTGGCGGCCCCTGCCGCTGCCGTTCCCGACAAACCGGCTTCCTCCGACTCTGCGGCTCCTCAACCTGGCGATAAACAATCCAAATCAACCGATACAAAGCCAAAGCGAATACCGCTTGGCATCGGCCTGGAATCTACCTTTATCGATGATCGACAATCCTTCATCATCCCGCTTCAGCTCACAATAGCCCATGATCTCTACGTTGACTTCATCATACCCATCCTCACCGCCAGGCGCATGGACAGCGATGGAGAAGCCCGTTCCAAAACCGGAGTTGGAGACATGAGCCTGACCGTTAAACATCGTTGGGGCGACGAAAAATCCATCGAACTTTTCTCACTGCTCACGGTCAAATTGGGCTCCGGTGAAGCCGAGAAGGGGCTTGGCACCGGTTCATATGATATTTCCGTGACCGAAAAGGTTATTCACCGCTTTGGCTCATACCGCCTTTCCATGATGGGTGGAGTAACCCAACCGCTGAACAGGGCCAACATCTATGGAAACAAGGTGGAATACGGCACGTTAATTTCGTATATGGGGGGCGTCGAACGGGAGTTTTTTCTTCCCGAACTCTGGTTCGGGCTCCGGACTGCCGGATTGAGCGTTTTTGAAACCAGAATTGACGGCGTGAGCCAGAACAACTCCCTGACAACCCTGGATGTGATCCCCGAGATACGTTATTACACAGCAACCCACACGGCACTCCAGTTGAGCGTGACCGTGCCCGCATATACCCGGTACAGCCTTCCGGGCGGCACCAACAATCGCGACATCGCCTACAGCTTCGGCACATACCAGGCATTTTAGTTTCTTCGACCTGAAAGGAGATTCCAGTTATGAGATATGCAGCGCACACATTCGGGCTGTTCATGGCGCTACTGCTTATTTGCACGCTTTGTGCCTGTTCCGGCGGGGGTGGTGGCGGCAGCAGCGGAACTCCGGGGCGGGAAAAGTCAACCCTCAAAGTCGTCTTTGCCGGCGCATCGGCGGCAGGCTCGGCATCGGCGACCATACAGAGCCTTGGTATAACAAAACTCACAATGGATGTCATACCGGCAAACCCCGCCAGTTATCAACCGCCTCAGATTGACCTTCTGGCCTACCTCCTCAATAACCAGTCGTACAGCTATGTCGTCGACAACCTGACAGACAATGAAACCTACATGTTCAGGATTTCAGCCTATGACGCAACCAACAGATATGTACATGGAGGGCAGACCATAACCACTCTGGGGAGCACCGCCGGCACGACAACCATCCTTGTCGTACCGTCACCTGCCGATGGTTTTTCAACATTTTCCGGTGTCTGGAACTGGGCGCTCTCCGATGGCACCTACGGATCTTTCGGCTCTGTGCAGCCCGATGGCACTCTGCCGGTTGCAACCGTTGGTGATACCACCCAGAGCGGATATGTTACGCCATCCTCCAGCGGCTTTGAGTTTGTAGCCATCGTAAAAGGGAGCAGATCACGGATCGTTTCGGGCACCATCGACCCGGCCGGCGGCACCGGTTCAATCTCCCCGCTTGCGTCCGGCGTCACGGCTAGTGTTACCAAGGTCGGACCGCTGATTTCAGCGGCGGCGGGCACATATGCCGGCAGCTATTCCGGCGGCGCAACCGGAACAATGGCATTCACCGTTGACGCCAACGGTTTCGTGGCGGACACCGCCAGCGGAAGTTTTGCGGGAGTGCTTACAATGTCGGGATCTGCCGTAATCTTCACCGGCCACGATGCGGCAGGGTCTGTGCTCAAGAGTACGTTTGACACTGCAGCCGGAAAAGCGAGCGGGTCCGTTGTGATGGTTTCCGGGCCGAGCATCGCCTGGAACGCCACCCGTCAGGCCACAGGTGCCCCTGCCATAACCAGCGCAGCGAGCACAAACTTCGTGGTCGGCACAGCCGGAAGCTTCAGCGTAACTGCCAGCGGCTTTCCCGCCCCCACCGTAAACGTGAGCGGTACATTGCCGGCCGGCGTAACCTTCAACCCGGCCACAGGCATCCTGAGCGGCACACCGGCAACAGGAAGCGCCGGTGTCTGGTCTCTGACAATTAAAGCCGCAAACGGCTATGGAGCAGACGCCGTGCAGAGCTTCACCCTCACGGTGAACAGCCAGGCAGTTGCCCCCGTCATCACCAGTGCAAACGCGGCAACATTCACCGTCGGCTCGACCGGCTCGTTTACCGTCATGGCGACCGGTTCACCCGCGCCAACCCTCAGTGTGGCAGGTACATTACCAACCGGCGTATCCTTCAACCCGGCCAGCGGTATCCTGAGCGGCACACCGGCGACAGGCACGGCGGACAGCTATTCCATCACCTTCAGGGCGGCCAACGGGACGCAGCCTGATGCGACGCAGAGTTTTACACTGACGGTAAACAACTTGTTGGTAGCACCCTCAATTAACAGTGCCAGTGCTGCAACATTTACCGTCGGTACGGCGGGCTCGCACACGGTAACGTCAACCGGTTCTCCCTCACCCACGTTGAGCATCGCAGGTACATTGCCGGCAGGTGTATCCTTCAACCCGGCCACCGGCGTATTGAGCGGCACGCCGGTGGCTGGCACGACGGGCAGCTATCCACTTACCTTCAAAGCTGCCAACGGCGTGCTGCCAGATGCCACGCAGACGTTTACGCTGACGGTAAATGAAGCCCCTGTCATCACAAGCACAAATTCCCTGACAGCGACTGAGGGTGTTTCAACCATACTGTTTACTGTCACAGCCAGCGGTTTTCCCACTCCGGCCATAAATTTGACGGGGACACTGCCGACCGGCGTCTCCTACAACCCGGCCACCGGCACCCTGAGCGGCACCCCTGCGATAGGCAGCGCAAAAACGTATACGCTGACCTTTAGCGCAAGCAATGGAGTAACACCCGCTGCATCACAGACATTTACCCTGACGGTTATACCAAACTCCGGATCAATTCCGGTGGTATGGTAGGGAGGCCATAACATGAAATATTACACACATATTGGTCTGAAAACGCTTGTCCTGCTTATGGTGCTGTTCATAACAGGGGGGTGTGGGAAGAGCAGCGGAACCATTGCAAGTTCCGGGACAGCGGCTGGCGGCACAGGTTCGATCTCCGCCAGACTGGTCTGGATGGATGCCGCCGCCAAATCGGTCGGCAAAAGTGTAGGCGCAGCGCCGGTTGGCGTATCAAAGGTGAGGATTGTAGTATCAGGACCGGGAATAACGCCGGACTTGCAGAATGATTTTGATACGACGCAATATCCGAATGGCGGCGCAGTAAATAGCGTCCCGGCAGGAACCGGGAGGATCATAACCGCCAACGGGTTAGATGCTGCCGACAATGTCATCTATACCGGAACCACATCGCCGTCGACTGTCACCGTAGTGGCGGGACAGGTTTCCAGCACCGTGACGATTACGGTGTGGCCTATAGCGCCTGTTGCAGCGCCAACCGGGTTTACCGCAACGGCTGTGTCAACAAGCCAGATTAATCTTAAATGGTCAGATAACTCCAGCAATGAAACCGGCTTCAAGATAGAGCGCAAGGCCGGCGCAACCGGAACCTATGCCCAGATCGCCACCACGGCGGCCAATGTCACAAGCTATAACGATACCGGCCTTTCGACATCCATAACCTACTTCTACCGCATCCGGGCAACCAACAGCGCCGGAGATTCGGCGAACAGCGCAGAGGTCAGCACGACAACCGGCGGCAGCATCCTGCTCCCCAAAACAGGCCAGAAAACAAGCTATGTCCCAGGTGACGACGGTGCATTGCAAAAGGGCGCTCCCTGGTCACCTGCTACCCGCTTTACCGACAACGGCGACGGCACGGTGACCGACAACCTGACCGGGCTGATCTGGCTGAAGAACGCCAATTGCACAGATACCGTAGCCGGTATAGCCAACGCTTATGGCTATCTTGCATGGGCAGAGGCCATCACCTGGAGCAACGGGCTGAAAAACGGAATCTGCGGCTTATCAGACGGCTCCAAAGCGGGTGACTGGAGGCTGCCAAACAGGAAAGAGCTATTGAGCCTGGTTGATCGCTCCGCCATCAGTCCCTCCCTGCCCGCCGGTTACTCATCTTACTTTAACGGAGTCCAGACTAACAACTACTACTGGTCGTCCAGTACCTATGCAGGCAATAGTACAGATGCCTGGAACGTCTACTTGAAAAATGGCTTCGTGTTCAGCACCAATAAGACCATAAACATCGTCAATGTATGGCCAGTGCGGGCCGGTCAGTAGATTATTTGGGTCTGAACCAGGATTTTGAGGATTATTGGATTTGCAGGATTTTGAATCCTGTTAATCTTTGCATCCTATAAATCCTGGTTCAGACAGACAGGATCTTGATTCAGACAAGAGGTTTTTTTGTGAGCACGATTGATGATCCTGTTACACATGCCATTATTGGTTGCGCTATGAAGGTTCATTCGACTCTGGGGAACGGTTTTCAGGAGTTGATTTACCAGCGGGCGCTTGCGATTGAACTGGAGAAGAAAGGACTGGATTTTGCCCGTGAGCAGGAGATGCCTATCTTTTATGATGGATTGGAGATCGGCGTCAGACGGGTGGATTTTCTTGTGGAACACAAGGTTCTGGTTGAGTTGAAGGCGCTTGTCAGGCTTGAGGATGTCCATCTTGCACAGGCGCGGAATTACCTGGAGGCGTTCCGCCTGCCAACCGGTTTGCTGATCAACTTCGGGGCGCGAAGCCTGGAGTTCAAGCGGCTGTATAATAATGTCTGAACCAAGGAATGTCTGAACCAGGATTATTATGATTATAGGATTTGCAGGATTTAAAATCCTGTAAATCTTTGAATCCTATGAATCCTGGTTCAGACAAGGAATTTATAAAATAATTACGGAGGTTACACCAATGAAAAATAAACTGTTTATTACCCTTGCCCTTTTCTGCGCCGTTGCCGTCGGCATCGCTTACGCAGCGGGAACCATCACGCTCCCCAGAACCGGGCAGACCACCAGCTATGCCGCAGGTGACGATGGCGATTTGAAGAAGGGGATAACATGGCCATCGCCACGTTTCACCGACAACGGCAACGGCACGGTGACCGATAACCTGACCGGCCTTATCTGGCTGCAGAATGCGAATTGCTCAGCTATCATCGCGGGTATCACCAACACCGGAACCGGTCTGCCCTGGGGCTATGCCATTACCTGGAGCAACGGCCTGGCATCCGGCGCATGCGGCCTTACAGACGGCTCCGTCTCTGGACAATGGCGGTTGCCCAACGTGACAGAGCTGGAAAGTCTGATTGATCTGAACAGCAACAACCCTGCCCTGCCTGCCGGTTACTTATCTTACTTTAACGGAGTCCAGGCTAGCGACGTCTACTGGTCGTCCAGTATCTATGCAGGCAGTACAGCGTACGCCTGGTACGTCACCATGAACGATGGCGGAGTGAACAACGACGGTGCGCCCAAGAGCTACTATGTATGGCCAGTGCGGGCCGGCCTGTAGATTATTTGTTTATTTGGTTATTCGGGGGGGGATGTCTGAACCAGGATTTTGAGGATTATTGGATTTGCAGGATTTAGCATCCTGTTAATTCTTGAATCCCAAAAATCCTGGTTCGGATGTTTTTAGAGTTTGCGGCTGGCGAGGTTGGCTGGAAATAATGGATACCATAACACCCCGATTTGATTTCACAGGAGGACCACACCATGAAACACCTGTTCATCTCGCTGTTCTTTTTCACTCTTCTCACTTCACTCTTCACAATTGCCTTTGCCGCCCCTCCCGCGCCGGTACCGCAGACCGGCCAGACCACCTGCTATGATGCATTGAACAAAACTATTGCCTGCAGCGGCACCGGACAGGATGGTGAATTGAAAATGGGTGTCGTCTGGCCCAATCCGCGCTTTGTGGATAACGGCAACCAGACCGTGACCGACAAGTTGACCGGATTGATCTGGACAAAAGACGCCAACCTGATGAAAACCCGCGATCCGTCATTTGACACTGATTACTCGACTTCAAATTACCGGGAGGACCCCAACGATGGCATGGTCACCTGGCAGCGTGCCCTTGATTACGTGAAAAAGCTGAATACGGAAAACTATCTGGGTTTCAACGACTGGCGACTGCCAAATATCAACGAACTGGCAAGTCTGGACAACAAGATGGGCTCCCTTTATAGCTGGCTGAATACACAAGGTTTTTCTAATGTTCAAGCGTACTACTACTGGTCGTCCAGTACTTACGTCGGCTACACGGGCTATGCGTGTTACGTCTATATGCTCTATGGCAGCGTGAGCAGCTACTATAAGACAGATCACTTCTATGTCTGGCCTGTTCGTGGCGGACAGTGGTCCTCAGGTTATTTGGCTCTTCCTAAAACAGGCCAGACCACCTGTTATGATGCATCGGGCGCAACTATTGCCTGCAGCGGCACCGGGCAGGATGGCGAGCTGCAGAACGGTGTTGCCTGGCCCAATCCGCGCTTTACGCCCAACGCCGATCTGACCGTTACCGACAACCTGACCGGACTGATCTGGAGCAAGAATGCCAACCCCGCCGCCAGCTACAGGACCTTTCAGGAAGCGCTTGATTACATAAAAACATTGAACAGCAGCTTCTACCTGGCTCACAATGACTGGCGGCTGCCAAATATCAAGGAGTTGGCTAGTCTGTTCAACAACTATGGCCAGTCAAATCAAACCGTGTGGCTGAATACACAACCGTTTTCTAATAATGTTCAGGCGGCTAGCTACTGGTCGTCCAGTACCCGCCCCAACTACGATTACTATTACAACGCATGGTACGTCAATCCGGGCGTGGACTACTTCGATAAGTCACGCTACTACTATGTCTGGCCGGTTCATGGTGGACATTCACCATCTGCTTCTTTGACCCTTTCCACCTCCAAAACCGGCTCCGGCTCCGGCACAATCACCAGCAACCCCGTCGGCATCAGTTGCGGCGCAACCTGCAGCGCCTCATTTACCAACGGCACCTCGGTCACGCTGACTGCTACGCCTGACACCGGCAGCGCCTTTGCCGGATGGAGCGGCGCCTGCAGCGGAACCGGAACGTGTACGGTGACCATGGATACGGCCTGGAGTGTGAGAGCAGTGTTTAAACTCCCCACCACCCCATCCATCACCTGGTATCACCAGGGGGATGGCAAGGTATCCGGCATCACCACCAACGGCAGCAGCATCACCGGCGGCGCTCAGTTCTGGCAGGAACCGAAGCAGGCCTGGTCGATTGTCGGCCAGGGTGACTTCGACGGCGATGGCATCAGGGATTTCGTCTGGTGGAACAGCACAACCGGCCAGGTTTACATCATGCTTATGTCCAGCCCGACAGCGGTGAAATCGGGCGCAACCGTCTTCACCGAACCAAACACCAACTGGCGTATCGTCGCAACAGGTGACATCAACGGCGACGGCACAACCGACCTTATCTGGTGGAACAGGCTGACCGGTCAGGTTTACGCCATCATGCTGCAGAACGGAAAAACAATACTCGGTACCGGGATGATCTATACCGAACCGAATACAGCCTGGAAGATCGTCGCCACCGCCGACTTCAACGGCAACGGCAAAGCCGAGCTGCTCTGGTGGAACAGTTCGACCGGTCAGGTAGCCATTGGCCAGACCAACGGAACAAATGCCTCGACCGCCAATGTCATCTATACCGAACCGAACACCGACTGGCGTATAGCCGGAGCTGGGGATTTGGACGGCGACGGCAAGGCGGAAATAGTCTGGCACAACAAGACAACCGGTCAGGTCTACGGTATGCAGACCAACGGGTCGTCGGTCACAAACGGCGCGATGATGTACACCGAACCGGACACCAACTGGGAAATAGTCAGCGTCGGCAATTACAACAGCGACACCAAGGTTGAGCTGTTGTGGTGGAACCAGCAGACCGGGCAGGTATCTCTGATGCCGATGAACGGCCTGTCGGTGTCAGGAACTATCACGCTTTACACCGAGCCTGACACCACCTGGCGTATTCAGGGTGAGACGGAATGGCGGGACAACCTGTACGGCAGGGGAGTGACTACGTCCACAATTGGCCCTATCAACGGCGCCTGCGGCAGTAGCAATGGCAGCATACTAAACGCAGCCCCCACCGCCAATTTCTGCGCCACCGGCACGGCATCCGCCGTTTCCGGAAGTGACCCATGGAGCTGGACATGTTCAGGGTCTTACGGCGGCACGACTGCCACCTGCATGGCATACTCATACTCCGCTTCACCCCACCCGGTTACTTTGCTATCCCAGAATTTTGACAGTGCAGCACCCCCGACACTTCCAACCGGTTGGCTTTCCAGCGGGAGCGGTGGCGGCGCGGTATGGTCTACAAACTCAGACACAAAACACCCTTCAGGTGCTGCAGCGCACAGCCCTGGCAATCTCGTATATTTCAACTCCTATACCGCATCGGGCGGCGCATCGGCAATGCTTGTATCCCCAGGCTTTTCACTTGCCAATGTTACGGGTGCCAAGGTCAGCTTCTGGATGTACCGTGACACCGGATATTCAACTGCAGCTGATCTGGTGAACGTCTATGTGCACACATCACCCATTCTTGCAGGTGCAAGTCTGCTTGGCACACTTAACCGCAGTACAACCCTGTCCCCGATTGTCGCTTCCGCCGGATGGTACCAGTATAGCTTCAATATACCAGCCAGCTATGCCGGTACAACAAACTATCTGCTGATCAATGGAGTGGGCGCATATGGCAACGACATCCATCTTGACGACATAACCGTGACTGCCATTAACGCAGTTTCTTCATCAGCGCCTACTGCCTCTATCTCCTGGCAACAACAATGAGTTGTAAGGGAATAAACAATGTTTCCACGCCGCTCAGTATCACCGCCGGGCGGGTGGCGCGTTAATCTTCAACGTAACGGCAAAATGGCCAAACCGTATCATCAGGTTATTCAGGTCAAAAGTGCAATTGAAAAACTGGAGAAAAAAAATGAAGTTCGATCTGAAACCATGATATCTGCGCGTTCTGAAACAGCTTCCATCGTAGCGGATTGCCGCAGTTTTTGAATCTGGTGGAAATCAACCATTAACAAGAGGAGACGAGTAAGTTGGATACAGAACAAGCTGGACATGTTTTCCAGTAGAACATCCTGCTTTCCTGAATTCAATAGAACCATAAAGCCTATTTCTGTTCCTGAAAGCGATATCGAATTTAACCGGTAGTCAAGAAAAGCAGCCCAAGTATGAGGGATCCATTTACTGACGATTTCATTCCCAATAGTATTTGCATATTGTCTTATTTCATATTGCGCATGGGCGATCTCTTGCGCTCGGCTCTGAAAAGGCATTTGTTCTCATCCATATGATATCACTGCACAAAGTCCAATCCCGGCGCTGCATTTCAAAAGCAATTTTCCAAGGGATTCCAATAAGAGTTTTTTTTGGAATTGCCCAGCCTGATTGATAAACAGGCCTCATTTTTTTCCGCATCTACACTTGCTTCATGTCCGATTTGGCCTTCAACACCATAATCTCGAACCCAGAAGTACGGAGGGCTGGTTATAACCGTATAGAAACAATTGGAGGGAAGTATCATAAGTGCGTTAATCACATCCCCTGAAAGAAGGCCCATATGTCATTCTTTGAAATTAAAGGCCTTTTTATTTAAAGCATTGTGCATAAGATAAAATTTCCTATTCGATTTTTATTTGTTCCTGTTGTTAATACTACCCCCCCTCACTCCCCATCCGTCCCAATCAAACCTTCTTCCACCATTGGTCGCGCTTCCAGCAACTCCCGCCATTCATGGAGCTTCTCTCGCAGAATCTGCCTGGGGATCATCTTGGTTTCGTATTCGGCAATCTCCGGCTTGCGCGGGTCGCCGTTCTGGGCAATCAGGTAACAGGCAAAGCGCGAAAGGTGGAAATCGGAAACTTCTCGAAGCGCCCCTTTGCCGGTTGCGATCATTTTGCCGGCGCCGACAAAATGATAATCGGGATTATTTCCAGACTGTCCGCATGAAGTCATAGCTCTGTTGATTGCATCTTCAAAGCGCCGCCATTGCCCATACCCCAGCAAAGGCTGCAACTCCCGGGCACTCCAGAATTCAGCACCATGTTCGTTTGTCTTTTCCAGCTCTTCAAATGTGACTGAACCGCTTACCGGCAATGATCTGTCTGTCATTTTGGCACCACCTGTTTATTGTAAATGTGTTGTGACTTTGGACGACTCACCAAATTTTGAAACAATCACTCACAAGTTTTTTCTTCCCGTCAGCCGCTTCCAGTTTCAGTCGGTTACATTTTGTAACCGACTCGCTGCCTTCCTTGCTCAACCTGTGCTTTAGCTCTTTCCAGTAGTTTCTGGCCGCCTGAAAATCCGGCTGTTGCAAGAGTGCCCGAATGATATCCACGACGGAGAAATGCCAGGTTTCGGTCTTCTCGTCATAAACCCAGCGGATGTCGTAATCCTCGAAATTTACCGGTGTGATATTCATGTTTCGGCTCCGTTCTCATTGCAGCTGCATTTGCAATCATTTTGAGAACACATACAACCGATTTCTCTTATCAGAAACATTTACAGTCGAAAGTACTACCGCGACAGCACCGGATAAAGCTCCGGGAAAAACCAGCCTGCAGCATGAATCGGAAAGCCGATCCGCACTTCCCCCTTGGGGGTGTCGGATACTAGCAGCCCTTCGGCCACAAGCCGGGCCAGCAGGTTTCTGCCGGTCCGCTCTTTCAAGCCGGATTCCTCAATAACCGCCCCCCGTGGCGCTTCGCCCCGTAGCAGCACCTCCCGCAGCATTCTGCCGGCTTCCGGGCGGAGATTGTCCATGCCGGGCGGATTGGGGATCATGGCCGTGCCTCGCAGTTGCACATAGCTCCTGACCCGCTCCACCAGCCCGTCCAGTTGCAACAGGGTACCCATGTAATCCACCTGATCAAGGCAGACCTCCAGGAAAAACCGGCAGAACTTCACCAACCCTTCGTTGGACATATTCCCCCTGCCGTCCAGATCGTTTCGGCGCGGCGCATCGGCCCAGGTCAGTGCCGCTTTATAGTCAGCATTCCTCCGGGCAAGGCCGCGGCTGACCGACCAGAGGCCGAAGCCATGGACAGGAATCCGGTGCAGGTAGGCTTCAGTGAACAGGCGGGCAACCCTGCCGTTGCCGTCCAGAAACGGATGTATCCACATCAGCCGGTGATGGGCCGCTGCCGCCGACACCAGCTTGGCAGCGCCGTGATGCTTTTCAGGAGCATAGGATTCGCCGAATCGTACCATAAATGCGTCCAGGCTGTCATGCCCTGGCGGTTGGTGCTGTCCGACCTTGACCGGTTGTGTGCGCAACTCACCCGGCACCACCCGGCTTTCTCGGCCAGTATCCGGATTGGTCGTGACCTGGAATTTATCAGGCAGCAGCCTGAAAAACTCCCGATGCAGCGAACAGAGAAACTCTTGCCCGGCGATGTTGGGCGGTGCTTCCCCTTGCAGTATTACTTCCATCTGCCGCTGTACCGAGATATGGGCTACGCTTTCCAGTTGCAGGTTGCGCTTGGCCGGTTCGGCGTCGTACTGCTGCTGCATGGCTCTGACGATATCGTAGGGGTGGGTGTTGTGACCTTCGATGAGATTGGAATAGTAGCTGTTGATGATGCGAAGCAATTCACGCAAGGTTCGCAAGGTAACCTGGTGCTGTCTGGTGCCGAGAGCCGCCGAGCGCTGAACTACCTCCAGGGCCAGATCCTGAAGATCATCGGCCCGTTCCGGAAGCAGTGGAGTCATCTGACTGATTGAGTCGGGCATGGCGCATTCCTTATTGCCGATTTATCTGCCGGTAGCTACTGTGCGCAACAGTATAACAGTATTGAATAAGTTTCAAGTAAACTCACATACGTCCGAATATATTTGCCGATTGTGCTGCCGATGGACCAAACAAAAACCGGCAGTGCAAGCGTTGCGCATTTTTGGTACCTGTTTTGGATACTAAAATGCCACCATAGCAGCAATGCCGCATTGAAGGCACTATTTAGTACCCAACAATGCGGCATTCACAGAAGGCGCTTTTGGCGTTTTCCATGGTTGCCGGAGCTCAACTATTGGCTTTGTCCCCCAGATACAAGTCTATCAGGTCGGATAGCTTCAATTCGGCTTTACGTTTGGCTTGAGGGATGGGCTTTGAACCGGATGGGGCAATTCCGTCGTAGCAGATTTCCAGCACCAGCGGGTATTTGTCTTCAGCCGCTACCAGAGTGTTCATGCAGCAGTCTTGCAGGTTGGAAAGTTTACCGAGAAGTTCGCTGCATCGAAGTTTTGCTATGTCACGCCGGTCAGTTCGTAGTGATCTGACATATTCGGCACGGGCAAAATTCTGGTCGCAGGTTAATGATGGTAAATATTTTGCGATGTACAACGGTATTCGAGTGCGGAAATAATAGGTCTTTCCACGCTTGGTGAGATAGCACACGGTGTCTTCATGCAGGAAATCCTGTGTAACATCTTGTGTAACACATGCATGATTCGCATGCGGTATGGCCATTTAAGTCATGATATTGCTGGACTTTTAAAAAATGGCGGAGAGAGAGGGATTCGAACCCTCGATACCGGTTTCCCAGTATACTCGCTT
>JBAXVG010000098.1:0-12934 GCA_037129255.1 Desulfuromonadales bacterium | reverse complement strand
TCTGTTGCGTGACGCTTTTCATTTATCATGCGGTGTGATAGCTTCAGTCATGCCTATTCCTCCCCCCTCTTACAGACAGCTGATAACAAAAATCGACACTCTCTGCAGGGAGATCGAATCAGCGCTTGGCGAGCAGATCACCTGTTATGAAGGTTGCAGTTCTTGCTGTACCTCCATAACGATTTTCCCGGTTGAGGCGGCGGCTCTGCGCGAAGCCCTGCACGCACTTTCCGGGCGGGAGGCGGAGGCTGTCCGGCTGCACGTCGCCCGCAATGCCGACGGCGAACGTTGCCCGCTCCTCCTGGATCACCGCTGTCTGCTGTACTCTGCCAGACCGGTCATCTGCCGCACCCATGGTCTGCCGATACTCTATACCGAAGACAATCAGCTTAAAAGCGACTGCTGCCCTCATAATATGACTGCATCAGAATCTGTTAACGGCAGGAACGTCGTTGATCTGGACAAACTCAACGCACTGCTGGTGGCGGTCAATTCACTCTATCTGTCGCAACCGGAAATGTCAGATTGTCCCGAACGGCTGACAATCGCCGGGGCGATCAACCTCAAGTAAATCACTTCACTCTTCACTTCAGGCTGGTTATATAGCTGCGCACCCCATCAAGGATGCCTTCGGCGGTCATATCCAGATAGGCGGGGTCTTTCAGGCGGGATTCTTCCTGGGCGTTGGAAAGGAAGGCTGTCTCAACCAGGATGCTCGGCATCGTCGCGCCAACCAGGACGTAAAAAGGTCCCTGCTTGACACCCAGATTTTTTACATCGCTGTAGCGCACCCTGATTTTTTTGTGGAGCGACTTCTGGACTTCTTCAGCCAGGTGGGCGGAGTCGTTAAGCTTGTAGTTGGCCATCAAATCGAAAAGAATCGCCTGCAATACGCTGACTTTTTCGAGAGAGGTACCATTCTCCTTGGCCGCCAGCTGAGCCACCTTGTCTGTCTTGGCCAGATTGAGATAGTACGTCTCGATTCCTGACGCCGCACGATTTGAAGCTGCATTGGCGTGTACCGAGAGAAACAGGTCGGCATTTACCTTGTTGGCAATGGCGGTACGCTCCTCAAGCGGGACAAATACATCGGTCGAGCGGGTCATAACCACATCCAGCCCCAGCTCTTCCCTGAACAACTCCTTGAGCTTGAGGCCGACAGCCAGCACGACATCTTTTTCCTGGACACCTTTCGGACCAACGGCCCCGGGATCATGACCTCCGTGGCCGGGATCGATTACGACACGTCGGATCTTGGAGATGAGCGGCTTTCTGGCCGGCTTGACCATTTTCTCACCGGGCTCTTCCTGCCGGGGAGTCGCCGTTTTTTCAGGAGTGGCGGTGATGGAATGCTCCATGCGGGATATTTCGGCAGGTCGTTCCCCCCGGACATCTATGATCAGCCGGGCCGGATCAGAAAGCGGAAATACTTTGTAATCCTTTATATTTTCGGTATCAAGCACCACCCGCACCACATCCGGCCTGAACTGCCCGACCCGTGCGCCTTTCAGCAATCCATCGCCGATGGTTATATCTCTGACTGATGTGCCGAGTCGTGTCCGGTTCAGGTCGATATAGACCCGTCCCGGCTTTCCGGGGCTCCCCTTGCCCAGTTCATGGGCGCCCCAGGTAACGTCACGGTCCAGTTCCAGCGAAATACGGGTGTATTCGGGATTGGACCAATGCTTCATCTCATTCAGCACAGCAGGCGGACGGATAGTGGCCGAGGTTTGTCCGCTGAAGACAGCTTTTTTTTTGCTGACTTTTTTCCTGGCCGCCAGAGCTGGAAAAGGCAGCATCAGGAGGGCGATCAGCAGGAAAGTCAGTATGTGGGGGAATCGATTCATATCACACCATCCTCTTCAACTCATCCAGAAGGTTGAGCGCCTCAAGCGGGGTAAGCGTGGCGACGTTGAGCTTTTTCAGACGCTGTCTCAACAGATCTTCACTCGATTCGAACAGTGAAAACTGCCTCAGATTCTGCTTTGGCTGACTTTTTCGGGTTTTGGCCAGGCGCGGCGCACCCTCCTCGAACTCACCGCTTTCAAGGTTCTGCAGGATCTCTTTGGCCCGTTCGATGACATCAGACGGCATACCTGCCAGACGGGCGACCTGGATGCCGTACGAGTGTGAAGCACCGCCGGGAATGATGGTACGCAGAAAAATGACCTGATCATTCCACTCTCTGACCGCCACCGTGTAGTTTTTGATCCGCTCGCGAGTCGCCGCCAGCTCGGTCAACTCGTGGTAGTGAGTGGCAAAGAGCGTCCTTGCACGACAGGCCGGCGTATCGTGAATGTACTCGGCCACCGCCCAGGCGATCGAGACACCATCAAAGGTCGAGGTGCCGCGACCGATTTCGTCCATGACAATCAGACTCTTCGGCGTGGCGTTCTTCAGGATACCGGCGGCCTCCATCATCTCCAGCATGAAGGTGGACTGACCGCGGGCCAGGTTATCACCGGCTCCGACCCGGGTGAATATGCGATCGGCGATACCGATACGGGCCGATGCGGCGGGAACAAAACTCCCGGCCTGGGCCATCAGGCAGATCAGCGCCACCTGTCGCATGTAGGTCGATTTACCGGCCATATTGGGGCCGGTGATCATCAGAAGCTGGTTGCTGTCACCATCCAGCAGGGTATCGTTCGGAACAAAGCGCTCCCCCAGTTTCATCGATTCGATGACCGGATGACGCCCCTCGCTGATCTCGATCGTCAGCGACCCGTCCACCAGCGGCTTGCAGTAGTTGCGCTCGGAAGCCACCAGAGCCAGCGAGATGAGTACATCCAGAACGGCAAGGGCATCGGCGGTACGTGCCATCCGCTCGGACTGGCCGGCCACCTGTTCGCGGATTTCCTGAAAAAGCGAGTACTCCAGATCGCAGATGCGGTCCTCGGCCCCCAGAACTTTTTCCTCGTAGTTTTTCAGCTCTTCGGTGATGTAGCGTTCGGCATTGGCCAGGGTCTGGCGGCGGATGTATTCAGGCGGCACGGAGGAGAGATTACTCTTTGTTATTTCAATCGAGTAACCAAAAACGCGATTGTAGCGGATCTTGAGGGTTGAAATACCGGTACGCGCCCGTTCCTGGGCTTCCAGCCGGGCAATGAAGCCCTTCCCTTCGCTGCTGATCGAACGGAGTTCGTCCAGTTCGGCATTATAACCGGAAGCGATGATGCCCCCTTCGCGCAGCGAAAATGGAGGGGTTTCAAGCACGCCTACGGCGACCAGATCGCGGATATCAGCCAAAGGATCGATGGCTGCCTGCAATGATGTGAGCAGACCGGAGCGCGTCTGTGCGAGCCGCTCCAGCAAGGCAGGCAGGTGAACAAGTGAATCATGCAGCGACCGAAGATCCCTGGCTCCTGCGCTGGCCATCCCGATACGCCCGTTCAGGCGCTCCAGATCGGCAATTTTCTTCAACTGCAACGCCAGCTCCTCACGCAGATCGGGCGAATCCAGCAGTTCTTCAACGGCATCCAGCCGTTGTCTGATCTGTTCCACTCCGACCAGGGGGTAACTGAGCCACTGCTTCAGGCGTCTGGCGCCCATGGCTGTGCCGGTTCGATCCAGGCAATCCAGCAGTGAACCGCTCCGTTTCCCTTCGGCCATGCCGGCCGTGATCTCAAGGTTGCGACGGGTGGCCGGGTCCAGCGCCAGATGCTGACTGCGCTGGTAAACCCGGAGATCCCGGATGTGAGGCATCGCCGTCTTGCGGTTCTCTCGCAGATAATAAAGGGCGGCGCCGGCTGACAACAGGGCTGCCGGCGCTCCTTCCAGGCCAAGCGCTTCGGCTGATGCCGCCTGAAAATGACCACACAACAGTGTGGTGGCATAATCGCGGTCATACACCCAGGCCGGGGCACGGGAAATGGTCCGCTCAGCAAGGAACGAGCGCAGATCGACCGGTAACGTCTCCAAAGCGAGCTCATCCGGCAGCAGTACCTCACTGGGATTGATGCCGGCCACCTCGGCCAGAGCCGCCGCGACAGAGGACAACTCGGTCACCCGGAACTCGCCGGTGGATACATCCAGACTGGCGCAGCCCCAATTGCCGGTCGGCCCTTTGCAAAGGGCCAGCAGATAGTTATTCTCATCAGGGGTAAGACTCTCGCTTTCGATCAAAAGACCGGGGGTGATAACCCTGACAACCTCGCGCCTTACTATCCCTTTGGCCTGCCGGGGGTCCTCAACCTGCTCGCAGACAGCGACCTTGAAACCTGCTTCTATCAACTTTGCGATGTAGGGGGAAACCGAATGATAGGGAACGCCACAGAATGGTATTTCGTCGACGCTCCCCTTGTTGCGGGAGGTCAGGGCGATCTCCAGGATGCGGGAGGCAACCAGAGCATCGTCCAGGAACATTTCGTAAAAATCCCCCATGCGAAAAAAAAGAATCGCGTCAGGATAACCCGATTTGATCTCAAGATACTGCCTCATCATGGGGGTTTGTTCAGCCATTGGAATTACTTCCTTCAGTCAATAAATACCCGTTTCAGAACAATGGCGGTATCCGCCCCTCGACCTGGAACCAGCGTGGCAACAGCAGCGAGTTTTCCGCCTGACGTCAGGCGCACAACTGTTGCCGTCGGGCAGCTGACAGGGGTTTCCAGCAGGGTGGCGTTCCATGAAGGTGATCTGCCGAAACGAAGCCCTTCCGCCCCCCCGGCGGTCAACGGGATATCGGGCAGGTGATCGAGCGCCGCCATCGTAGAAAGACAGAGAGCCCCTTCCCTCCCCTCCCCTGCTGCGATTTCCAGATCCTGCAGTGTGACAGCCTCTTCAATGCGGAACGGCCCACTGGCGGTGCGTCGCAACTCCTGCAGGGCGGCTCCGCATCCCAGTGTCCGTCCGATGTCATCGGCCAGGCTCCGTATATAGGTTCCGCGCGAACAGACTATGCGCACGGCGGCATACGGCAGGTCAAAAGCAAGCAGCTCAATGGAATGTATTTCGACATTACGCGCCTTGCGTTCAATGTCCATGCCTTTACGGGCCAGTTTATAGAGTTGCTGACCATTCTGCTTGATGGCGGAATACATGGGGGGAATCTGGCTGATGGCACCGGTGAATTCTGTAAGACATGAAGCAAGCCGGCTGCAGGTGATACCGGAAGGGTCCGCTTCGGACAAAACGGCTCCGGTCATATCAAGTGTATCGGTGACGACCCCGAAGCGTAACAGCGCTTCATAGCATTTCACCCCTTCATTCAGGTACGGGATTGCTTTTGTACCTTCATTGACCCCGACCGGCAATACACCGGTGGCAAAAGGGTCAAGCGTGCCGGTATGGCCTGCCTTTGCGGTTCCGAGGATCCGGCGCACACGACTGACCACATCATGGGAGGTAATACCGGCCGGCTTGTCGATTGTAAAAAAGCCGTTATTCAAAGAGCAGCTTCCACAATGGAGTAGACTGCGGATTTGACTTCATCCAACGTCCCCTCTACGGTACAGCCGGCGGCATTATGGTGCCCGCCGCCACCCATTGCGGCAGCAAAAACCGCCACATTGACCTTGCCCTTGGAGCGAAATCCGATCTTGAACTTCTTTTCTTCCATTTGACGGAAGAAGATAGCCACCTCGACTCCACGGACTGATCGGGGATAATTGACAAAACCATCGGTCAGTTCGGCATCGGCACCTGTAGCCGAGTACATATCGAGAGTCACGGTCACTGACGCTGCCACTCCGCCTTTAATCGTTTCAAGGGTCGCCAGACAGAGCGCCAGCAGTTCCAGCCTTTTTTGCGGCTGATTTTCATATAACCGTTCAGCCACATCCCATGCATTGATCCCGCACTCAATCATCTCGCCGGCAATGGCAAAAGCCTCCCGATTGGCATTGGAATACCGGAACGATCCGGTGTCGGTAATTATAGCGATATACAGACAGAGCGCCGTATCATAGTCGAATCTGTAGCCGTATTGACTGGCGATACGATACACCAGCACACCGGTGGCCGCCGCCTGAGAGTCAATCAGGTTATGCGTTCCAAAGCTCTCACAGGTGAGATGGTGATCGAGATTGATAGTTGTGCCGATCTGCCTGAAAGCGCAGAACTCAGAACCGGCCCGGCGAAATTCACCGATATCCAGAACAAAGGCAACATCAAACTTCCGATCCGGTATATGCGGCTGAACCGTCCCGGCTCCGGGAAGGAAGGCGTACAGGTCCGGCACAGGATCGCGGTAATGGACAAACACATCTTTGCCGGTCCTGCGCAAAAAAGAGGCCAGAGCAAGAGATGATCCGACGGCATCGCCATCGGGTCCCTCATGAGTCGTCAGCAGGAATGAAGAATTATTCCTGATTGTATCAACTATTTTCTGAATTGTTTCCGTCATGCTCTGTGCCTATCTCCTTGAGGAGAGAGTCTATCCGGCTGGCATAATCCTGGGATCTGTCGTATTTGAAAAGCAGCTCGGGAGTATGCCTTATGGTGAGGTTCTTACCGACTTCACGACGGATAAAACCCTTGGCGCTGTTAAGTCCGGCCTCTGTCTCTTTTTTTGCCTTGTCATCACCGATAACAGTGAAGAAAATCTTTGCCAGGCTCAGGTCAACACTAAGCTCAACGCCGGTAATCGTGACAAAACCTATGCGCGGATCATTAAGACCTCGTGCAAGAATCGAACAGATGATTTCATGGATGGTCTCGGCGACCTTTTCGGAACGTTTGTGTTGCATTAGTACCTCAAAAACTATAGGGTCAAGGGGCAAGGGTCAAGGGGCAAGTTAAACCTTGACCCTCGCTTCTCCTTGACCCTCGCTTCTCTTGACCCTTGCCCCTATAGTTTTGTTGCTATCTTCTCTATCTCGAAGGCTTCTATGATATCACCCTGCTTGATGTCGTTGTAGTTTTCAAGGCCGATACCGCACTCATATCCACCGGCGACTTCCCTGACATCGTCCTTGATACGGCGCAGCGAAGAGAGTTTACCCTCGTACACTACCACATTATCCCGCAGCAGCCGTACCTGGGCGTTGCGGAGCATTTTTCCGTCCTGGACGTATGAACCGGCGATATTTCCCACTTTGGGTACCGTAAACACTTCGCGGATTTCGGCCCGTCCCATATATTTTTCCTTCAGAGTGGGTGCCAGCAATCCTTCCATGGCTTTTTTCACATCCTCGACCGCATCATAAATAATGCTGTAGAGACGGATATCGACCCCTTCCCGCTCGGCATGCCCCTGTGCCTTGACTTCGGGCCTTACATTGAAACCGATGATAATGGCGTTGGAAGCCGCCGCCAGATTCACATCCGTCTCTGTAACCGCTCCAACTGCGGAATGAATGACGTTAAGACGTACCGCATCGGTAGAGAGCTTGCGCAGCGTTTCGGATACCGCTTCAATTGAACCTTGCACATCCCCCTTGACGACAACGTTAAGATCTTTGACTTCACCGCTCTGAATACGTTTGTAAAGATCTTCCAGCGACAGCTTGGTGTGCTTGGCAAACTCAATCTCCCGGTGCTTGATCTGGCGCAGCGTGGCGATCTCTTTGGCCTGTTTCTCATCTTTCATCGATACAAAAATATCGCCGGCTTCCGGCACACCGGACAATCCGACCAGTTCAACCGGCAAGGACGGACCGGCCTCGATAACCTTTTCTCCGCGATCATTCTGCATGGCACGAACACGACCGGAATGCACACCGACCACACAGTAATCACCGGCTTTGAGGGTTCCCTCCTGTACCAGTACCGTCGCAACCGGACCGCGCCCCTTGTCCAGCTTGGCTTCAATGATGGTGCCTTTGGCCTGTTTGTTGGGATTGGACTTGAGCTCCATCAGATCAGCCTGGAGCAGAATCATCTCAAGCAATTCTTCAAGGTTGAGTCGTTTCTTGGCTGATACCTCGACCATGGTCACGTCGCCACCCCATTCGGAGGAGACCAGGCCCTGCTCGGTCAATTCACGCTTGACCCGTTCCGGATTCGAATCCTGCTTGTCAATTTTGTTGATGGCGACAATGATCGGCACCCCGGCCGCCTTGGAATGATTTATCGCCTCGCGGGTCTGTGGCATGACGCCGTCATCAGCCGCTACCACCAGGATAACGATATCAGTCACCTTTGCGCCGCGGGCGCGCATGGCGGTGAAGGCCTCATGGCCCGGCGTATCGAGGAATGTGATTTTCCGCCCCCCCAGCTCCACATCGTACGCTCCGATGTGCTGGGTAATGCCGCCCGCCTCACCGGCAATAACGTTGGCCTCGCGGATTGCGTCGAGAAGAGATGTTTTACCATGGTCAACATGGCCCATGATCGTTACGACCGGAGGCCGTTTTTCGAGTGTTTCGGGAGCATCAGGCAGTGATTCCAGAATCTCGTCGAGATCGACCGCAACATTTTCAACTTCATAGCTGTATTCAGAAGCCAGAATAACAGCCGTATCATGATCAAGGGCGTGGTTGATCGTGACCATCATGCCCATCTTCATCAGAGACTTGATCAGATCATTGGCCTTGATTCCCAGACGCTTCGCAAGTTCTCCAACAGTGATGCTCTCCGAAATTTTAATGATCCGCTTGATAGCCTTCGGAATGGTAATTTCTGTTTTCTTTGTATCGGGGGCACGCTCTTTAGCACCCTTTCGCTTTGCGCCCTTATAGACCGGGTCAAAAGCACGCTCCCGTTTATCAATAACCGATTCATTCTTTCTTGGCTGTTCCTTTTTCTTGGGAGGAGCACCCTTTTTACCACTCTTGCCGCCATCACCATAACCTGGTCCATCCTTCTTGGCACCCCGGCGGTTGTCACCTCCCGGCGCGGCAGGAGCCAGTTGAACCTGCTTCATGCGGGATCTGTCAAGTTCCGTCGCAGGAACCGAAGGGGTCGGAAGAGCCGGTCTTCTCGGTTCAAATCCCGGAGCACTCCTTCTCTGATCGGCATCAGTGACCGGTTTTCTCGGTTCAAATCCTTGCGGGGGTTTTCTCTGGTCGGTGGAGCCGGGGGCCGGTCTTCTCTGCTCATGACCTTGGGCGGGCTTTCTCTGGTCGGCTCCGGGCGCCGGCTTTTTCGGTGCGGTGTCGGATACGGGGCGAGACGGAGCGGCACGCTGCGGAACAGGTGTATCCTTGGTCACAATACGGGTCGGCCTGCTTGTGACTCCGGGAATCTCCATCCTGCCAAGTATTCTGGCCTGATTGGGTCCGGGCTTCTTCTGCTCCACAACAACTTCAGGTTTGACGGCGGGAATAGCTTCCACCATAACGGGAACATCATCCTTTCCGGCACCCTCGTCGTCAACAGGCGGGCTAACGGACGAAACCTCAGGTTTGACCGGCTCCTCGAAACGTTGTTCAGGCTGCTGCGGTTCTTCGTGTACGGGCTGAATGTCGACAGAATCCGCCACAGGAACTTTGCGACGGCGGATAACATTGGACGCAACCCTTATTTCATCCGTGCCATTTTCCCTGGGCTTAGGCACAGTCAGTCTGGCAACCACCTCTTCATCAACCTGAGATGTGGCCGTTTTGGCGTCGACACCAATTTCTTTGAGCCTTGCAATGGCGTCCCGGGGTTCAATACCCAACTGCTTTGCCAGAATGCTCACACTGATTTTACCCATATTCTTTACGCCTCCCCCAGGAAGTTTCTGTATCTGTCGATAGCCTTGAGCAGTGGTGCAACAAAACCGCCGGAATTTACGGCAAGTGCGCTTCGCGGCGCCTTGCCCAGAATTGCTCCACATTCATCTTTTGTTATTACCGTTCGGTGCGGCACCTTGTGAACATCGGCTAAAAAAATTATTTTTGCGCCGATACCCTCTGAAACATCTTTTGCCACGATTACAAGCCCGGGTTTGACCCTGCCCTTCAAAGCCTCGCTGACCATGGAACCGCCGCCGGTTACCTTGCCCGCCTTGTTGGCCAGACCGATCAGTCCGGTAATCCGGGCAAGCAACTGCTGCCTGATATGACTCACCAGCGCTTCCGGGGCCACTATCGAAATATCCTGTCTGAATGAACGCTTAAACTGACGCTGTACGACAGCCTTAACCAGACACTCTTCGTTTATACAGGTATATGCGCCCCTGCCGGGAAGTCTGTTATCGAGATCCGGCAGGACTTCGTTTTCGTGAGAAAGGACAAAGCGAATCAGGAAATCACGATCCTTGCTGACTCTGCAGCCGAGACAGCTGCGCTGGGGAGTATCCGGGCTTCCCTTGCGGGGCATGGCCCGTTACTCAGCCGGCTCTTCGACCACTGCATCAGCAGCGGGAGCCTCTTCCAGATTCCGGGGAGGCTCTTCCTCTCCTTCAGTGCCATCGTATGAGGCAAATTCCTGAAGTTCGGCCTCGGCAACCTTTGATTCACTTTTGATATCAATGCGGCAACCAGTCAGGCGGGCCGCCAGACTGACATTCTGACCACGCTTGCCGATTGCAAGAGATAGCTGGTCATCGGCCACAATGATTTCAAGAACACGCTTTTCCTCATCTACAAAAACTTTTGAAACCTGCGCAGGAGACAAGGCATTACAGGCAAAGCGCGCAATATCCTCCGACCAGGGTATTATATCGATTTTTTCGCCGCGCAACTCGGAGACGACATTCTGTACACGGGCGCCGCGCATGCCGACGCACGCACCAACCGGGTCCACATCACGGTCGTTGGACGATACGGCAATCTTTGTGCGACTGCCCGGATCCCGTACAATGGCGTTGATCTCCACAATTCCTTCCGCTATTTCGGGCACCTCGGCCTCAAAGAGCTTGGCGAGCATACTTGGGTGTGTTCTGGAAAGCATGATCTGCGGCCCTTTGGTCGTCATGCTGATATCAGTTATAATGGCGCGAATACGGTCTCCCGGACGGTAAACTTCCCGTGGCATCTGCTCCTTGGCAGGCAGAACCGCTTCAGCACGCCCCAGGTCTATCAGCAGTTCCCCTTTTTCAAAACGGCGGACCATACCGGTGATTATCTCCCAGACACGGCCGCTGTATTCGTTGTAGATTGTCTCACGCTCGGCTTCACGCACCTTCTGGATAATAACCTGCTTAGCCGTCTGCGCGGCTATACGGCTGAATCCGCTCGCATCCAGTTTTTCACCCAGAGAGTCACCGAACTCTGCTTCCGGATCAATCTCGTGCGCCTCTTCCAGACAAATCTCCCGGTAGGAATCCTGAACTTCTTCTACAACGGTTACAAATTCAAAGAGCTCAACTTCGCCTGTTTCATGGTTATAATGCGCTTCCAGATCCCGTGTGTTACGATATTTTTTGTTCGCAGCCGTCAAAACGGCTTGCTCCATTGCCTCCAGAACCACCTGACGGTCAATCCCCTTCTCTTTCACGAGCTGTTCGATGGCGTGTTTGAGGTTGATACTTGTATCCACGATTGCTTCTCCTTGCTGGCGTGTATGTTGATTCAGATCAGAATTCAAATTCCAGGTTGGCCTTTGCGACCCGCTCCAGAGGAATCGAGGCGGTCTGCCCCTCCACCAGTGTCAGCGTGACGACTCCGTCAACGAGACCATCAAGCTTTCCCAGAAATGTCTTGCGTTTGTTTCCTTTACCATCCGGCAGAGGTTCATAGGTGCGTACCTTGATCAGACGACCTGCAAAACGTTCATAGTCGGACTGCTTCTTCAGCGGACGGTCCAGGCCGGGTGAAGATACTTCCAGTGTATAATTGCAGGAAATGACATCTTCTACATCCAGAATCAGTGACAGTTCACGACTGACGTCAGCGCAGTCGTCAAGTGTGACACCGCCCTCCTTGTCTATAAACAGCCGCAGTACCGCATCCCGACCGACTTTTCCATACTCGATATCGACCAGTTCAACACCCAGAGAGTTCAGAATCGGCAGTGCAATGTTTTGTACGATCGAACAGGCGTCTTCCTTATGTGCCGCCATCTGCAAACCCCGTTAAACAAAAAAAAGCGAGCCTTGCGAGCTCACTTTCGAGTGAACATAAATTTTGCACTTTATACTATACCGAGCCACTAAATGCAAGCCAAATATCAAAACAATGGCAGATTATTTTGTAAATGTTTAGTCGCCAGCAACTTGAGATTTTACAAAATGTGAGCAAACCGGGAAATTCAAAAACATGGAACACGGATCAAATCTGATCGAACGGATTTACACGGATTTAAAAACGAAAATATTTTCATAATTCTGAGCAGCGTTGTCCGTATATGCTTTTTGCTTACGTCGCATAGCTACAGATTGGTGATTTCCGGGGAATTCATTCCCCGGTAAATAAGAGGAATATTTCGCATCGTCACGTACGTGACGAATGAATATTTGGTTTTCATCCGTGGGATAAATCCCACGGCTACCATCAAACGCCCCTACAGGGCTTTAAACATCAAATCCCCCTGAATCCCCCTTTCTGAAGGGGGACTTTTATAAAGACATTCGAGGATGACAATCTATTATTGTGGTAGATCAGTCAGGTAGGTCGCGTTACGTTTCTCAACGCGACGTTTTCTCGCTATTGAAAAACAGTCCCTTACTTCGTCGTCGTAGTAACTCCCCTGCCATAAAGATTATCCCGCCACTCCGTCTCCCCCTGGATATGCCAGGTGGGATCAAATCCTGTTGCAAGCAGGGAGCCCCCCAATGCTACTGATAAGCCGTTCATCGGCATGACGTAGACCTGACCGGTGGAGCTGTTCCACCAGAGCAGTTCGGCTTTGCCGTCGCCGTTGAAGTCGGCTGTGGCTACTATCTTCCAGTTTGTGTTCGGTTCGGTGTAGATGACTGCGCCGGCTTTTATGGTTGTGGGGCCGGACATGAGCATGATGTAGACCTGGCCGGTTGTGCTGTTCTGCCAGACGAAGTCTCTGATGCCGTCGCCGTCAAAGTCCCCCTGGCCGACTATTTGCCAGTTCTGGTCCGGCTCCTGCCAAAATTGTGCGACTCCGGTGATGCTGTTTCCGTCGGTGGTCATACCGGCTATTATGCCGTCTG
>JBAXVG010000097.1:0-13025 GCA_037129255.1 Desulfuromonadales bacterium | reverse complement strand
AATCCACCATCCCTGCAATTCCGTTTCGCATCCGCATCGGCATCACCGGACATCGCTCACTGGAAGAGCCGGAGGCTTTACGCCGCTGCATTGACGACATCCTCTCCACCCGCTGGCAGGAGGCTTACAGCGCCGCTTCCCGAGCCTTGTTCACTGCTTCTGCTAACACCCCTGCCGCATTTACCGCGATATCACCAATTGCAGAAGGGGCCGACCGCCTGCTGGCGGAGACCATACTTGCGCGACCGCTGGGCAGGTTGGAGGTGCCGCTGCCGATGGTGCGGGAAGAGTATCTGAAAGATTTCGACACCGAAGCTTCCCGGCAGAAATTCGACGAACTGCTGGGCGCTGCGACCCAAACATGGTGCAGTACTTCCGGAGATCGTAACGAGCAGTATCTGCAGGTTGGTGTTCAGGTTGTCGAACAGTGCGACATTCTGGTCGGCATCTGGGACGGAAAACCTGCACGGGGAAAGGGGGGCACTGCAGAGATTATCAAATCTGCCATTGAAATGAAAAAACCGGTGTTCGTCATTTCCGCTGTAAAGCCGCATGGCATCACATTACACAATGCCGGTACCCTCGAAGCACATGGTCTGCATGAACTTGAACTCTATAACGACAGCCCTCTCACCAGTGACCTGATTGCCCAGTCTAAGGAGGAGCAGCAGGGCATCTTTAAACACCCCGAGGCAGCCAGTATCCCGGCGATGATACGAAATCATATTGCCGATTGTCTGACTCCACATTTTGCCAAAGCTGACGCCTCGGCTGTGGTCAATCAAAATGCGTATCAACTGACAGGATCATTATCGTATTCAGTCTCAACGGTTGCCGTTGCATTCATGGCCATCGCCATTGTCTTCGGCAAGTCTCCGTGGGTGGCGACTACCTGCTATGTGGCGGAACTTGTAGCCCTGATTGCCCTGTTCATGATGATTCATCGGGCTGAAAAGAAGCATGTCCATATCAAATGGCTCCAGAACAGGGCCTTGGCCGAGCGGATACGGTCGCTCATCTTTTTTGTGGCTTGCGGAGTCAAACCGGCCGAGTCTGCAATTAATCCCGGCTCGTACCTTAAAGATTGGTCAGGCAGGGTTTTGACAGAACTACGTGACGGCACGCCCTGGAAGCAGTTTGCTTCGGATTCCAAACCTGAAGAGAGGGTAGCATTCCTGCTGGCGGCCTGGATCAGCGATCAGCAGAATTACCACCAACGTACAATGGTCAAAGCGGGCGATAAGAACAAAAAGCTCATGACCATCAGTTTCCGGCTTTTTGCCCTGGCCATCGGAGTTTCAGCCATCCATCTGGTTACCTCTCTTGCAGGCATGATGGGGCATCACCCCAGTCATCTTGTCGAGATAATCGAAGAGCTGCTGACCGTTGTGGCGGTGACCCTGCCGGCTGCGGCTGCGGCTGTCGGAGGGTATCGCATACTGATGGAGTATGCCAGGATTTCTGCTCGATGCGCATCGATGGCTGAACAACTTGGACAACTGGTTGTAAATAATGCGGCAATTAAGACGAGCGAAGGGTTGGCGACGCTCCTGCGACAGGGTGAAGACATCATGCTGGCAGAGTCGAAGGAATGGATAAGCCTTTTAAAGCATGCCGATCTGGAGCGCATAGCATGAAATCCGGTATCATTAAAAAATCCCCGGAAGGAGTGGTAATTTATGAAAGCTTTACTCGATTTGATCGATACCGAAGAGGATGCGCTAAAGGCCATATCTGTATGCGCATCGAAAAAACTCTCTATCATGCATAGTAAATATGATGTGGTGCTGGATGCAGACATTGTCAAAGAAGGCGGTTTTACCAATAATTTTGGCGGGTATGGAAGTCGTTGCAATCTGAACCTTGGCCCGACATTCGGCAATTCCTGGAAGGTATCTGGGGATCCGGATCCACGCGGCAAGCCGTTCACGTCCCTTACGGTTTGTTTCCTTGGAGATACATGGCAGAAACCTTGCAAAGAGCAGGAAGCACAGGTGGCAAAACTTGGCGGCGCCATTGTAGACGACCCCGTAAAAGCTGATATCGTTGTCATTTCAAATACTGAAGCGGCGGTGCTGGTAAAAGGCAATGCAACCTTGACAGTTACAGAGACCCTTTTCAGGCGTGCCCTGCCGACACCGCCTTCTGCAAAAAAACAGCTCCAAATAACTGGCGATCAGAAAGAGTTTTCCAATCTGAAAGACTTGGTCACCTCCACGGATCCTGGAAAGATCAACACAGCTCTGTCGTTGTTACGGGGACTTGGGAATATCGAATATTACGGGGTGTTACTGGAAGGGATAGATGAAAGTAAACTTACCGACAACGAGGGGGAACCAGGCTTCGAGTACGGCACTATTGTAAATACGTACTTTACATCATCCGACATTAAACAGAACACCTTATTCAAGCTGATTGTCCAGGCGCCATCCGAATGTACCGGTGTTCAACGTTTTAAGGATGCTGTCAGATGGATCAGCCAGCTCAAATATCTCCCGGAAGACATGTCCGCCTTTAAAAACCTTAACTGTATCAAAACAATAACTACTTGGTGGAATCTCGACCCTTTCACAAACCTTTTCCCGTTATCCGAAGTTAAGAGTCTAACAAAACTTGAGATTCCCGGATGTAGGGTTTTGACTGATATTTCACCATTATCCGGGCTTACCAATCTCACCAGCCTGAATCTTGAGAGTTGTTCGGCATTAACCGATATTTCACCACTTGCTGGTCTAAAAAATCTTACCAGTCTGAATCTTAAGAGTTGTTCGGCATTAACCGATATTTCACCATTTGCTGGTCTTAAAAATCTTATCAGTCTGAATCTTGAGAGTTGTTCGGGATTAACCGATATTTCACCATTATCAGGGCTTACCAATATTACCAATCTGGCTCTGAATGGATGTAATAAACTGACCGATCTTACGCCACTGTCCGTATTCACACATTTTACCGATCTAAACCTAAGCTACTGCACGTCACTGACCAATCTTTCCCCATTATCCGAACTGAATAAACTCACAGACCTGGATTTGACTGGCTGCAAGGCATTGACCAATCTTACCCCATTATCCGGACTGAATAAACTCACAGACCTGGATTTGAGTGACTGCGAGGCATTGACTAATCTTACCCCATTATCCGGACTGAATAATCTCACAGACCTGGATTTGACTGGCTGCGTGGCGCTGAAGGATCTTTCTCCACTATCCGTACTGATAAACATCACAAAATTAGACCTGAGCAAATGTACTGCACTGTCCGACGTATCGCCTCTTTCAGTGCTGTTAAACCTCTCAAAACTGGATCTCTCTCACTGCAGCGCACTGACTGATCTTGCACCACTTGCCAAACTTGATAACCTCTCAGTACTCTTGTTAAATTCGTGTGTAAAGCTGGCAGACCTTTCCCCGCTAACCACACTCTCCAATTTGAAAGAACTGGAATTGAGAGGATGTAACTCATTGGACCTGGATAAAGCCAAAAATCTTAAAAAAGCCCTGCCAAACTGTGCCATAACGGTGCCTTCCGGCAGGTATATCTGAATTTATCCCACCCTCCCCCCAGCGGGGGAGGGTGAGGGAGGGGCCCTGCTGGAAGGGCGATCAGCTGATAAGGAGCAAGCCATGCCGGATATCAATGATGAACTGTCACGCTGCGCCATTGCGCTGCTTTTGGGTGAGCCGTTTTTCGCGCACCTGCTGGCCGGGGTCTCCCGCCAGGTGACCGCAGAGGTGCCGACCCTTGCCGTTACTGTTCGGGACGGGCAGCCGCAGTTGCTGGTAAATGAGGATTTCTTTCTCAAGAGCCTGAAAAGCCAGACCAACCGTGTTGCAGTACTTAAACACGAGGTGCTGCATCTGGTGTTCAAGCACCTGCTGCGCCCGCTTATGAAAGAAGATCATGAACTGTTCAACCTGGCCGCCGACCTGGTGGTGAACCAGTACATCGGCAAGTGGAAACTCCCTGACGGGGCTGTCATCCTTTCATGTTATCCGGATCTGAAACTGGAGCCTGAACGGGAGCTGGAATACTACTACGCAAAACTGTCTGATTTATTGAAGGAAATGCAGAAGCAGGGTTTTCAAGCCCCTTCTGGAGGCACCGGGAACAGCCCTGCTCAGGCCGGAGGTAAAAAAGGCAGAAAGAAAACTCCCCCGCAACCCCCTGCCACTGCCGGCGACTGGAGCAAGACATCCGCACCGCAGAGCGCCTCTGCATTGGAACAGATGTACGGCGGCGTACGCCACAGCGACCACAGCAGGTGGAATGCATCGCTGAATGGGGGCATGACTGCCCTGGGTGCAGCCGAAGCGGAGCTTGAACGGCTGGTGATACAGGCGCGCGACCGCTGTACCGGCAAACAGCGCGGCACCATTCCCGGCCCGCTCAATCAACTGATCGATGCGATGATAGAGCGGAGAAAACCACAGGTTGACTGGCGGCGGGCCTTGCGCCTGTTCGCATGCTCAAGCCGCAGGACTCAGGTAAGTGGAACCATGAAGAGACCCAGCAAACGCTATGGCACCTTCCCAGGGTTGCGTATCAGGCGCTTCCAGAAGCTGGCTGTGGTTGTGGACACATCAGGCTCTGTCGGAGAGAATGAGCTTAGCCTGTTTTTTTCCGAAATATTCGGGATGTGGCGTGCCGGGGCCGAAGTTACGGTGCTGGAGGCCGACGCGGCCGTGCAGCGTATCTATCCTTACCGCGGGAAAAACACAACCAGGATTGCGGGGGGAGGCGGCACCTGCTTTGATCCGGCGCTCGAATGGTTGCGCCAGCATCGTCAGCAGTCGTTTGACGCCTGCATCTACCTGACCGACGGCTGTGCGCCTGCGCCTGAAGCCAGGCCGCCATGTCGCCTGCTCTGGGTTGTGACATCAGGCGGGGAGACAGGAGAACATTTGAAGTTTGGAAGGGTGATCAAACTTGATCTTTGAGATTACTATTCTATAGCCAGGAGGCGTGTATGTACGGTCAAAAGATGAATTCAAAGCAGTTGAAGAAGATACTGAACCACATATTCAGGCGTAATGATGAAATAAGCAGTAAAGGGGGACGCAGCACGCCGGTGATGATCTGGGGCACCCACGGTCTGGGAAAAACGCAGATGGTCACCGATTTTGTGAAGGAAAACGGCTGGAAGCTGGCCTATTGCGCTCCGGCACAATTCGAGGAGATGGGAGACCTGCACGGCATCCCTGTTGTCGTAGATCCTGACAAAAACGTAAGCGGCGATGAATACACGGTGTACAGGCCGCCGGAATGGGCTCCCAAGCTGGAAGGGCCGGGGATCCTGCTGCTGGATGACATAAACCGGGCCGATGACCGAATCCTGCGCGGCACGATGCAGCTTCTTCAAAACTTCGAACTGATGAGCTGGTCGCTGCCCCCAAAATGGCAGATCGTCTGCACCGCCAACCCGGACAACAGCGATTACTCGGTAACGCCGATGGATGACGCCATGCTGACCCGCCTGCTGCACACGACCATGCTCTTCGAACCCCGCGTATGGGCCGAATGGGCCTATTCAGCCGGAATAGACAAGCGCTGCATCAGCTTTGTGCTTACGTACCCGGAATGTGTCACCGGCAAGCGGACCACTCCACGCAGTCTGGCGCAGTTTTTCCAGCAGATTGAGACGCTGCCTGATTTCAAGGCCGAGCTGGATCTGGTGGTTGCCCTGGCCATGAGTTCGCTGGACGACATAACGGTTACAACCTTTGTAAGTTTTATAAATGACGACCTGCAGCAGTTGATAGATCCGGAAGAAATCCTGCAGGCCGAGAAGTTTGCTGACGTGGCGGGCCGGATAAGTGAACTGGCCAAGGGAAAGAACGGCGTGAACCGGGTTGACAGGATCGCAACCATCTGCTCGCGTCTCTATATTCACCTGACCTCGAACAGCTACAAGCCCGGTACGAAAGACGCCGGGAATCTGGTGGAGTTCCTGCTGATGAAGGAAATACCCAATGACCTGAAAATGAGCCTGTATATTGACCTGCAGCGGGAAGCCAGTAAAGAGGTGCGGGCGATGCTGGATGACAAGAGGCTGGCCAGGTTTCTTGTCAGTACGATGTAAAACCAATAAGAGGAGCCACCTATGCCACGCAACATCTTCCGTGTTTTTTTCAGCTCCACCTTCGGCGACTTCCAGGCAGAACGCGAGAAACTGCGGGCTGAGATATGGCCCAAATTTGAGAAACTGTGCGCCTCGAAGGGTGCCTCCTTCAATGTCGTGGATCTGCGCTGGGGCATCGCCCCCAATGTTGCCAACAGTCACGACACTATCCAGATCTGTCTGGATGAGGTGAAACGCTGCCAGGAGCTCTCCCCGATCCCCAAACCCAACTTCCTGATGATGATCGGTGATCGCTATGGCTGGCGGCCACCGGCGGTGCAGATACCTGATGACGAATTCCAATTGATTCAGAAACATGTGACTGATGTTGATGCCACGTTGCTCAGGGATTGGTATCAACAGGATACCAATGCTGTCCCTCCAATCTGGTGCATGAAACCCAGGGAAGGTGAAAACACCGACTACGCTGTCTGGGGAGTTATTGAAAAAAGTCTGGTGAACATCCTGCACACTGTTGCTGAAAAGCTTGGCCCTTCGACTGCGCTCAGGGCAGGTCTTGACCCCGAAAAATATCTCTATTCAGCGACCCATATGGAGATCGCCGACGGCCTGCTCAAACTGGAAGGACTCCAGGATCACATCTTCTCCTTCAACCGGGAACTCAGTAATCTTCCCGAATCTGCCCCCGATGTTATAACCGGGCGCTTTGCCGACTACCTGCCTAAAGGCGGCAGAGACCCTGAAGCACAAACCCAGCTGGAACAATTGAAAGAGCAGGTAAGAAATGCGCTTCCGGCAGGACAGGTTCACTGCTACCAGGCTGACTGGCTTGATAAGAACAGAGTTACCATCAGCACCGGCGCCGGTAAAGAAGCCCAAGTGCCAGGCAGTCACCTTGACAAATTCTGCAGTGATATAAGAACTGCCCTGCTCTCCGTTATCGAACCAGAACTGGAGCTGATAAAAGCAACCACTCCCCTGGAAGAAGAACTTGACGGGCAGAAGCTATTCCTTAAGGAGACCGGCAGCATCCTGATCGGCAGAGACAGGGAACTTGAACAGATTCATGCCTACCTTGCAGAAGCACGGCAGCCCTGGCCCCTCATCATCCAGGCCATCGGCGGATGCGGGAAATCAGCGTTGATGGCTAATGCCATACTGCAAATCCCCCTCGGCCCCCTTTTGCAAAGTGGGAAGCAAGAGAACCACGATGATATAGCATCCCACTTTGCAAAGAGCGATACATTGGGATTTCTGGTTTACCGCTTCATCGGTGCCGCACCCCGTTCCTGGCAGCCCACCACCTTTCTGGAAGACTTGATAACCCAGATTGCGCAGATGTATGGCAAGGAAACGCCAAAAATGCCCGAAGGGGTAAAGGAGCTGGCAGAACTGTTCCACCTGCAGCTTTTCCTTGCCACTGCCGAGCAGCCTTTAACCATCTTCATCGATGCTATCGACCAGTTTAGCGCCACAGCCCCAGTGCAGTACAAAGACATATTCCCGTGGCGCCTGCCCGAACATGTCAAGATGGTGGTCTCTGTCCTGGATGGTACAGATGCAGAACAGATGCACAGCGTCTACCCCGAGGCGCACAGGATAGAACTTGCACCATTATCACCCGATGTCTGTGGAATGATACTGGACAGCCTGGTAAGCCCCAGGATACTGATCAGTGAACAGAGAAACAGCATTCTCGACAAAGCCAAATCAAGCGGCCTGCCGCTCTGGCTGGTGCTGGCTGCGCCGATAGCCAGAAAACTTGCATCCTGGGACACCGCTCCTGATCTGCCTGCCGATATCAAGGAACTTGCCCGCTATGTCATCAAGCGAATAGGGGATAAGCACGGCCACGCCATCACCATTGCCAGCTTGAGATACATCAGGCTTGCCAGGTACGGGCTGTCCGAAACTGAAATACAGGAAATTCTCTGGCGCGATCCTGAAGTGAAGGCCGAGTTCGATAAGAACAAGAACCCTGACCAGCCGCCAGTCACCGACCTGCCTCCGATCTTCTGGAGCCGCCTCTATGCTGAGCTTGACCCGTACATCAACGAATACTGGATGGACGGACAGTTGCTGCACCGCTACTTCCATCGGGTATTTGGAGAGGTTGCGGATGAGATGGATGAAGAGACCAGGCGCACCCTGCATATCAGGCTGGCTGAGTATTTCAAAAGCCAGCCCCTAATGCTGGACCAGCCTACCAGTTATGGAGACGTTGAAGAACCGGAGTACGGGGATAATGACGAGGAACGCCCGAACGGTCGCAAGCTTATGGAGCTGCCGTGGCACTGGAAGATGGCGGAAAAATGGGAGATGCTGAAGGAGATCGTAAGCGATATTCCGTTCTTTTGCGAACTGTACGACCGTGATAAATATGACCTTCTACAGTACTGGCTGGCACTGAATGGAAGGTACGAGCCTGGAGCAAGCTATCTTGCCTCGTATGAAACTTGGGTTGCAGTCGAATGCCCGGACGAAGAGCAGTGTAATCCAGTCTCTGGCATGATAGCGAGTTTTCTCCAAAGTGAATGCGCTGAGTATGAAGTTGCCGAGAGTTTTATCCGCCGGACACTATTGTTCTATGAGAAATTTATGGGACCTGACCATCCGGATACAGCGCTTTGCATCAGCGGGCTTTCGAGCCTCTTGCAAGATAGAGGCGATTATGATGCTGCCGAACCGCTGTGTCGGCGTGCCCTGGCTATAAGAGAAAAGGTTTTTGGGGCGGAGCATCCAGATACGGCAGATAGCCTCAATGACCTGGCGGGTATCTTGAAAGACAAAGGGGATTATGACGGTGCGGAGCTGCTGTGTCGGCATGCCCTGGCTATCCGTGAAAAAGTTCTGGGGTCCGAACACCCAGATACGGCAACTAGCCTCAACAACTTGGCACTTCTCTTGTCAGCCAAAGGTGATTATGACGGTGCTGAGTCGTTCTTTCGCCGTTCTCTAGCGATAACTGAAAAGGTTTTGGGGACAGAGCATCCTGATACGGCAGCCAGTCTAGACAACCTGGCGACTCTCTTGTCTGACAAAGGCGATTACGACGCTGCTGAATCGATCAACCGCCGTGCCCTGGCTATCTATGAAAAGGTTCTGGGAGCTGAACATCCGAATACGGCTGGCAGCCTCAACAACCTAGCTGGGCTCTTATCTGAAAAAGGAGATTATGACGCTGCTGAACCTCTCTACCGCCGCGCCCTGGCTATCAGTGAAAAGGTCTTTGGGCTTGAGCATCCTGACACAGCAGGAAAAATTAACAACCTGGCTGGGCTCTTATCTGACAAAAGCGATTATGACGTTGCTGAATCGCTCTACCGTCGTGCCTTGGCTATCAATGAAAAGGTTTTGGGGACGGAGCATCCTGATACGGCAGCCAGTCTCGACAACCTGGCGACTCTCTTGTCTGACAAAGGTGATTACGACGCTGCTGAATCGATCAACCGCCGTGCCCTGGCTATCTATGAAAAGGTTCTGGGAGCTGAACATCCTAATACGGCTGGCAGCCTCAACAACCTAGCTGGGCTCTTATCTGAAAAAGGTGATTATAACGCTGCTGAACCTCTCTACCGCCGAGCCCTGGCTATCAGCGAAAAGGTCTTTGGGCTGGAGCATCCTGACACAGCAGGAAAACTCGACAACCTGGCGATTCTCTTGTCTGAAAAAGGAGATTATAACGGTGCCGAACCGCTCTACCGACGTGCTTTGGCTATCAGAGAAAAGTTTTTGGGGGTTGAGCACCAGGATACGGCTGGCAGCCTCAACAATTTGGCTAATCTATTGTCTGAAAAAGGAGATTATGACGTCGCTGAGCAGCTCTACCGCCGTGTCTTGGCAATCTATGAAAAGGTTTTGGGGCCAGATCATCCGGACACGTCACTCAGTCTCAACAACTTGGCGAATCTCATATCAGACAAAGGTGATTATGATGGCGCTGAGATGCTCTACCGCCGTGCCTTGGCTATCAGAGAAAATTTTTTGGGGCCAAATCATACGGATACGGCTAACAGCCTCAACAATTTGGCGAATCTATTGTCTGAAAAAGGAGATTGTGACGGAGCCGAGCCTCTCTATCGCCGAGCCTTGGCTATCTATGAAAAGATCTTTGGACCTGAGCATCCTGATACGGCAGACAGCCTCAATAACTTGGCTATTCTCTTGAAAAATAAAGGAGATTATGACGGAGCCGAACAGCTCTATCGCCGCGCCCTGGCTATCAGGGAGAAGGTACTCGGGCCAGAGCATCTGGCTACGGCAGATAGCCTCAACAACCTGGCTATTCTCATGTCAGATACAGATGATTGTGACAGAGCCGCACCGCTTCTCCGTCGTGCTCTGGCTATCAGGGAAAAAGTTCTCGGGCCTGAACACGTTGATACAATTACAAACATGGACGATTTGGCAATCATCTTGTCTGATATTGGAGACTACAAAGCTGCAGAGCAGCTTTTACGACGTGTGCTTCAAATTCGGGAAAAATTATTTGGACCTGAGCATCCGGACACTGCATTGAGCGTCAGCAATCTGGCTATTGCATTAGTGGAGAAAGGTGATAGCAAGTCTGCAGAACCGCTTTGCTGCCAGGCACTTGCACTTTATGAAAAAATACTTGGACCTGATTCAAAAAAAGCGATCAACCTGCTGATTAATTTTGTCAAAACAAAAAAAGATAAGAATACAGGCATATCGCTATTACCTCGATTTAGTGATCCGACAAGTCTGGATTTGAGCGAATGCAAGACACTTACCGATCTTTCCATGCTTTCCGGTCTGGTCAATCTATCCAGCCTTTGCCTGGATGATTGCAAAAACCTTTCAGATATCTTAACGCTTTCAGAACTTACAAATCTTACGAGCTTAAGTTTCTGTAACTGCAAAAGGTTAAAAGATATTTCCCCACTTTTTGGACTTAAAAAACTTACTAGGCTTGACTTGGAAGGCTGTAAACCAGCAATACATAAACAGGCAGAATATCTGTCAGAAATTTTGCCAGAGTGTTCGATTTGCTTTGAATAACGGTAAGATTTTGCTGTTGGCTGTGGCTGCTTCCTACCCATCTGACATGACAATCTAGATGTGAGATTTATATCCGTATGATCCGTATGGTTCTGCGGCGATTCTGAACGATATCCGGCGGCTACGCTGGCTGGCCAAGTTTCTTGGCAGCACGATGTAAAACCAATAAGAGGAGGCTCCTATGTCACTCAGTATATTCCGTGTATTCCTAAGCTCCACCTTCGGTGATTTCCAGGCCGAGCGTGAGAAACTGCGGGCGGAGGTCTGGCCCCGGCTTGAGGCTTTATGCGCCGCCCACAATGCCTTCTTCCACGTAGTTGATTTGAGATGGGGCATCTCCCCTTCAGTCGCCACCACCCACGACACCATCAAGATCTGTCTGGACGAAGTAATCCGCTGCCAGCAACTATCCCCAAAACCCAAACCCAACTTTTTGATGCTGATCGGCGACCGCTACGGTTGGCGGCCTCCGGCGGTGCAGATACCGGACGTCGACTTCGAGCGGATTCAGAAATGGGCTTCAACTGATGATGCCAAATTCCTTAACTACTGGTACCGCAGAGATGACAACGCCGTACCACCCATATGGTGCCTCAAACCCAGAACCGACGAGAACGTCGGCCACGACGCCTGGGGGAATGTCGAAAGCCAATTGACCAGAATACTGCACACCGCCCACGAGCAGTTGAAACTTGCTCCAGAGCAGTACTACTACTCTGCCACCCATATGGAGATAGTCAGCGGCCTTTTAAATCTTGACGGTGCCAGGGAACACATCTTCTCCTTCAACAGGGAACTGAGCGGCCTTCCGGAAACATCCCATGAAGGGATTGCCAGAAGATTCTCCGACTATCTTACCGACGGCAGTCAAGACCCCGAAGCGATACGCCTGAGACAGGTACTGAAAACAGAGATCGCCAAAGTCTTGCCTGAAAACCATATCCACACCTTCCAGGCCACATGGACAGGCGCCGATAACAACCCCATCACCACCGACCACTTGGACGACTACTGCAGCGCCATAGAACAATCACTCAACAACACCATCATCTCCGAACTGGAGGAACTGACCAAAACAACCCCGCTGCAGGAAGAAGAGGAACTGGAAATCCAGGAGATATTCCTGGATGACACCGGAAAACACCTTATCGGCAGAGACGAGGAACTAAATAAAATACAAGTCTACCTGGCAAATGAGAAGCCCCCCCTGCCGCTTATAATAAAGGCCAAAGGGGGTGCCGGTAAATCGGCCCTGATGGCCAAAGCCAACATGCTGCAGGAGAAGAAACCAATCTACCGCTTCATCGGCGCCTCACCCCGTTCATGGCTACCCCAGACACTACTTGAAGACCTGATAAAACAGATAGCAACCGCCTACGAACAGGAACCTCCGTCACTCCCTGAAGAAGGGGGAATAAGGAAAACAGCCGAACTGTTCCACGAACAACTGGAACTGGCAACCGCAGAACAGCCCCTCACCATCTTCATAGACGCCATAGATCAGTTCAACAACACCACTCCGGTACAATACTCTGACATCTTCCCCAAACAACTCCCCGACAACGTAAGGATGATAATATCAGTACTGGAAGGCAAAGACAGCGACCAACTGGAGAAACTCTACCCAAAGGCACCTATCATCCAGCTTGAGAAACTCTCGCCAACCGTATGCGGCAAAATACTTGATGAACTTCTGAAAGAACAAAACAGGAAACTCACCAAAATACAAAGACAGACCATCCTGGACAAAGCCAAAGAAAGCGGCCTGCCGCTCTGGCTTGTCCTCACAGCACCGATAGCCAAAAAACTCAGCTCCTGGGATACAGCACCGGACGACCTTCCGGGTGACATCAAGGAACTGGCCATAGAGCATAGGGGTCAGGGCTACACATTTGACAAAGCTCTTTAGCTGAGATATTAT
>JBAXVG010000096.1:0-13027 GCA_037129255.1 Desulfuromonadales bacterium | reverse complement strand
TTCTATAGGTGGTAAACAAAAAACTAACAAATATGTTGGTCTATGGCTGGCAAAAGTTGTGTCGGCCCCGGGGCTGGTGGGCGCTCTTGTGGGGAGGGAGGAGGCGGGGGGGGGGGGGGGGGGGGCAAAAAAACAAGGAGGCTACGCATGAAGTTTGATCTCAGGTACAACCTGCAGCACATTGGGGACATTTTTGTAGGTGCAGTGCAAAAGACAGCCGACTCTGCCATGCAGTGTTCAAAGGGTGTCTTTTTAACTTATGACATAAAAAAGCATTACTGCAAAAAACAGAAGGTATCCCGGGAAATCGGTGAACGTGTTTCTTTGCTGATAAAAGAAGGGACTATTGACGTCTCGCGGGATACTACGCTGTCGGAACTGATTGTAAAGCTTAACGACATTGAAAAAGCGCTGGTGGAACATGAGAATGAACGCAGAAACCTGATAAATCCGTTCAAAGCGAAGAAATCGGAGTGCATGACTAACAGCTAAGGAAAGGAGTAACGCATGAGCAAGGTCTTAATAGGGGTATTTTCAGGCATCTTTATTGGAGCGGTTCTCTACGAACTGATTAACAGAACCAATCCGGAATTGATCAAGAAGGTTGAGGACTTCGCAGGCAGCAAGATTGATGAACTGTGTGGAGCGCATCCTGATGCAGTAGCACAGCCACATGAAGCGGCTTAATTTTATTGCAAATCCCATATTTCTGCTGCTGATTATTATTTCGTTCGTCTATGTGTATTTCTTTTATCTGGCCGATGGACCGGCACGAAAAAAGGAGGCCGCTGAAACGGAACCGGAGATTGCGCGGCCGATTGCTCCTCCCGCTCATAATCCCAATGCTGCAGCAAACGTCGCCGGGATTATCATGAAAGAGGAGAACCCGTTCAATATGGGGAAGGATCCGGGGCAGATGAATGTCCCGAATGGTGGGCAGTTCTTTGATCAGCAGAACCGGCAGCACCCATTGACGATGCAGGAAGAGAATCCGTTTGCCCAGCGTACCAGGAAACCGAGACTGAGCAAACAGCCCGACCCGAATGTTCAGCCTGCCCAGTTTCAAACCCCGTATGGTTTCTATGACCAGAATGTCGTGCCGGTTGCCGGTGGCGCTTTGGGCAAAACCTGGATAGAAGCGCACTGGATCGGTCTGGAGGCAGGGCCGCTTGTTCCTGCGGTGGCAAAGGCCAACAACATCCCGACTGATGTAACCGGGGTATTTGTTGACGAAGTTACGCTTGTTGCTGCCGATTCGGGCTTGTTGGCAGGTGATGTCATTACTGCGGTAAATGGTAATCATGTTGCTGATCTCAAATCATTCAAGAATGCGACCAAGCAGGTCGCGCAAACAAACCAGACACAGGTTACGGTTTACCGACGCGGCACTTACAAGAACATTACTGTCACCAGCCCTGAAGAACTCGGATTTGCCCAGATTGAGGGAGCGCCGATGATACTGGCCACTGACAGAGCGCCGCACGGCAATTACGGCCCCTGCGACAAATGCCACACTATCGCGCCAGGGCGTACCAATCTCAACCAGATGGCCAAGGATCTTGGCGATATTCTGGCAAAGACAGCCCCGAATATCAGGAAAGGGACTCCTGCACCGCATAGCAACAGGGGTGCTTGCTCCAAATGTCACGTACTACTGTGAACAAGTGTAATAACAGCAACCTGGAAGAGTGTGTAACCTGTGAAAAAAAAGCAGGATGGACCGCCGTATATGCAAACCTTGCTCTGGCGCTGTTCAAAGCTTTTATCGGCTACATAAGTGGCAGTAAAGCTATTTTGGGAGATGCGCTTTTCTCTTTCAAGGACTTTATTGCCTCTCTTGTCGTTGTTATCGGGATCAAGGTTTCCGGCAAACCTGCTGACGAGCAGCATCCCTACGGTCACGGAAAAGTTGAGTTTGTTGCCTTGTTTTTAATAAGCATTGGCCTGATTGTCTCAACGATTTTCCTGTTCATACATTCAGTCAAGGGTATCTGGTACTGTTTTCATGGGGGCAGTAGTGCCCCAAGACTGATTGCATTTTGGGCTGCCATCATCTCGGTCGTGGCCAATTTCAAACTCGCACAATTTTTAGGCTGTGTCGGCGACAAGTTAAAAAGCCCTTCCATGCTTGCCAATGCACGCCACAACCATTCTGATGCCATATCATCAATCATGGTTGCAGTTGCGGTTCTCGGCGCCCGCTTGGGCGGCATGGTGTTTCTCGATCCGCTCGTAGCACTCATTGAAGCTGTATGTCTGATGGGAATGAGTATCGAGATGCTCAATGATTCTCTGAAAGGATTGTTTGATTTCGCCGTTCATCCTGAAACGGTGGATCGTGTTGAGTCTATCGCAAAGCTTGTACCGGGTGTGCGCAAAGTATCCAGAGTTGTTGCCCGGCAATTGGGTCAAGGTGTCTGGATTGATATGACTATCAAGATCGATCATGCACAGAGCCATCAGGAAGGATACATCATTGGTCAACATGTCAAGGAGAGCATTCAGGCTGCTCTTGGAGATAATACATCTGTTAATGTAATATTGGAACCGTACATGCCATGACAGATAACGGCTGGCTTTCAAAATTACTGATGCTCACTGGCAAGTCGCTCCCTACTATTCAGGCGGAAATTCGGGAGATGAAACGTGAGTACGATCTGACGCATGGTGGCAAGCCACCCCGTTATGTCTCCTATGGCGTCAGCAGCAAGCTGATCAGCAGGGCCGCCATGAAAACCGGTGCATTCGGAGGACTGGTCAGCGTTCCGGCGACAATACCGGGGGTAGGTATGATGGGTACGCTTCTGGCCGGAATAACAGCCGACCTTGTCTATATGGTGAGAACTCAAATTGAGCTTTGTTATGCCATCTCAATAGCCTATGACGTGCAGATGGACGAGGAAGAGTTAAAAGCAGTATCACTGGCCCTGCTCGGTTTTTCCGGAAGCGCTGAGGCGGCAAAAGGGATCGCAGTCAGGACGTTGCGCGGAGTTGTGGACGAGATGACGGCCGCCTATCTCAGGCGGGGCATACCTGATTCAGCCGTGGATGTGTCCGCAAAGCTGATACCGAGATTTGCGGGAAAAGCTTATCGGATAATACCTTTTTTGGGCATACCGATTTCCGCGTCGCTAAATATCGCATCAACGATGATGGTAGGCAATCAGGCCAGAAAATATTTCAGCACCTGGGAAGATTCCCCGGAAAATTTGGATGTAACCGGATGCCAAAGCGTAATCGCTACGTCGTATTGATCGTTGCTGTTGTTCTTTTACTCTATCTGTTTGCCAGGCACACCAACAATCTGTTCGTTGAAGAACAGCATCTTCTCTTTATGGCATCAGGTTTGCTGGAGCTTGAAATAAAACGGAGAGATGACCTGCTGCTGCGAGCCAGAGAAGCGGTCAGGCAGTACAGTACCCTGGAGGGGAAGATTCAGTCACATCTGCTGGAACTGAATGCCTTGAAGGGACCACCTGGTAATAACAGAATACGACTAGAAAAAAGTAATCCGATCTTTGAACTTCTGAGCGAAATTGACAATGTTAAAGAGCGCTACCCGGCGCTGAAAAGTAAAGATCCCTATGTTGCCCTTATGGAAGACATCCAGGCCTCGGGGCTGCGGGTAATCAATGCCCGTTTGGCATACAACAGAAAGGCCAACGAGTTTAACACTCTGCTGAACGTTTTTCCCTGGAAACTGGCCGCAGGCCCGCTCGGATTTCACGAACACCCCTTCCAGGAAGGCGCCGGCGAGAAGTTTTTAAGAGCGAGCAAATAACCATCCATAAGGCGCTATGAAGTATCCTGAATGTACAAATTGTGGACAAACATCACCGAGATGGAGTTTTTTCGGTAATACCATTGCGTCTGTATTCAAGATTGCCATCGGTACCATCACGGGGAGCAAGGGGCTTGTGGCGGACGGTGTCCATTCCGCTGCCGATGCCATGTCATCTCTGTTTATACTGATTGCTCTCAAAGTCGCCGACAAGCCTCATGACGACAGGCACCCCTACGGTTACGGGAAAATTGAATACATAAGCACTCTGTGTGCCAGTGCTTTTCTTTTTGTCGGAGCTGGTTCGATCTTGATTGATGCATTGAAAACCTTCAAGCAGGGTGTTCATGAAATGCCCGGCAATGCAGCGTTACTAGCCACCGTGCTCTCGCTCTGCTTCAGCTATCTCATGTACACATCCAACACCTGCGCCGGCACCCAGCTCTGCAGTCCTGCAATGATTGCAGACGCAAATGAAAGCAAGGCCGACAGCATCACCTCCGTCGCAGTTCTGCTGGGATTGATAGGGGCCAAACTTGGGTATCCCAATGCCGATACAATTGCAGCCGTCATAGTTTCACTCTTTATCTTCAATATGAGTGTCGAGATGTTTCTGCAAGGAATTAACGGATTAATCGACATGTCAGTCGATCCTGAAGTCATGGAGGAAATCATGGCTGCAAGCCTTGATGTGGAGGGTGTGACCGGGGTAAGATCCGTCAAGACACGCCAAATGGGGCAGAAGAACTGGGTCGATATTGAAATTGCCATTTCGCAAAGGAAATCTGTGCTTGAAGTGCATGGCATCTCTGAAAAAGTCCGTGAAACCATCATGGATAGAGTAAATGGAATCAGCGGTATATCGGTTGCGACGTACCCGATTGACTAAGGAGCAGGGGGCCGGTTTCTGGTGACGAACAATGAAGGAATAAGCGATTTTTTCGGCATAGTATGCTTGCTGCTTTTCGTGTTCGCAAATGCTTACTATCCGGCTCGATTGATTGCAAATCAATACCGGCCGTGGCCCAGGGATATCGCTATATTTTTCAAAAAATATCTCGATCTCCATATGTCCATAAATATCATTGCGTTCATAGCCATGACGATCCATGCACATTTCTCCGATGAGCGGAACATATTCCTTTATGCGAGTCTTCTTGTCACGGTTTGGTTGACGATCGCCGGAATCCTGATGAGATCCAAGAGCTTCTCAAGCGACACTAAAAAACAGATGCGACTTATACATACCCAGCAGACAGTATTTTTAGTATGGCTTGTGCTTCTGATTGTGGGACATCTGGCAGAATGACCCTGCTTACCACTCATATTTGAATCATTACAAACGGAGGTTACATGGGAATCAATATCGACACAAGCGAGATTCAGTTTTTCCTGAAAGCGGTGACAATCAACGCGACAAAACTGATCAATAAATCCATAGATACATACAACAGCCTGTTGCAGATTGACCCGGAGAATGCCAAGGAAATTAATCACGAGCTCGGCGACGGACTGGAGAAGAAAGGTAATTATGACGGAGCCATAAAAGCTTACAAAAAGATTCTTCTGACCGACCCGACCAATGTTGCGGCTCTTTTCAAGCTTGGCAAGATTTATACCCGACTTGGGCAGACCGGTGATGCATTGGAAGTTCTCAAAAAGGTCACTGTTCTGGATGCAACTATTCCGGAGGCGTTCTATCTGCTTGGTTCGGTGTATTTTTCCACTGACGCCAACAACGAAGCGCGGGAAGCCTTTACCTTTGCGACTACGCTGAATCCGGGCTATGCCGATGCCTATTACAAGCTTGGTCTCATTGCCGATGCAAAAAATGATCATGATACTGCGATACATGCCTATCTCAAGACGATTTCTTTCAAGCCCGATTTTGTCAAGGCGTATCAGAGCCTTGGCTTCGCCTACGAAGCAAAAGGGTTGAGGGACGAAGCGGTCAGGTATTTCAAGAAGTCCATGGAAGTCGAACAGAAAAAAGGTTGATTTACATATACCCGGTGGCGGTACTTTTTTCAGGTGTTAAATACCAATAAAGTGAACAGGAGATGGTATGCTAAGTATTGTATTTGGTCTTATTGCACTGAGTCTCGGATTCTGGGGTCTTGTGAGGTACTGGTGGTACATGGTTGATGTTCTGATTGCGATTTTGCCGCTCATTCTTATCTTTAGCGGAGCAATCGCGCTGTTGGCCGGAATCAGGAATACCGGCATGAGAACCTCGTTCAAAATTAAAAAGGGCGTTGCTGAAGAGTCGTCAGAACCGGCAACAAGAAAAAAAGACGAATAGGAGCGACTGATGGGATCAGACAATATTGCTGACAGCTCCGAGAGTACTATTCAGCATCCTGAACAAAAGTGCTCCCGGAATTATAAACCCTGGATCTGGACTCTGGTGGTTATGGCTCTTGTTACCATTGTGTGGGCACTGTATGAAGGATCGCAGCAGGATGGGTACGTCAATAACTTCCTTACAAAAGGTCAGAGCGCCAAAGTGCAGGGTGCTCCCGGACCGGTTCAGGTAGCCGGCAATCCTTATGCGATTCCTGCCGTTCAGGCGCCAGGCGCAGTTGGTGATATCCAGAGCTCCTACCACGGCATTATCGATACGGTCAGACCGGCGGTCATCAGTGTCGATGCTGCGATGAAAAACACGCCGACTGCTGCCAATCAAGCTGCGCTGACTGATCCGCTCCCGGCTGATATCTCCTACAACAAGATCGGTTCCGGCGTCATTATTGACCCCAGAGGATATGTTTTGAGCAGTTATCACGTCATCGCCGGGGCGGAAGCTCTCAAAGCCACAGTGTACGGACCGGGAGGAGCGACAGAATATCCGCTCAAACTGGTAAAGGCCGATTTGCATACCGATATGGCTCTGCTACGTATCCAAGGAAACGGCCCTTTCGCCTATGCGGCGCTCGGCAACTCCGATGCAGCCAGAACAGGCGATATGGTGCTGACGATCGGCAGTCCGTTCGGTTTTGAACAGACGGTTACCTCCGGCATGATCAGCAGCAGGAACAGGACGCTTCAGGTCGGCGATACCGTCTATGAAAATCTGATACAGACCGACTCCTCCATCAATCGAGGCAGCAGCGGCGGTCCGATGCTCAATGTGCGTGGTGAGGTCATCGGTATCAACACCGCCATTTTCGCCCCGACCGGCGTATTCAACGGCATCGGCTTTGCGATTCCTATCAACCGTGCCGCCGAACTGGTTGGCGGTGTCATCGACTTCAACAACATGACACCCGGTGCCGCTGCAGGCCAGCTTGTAGCATGGACCAGCCAGGGACGTCAGGTTGGTAACGCCTTCCGCCTTCCGAACGGGCAGATGATAACACCACCTCATGGCCCGCGAGGAGCCTGCCTCGACTGCCATCCTCAACTGTTTGAACAACAGGCGCAGGGCGGCGTACCTGCTAACGCCGATCCGCTGCTGCAACAGCAAAATGGTCTTCACATTGGTGCCGGAAGAGGTCTGCCCGCCAATGCTGATCCCCTTCTACAGCAGCAAAACGGACTTCACATCGGAGCCGGAGCCGGTAGAGGCAAAGGACTATTCGGCAGAACTTTCGGTGGTCCGGCAACCGCCACCAGACCGGTGAACGGGGCCGCCCAGCAAGTGGCGTATGTTGAACCTCTGATGGGTGTCGGTCTTGTCGACGTGGATGAAATCATCAGCCAACAGGCCAATATGGTACACCCCGAAGGAGTGCTGGTAACCGGTGTCATCCCAGGAAGTCCGGCTGATAATGCCGGAATGCTGAGGGGCGATATTCTCGTCCGGATAGCCGGCAGAAAGATATTGAATATTGCCAGCCTCAACAAACTGCTTTCATCCCAGAATATCGGTCGCAAATTTGAACTTGTGTATATCAGAAACGGTTCGCGCATGACGGCCAAGATCAAAACCGGCGCCAAGAATCAGGCTCAGCTGATCCAACAGCCAGGGCGGCAACAAGCGGCAGCGGCATATCAATGGCCGCTTGGCGCCAGCATCACCCCTATCCTTCCTGCATTCACGACCTTTACCAAAACCGGGGTGTACGTTCAGAATACCGGGGGCGTACTGGCAGCCAATGGATTGAGGAGTGGCGATATTATCAAAGGGATCAACGGCATCCAGGTTGAAGACCTGGAATCTTTTGTCAAACAATCCAAAAAAGTGGATAGCAGGAAAGGGTTTGTACTTGATGTCATTCGCTCCGGAAATTCCATCTACCTGACGGTAAAAGGGTAACAGACCATTGAAAGAGATTATAGAAAAACTCTACGCGCAAGAGCTCAATCTTATTACGACAAAACCTGTTGTAATAAAACCAAAGCAGCGTTCACTTGCAAAGAGGATCAGGCGGAAGGTCTGGGATACACAAACGATTGCGGCAAAGATCGCAATCGTTTCTTTCTGTTTACTCATCTTTACCGGCTGCGTCTATTATTATAATCTCTATACGACCGAATCATATATGGTACGTCTGGAGGCGGCACAGATTGAGGCAGAGCTTCAGCGGAGGAACGATCTTATTCCGAGTCTCGTAAAAGCTGTTACCGATTACATGGCGTATGAGGGGAAGGTCTTCGTACATGCCGCAGATGTACGCAGCGCGCTCGGCTCGCTCAAAGATATGACGACTGACGGGACATCCCTGCCGGTTGATATGCAATCGCTTGCCAACTTCAAGACAGCGATTTCAAAATTTCAGGCCGTTGCCGAGAATTACCCTGATTTGAAATCATCGGTGACATATCAGAACCTTATGACAGAACTGGCCAACACTGAGACAAGGCTCGCAATGGCGCGGGCGAAATATAATACCGCTGCAAATCTTTACAATACAAGCCTGGAACTGGTTCCGGGATATTTCTTTGGCTATGCTCTCGGCTTCAAGCATGCAAAAACATTCATAGCTGATAAAGCAACAAAAATACCCGCTGCTGAAAAATGAGCCAGATAGTAAAGTATCTGATCTTTATCGGGATCCTGGCAGCAACATCTTTTGCTGCCGCCAATTTTGATCTGATCTCCATTACCGGGATGAAAAGTACCAAGAGCCCGGGCAAACAGAAAAGCTTTCACGATCCCTTCATTTCAAAACAACCTGTATCCCTGCTTGGAGAGCTTCCCGGGCAGGCGGTCGTTGATTATAGCCCCCAGTATAACCTGACTGCCGCAGCAGCAGATGATGTAATCATGGTATGGCAGTTGCCTGATTCACAACCCCGACAAGTAATCGACATAGGTGATGGCTTCCAGGCTTTTTCTTTGCGCTTCATTCCTGCATCGTCCCTAGTGGTAGTGGGCGGTATGAAAAGTGATTTCACGGGTGGCATCAGGTTTTATGATGCGGTTTCGGGCAATCCGAGGATGCAGATTGATGAGCCGGAACCGATTCTGTTTCTTGATCCGCATCCGGGAGGGAGATACCTTCTTGCTACCGCCGAAACGTTCATCAAAGTGCTTGATATGAAGGACGGCAATACGGTTGCCATACTTCAGAAGAAGAATCCGGTCGCACGGGGATACTATTTCGGCAATGGGCAATACATTCTTCAATCTGATTCTCTCTCACTGTTTGATCTGAACAAACGGAGCATATCGGGATCGCTTGATTCAGGTGCTCCAATCCTCTTCAAGAAAGGGCTCGACGGTAAAACCTTTGCCTGGGTCACAGCAGAGGGAGTCACCGTGGTAACGGCTGTGGAGGCGAATAAAAAGTTTTTCCCGCTTGATACCAAGGGCGTCATCGCTTTTGACATTGAACCGAACGGTACATGGGGACTTTTCCTGTATGACACACTTAAGATTGCAGTCATTGAACTCTCCAGCGGGAAAGTCATCAGGACAATAGAACTCAATTCCCAGGTTTCAGACATCACTATAAGCGCGGATGGTACGAGTGCGTATGTAATCCATGCCCCCGGTACCATTGCCGTCTATGACATAGGGCACCGCAACATATTGAAGAACATGCAAGTCAAACTAGTAAAACTGTTTGACGGTGTGAAAAGCAAACTCGGGCCGTCAGCAAAGCCACAGCCGAAATAGCTGGAATTTATGCTCTACAGGTTTATTACATCAGGGTACACAGACGCACTTGCGTACGCCTCAGCTGTGGCAACTGCCCTCTGGATGTTTGTAGCCCGGCAGTATGCTGCTGAGCTACCCGGTTACCTGGCTTCGGTATCTCCTCTGTACGGTCTGGCCGTTGCTTCATTTACAGGCGCTCTGCTGATCTGCAAATACATTTGCCTAGAAGGTAATGCGTTGACGGTCAGACGGCTTGATGCAGAAAAAAAACATCTGGAAGGGATCATAGGTAATCGCGATCAAACAGTAACGGAATTAAATGGAAAATCAGTCGGGCTTGAAGCTGAAATCGCTGAATTACGTAGCAGGATTGTCATCATGGAGGAAAATTCTCCCACGGTCCAGTTGAGTGAATTACGGAAGAAATTGCGTGCAGTTGAAGATGACACTCTGTCGGCGCTCTCTGTACTGGTAAAAAATTTGCAGTCGCGTCTGAATATGATGAGTGATCTTCTGGATGATCAACTGTTCTTTGCCGCCGATGTACTGTGTCAGGAGATCAGATTGGTTGAAAGTGAGATCAAGCGTGGTGAAATCTCATATTACGAATTATGTCTGAAAATTGTTGCTATCAGCGAAAATATTTCCGAATTGAGAGAGATATACCTCGCTACAACTTTTGATGGCAATGCAAAACAGGGGGGCAGTGTTGCCGAGACCTGGCTTAAGTTTATACGTGAAAATAATAATTCCGATCCCGCCGCAGTTGAGCGGGCGTTCAGATTTTTCAAAGTAGCGTTCCATCCTGACAAATTTTCAGCAGAATCGCTGAAAGTCGAGGCGACCAGATATTTTCAACACAGTATTGACGCTCATAATGCCGTAAAACGAATGGATAAAGCAGCGCAATGAAAAAGAATGCCCTCATACTACTTATACTCTTCCTGACCGCCGGCAGCGCTTTTGCCGGTCCCGTTGCTATTGATGGCCATGCCGTAGTGACTGACCTTCCGGAAGCACTGCTTCTGATTCTGTTCGGTTGCGCTGTCGGATTGATCGGTACTTTGATCGGTGCCGGCGGCGGCTTTATTCACGTGCCGATGCTGATGATATTTTTCGGGTTTTCGCCACAACTGGCTATCGGTACCTCGATAACTGCCGTTTTCATGAATGCACTTTCAGGTACCTTCTCGTACGTCACGCATAAACGGATCGATTACGAAATCGGTCTTAAATTTGCTACTGCGGCGGTTCCCGGTGTTCTGATCGGTGCTGTAATAGCCCAACATTTTACTTTTACAAGTTTTTCGATCCTTTTCAGTATTACGCTGATTCTCCTTTCAATTCATCTTTTTGCGGAAAAGGATATTTCCATAGTACGGACGAAAGCGCTTGAACTACCGCAGGAGAGGTTGCTTGTCGATGCCGAAGGTGAAATGCATGCCTATGCACCTGATATGGCGATCGGGCTCGCGGGTAGCTTTTTTACCGGTATTTTCTCGGGTCTGTTCGGAATCGGCGGCGGAATCATCCATGTGCCACTGATGTATTCGGTGCTTGGTATGCCTGTTCATATTGCCACTGCAACTTCGCATTTCATCCTGGCGATAACCAGCCTTTTTGCCGTCATTATATTTACCGGAATGCACGAAATTGATCTTGATTTTGCCATTTTTATCGGAGTGGGAGCCATTCTGGGTGCTTATTTCGGCGCGCGATTATCATTGCAGACCCGTCCCCGTATCATTAAACGTGCTATCGCCGTATGTCTTTTACTGCTCGCCCTTAAATTAATTAGCGGAGTGATGTAACCGCAAAACCGAAGAAGAGGAGGAAGCGACGATGAGGAATAATACAATAATTCTGAACACAATTGCAAAAACGATGAATGCTGGCGGATCGGCGATTGTTTCGGCGTATGATGCAGGTGCGGGAGCATTTAACTGCACGATGTCTGCGTTGTCGCCCAGCGAAAAGACAAAGCTGCGCACAAGAATTAAGACGCTCGAAAAAAAAATTCAGACTCTTTATCTTGAAATTGGAAAAGAAACGTCGAAGTACCTGGATCCTGCCGAAGCACTTGAATCAGAATCCGTAATCGCCACATTAGGTAATATCAAGGAACTCGACAATGAAATTGATTCCATGAAGCAGCGCATTGCTGAAATCGATGCAATAAAGGTAGAGAAGAAGCCGCAGCAGGATTCAAGCAGTGTTACGAATTTTTTTATTCATTCGCTATCGGGATTTCTGCCCGGTGAAAAAGCGACTCTTCAACGTAAGATTTTCGAGAACGAAAAAAAGATTCAAACCCTGTACAGCGAGTTTGCGAAGGAAGCGGCAAAACAACCTGATCCATCAGTTGCTATCTGTTCCGAAGCAGTTACAGGAATTATTTCCAGGATCAATGAGCTTAAAGTCGCGAACGACTCTTTGAAAACCCGGATCACTCAGATTGCTGAAAAAAGCCAGGAAAAGCCAAAACCGGTGGAAAAAAAGCAGCAACAGGAATCCCCGGGAATTGCAAAATTTTTCTTACACGCGCTTACAGATTCAATATCAGGACTGTTGCCGGGTGAAAAGGGCGGTTCTGAGTGTAAGACAACCGAGTGCGAAAAAACAATTAATGATGGTATCAGTACTGTTGATGCCGGTATGCCGTCATCTGCTGCCAACAACGTTGAACAGGACGATGTATCCGTTATTGGATATGACAGAACGAAGCCCTGTCTGATTCCGCCTCCAAACCTGCTGCCTCCAGTAAGAGAGGAAATATCGATCGCTGACCATGGTATTCAGACTGGTGAACCCCGTGATGAAAAGCCCGCTTTAATCGAAGTATCGGAAGTTGCTGAAGTGATACCAGAACCAGTGACTGACGAAGCTGACAGCGCAGTGATCGCTGCTGCCGATGAAACAGCGGCTGATGCTGAAATTGTAGATAAAGGTGAACATGATGCTTCAATTTCAGTTTCCGATGTTGCTGAAGTGATGCCAGAACCAGTGGCTGACGCAGCTGACAGCGCGCTGACCGCTGCTGCCGACGTATCACCGGCTGATGCAGAAATAGAAGATAAAGGAGAACAAGCGGCTTCAGTTGCAGTTTCAGATGTTTCTGAAGTGATACCAGAACCGGAGGCTGGCACAGCTGACAGCGCGCTGACCGCTGCTGCCGACGTATCACCGGCTGATGCAGAAAT
>JBAXVG010000095.1:0-13304 GCA_037129255.1 Desulfuromonadales bacterium | reverse complement strand
ACCCGCGACTTCCAGCGTGACAGGCTGGCACTCTAACCGACTGAGCTACAACCCCATTAGCGCATAATTATTTCTTCTTGTTGTTGACGGCTTCCTTGAGGGTTTTACCGGCTTTGAATTTTGGAACGGTAGCCGCAGGTATATTGATCTTTTTGCCGGTCTGGGGATTTTGCCCCTTCCGAGCAGCACGCTTTGCTGTTGAAAATGTGCCGAAACCGACCAGACTTAGCTTACCACCGTTTTTCAGGGTTGCAGTTACACTAGCAATAAAAGCCGCCACAGCTTTCTCTGCTTCAATTTTTTTCAGGCCAGCTTTCTCTGCCACTGAGCTGACCAATTCTGCTTTTGTCACGTTACACCTCCGAAAATTTTTGGTGGATAAATGGCGAGTCAGTGTCTATCAGATTCCTCTGAATCATGTCAAGCATATTTTAGCTCAAAAGTTACCTCAAGACTGGTTGCGCGTTTTCCGCATTTCCCTCTCAATATAGATTATGGCTTTTTATTCCATAATCTCATTTTATTGTCAATGGCTTGAACTCTGTTCGTTCCGCTCTCGGTGCAGACGGGTGGCACTTGCGGCATATACGGTTCTGCTGGATATGAGCTGTTTCCCCTTCTGTTATTATTCCCCCTGTGCCTTGACGTTTATGAGGGGCTTTATGAAATCGACTACTTCGATCACAACACCCTCCTGGTAGGCGATGACCGCGTTTATCTCCTTATAGGCACCCGGTGCTTCGTCCAGGGTGGTTTTATCTGCTGTTGAGACGACCGCTGCCATTTGACCTTTGAACTCCTGCAGATCAAGGGAGCGCTTTGCTTCTTTCCGCCCCATCCTGCGACCGCAGCCGTGGGAGGCGGACGACAGGTACTCCTGATTGCCGAGACCCCGCGTTATATACACTCCGTCCCTCATGTTGGCCGGGATGATGCCGAACTGACCGAAATCCGCTGGTGTTGCACCTTTGCGGTGCAGTATTCCTTCAGGTGTTTCAACAGCATGGTTGTGGTTTTCATTAATCATTCCAGCCATGATCCGCTTGACCTCGTGCTCACTGAAATTCATCAGTTCCAGGACGGTACGCAGCATCGTCTCGCGGTTATAGATGGCGAATTCCAGGGCATACTCCATATCGTGCCGGTATGCCCGCCCCATATCGGACTCCAGAGGGAAGAGGCGCCCTTGCTTCATGTAAAAGCCGCCGATGCTGTGGCCGACATTGCGAGACCCACTATGAATCGTGATGCAGACTTCACCGGCCCGGTTCTCGCCGATCTCGATGAAATGGTTGCCACCGCCAAGAGTCCCGGCCTGGCTCTCAACCTTGTCGTTGACTCGTGCTATGATATCTTTATTTCCGGAAGGAGACACAAACCTCCCAAATCCATGAGCCTTGATCTTTCGGCTTGAAAAGCCGGATGGGATCAAGTTCTGAATCTTCTGAAACAGACCCGCCCTCGCTCTTTTATCCGGCAGAAGATCAGATGTTCTGACGCCCGTTGAGACAAAAACCATACCGCATCCAATATCGTAGCCCACAAATGACGGCGATATATACCCGTCAAGAAGCGCCACTCCACCGATCACCAGGTCATATCCGGTATGCACGTCCGGCATGATCACCAGCTTTTTCACGCAATCAAGCGAGAGTACATCGAAGATCTGCGTCAGGGCAGACGGTTCGATTTCCTCCATTGGAATAAGGGAATGCAATTTATCTGTAAAGGCTATTTTTGGCCTCCTTGTTGATTACGCAATTAAGATTGACAATATATCAGCTATCTTAGATGATTTAGTCAGTACATTCAATGGAGGTGTAAAATGATCGAACGAATTGATCACATCGTTTTTACGGTAGCAGACGTAGCGGCAACCTGCGATTTTTATGAAAGGGTTCTTGAAATGAAAGTGGAGACGTTTGGTGAAGGGCGAAAAGCACTCTGCTTCGGTGTTCAGAAGATCAACTTGCACCAGTATGGCAATGAATTTGAACCTAAGGCTGAGGCGCCCGCGCCTGGTTGCCAGGACATTTGCCTGATTACCGGCGTTCCAATTACTGAAGTTATGCAGCATTTAGCAAAATGCGGGATTGATATTGAGGAAGGTCCTATTAAAAGGACTGGTGCTATGGGACCTATCAATTCTGTGTATTTCCGTGACCCGGACAGAAACCTTATCGAGGTATCCAACTACCTCTATAAATCTTAGTACCATCCAAACCGCTAATATCACTCTTATTCTGTAAAGTTAATTCGTAAAATCCTAATTTAGTTACATAGCGATACCCCACCCATAGTTGTAATCTCCCGACAAGGATGGTGCGCTATGGGCGATATGAATTGTTTTTCAGGAACCTTAATACGAAATAATCATGGAAGATTTTCGCGAAAAAACCGGAGACGGTTTCGGAGTCCGCTGCTATGGAACCGGAACGAAGGTATTTTTCTACGTATTGATGCCAGCATGAAACGTACTGAGTTATTGCAGCGGGCGTGTAGTCTGGAAACCGGCATTGATGCTGCTAATTCGATACGAGCAAGTAACTCACTGGAAATAATGTTGGTGCATCAGATGTCGGCGTGTCACGTCAAGGCAATGGGACTGATCGGGGAAAGTATCAGTACATGGCGCCCGACGGTGTGGACAAAGGCAGTCCAATGTGGAGTTCCTTCTCTCTATGGTCAGCCATCTGTAAAATCAATCACTTGGCCAGTGACGAAAGTAGAACAGCCACGTGTATCTCCTTAATCGTGATTTGTCGGCAGTTTGCACAGCTTACTATACGCTCCCCTTTTACTTCGCATTTTACTGCCAGCTCGCTCTTGACAGAGATCACTTCGTCGTCGTAGTAACTCCCCTGCCGTACAGATTATCCCGCCACTCCGTCTCACCCTGGATACGCCAGGTTGTGTCCGGCTCAGTGTAAAGCAGAGAACCACCCGCAACCGACAGACCGTTCATCGGCATCAGGTAGACCTGCCCGGTCTGCTGGTTCCACCACAGAAGCTCGGCCTTGTTGTCGCTGTTGTAGTTGGCAACGCTGACTATCTCCCAGTTGGTGTTTGGTTCGCTGTACATCATTGCACCGTTCGTGACCGATGAGCCGTTGGTCTGCATGCCGTAGACCTGACCGGTTGTCCTGTTGTGCCAGATGATATCGGCCTTACCGTCACCATCAAGATCGCCTGCTCCGGCTATGCGCCAGCTAGTGTCCGGCTCGTACCAGATCAGATTGGCACTGGATGCGCTGGTTCCGTTGGTCTGGCCGATGGCTACCTGGCCGGTGGTGCTGTTCCACCAGAGCAGTTCTGCTTTACCGTTGCCGTTGAAGTCGGCAGCGGCGACTATCTTCCAATTTGTGTCCGGTTCGGTGTAGATGATGTTGCCGCCGGTTATTGCTGTTCCGTTTATCAGCATGGCATACACTTGGCCGGTCTGTTGATTCCACCAGATCAGGTCGGTTGTGCCGTCGCCGTTGATGTCTCCGGTGGCTACTATTTTCCAATTTGTGTTCGGTTCGGTGTAGGCGATTGCGCCTGATTTCAGCGCAGTGGGGCTTGACATCAGCATGATATAGACCTGGCCGGTGCTGCTGTTCCACCAGACAAGGTCTCTGATTCCATCTCCATCAAAGTCACCCTGGCCGACGATTTGCCAGGCCTGATTCGTTTCCTGATAAAACATGCCGCCGGTGGCTGTGCCTCCATTTGTCGTCATTCCGTAAACGCTCCCGTCTCCCTGATGCCGCCAGGTTATGGGGCTTGCATTTCCGCTTGTCATAAATGAACTGACGTTGCTGGTTGCTTCATTTAACGAGATGTCAGTTGATACCACGGATACGTAATACGTGGTGCCGGGTTGCAGGTTTGTCAGCGTTGCTGTGTGAGAGATGCTCATTCCCTCTACGGTCACCTGGTTGGTGAGCATTGTCGCATCTTTGCCATACAGGACTTTCGTGGTTGCTGCTTTATCGGTTGTCCAGGTTATTACGGCAGTGCTGTTTGTCGGGACAGCTTGAACTTTTGAGATGCCCGGCGCTGTTGTGTCAGGTGTCTGCTTCGTTGTGAATGTTACTGGCGCGCTTGTTGTTGGCCCATTTCCGGAAGGATCTTTTGAGCTGGCCTGAAAGCTGTAGAGTGTATTGGGTTCGAGATTTGTGAGGGTTATGGTGTGCTCGGTATTTTGCTCCATGCTGCCGGTAACCAGTTGTGTTGTCTGATTCCGGGGGGCATATGAAACAGTGGAGTCAGAGAGTTCATCGGTCTTCCAGGCAATAATTGCAGTGGATTCCGTCAGGCCGATTACTGCAGGTGCCTCGGTAATCACAGGAGCTGTTGTGTCGGGTTGCGACCTGGTCATGAAGCCGGTGATGCTCTTTGCACTGACAACGTCACCGTTCGCGATGCTATCTGCGTTGAAGAGCGGTAAGGCTGCCGGTGCGCCGGCTTTGGCAACCACGGTATTTCCATCCATGTCTGTGCAGGAGACCTGTATTTTGTACGATGTATCGGGTTTAAGATTGGTAATGGTGATTTGATGTTTGTTGACCTTATCCCCGTTGGATTGTCTGCTGGTAAAGCTGTTCCCTTCGCCGTACTCGACAACCGTATCGCATGGCACATCGGTCTCAAAATAGACTATTCCGGTCAGGTCGGTACTGTAAATGATCTCCGGTGGTTTGGTAATTACCGGTGTTTTTGTGTTGTGGATACTATCGGTTGTAAAGCTGTATACCGGGCTTGCAGTGGGGCCATTGCCGAATGAATCGGTAGCCAGTACCCGGAAATAGTATTTTGTTCCGGCTATTAACCCGGTCAACGGCCGGTTGTGCTTGGTGCCCAGGGCAGACTGGGTATCTGTCATACCGAGTGCACTGGTGGTACCGTATTCGATTACGCTGTCGGCCTGTTCGTCGGTCTCCCAGTAGATCAGTGCCATCTGATGATTCACGTTTTTGATGATCGGCTGCAGGATGATGACTGGAGCTTTGGTATCCGGAGTTGAGGCGGTGGTGAATGTGACAGCCGCGCTCAGAGTTGGTCCGTTATTGAAGGCATCTTTAGAGGATACGGTGAAAGAGTAGCGAGTGGCTGCAGTCAGCCCGGTAATCCGTACGGAATGTGTTGTTGTCAGTGTGGTATCCGTCTGTGTGCCGTTAGTAGCGCCGCCGACCCAGAATACACTGCTGGTGGCTGGTTCATCACTCTTCCAGACGATGGTGACGCCGTTGTCGGATATGTTGGTCGCCATCGGCCCTTCCACGATTACCGGCGGCGTAGTATCCGGGGTAGCCACGGTACGGAAGGATATGACCGGTGTGGATGCAGTGCCGTTGTGCAAGGCATCGGTTGCAGTGGTTCTCAGATAGTAGAGTGTCTCCGGAGTCAGGCCGGAGAGAGTGACGCGATGAGTGTTGGCAAGAGTGGAGTCGGTGACACTCCTGTCAGGTATACTGGAGAGACCATATACAACTGATCCGGTGGATAGTTTATTGGTGGCCCACTCTACCACAGCCGAGGTATTGGTGATGCTGCTCACCGTTGGGCCGGAGACAATCACGGGGGTGGCTGTGTCGGCATAGTTTGCAATGACGCTGCAATTGGCGGTTATGGAGCCGGTGGTATAGGTGGCGTTGATTACGGTTCCGGCTGGGCAGCTGCCGGTGATGCCGGTAAGCGTGAATCCGGAATTGGCGGCAAGAGTAAACTGCTGTGTGGAGTTGTGATTGACGGTTACGCTCCCCGCCGGGGCGATGCTCCCACCGGCAGTTGCGGAGGCGGTGATTGTCCATGTTTTGATGGTGGCGGTGCAGGAGGCGGTGCCGCCGCCGTTGACGCTCGAACAGTCCCAGCTCCAGGGGCCGTTTCCGGATACCGCTGATGCCATACCGGTTGTACAGAGTTCTGTGGTGGGTGCTGCGGTGAAGGTGCCGCCGTGGCTGTTGCCGCAGCTGCCGTTGATCGGGGAAAGTATAAACGTGGCGGTAATGCTGTGGGTTGCTGTCACATTGGCAATAATGTAGCTAGTGCCGGATACCGAAGATTTAACATCTGCACCGTTATCGGTAAAAGTGGACAGTTGATAACCGGCAGCCGGATTGATGGTGCAGGTGGAGCTTGCGTTGTAGGTAACCGGGCTGGTGCAACTGACCGTGCCATTGCCACCCGTGACGGTGACTGTGATGGAAAAGGTCTGGATGTTGGATGTGAAGGTAGCGGTTGGGCTCTTTGCTGTGTTCATGGTGATGGTGCAGAGGTTACTGGAAACCAAGTCACAGCCGCTCCAGCTCGTGAAGGTAGTGCCGGTGTCAGGTGCGGCGGTGAGAGTGATAGTGTCGCCGGGATTGATGCGGGTGGTGCCGGTGTTGGATGTCCAGGTTAGTGTGCCGGATGAAGGAGTTACTATGCCTGTTCCGGTGCCGGTTTTTGTGACGGTCAGTTTCTGTTGGATGTAGCCGCCACGGATAGGCCAGACATCAATTGCCTCAGTTGAGAGTGCAAGAAATGATCGTCCATATCCCAGGCCGACTTTCCAAACCTTGCCACCTGTCACCGGATTGGCTGTTATGTAATAACGATTTACAGATTGCACGCCAACAAATGGATGGTTGGTTTGTAAAGCAGGGTATTTGTTCCCATAGTCTATCAGGCTTATAAGTTCTTTGCGATTTGGCAAGCGCCAATCAGCGTAGCCAAGATAATTCCCCAGGTTCAGGCATTCAATATAGGCTTGCGCCTGTTGAAAGGTTTTGGTAACACCTGGATTACACGCTTGAGGACCGGGAGTATTTGCATCCTTGGTCCATTTAAGGCCGGTAATATTGTCGATAACAAGGCCATCCAGGTTGTCGTGGAAGCGTTGTGCAATCATAGCGCCTTTGCTGTACGCCCCATCCTGACCAGTACCTTGGCATGTAATTTCAGTTCCATTCAAGTCAAAACATTTTGTCAGTCCGGTTGCTGGTAACGTGATAACTGGTACTACATCGCTTGTTCTGACTGCCCACACATAGAGTCCTATATTTTTGCCAATGCCATCAAATGTGGAATCTAATGCCCTGACTTCCATCGCGTAGGCCGGGTTACTGACCGTACTCGTAGAAGTCCAGTAATACAGGTCTTTTATATTGGTAAATGGGTGACTGGAGCTTATAATCATATTCGGGTTGCCGAGATCAAGCAGACTCTCAAGCTCATTGACATTGGGCAAACGCCAGTCATTATGGCCGGCGTAATTCTCTGAATTCAATTTTATAATGTAATTAAGCGCTGTCTGCCACGTAACTCGGCCATCACCGACTAATCCCGCTGCGCCGCTTTCATTATCAAAAGAGGGATCCCGGCTGCTTATCAGATTTGCGTCCTTGGTCCAGATAAAACCTGTCAGATTATCTGTGACAGTCTCATTGCCGTTATCAGTAAACCTTGGATTCGGCCATGGCACTCCAGCCCGAATATCACCATCCTGTCTGGTGCCGGAACATGAAGTTAATTCAACCCCAGCAGTGTCATAGCACTTGGTCTGCCCTGTCTGGGGCAACAGGATTGCTGCACTCGCAGTAAGAGCGGAGTTGACTGTCCATGTGAAGGTGCTGGAAGATATATTACCCGCTCCGTCGGTTGCCTTTATGGTCACGGTATGTTGTCCGTTGGCAACACTACTGTAGCTGAATGGTGATGTACAGGCAGTGAATGTTCCGCCATCAACCTTGCATTCAAAGGTGGCAGTCTCGTTGGCGGTGAAGGCAATCGCGCCTGATGCTTGATTGGAATAATTCAGGGGGGTGGAATTGAGGGTGATTGTGGGTGCGGCCCCATCATAGTTGTAGATTTCGGCACTTGTAGTTGTTTCAGAGCCTCCGGTAATCAGAATATTGCTATTGTCAAGAGCTACCATCACAGGATAGCTTCTTCCCGTTACCGCCGTGCCAGCGCTGGAAAACGATCCAGTCAAATGATCATATATTTCAGCCTTCTCACCGAAGGTAAGAACTCTGCCATTTGTAAGGCGAATGGCCCCATGAGCAACTTCTGACGCGCTTAATGATCCGGTTGCTGAGAAAATGCCTGAGGCCGGATCATACAGTTCTGCAGTCGCAAGGGGATTCCCTGAGTTATTTTTTATTCCGCCTGTAAGAAGAACACATCCATCGTTTAATTTGCTTGAGGTATGCAATTGGCGTACAGCCGTCATCGTCCCGGTTAATGCAAAAGTGTTCAACACAGGGTCATACAATTCAGCCGTGTCAGTTGTGGTGGCAATCGATTGGTCATAGCCACCAGCAAGCAGCACTTTCCCGGAATTCAACAGCTCAGCAGTATGCACGGCTCGTTTCTTGTTCATATCCGGAATAGCTGTAAATGTACCATTCGATGGATCAAACATTTCGGCAGATTTGTAGTAAGTTGTATAGTGATATCCCCCGGCAATCAGTACTTTGCCATTTGGAAGAAGAGTCGCGGTATGCTGCGTTCGAGGTACGGTCATTGATCCTGTAGGAGTAAATGTATTTGTTGAAGGGTCAAACAATTCAGCACTACTCGTGGCATTTGATCCATCAATATGTCCACCAGCAAGGAGTATCTTCCCATCATTCAGTTTTGTAGCTGTGAAAGTATATCTGACAGAGTTCATGTCAGGCAAAGCGGCGAAAGTGCCTGTTTGTGGATTATATAGTTCAGCGCTTTTGACACCAGCGCCAGAACTTCTGCCCCCAGCAACAAGCACCTTTCCATTCGGTAATATTGCTGCAGCAGGAGAATAGCGCCCTATAGAAAGTGAACCGGTCGCTGCAAATGAAGCCAATACGGTAGTTGAAGTGGAAATAATGGTGAGAAGGCAAAAAACGGAGGTGATGATTGCTTTCTTTTGGTTGCATCTCATAACGCACTCCTTAAAATTATTCCGATTATTCGTTTCAGCGAACCACTAAGGCGAGTTTGTAGCTAAGCGATACAAATAGTTAGGGCAATGTGATTATATGTACATCTTGGTACCAATTTTTTCGCGAGTTCTGCGCACAGACCATGCTGTTGTACTCCCAACGCCGATGACCGTAACCGAGGTGCTGCTACATTATAGAACCATCGTTACCCAGCCCACCGTAGCCGTTATATCTCCAGGCCTTGAGCGTCCCGCCGGACATCTGAGCAACGGTGCGGGTGATCATAGGTTTAACGGCCGCCTGTGAGGTCCCTGTAAGGGAGCTGAGCAGCAGTATCACCAAGGAGAGCAACACCGCCAATCCTTTGATCTTCACGATATTGCCGGATGTGTTGAAAATCTTCATACCATCCTCGCCATGACCATGTCGCCTTATTCTGAATGTTCATTTATATACTGAGAATGTATACAGGACCGTTTTCTAATGAACAATCAAATAATACAGGCATTGAATTTACGGAGCTGTACACCCGGTTTTTCTCTGTAACCAAATTATAACCCCTCATGATTCCCAAACTTTGATGTGGGTGATATCTCGGGAGCAAATCCGGATACTATGGTGCGACCAGTTGACCAGTAGCAAATCCGGAACAGTACCTGTTTTCAGGATTATGTTGTTCAGGAACAGATCGTTTTATATCTTCAAGAATAAGTGAACTCGTGATACATTCTTTGTGTAGAGCAAGTTGGAAATCCCGTCTGTACCTACCTATACAAAGATACAGGTACAAAGAAAGTATGGTTTATAAGGTTTTTTACTCTTTAATGACTAAACAGCGCCTCGACAAATTGATGATGGAACGCACCCTGGCACCCTCGCTGGAAAAAGCCCGGGCGCTGATCATGGCTGGTCAGGTGGTGGTGGGTGACCATACTCTCGACAAGGCAGGTCATCAGGTGCCTGTCGATGCGGAAATCCGTATCAAGAGTGAAGTACTTCCCTATGTCAGCAGAGGTGGGTTAAAGCTTAAAGAGGCGCTGGACCGGTTTCTCGTTGATGTCAACGGTCTGGTTGCCCTTGATGTCGGGGCCTCGACCGGCGGGTTCACGGATTGCCTGTTACAAGCCGGGGCAACCCGGGTGATAGCGGTTGATGTGGGCTGTGGTCAGCTGGCCTGGAAGCTCAGACAGGATCCGCGCGTTGTCTGCATGGACAAAACCAACATCCGGAACCTCACTTCAGCACAGATTGGTGAATTGCCCGACCTGGCGGTGATTGATGCCTCTTTTATTCCGCTGGCCAAGGTTCTGCCGGCCACAGTTGATCTGGTCAAGCCTGGGGGGCGCATAATTGCATTGATCAAGCCGCAGTTTGAGGTGAGCAAGGGAGAGATCGGAAAGGGGGGCATTGTACGTGATCCGGTTGCCCGGGAAAAAGCCGTCACCGGTGTCCGTCGAACGGCGCAGAAAATAGGGTTGGCTGTTGCAGGGCTGTGCGAGTCTCCTGTTACCGGGGCGGATGGTAATCAGGAGTTTCTGATTCTACTGGTTACACCACCTGATGCGGCAGACGTGTAAACAGATGATTTACTGACTACACTGAAAGGAGCGGTAATGGAACATTGCATTTTCTGTAAGATTATTCGCGGAGAGATTCCGTCGAAGAAGGTTTTTGAAGACGATCAGCTGCTCATTATCGAGGATATTACACCTCAGGCGCCGTTACATCTTCTGGTGCTTCCCAAAAAACATTTTGTCAATTGCAGCGACATGACTGATCAGGAAGATGCGCTTGTCGGTTATGCCTTCAGGAAAGCAGGAGCAATAGCCCGGCAGAAGGGCTATTCCGACTCCGGTTTCCGTATCGTGCAGAACAACGGCGAGGGAGCGGGTCAATCAGTTTTTCACATTCATTTTCATCTTCTGGCGGGGCGCCTCTTTTCCTGGCCTCCGGGCTAGCAGTTCGCTCAGTTTGCCTTCCCGGAAAAAGGAGATTACATGAGATTATTACCTGTTGTTCTTGCATGTGCCCTGTTATACGCCGCTCCGCTTCGGGCTGAAACCTATTCGTGGACAGACGAAAGCGGTACGGTTAACTTTACGGAGGATTATGCCAGCGTACCCCCGAAATACCGTAACATGGTGAACATACGGGGAGATATTGGCGCAGTACCGTCGCAGGCCGAACCGCTCGCCGGTTCTGTCTCCAGAGACCCCAAAAACAGTAACCCTGATCAGGCAAAACCGGTTGCCATTGAAGCGGAAACGCTCTATGACGGCAAGAAGTTCGAAGAGTGGAAGCGGGAGTTTGCGGCGCTGGAGAGTGAGGTGAATACGCTTGATGCCAGGGTAAAAGAGGCCGAGGCGGAGTTCAAACAAATGAGTAAGGGTGGAGGCGCTACCAGTGAGCAGCTCCAGCGTATGAACGAGAGTTACAAAGGCGCAATAGATTCATACAACAAAGCGGCGGGGCGCTATGACCTGCTGGTGGAGTCTGCCAGAAAAGCCGGTGTTCCTTTTGAAATACGGAAATAGAGGCTGGCGCCTTATGCTAAACGTCCTTCCATGAATACATGCATTATCACTGTAATCTGCGCAATAATCGTCAGCATGATGTTGTCCGGGGCGACTCCGTCCTTCGCGGATGGGGCTATCAAGAATCTGTCGATCGGGCATTATCAGTTTACAGAGGTTATCCCTGACCCGAAAGTTCCTGCTCCCTCCATCCTTGGTGCGAAATATGGGTTCAGTAATGTAAAGGGGTTCAGATACTATTTGGGTACGGGACTTGCCTATACCCTGCCACCGGATGTCAAATCCGGTGAGACGGTGAGAATTAAAACGGGGGTAGCGGCCCAGGCCGGCACCAGCTTCCAGCTGGGGGGTAATTTCTCGTTGAGCCTGGACTACAAATATCTGTATATTCAGCCGGATGTGCAGCATGGAGATGCACCGCCACAATCCATCGGTATCGGTCTGAACATAAAATTCTAACTGTTTTCCCCTCAGGAAAGAACCCTTTTCACATTCTCCATTCGCGGGTACCGATGTGTCAATGCTAACATGGCGGTTTATCGACTCCGGATACAACGGTGGCCCCGAAAACATGGCTTTGGATGAGGCCTTGCTCCAATCATTTGATCCCCGTCAGTCGCCGCCGGTTTTACGGCTCTATGGCTGGTCCCCTCCGGCGCTCTCATTGGGGCGTTTCCAGAATGCCGGTGAGATTCTCGATCTTGAACGCTGCCGGGCTGCCGGGGTGTCGGTTGTGCGGCGTATTACCGGTGGAGGCGTCATCTTTCACGCCGATGAACTCACATACAGCATGGTTTGTTCGCCGCATCACCTTCCGGTATTCCATTCCATCAAGGATTCCTTTCGGGTTTTAACCGGTTTTCTGCTGCAGTTTTACCGGAATCTTGGCCTGGATGCCGCCTATGCGGTAGACAGCAAGGCACACGGGGAAAAACTGGGCGAGCGAACCCCATTTTGCTTTGCCGGTAAAGAGACCTTCGACATACTGATCAAAAACCGTAAAATCGGTGGAAATGCCCAGCGCCGGATGAAACAGGTTATTTTTCAACACGGCTCCATCCCGTTGATATCCAGGGTTGAAGATGGAATTCAGTTTCTCCGTGAACATCCTTCAGGTATACATGAACGAGTCACCAGCCTGTTTGAAGAAGACATCCCACCGGATTCAGAGATTCTTAAGACAAAGCTTAAAGACGCCTTTCGAACGAACCTGTCTGTTGAGCTTGTGGATGAACCTCTCACCGGTGTCGAACAGGAACGTGTGACGCGCCTTACTGGTGAAAAGTATCTGAGTGACAGCTGGAACGTGTGTGGGGAGGGAGTGTGAAGTTCAGACGCAAGCCGGAATGGTTGCAAAAAAAATGTAATCCGGGAGATCAGGCCGGGATGCGGCAGTTACTGGGTGAGTTACAGCTCAATACGGTCTGCCAGCAGGCGCTTTGTCCAAACATCTCGGAGTGTTTCGGGTGCGGGCAGGTCACATTTCTGATCCTCGGCAGGAACTGCACCCGGCTCTGCTCCTTCTGTAATATCGAAAAAACCCCGCCATTGGCGATAGATGCAGAAGAACCGGGACGTGTGGCAGAGGCGGTAACGCGTCTCTATCTGTCTCATGCCGTAATAACCAGTCCGACTCGCGATGATCTTCCTGATGGTGGTGCAGGACTCTATGCAGCCACGGTGGCTGCCATTCGTTCTGCGTCACCTGATACGAAAATTGAACTGTTGATCCCTGATTTTAAAGGCGAGTCCGCGAGCATTAAAGCAGTTACTTCCTCAAAACCGCACATACTGGGACATAACGTCGAAACGGTGCCGCGTCTCTACCATATCCGCAACGGCTCCGACTATCGCCGCTCACTTGATGTTCTGACGATGTGCA
>JBAXVG010000094.1:0-13343 GCA_037129255.1 Desulfuromonadales bacterium | reverse complement strand
GGGGTGGGGGGTGATGCAGCCCATGTACTGCATACCATCAAGGGTGTGGCGGCGACATTGGGAGCCACACTTCTGTCCCTCACCGCTGCTAACGGAGAAACGGCTCTGAAGAACAATTGCGCCCCAGACATTCTGAGCTCTCTGCTTCAGGAATTGGAGCGGTTGTTTGGCGAGGCGTGCCACGTATTCAGGGATGTGGCGGAGGAGCTTGACTCGCTGTCCGCCGAATCAGAATCAGGCACGAAAATGGACCGTGAAACGCTCATTGCCGGTCTGATTGAGCTGGAGACTTTGCTGTCCACCGGCAACATGCGGGCGATTCAGCAGTATCAGGTTATCAGGGGGGGGCTGACAGATGCGGAGCGCGCGCTGGTCAACCATCTCGATGATGCCATGCAACGGCTGGATTTTTCAGCCGCTGCCGAGTGGTGCCGGAAAATAGGGGAGGAGTTTGTATGACTGTATCTGAGGAATCACTGTTGCCAGAAAAAGAAGAGATAGCCGCTACCATATCCCGTCCGCGCCTGCTGGTGGTTGATGACCAGCCGGTCAACATCCAGGTTCTGTTTGAAATATTTCACCGCGACCATGAGGTCTTTATGGCCATCAGCGGCGAACAGGCTCTGGAAATGTGCTGCAGCAACCCGCCGGATCTGGTCCTGCTTGATGTACTGATGCCCGGCATGGACGGCCTTGAGGTTTGTCGACAGCTGAAGGCTGACCCGGCTACGAGGAATATCCTGATCATCATTGTGACCGCCCAGCAGAGCCCGGATGATGAAATCAGAGGCCTTGAGGCGGGAGCGGTCGATTTCATCGTAAAGCCGCTGAATCCTGCGGTTGTACGGTCACGGGTGAACACTCATCTGACTCTGAAACAAAAGACTCATCTGCTGACGCTGAAATCCCTTGAACTTGAGCAGGCGAATGTCCTGCTTCAACAACAGGTGAATAATCTGGAACGCTTAAAGGGAGAAGCAGAGGCTGCTAACCGGGCCAAAAGTGAGTTCCTGGCCACCATGAGCCACGAGATCCGCACTCCGATGAATGGGGTGATCGGTATGACCGGATTATTAATGGGTACAGAACTGACCGCCGAACAGCATGAATATGCTGAAATTGTCAACAAAAGCGGTGAGCACCTGCTGGGAGTAATCAACGATATTCTGGATTTTTCAAAAATAGAGGCCAACAAGCTGGACATGGAGATCATTGATTTTGATCTGCGGATAACGCTGGAAGATACGGCCGAGATGCTGGATTTCCGCGCCGATGAAGCCGGACTGGAGCTGATCTGTCACATCGAACCGGACGTGCCGGTATATCTGAAGGGTGATCCGGGCAGGCTAAGGCAGGTCATCACCAATCTGGCCGGTAACGCCATCAAGTTTACCCCTGCGGGAGAAGTCGTTATTCACGCATCGCTTGAAGCGGATCATGGCGACGGCGTGACACTTCTATTTGAAATTACCGATACCGGCATCGGCATTCCAGAGTCGCGCCTTGGCGCAATCTTTCAGCCGTTCACCCAGGCTGACGGGGCAACAACGCGTAAATACGGAGGGACCGGCCTCGGTCTGGCGATCTGCAAGCAACTGGCCGAGTTGATGGGTGGGAATATCGGCGTGAAGAGTGAGGAGGGTAAAGGCTCTACCTTCTGGTTTACCGCTCATTTTGTAAAACAGACCTTTGAGGTGGTAGTAACCCCGGAGGTATTGCAGCACGCCGACATCAGCGGGACGCGGATACTGGTTGTTGACGACAATGCGACCAACCGGAAACTGATGTCCGCCCTGCTGAAAAGCTGGGGCTTCCGTTTTGATACTGCAAGTGATGGCGAAGCGGCGCTGATACTTTTATCTGATGCGGTCCGGCAGGGCGACCGGTTCCTCATTGCCCTGCTGGATCACCAGATGCCCGGAATGAACGGCAGCGAGCTCGGTCGCCGGATCAAGGCAGATCCACTGCTGAAATCGACCCTGCTGGTAATGGTGACCTCCTATGCCCAGCGAGGTGATGCCGTCGCTCTGGAGCAGATCGGCTTTGCCGGTTATCTGCCCAAACCGGTGCGCCAGGCGCAGCTTCATGACTGCATTGCCCTTATATTGAGTCGTGCAGCAGGTACATTATCATGCAACGGCATCGTCACCCGTCACATAGTGGCAGAGGTCGCCAACCGGGGCGTGCGCATATTGCTGGCGGAGGACAATGTCATCAACCAGAAGGTGGCGCAAAACATCCTGGGTAAGCTGGGGTGCAAGGCTGACGTTGTCGCCAACGGCCTTGAAGCTGTCCGGGCGCTTGAGCTGATCAATTACGACCTGGTGCTGATGGATTGCCAGATGCCTGAAATGGACGGTTTTGAGGCGACCAGAGTGATCCGATCCCCGGATTCCAAAGTCTTGAACCACAATGTGCCGATCATCGCCATGACCGCCAACGCCATGACAGGTGACCGGAAACAGTGCCTGGAAGCCGGTATGAATGATTATCTGAGCAAACCGGTGAAGAGGGAAGAACTGGCGCTGATTATTGATACATGGCAGAGACCGGACGACCTCAGGAATGCGCCTCTGCACGTGCGGGAGATTCCGGATGGAGCATGAGATGAACAGGGCAAAAATACTGATCGTGGATGATGAGGCAATGAGCCGCGACATGCTGCAGTTCATGCTGATGGAGCATTTCGACAATTTCCTGACGGCCGGCAATGGGCGCGAGGGTCTGGCTCTGTTGTCCGGACATCGCGATATCGGCCTGATCCTGCTGGATCTTGAAATGCCGGTCATGAACGGCAGGGAGATGCTGTCGATTGTCAAGAGCAGGCCGGAATTCCACTCCATCCCGGTGATAGTGGCGTCCGGCAACAGAGATGACGCCATCCGTACTCTGGCAATCGGTGCAGACGATTTCATTACCAAACCGTACGACCAGAAGGAACTCAATCTGAGGATCAGGAATCTCCTCCAGAGGCAATACGCTCTAACCGAGAGCAGGAAGGCCGATGAAAAACTGCGGGCCTTTACTGAGGAGCTTGAGTGGAAGAATGTTCAACTTGAAGCTGCACTTGTCAATGCCAGAGAGGCGACCGTTGCCAAGAGTCAGTTTCTGGCAACCATGAGCCACGAAATCCGCACGCCGATGAACGGCGTGATCGGCATGACCGGTTTGCTGCTGGATACCGATCTGACCGATGAACAACGACAGTTTGCCGAAATTGTCCAGAAAAGCGGTGAGAACCTGCTGGGACTGATCAACGATATTCTCGATTTTTCCAAGATCGAGGCAGGCAAACTGGATATTGAACTGCTTGACTTTGACGTGCGGACAACTCTGGATGACACCGTTGAAATGCTGGCGATACGGGCAATAGATGCAGGCCTTGAGCTGATCTGCCGGATAGATCCCGGCGTGCCGTCGTATCTGAAGGGTGACCCGGGAAGGTTGCGTCAGATCATCACCAACCTGGCAGGCAACGCTATTAAGTTCACTCACAAGGGTGAAATAGTCATCAGCGCGACGCTTGAGTCGGAAACTGATGATTCCGCTTGCATTCGCTTCGAGGTTCGCGATACCGGCATCGGCATCCCGCCGTCGCGGCAGGCGGCTATCTTCGCCCCCTTCACTCAGGCGGACGGATCGACGACCCGCACGTATGGCGGTACCGGCCTTGGGCTTGCCATCTGCAAACAGCTTGTGGAGTTGATGGATGGGGAGATCGGGGTGTTCAGCGTAGAGGGCATTGGCTCCACATTCTGGTTTACCGCTCGTTTTGAGAAGACGACCGAGATTCCGGATGTATCAAATATCATTCCACATGCCGACTTATCCGGCACCAGGGTGCTGGTTGTAGACGACAACGCTACCAACCGGATGTTGATGATTACTCTTCTGAACCATTGGGGTTGCCTCTACGAGACCGCCGTGGACGCTGAAGACGGCCTGGCACATCTGCGCGAAGCGGCAAAACAGGGGGAGCCCTACCGTATTGCGCTACTGGATCAGGAGATGCCGGGTATGGACGGGGTGGAACTTGGGCGGCAGATCAAAGCTGATCCAATGTTGGAGTCCACTCTGATGGTAATGGTGACCTCTATTGCCCAGCGGGGTGATGCCGCTCTTTTTGAAAAGATCGGCTTCTCCGGTTATCTGGCCAAGCCGGTACGCCAGGCGCAGCTCCACGAATGCATGGCTCTTGTACTCGGCAGATGGAAAAGCAATAAGCCTGAAGCCGGCATCATTACCCGTCATATCATTGCTGAAGCAGGCAGGGCGGGTGTACGTATCCTGCTGGCAGAGGACAATGTCATTAATCAGAAAGTGGCGCAGAATATTCTGAGTAAACTTGGCTTCAAGGCTGATGTCGTCGCCAACGGCCTTGAAGCTGTCCGGGCGCTTGAACTGATCAATTACGATCTGGTGCTGATGGATTGCATGATGCCGGAGATGGACGGTTTTGCAGCAACCGCCATGATTCGTGATTCAGGCTCGAAAGTCCTCAACCATAATGTGCCGATAGTCGCCATGACCGCCAACGCCATGAAGGGTGATCGGGAGTATTGCCTTGAGTCAGGAATGGATGACTATCTGGCAAAGCCGGTAAAAAAGGATAATCTGGCGGAGATACTGGAAAAATGGGTGAAATCCTCAACAGCGACCTGATTTACTTACCTGCCACCATGCTCTTTTTCCCTGCTCTCTTTTCCTTTACTCTCCTCGGGTGATGTGACCTTCCAGACCTTTTTCTGTTTCTGCTCTCTGGTTACCGGCTCCGGTCGGGACTGTTGCCCGCCGTGCGGGGTCAGCCGCTGGAATTGCCTGCGTAATTCGCGGCTGTCCTGATGATCGATCCTGGGAAGAGTGTTTTGAGGTGGAGTCTGTCTGACTGCCGGCAGGCGTGTTTCTCGAAGCGGCCGAATGCGAGGACTGCCGATTGACGCTGTCAACGCGGCAGGTGTACTGGCGGTACGCTGTTGCTGTGCTGATATTCCCTTCAGAAAGTCGTTTTTCGGCAGTACGGTCCGGCCACCTTGAATATGCTGATTCCGGTAATTGATCGTGACTGCGTTGACAGGTGAGGCGGCGATATTGACACTATGGCGCCCGTAGCGCCCATAACCGTAGAATATCTCTCCAGGAGCGAGAGGGGTCCAGCCGATATGGCTGTCGGTCTGATACCATCCGACATAGCCGGGTCCCCAGTAGACATCTCCCTGTGATGGCGGCACCCAGCACCATCCGAAACCGCTGACGACAGCCCAGCGGCCATAATGGTAGGGCACCCAGCCCCAGCTTTCAGAGGATATCCAGACGTAGTCACTCCCCCTCCAGATCCACTGCCCGTTACGATAGGGAGCCCAATCGCCGGTGAGGATCAGCGTTGGACGCCAGACCATACCGTATTCGGGGACACTCACCCAGGTGCCGTTTGAATAGAGCTCAGCCGAAGAGCTTCGTAATTCATCGGGAAGATTAGAGTCTGTAACGGCCGCACGCAACTGGATCCGGTCCCGGCCGGTATTCCAGTTTTCCCAGGCATCGGGTGGATTGAGCGGCAGAAGTTCGCTGTGTCCGTGCTCAAGAGCGATGTGTTCACCTGCGCGGACTTTCGTGCGGCTGCTGTTGCCTTCAACATACGCAGTTCCGTTGAAGACGGAAACATCCTCCTGCCTGTCAGGCAGCATGTCTATGCGAAGTTGTGTCCGGGCGTCAGGAAGCACCGTGGTATCGTCAGCATCAATCTGGAGCGAATTCTGTGCTCTGGTTTGAACCGTTCTCACATAGAGTCTGCCGCTCGACAGATGCAGATGAATAAAGCTGTCTTCGTTAGCCAGCAGATCAAGTTGAGAACCTCCATCCAGCCGTACCATGGTGCCGTCAGAGAGCTGAATCTCGGCTTTGGCGCCACCGGGACACCAGATCGTGTCACCTTCGTCGAGCGGTGTGTTGATCGTTGCCGGAAGCCATTCGCCGAAATCAGGTGTTCTGAACATGATGTCGCCATCCACGAAGCGGATCCGGGCAGGGCCAATGACGCTCGCACCTGACCACGCCGGGAGAGAGAGCAGTATCAACAGGCATACCGGAATGATTCTTTTCATATCGGACTCCTTGAACTGACGCATACCATAAATGGGGTAATCAGAAGTTTATTTGAAGTTGTCGATAATCCAGCGGGCAATACTGCGGGAAGGGGGCAGAGTGGGGAGTGCATTGACCGAAAACCAGCGCGCATCCTCAAGTTCGCTATGGTCGACAACAATCCCGCCACCGGCATAATCTGCTGTAAACCCTGCCATAAGCTGGGCCGGAAAGGGCCAGTTCTGGCTGCCTACATAGCGTACATTGGTGATTTCAATCCCGGTTTCCTCGCGTACCTCACGAATGGCACACTCCTCCAGCGATTCTCCCACATCGAGAAAGCCGGCTACCAGGCTGTAGCGTCCCGACTGCCATTCCGCCTTGCGGGTCAGCAACAGTTCGCTGCCTCGTTTGACCAGAACGATGGCGCATGGGTGGATGTGGGGAAAATGCTCGGCTCTGCAGGATGTACACAGTTTGCCCCGGCTGGAGGCTATCGGTTCTGTTTCTGCACCGCATCGCGAACAGTGGCGACTTTGCTGTTCCCAGTGCAGAATCTGTTTTGACAATCCTGCCAGCGTCAAGGTACGGATATCCATCTGTTCGTCAGCAGCGTTAAATGTTGCCGCTACAAAGGGGCTTTTCATCCGCAGCGAGCCACTTACCGTGAAGGCGCGAAGCGGTTTTCCACGCCAGATCCCCACACATACGGGAGTCTGTTGCGGAGACATCCAGTCAGGCAGCCTGCCGCCCGGAAGCTCCAGCCTGGAATGTGACTGCTTGAGAATGACGCTGTTGGACTGGATGATTACCCACGTTCCGTCTGCTGTTTGCGTGTCTTCACCGGAGCTGAGCAATACGAATTCATTTTTTATGGATGAATAGTTGAATGGCAGATTTATGGCTTCCGGATTCAGCGGATTGGTTTCATGATCTGTCATACAGAACCCGTTTCTTCCGTCTTATCACGGACAATTGATGATGAATATACGTATCAGATGAGCAGGCAGGCATTGAAAATTATCGCACGTATGGCGGGATTGTCAATATCGCAATATCACCGTACCAGGCAGTAGCTTCGCTGCCGGTATTATCCGTATCGGTCATGATGGCGATGGCGCCGATCCCGGGTGGGGTTTCACCAAACAGGCGCCTGTAATCGGCCAGGATGTCACGCGTTTCGTTTTGCCATTGACCGGCTTTGGAAGGGCCGGATTCGACGGCCACCATCATGGCGTTGCCGGAGAATGCATTGGGAAGTGATTGACCGATCGGCAGGTAATTGGCCCAGATGTAGTTGATGGCTTTTGTCTGCCAGAAAAAACGCCCGGGGAAAACGACATACACCCGTGCTGCGTAGTCGTCCCCCTCTTTGCTGTTTTCGTTGCCTCCGGCCACTGTACCGGCTATTTTCCATGACCAGCGCAGATACCGGTAGCGTTGCGGGTCCAGGTGAACCTTTTTAACCAGACCTGCAGCGGTTCCTCTGCTGTGGGCCTTGACAACGGTAGCGCCATTTTCTCTTGCAAGAGTGTATTCCGTCTCACCTTTAAAGCTTTTCAGTTCCCAGCCTGAAAAACCGTCAACAGCAAAACGGCTGATCTGAATCTCCTCAGCCGAGGCAACAGTGCACGAGGCGAACACGAACAGTACCAGCAGGTGAACTATCATCACGCCCTCCCGAAAACGTACATCTAGATTTATGTTGTAAGGCAAAATGATAATTGTGTATAGTACCGATGGTTATAATCGTAATTGTGAATAGGAATGATAAATCATGACGTTAAAGCAACTGGAAGTGTTTGTGGCAATAGCCGAAACGCTCAGTTTTTCACGGGGCGCCGAGAAGACCTGTATCACCCAGTCGACCGCCAGTCAACATATTCTGGGGTTGGAGGATGAACTGGGTATCCGGCTCTTTGACCGTGGCAAGGGAGGGTCGCTTCTGACCGAGGCCGGCAAGATCTTTTTTGGACGTGCCCGCAGGATTCTGAGTGAATGCGATGACTCCCGATCGGCCATACGCCGGTTTCTCGGCATGGAGGACGTCGTACTGCGGGTAGGTGCCAGCAATATTCCTGCCACCTGGCTGATTCCGGCTGTTTTGGATCAATTTCTCAAACAATGCCGGAAGGTGCGTCTGGAAGTGATCCAGGGAGACAGTCGCTCGGTGATCAGGCAGCTGGTGAATGAAGAAATAGAGCTTGGATTCACGGGAGGGCGCTTTGAGGAAGATCGGGTTTGCTTTGACTCTATCGGGCTGGATAAGATTGTCTGCGCAGTCTCTCCGGAGTTTGCCGAAGGACGTAAACAGAGCCTGAGTCAGGCAGAGCTGTGTAAAATACCGCTGATTGTCCGGGAGGATGGTTCCGGGACTCAAATGGCGGTCTACAAGGCGTTGGCCGGAACATGGATCAGCAAGGATTCGCTCAATATCGTCGCCGTTCTCGGCAGTACCGAAGCGATCCGGCGGGCTCTGCTGCATGGCATCGGATATGCTTTTGTTTCCGGCATGTCAGTCTCGGAAGAGCTTGCAAATGGTCAATTGACAACTGTAAGGATTCCCGGTTTGAGCATAACCCGGCAATTTTACGCCGCCCGGCGTGACGGACGGGAGTTGTCCCCGGCGGCCTCAGCGTTCCTGACTCTCATGACTTCTTACTGGCAGAATAAAAAATAAATAATTCAGGATAATGCCAATGAACGAAATGATATTCCTGCTCCTGTTGTTCGGTCTGCCGGGCGCACTCGGTCTGTACCTTGCGAAGCGCCGTGGAAAAAACCCTCTGCTGTGGGGACTTTTATCCGCCCTGTTTCCCTTTTTCCTGTTAGTGCTGTACTTCCACTACAAACCAAAAGGACCGTCTTCACCTACATCCTGATCAGCAGGGTTCTGAATTTCTCCAGCTTCGAGGCACCCTCCTCAAGCAGTCTGATCAGATCTTTCCTGGTGCTGCCGGCTACATCCCTGCCCTTCTCCACCAGCTCTTCCGTCTTTGAACCGATTGTGTCAACCATGTTGTTCACATGTAAAGCAAGATCCTCTACTGTTTCATCAGCCCTGTGCCGGGCTTTTTTTGCGTAACGTATAAGATCTTTTCTCGTCCTGCTTCCGGTTTGCGGGGCGAAGAGCAATGCAAGTCCAGCTCCGATTACACCACCCGTAACCATCAGCAGTGCCGCTACCGCTATTTTTCTATCCCGCTCTTCCATATAGACCTCCCCTTTGGCTTGATTTTAGTTAATTGTACCTCAAAAAAACAAATTTACAAGCCCTGTTCCCGGCTCCACATGCTGCCGATTATTCTGTTGTAATCCTGATGAATAAAGATATAATCTTCATACCATTTTCAGCCGGCGTCGTGGCTTTTTCGTACGCCGGTTTTCTGTTTGCAGCCGGAGCACTCCATGAAAAGCAGAAAATCAAAACCGGCCGTCAGCCCGGAAAGCCCCCCGCCACTGTTCCCCATCGTCGGCATAGGCACCTCCGCTGGCGGCCTGGAGGCACTGGAACTGTTTTTAAGCCATGTGCCCAAAGAGTGTGGTATGGCCTTTGTAGTCGTCCAGCACCTGTCACCTGATCATGTCGGCAACCTTCCCGAACTTCTTCAACGCTCCACCACTATGAAAGTCCAGCAGGTAAATGGCAGCACAAAGGTGCAGCCCGATCACGTCTACGTCATTCCCCCCAACAGGGATATGACGATCGGCAACCGGACACTGGCCCTTCAGATTCCTGATACAAAACATGGCCTGCGTCTGCCGATTGACATCTTTCTACGCTCGCTGGCGGAGGATTGCGGTGAGCAGAGTATCGGGGTGATCCTCTCCGGCATGGGGTCGGACGGCACCCTGGGGCTGTGTGCCATCAAGGAACAGGCCGGACTGACGCTGGTGCAGGAACCGGCCACGGCCAAGTTCGACAGTATGCCCAGAAGCGTCATTGATTCCGGCTATGCCGATATAGTTGCTGCAGCAGAGAAGCTGCCGGCACGGATCATCGATTTTCTTGGTTGTGCCGCTCCACTCCGGGAGTCCGAGCAGAGTCTGCGTGACAGGGAACAGAGTAATTTTGAAAAAATCACCACCCTGCTCAAGGCCAAGACCAGGCACGACTTCTCACTCTATAAGCCAACCTCCGTCTATCGCCGTATCGAGAGGCGGATGAGTATTCACAAGATCGCATCCATTGCCGACTATGCCCGCTTCCTGCAGAAGAATGCCCAGGAGGTGGAACTGCTCTTCAAGGAACTGCTGATCGGTGTAACCAGCTTCTTCCGTGATACCGCCATGTGGGAGGAGCTGAAGGATGAAGCCCTGCCGAAGATACTGGCGGCCTATCCCGAAGGGGGTGCCCTGAGAGCCTGGTCGTGCGGCTGCTCGACGGGAGAGGAAGCCTATTCACTGGCGATGACATTCAGGGAGGCTCTGGATCAGGTCAACCAGCCGGACAACTACAACCTGCAGATCTTTGCGACCGATCTTGATGCCGATGCTATCGAGAAGGCCCGCAGAGGAGTCTACCCTGCCGCTGTTGAAACCTCTGTTTCACCCGCGAGGCTGCAAAAATTCTTCATCAAAGAGGATAACAGATACCGTGTCGGCAAGGAGATCCGCGAAATGGTCACCTTTGCCCAGCAGAACGTCATCATGGATCCCCCCTTCACCAGGCTGGATATACTGATATGCCGTAACCTGCTGATCTATCTCTCTTCTGAACTGCAGAAAAAACTGCTGCCACTGTTCCATTACTGCCTTAAACCGGGCGGTCTGCTCTTTCTCGGCAGCGCAGAGACCATCGGGCAGCAGATGGATCTCTTTACCGCCGGGCATGTCAGCACAAAACTCTACTGGCGTAACAAAACCACGTTCCGCAATGAGCTCACTTTTCCGACATCCTTTATCTCCAACTCACCGGCAGCGACGCAACTGGAGTCCCTTATGCTCAAAACAGTCGACAATCTTCAGCTACTGGCTGATCATCTGATTCTGCAGCACTTCTCCGCACCGACAGTCCTGGTCAACGATCAGGGTGACATTGTCTATATCAGCGGAAAAACCGGGAAGTACCTCGAACCGGCGGCAGGCAAGGCCAACATGAATATCTTTGCCATGGCCCGTGACGGTCTGCAATATAAGCTGGGGAGCGCCTTCAGCCAGGCATTGCGCCAGAGCGAACCGATCACCGTCAGGGGTGATCTGGCAGGGGCAGACAGCGGTACTCTGGCCGTGGAAATGACGATGATGAAGATCGAAACGCCGGAAGCATTACGAGGGATGGTGATGATAGCCTTCAGGGAAGTGACACTGCCGCCCAGGGCAAAACAGAGAAAGAAAGGAATGCTCCCCGACAGCAGACAGGTGGAAGAGCTTGAGCAGGAGCTGCTGAAGACCCGTGAAGAGTTGCATACCAACCGTGAGGAGATGCAGACCACCCACGAAGAGCTGAAATCAACCAATGAAGAACTCCAGTCAACAAACGAGGAAATGCAGTCAACCAACGAAGAGCTGACAACCTCAAAGGAAGAGATGCAATCGATGAACGAGGAGCTTCAGAGCGTCAACGCCGAGCAGTCAACCAGGCTGGAAGCTTACCTGCTGGTCAGCAACGATATGGAGAACCTGCTGAACAGCACCGAGATTGTGACCGTCTTTCTGGATAACCAGCTGCAGGTGCGACGCTTCACAGCCGGCGCCAACAGGTTGTTCAAGCTGATTCCCGGTGATGTAGGCAGACCGCTGACCGATATCGTTTCAAATCTGAACTATCCGCAGTTGTATGACCATGTCCAGGATGTGCTGAGGAAACTGATTTCTGTTGAAAATCAGGTATCAACACTGGACGGTCGCTGGTATCTGGTGCGGATCATGCCGTATCGCACGATGGACAAAATGATCAACGGTGTGGTGATTACCTGCAACGACATTACCGCAGCCAGGAAGATTGAAGATGAACTGCGGGAAGAGATAGTGAGATTGAAGGGGAAGGTTTTATGATGATACCAGGAAAGGTCAGTCTATGGCCGATGACATAATAAACTCAACCAGTGCTGCTGACCTTCGCAAACTGGCAGAGGAAAAGGTTGCCGCACAATTTCCAGCCGCAGATACATTTACCGGAGAACCGGATGCAAAACGACTGCTGCACGAACTGCAGGTTCATCAGGTTGAGCTGGAGATGCAGAACGAAGAGCTGCAGCGTATTATTACTGAAAAGAGTGACCATGAAGCGCACCTGCGCAACATAATAACACAGACACCTGCCGGTTATTTCCATATCGATCCGGAGGGACGTTTCCTGGATGTCAATGACGCCTGGCTGCGAATGCACGGCTATGATTCAAGGGAAGAGGTTATCGGCAAACTCTTCAGCATGGTGCAGGTGGAAAGCGGATCATATTCTGCTCTCGCACATCTGGCCGAACTGCAGAGAGGCAAAGCTATCCCGTCAGGAGAGTTTATCAGCCGCCGCAAAGATGGCACGTATGGTTATCATATCTTCTCTGCTCATCCGGTCGTACGTACCGGCAATATCGTCGGATTTGAGTGGTTCATAATTGACATTTCAGAACGTAAACAGGCACAACAGGAACTGCTTGATAAACAGCAGGAGCTTGAAGAGCTGAATCATTCTCTGGAGAAGAAGGTTGAAGACCGGACCATCGATCTTGAACAGCGTGTAATCGAAAGAACAAGGTCCCTCGTAAACGCAAACGACAAACTGACCTCCCTCAACTCAGAGCTCGAACAGAGACGCATTGAAGCGGAAGAGAACCAGAAAAAGCTGCAGCAACTCTCCAGCGCGGTTGAGCACAGTCCGGCAATCGTAGTTATCACGGATATTCACGGGCGGATCGAATACGTCAACCCTAAATTCACTGAAATCACCGGCTACCTGCCGGAGGAAGCTATTGGCCGGAACCCGAGGATTCTGAAAGCAGGCGTGCAGTCGGACGGGTTTTACCGTGAGATGTGGGAGACGATCCGCGACGGCCGGGAATGGCGCGGCAACTTCTGCAACAAGAAAAAGAACGGCGACGTATATTGGGAACATGCCTCAATTTCGCCCATCACAAATGATCAGGGTAACATCACCCATTTTGTGGCCATCAAGGAAGACGCCACCGAAGACAGACGGATTGCCGGGGTGCTTCTGGCGGCCCGTGATGCGGCTGAAGCGGCCAACCGCTCCAAATCCGAATTCCTGGCCAACATGAGCCACGAGATCCGCACGCCGCTCAACGCCATCATCGGTTTTTCGG
>JBAXVG010000093.1:0-13549 GCA_037129255.1 Desulfuromonadales bacterium | reverse complement strand
CCTCTACCCTCACGGGCGGCGTCGGTTCTGTAGCCGGTTCATTCGCCTTCACAACTCCGACGACCATACCGACCGCAGTTGGCAACTACAGTGCCTCGGTTACCTTTACTCCGACTGATGCAACCAACTACAACACAGTCAGCGGCACTGTCACCGTTGCCGTAGCCAAAGCCACACCGACAATCACCACTCTGCCGACAGCCAGCGGCATCACATTCGGTCAGGCACTCTCCGCCTCTACCCTCACGGGCGGCGTTGGCTCTGTAGCCGGTTCCTTCGCCTTCACAACTCCGGCGACAGTACCACCTGCAGTTGGCAACTACAGTGCCTCAGTTACCTTCACCCCGACTGATGCCATCAACTACAAAACCGTAAGCGGAACAGTAACAGTAGTAGTTGCTCAACCCGACATCACACCGCCTGCAGTTGTGCTTTACACCCCTGCGGGAGACGCCATCACAAACAACCCAACTCTTTCGGTAACGGGCAATGTTGTTGATGAAGGCGGAATCAGTGCTTTGACGCTCACCAATAACGGGGTTTCAGTTAATCCTCTTGTTGATCCATTGTCAGGGGATTTCAGCTATGCATTGACACTTGCTGAAGGGGAGAACGTGATAACAGCCACTGCTGTGGATAATGCGAGCAATTCGTCAACGACAGGTTCGGTCAAAATCACCTATGACCCGAAGGCTCCGGTACTCACGGTAATAAAACCGACAAATGACAGCAAAATTGCTCAATCATTTACCGATGTCACCGGTTCTGTTAACGAAGCAGTAAAGTATATAACAGTGACCGTACTGGACAAAAACCAGATACAGGTTGACCAACAGACTGCGGCGATGAACGCTCTTTCTTTCAGTGCTACAGTTAACCTTGCAGCTGGCGTGAACACAGTTGTAGTCACTTCAGTCGATCTTGCCGGTAATACCTCTAAAGAGAGCCGCAAGGTAACATCAGACACAACCAAACCAAACGTCGCAATCACTGATCCGGCTGCCGATATCACTACCGCCCTTTCCGAATACACGATAACCGGCAGTGTATCTGACCTTTACACATCAATTACATCAGTAGCCATTACGGTTGTAGACACTTCCACATCAGCGGTGATCGCAAATTACTTAGTGGCACCGTCGAGTGGAACATTTGCACAGAAAATCCAGCTTCCGGAAGCAAAACAGTATCAAATTAGTGTTGTTGCGACAAACGAGGCAGGAACGGTATCTAATCCGGCGAAGGTGAACATCATCAAGCAGTCAGTCTGGAATGATGTATCCGGCCAGGTAACCGTATTAAAGGCCTCGCCAGTCTACAACCTCACAAATGATCTTTACTATGTGACGGTGAAAGTTACCAACAAAGCCGGCAACTCTCCATTAAGCGGTAAGATAAGGATGGTAGTTACCAATCCATCCAAAGCATTCAAGCCTTCAACAATAGGTCTTGGTGTACCTGATGGATACCTCTCTCCGACGGAGCCGTACTTCTACATTCAGTCTGAGACAGGCACGCTTGCAGCCGGTGCGTCTATCACCGTCAAGAATACTTTCGTACCTCTGACACCGATCACTTTTGGTGTCAGAATCGAACAACAAAAGTAATTTGGAGAATCATTTACTGCTACGACTATTTTTTAAAAGGTCTCGTTTAATTTAGACTAAGAAGCAGGAGGCATACCCATGGTGTTAAAGAGGATGGGAAAGTATATTCTGGCTGCGGCGGCAATCTGCCTGTTGCCGGTGGCGGCGATGGCGATTCCGCAGATCATGAGCTATCAGGGGAAGCTGAATGATAAGAATGGTGTGCCGGTGAATGACAGCAGAACCATGACATTCAGCATGTACAGTTCCGTCGGCAGCCCCAATCCGCTCTGGAGCGAGACCAAGAGTGTGCCTGTGGCGAGCGGTGCGTTCAGCGCCGAACTAGGCACCGGTATGCCGCTGCCGGATAGCATGTTTCGCTACAGTAAGCTGTATTTGGGGATCAAGGTGGGGGAGGATAGTGAGATGACTCCGCGTCAGCGGGTGACGAGCGGGGCGTTTTCTTTCCGGTCGTATAAGGTTGAATTTCCTGTTGTGCCTGTTGGTTCAGTCATGGCGTGGATGAAAAGCCCCAATGTACCGGCCTTATCGGATGGATGGGTGGAGTGCAACGGGCAAAAATTGATTGATACGGAAAGTCCTTTAAATAACCAGTTTCTTCCAAATCTCAATGGTGAGAATAGATTTTTAAGAGGAAATTCAGCCAGTGGGACATCTGGAGGTTCTGACAATCATTCTCATGGAATGGGACTTGTTACACGCGGGTTCTTGGCTGGAACAGTATATGCCTTTTCAGGTGTTGGGGGAGCTAACGCAACTAGTCCATCTGGGTTAGGTATGACCGGCAACACATACGGTACAGATACCAAACCACTTTATTATGATGTCGTCTGGATCATGAAAATCAAATAGGGCTGCCCCTCTGATTTGTTTGACATTCAATATGCGCGAGGGATTTATGAGAAGAAATACGATAGCTGGTTTGTTAATGATGGTCACGCTCTGCCTGTGCGTCCCAACTATTGTCGTGGCAGTTCCCAACATCATGAGCTACCAGGGCAAGTTGAATGATCGAGCCGGAAATCCGATCAATGGTAGCAAGAACATCACTTTTACGATTTACGATGTTGCTTCTGGAGGTACTGCTCTCTGGACTGAAACACAGAATGTAGTTATTACTAATGGCATACTGAATGTTGAGTTGGGATCAGTGGCCGTAATCCCTGATTCTCTATTTAATTCAGATAACAGGTATATTGGAATAAAAATCGGCACTGACAGTGAGATGACACCACGGCAGAGGATTACAAGTGGTGCATATTCGTTCAAGTCAAAAAGTTCGGAAACCTCGGATCGAATGCTGAATTATTTGGGGTTGGTGAATCTGAGGAGTTTGGAACTAGGAACTAGTAATCTCGGTGGGGGGCTGACAGATGGTTGGGGAGAGGTATATATAGACTCCAATGGCAAATATGATAGCGTTATCGGAGGGACTGCATTATATGACAACCAGCTCCTCAAATTTGTTTGTAATTTTATTGGTAATGCCTCTGTAGATACAACTTCAAACCCCAATAATTTTGTTAACCCCAATTATGCTTTTGATAATAATGATTCTACCGCAGCGACTATACAAACTTCTTCTAGTAATGCTACGTACACCATTGGGAAAATATTTCCTGCAAAATCTATATCCACAGTTAAGTTTGTAGCCGAGACAACCATAAATCAAGGTTCAGGCTGGGGATCCGGAGTTAAACTACAAAGTTTTAATGGCAGTACTTGGAGTGACATACCTAACACCAGTATGTGGGATAATAATGGGGGCGTTGGAAAATTCGCAAAAATTTCTTATATAAATAGTTCTATTCAGGGCGTAAGAGCGCAATTTGACAGTTTAAGCACAATACATTCATTTACACTATATTCTCTTGAATATGGGATAGGTGAGATAGAGTCAACAATAGTACATTCAATACCTGTTGGAGCACTCTCCGGCAAAATAAGCAAATCGATTGGTATCCCATTAATTGACAACTGGGAAGCAGGCGCTGACATCCAATACAAACTTTCAAATGCCAGCGAAGACACAGGTTGGCTTCCTGCGGGCAACAACCCTCTCTCATCAACCTTCACGACCTTCACCAGCCAACCGACAACACTGACAGTCAAATTGATTCCCAAATCTTCTAATCCGACGGGGGGATTCCCTTCAATCAAAGGCTTCTGGGTTTACGCTGAGTAGCCGATGCAATTACTACGCATACTCATAGTCTTAGCAGTTATTGCATGCTCCCCATGCTTGGCGATCTTTGCTGCCACCAGTGAAAACCATGAACTGCTGCTGGGTCAGTTCAACTATGGTAGCGGGGTACGCACTTCGGAAAACTATGCCTTCCAGTATGACAAGATAAATCTGAGCATCGGTAGTGGGGCATCTACCAGTCCTGACTATGCGATGCAGTCCGGTCTTGTGGAAATGAATCCCTCGGCTGGATCCGCCCCTACCGGTTCTGTGCAGACTGGTCGCTATACCAAGTCTATTAATGCGCCTCTTGCTCTCACCTGCCAGTCCACCAACGGCTGCACCCAGATGAAATTCAGCAATGACAATATAACCTGGTCTGATGCGGAAACCTTCGCTACCACCAAAATCTGGCCACTCACAACCGGTGACGGTAAGAAGATTATCTTCGCCCGCTTCAAGGATACGCTGGGCACTTGGTCGCAGGTCTACAGCACCGACACCATACTCGACACCGTCGTCCCCACAGCCATTATTACTCCATCCAGCGGACTCTATTCAGCCTCCCAACAGATTACAGTCTCTCCATCTGAGGCGGCAACCATCTTCTACACACTTGACGGGTCACCTCCATCAACCAGTTCCGCAGTCTACACCGCCCCTCTTACGCTCCAGTCTGATGCAACTGTTAACGTGCTGGTCGTTGATCCGGCAGGAAATCAGAGTGCTGCTACTCAGTCTTATCAATTCTGCCTCAATACCGACGGAAGCTTGTGCGTCGGGAGAAGCACAAATTACAAGACTCCGGGGGCCAATTTCAACTATGGTGGCAAGCCGGGGTATTCCACTAATTACACTATTTCCAAAGCGATCATCAATGCTCAGCCGGTGGGTGTTTCCAACAGTGCAAACTACACTGTTCAGGCAGAAGCGCTCGACAGCGGCACAGGTAATCTTCCGGCTTGTGGTGTCATAATCAACAAGGATAGCCTGTCGACTAATGTTGGGACTGTAGAACTCGGCCTGATCTGCAGCGCCGTACAGATACCTAATTCAGTTAACAGCTGCACTGATGTGGCAATTTCCAACAACGGCTACTCCTGGGCAAGTGTCGCTCCAAACATCAGCCCACGGCCATACGCTACATCGACCACCTGGCCGCTGCCGAGTAACGACGGGGAAAAACGTGTTTATGTAAAATTCAAGGACAGTCAGGGTAACTGGTCGCTGCCGTGCAGTGATTCTATCACCCTTGACACCAAGTCGCCGGTTGTCACGGCTTCGCCAGTTGGCGGCACATTTATCAACGCCCAGACGGTAACACTAACCGCCGGGGAAAATTCTACTATTTACTACAGTATCGATGGCAGCACACCAACTTCCGCTTCGCTGATATATAAGACCCCGATCTCTATTGCCGCTGATACGACGCTCAAATACATGGCAGTGGATAAAACCGGCAATGCCGGACAGGTGGGGCAACAGGTCTATGTGATCTGCGACGGCAGTAATTTCACCATTATTGGCTATGTATGGGATTCTATCGCAGATGCCCCCATAGCCAATGCCACCGTTACCCTCTCAAATGGCCAGACGATTGTCAGTGATGGTAATGGCGTCTATGCCTTCAGCGGACTAGCCAAAGGGTATTACACCATCACCTCGGTTAAGCCGATTTCCGGAGGCTATGCCAACTATCAGAAAGAGCAACTGCTCTGCAAGAATACCACTGATAATCAGATACGCCTTGATGCAGTGCTTTCCAAAAACAATACCGTTTTTGGACTTAATGCCAAATCGGGATATAGCGCACATGGGGTGAACACTTCCACCGGCAACTTCGCCTGGTCAGAAACCGATTTTGAAATACCGGGGCGGGGATTGTCCTTCGAGTTTAAAAGGGGCTACAACTCTCAGGATAATACCACCGGGATTCTCGGCTATGGTTGGAACCACAGCTTGAACGCCTCACTGGTTGAAGAGAGCGCTACGGTGGTTACGGCGCGGTGGGGTGACGGAAATACCGAAACCTGGACCTGGGACAACGCCAAGAGCGCATATGTGCCGCGATACGGTGTGTTCAGCAAACTGACAAAAATCAGCAACCTCTACACCGTAACCATGAAGGATATGACCAGGTATGTCTTTAATGCTTCCAAACAGCTGGACAGCATTATCGATGATAACAACAACAGCGTGCACCTGACATGGAACGGTTCCAATCTGGAGTCGGTAACCGATACGGTGGGCAGGATTATTTCCTTCGCATATGATACCAACACGCCGATAAACCGCCTGACCCGTATCACCGATCCGATCAGTCGTTCAGTTGTTTTCAATTACGACGGCAGCGGCAACATGGTTAGTTCCACAGACACTGGCGGCAATGTCACGACCTATACCTATGATGCCAATCATCAGATCCTGACCATTACCGACGCACGTGGCAGCGTGGTGGCCACCAACAGTTATGACGACCTGCGCCGGGTGGTATCCAGCCAGCGCGATGCCCTGGGCGCCCAGACCCTCTACAGTTACGACGAGGCGAAGAAGAATACCAAGATAGTCGATCCTTACGGCAATATTTCATATCACTTTTTCGATGACAAACTGCGCCTGATCAAGGAGACCGACAGCCGGAATTTCTCAGCGCAGTATGTCTATAACACTCGCGGCAATTTGACCGAGTTTACCGACAAGCGGGGCAATGTCACCAAGTACACTTATGAAGTGGTTGCCACTGTTGAGAACGATAATATCGCGAAAAAGGAAGAACCGCTCGGCAAGACCACCGAAACAACCTATGACGCCAACAACAACCCATTGACGAAAAAAGACGCCAAAGGCTACATTACCACCTATACCTATGAAGGCGGCAATCTAAAGAGCGTTAAGAACCCCGACACGCCGACCGGGCAGTATTTCCTGGTTAACGATTACGACCAGTTCGGCCAGCTTATCAAGGTGACCGATGCAAAGGGGAATATCACCCGCAATGCCTATGACGTCTATGGCAACAAGGTATCGGTGATTGATGCCCTGGGGAACGAGAGCAATACCTATTATGACTTGATCGGGCGCAAGACCACCGAAGCCCGGCCGTTTGGTCGGGGAATGCTCTACGAATACGACGCCAACGGTCTTCCAGTGCGGGTGACAGATGCTCTGGGCGGCACAACTGTGTTTACCTACGATGCCAACGGCAACAAGACTGCCCAACAGGATGCCAGGGGTTACAGCACTCTTTTTGCCTATGACGCCAAAGACCATCTGATCAGCAGGACATTGCCGATGGGCGAGGTGGAACAGTACATCTGGGATCTCATGGACCGCCAGGTCGGGGTGAAAAATGCCATGGGAGCTACATCAAGCAAAATCTACGACCCGCTGGGGAATGTGCTGCAGGAAATCGATGCCCTGGGCAACAAAGTCTCGCACGAATATGACGCCAACGGCAACCGGTTGAAGAGTACCGATTCCCGTGGCAATGCCACAACTTTTGTCTATGACGAGCTGAACCGCCTGAAGGAAAAAAGTAATCCGCTGAGGCAGAAAGAGACCTATACCTACGACCTGAACGGCAACCGCCTTACTGTAACCAATCACCTTAACGAAACCGTAACTTCCACCTATGATGTTATGAACCGGCTGAAAACGGTTGCTGACCACAGGGGCAATACCATTACCAACGATTATGACGAAGTTGGCCGACTGGTGAAAGTTGCCGATGCAAAACAGAATCCGACCAGTTTCGAGTACGACGCAGTTGGGCGACTGGTCAAGGTTACGGATGCTGAAGGAGGCATAGTAACCGCCCAGTATGATGCCCTGGGGAACCGGACTGCGGTAACAATGAGTAACAAATTGCCATCCGGCGAAATACGCCAGCAGACCACCACCTATACCTATGACGTGCTGAACCGGCTGACGAATGAAAGCAGTCAGTTAGGAAGCAAAGGACTTGCCTATGACGCCGTGGGCAACGTGATATCCATGAGCGATGTCACCGGCACCACGACTTTAAGCTATGATCAGGATAACCGGGTTACCGGCAAAAATTACCCTACTGGTGGCACGGTAGCTTATGAATACGATGCAAATGGTAACCGGACCAAAACCACCGATTCACTGGGGAACATCACATATACCTATGACAAGCTTGACCGGATTTCTGAAATCACCGATCCGTTCGGCAATGCCATAGGCTACAGTTGGGACGCAAACCGTAACCGCACCGCCATCAAATATCCCGGCAGCCGTGAGGTCTATTATACTTATGATAGCTTGAACCGGCTGAGTCGCGTACAGGACTGGAGCGGCACCGCCACCACCTACAGCTATGATGCTGCCGGTCGCCTGGCTGGGCAGATCATGGGGAATGGGGCAACGGTTGCTTACAGCTATGACAATGCCGGACGCCTGACCGGCAAGGATGACAAGACCGCCACCGGTACGACCATCGCCAGTTACAGCTATGGCCTTGATGCAAACGGCAACCGTGAATCAATGGTCATGAACCAGCCACTGGTGCCTAAGCCTGCCATCAGCAGCACAACCTTCACCTACGACAGTGCCAACCGCATTCTGACCGGTGGCGGCGCCACCTACAGCCACGACGGCAAGGGGAACCGCACAGCCAAGGCCGTTGGAGCGATTACCTCCCAGTATGCCTATAACCAGGAAGACCGGCTGACCCAGGTACGGACCAACAGCGCACTGCAGCAGGAATATCGTTATGACAGCAGCGGTCGGCGTTTTGCCTCGGTGGAAAATGGCGTCGAGACCCGCTATCTGCTCGACCTGGCAGGCGGCATGGAGACGGTGCTGGCCGAGATGACTACCGGTGGTGCGGTGAAGAAATACTACATCCATGGTGACGGCCTGCTCTACAGCGTGGATGGTACCACCAACGAGCGGCTCTATTACCACTATGATCCGCTGGGCAGTACCGTGGCTATTACTAACGCCGGTGGAACAGTCACCGACAAATATGCATATACACCCTTTGGTGAATTGAACCGGAGTGAAACCGCCCACGACAATCGATTTACCTATGTGGGCAAGTATGGCGTCATGCAGGAACCGAATGGTCTGTATTTTATGAGGGCCAGGTTCTATGATCCTGAGACAAAGCGGTTTATGGGAGTGGATCCGTTGAGAGGGGATTTTACGGCATCACAAAGTCAAGCACCGTATGGATATGTCCAAAATAATCCACTTATTTTTATTGATCCAAAAGGATTGTTCATAACTGATTATTTAAGTGGGCCAGAGGGAAAGCTAATATCTTTAGGTGATTTAGACAGTACTTCAAGTGTAGTCGATACTATATCAAAAGGTAATCCTGATGAAATAGGTGACGCTATTGTAAATTCTTTTAACCTGTATGGATTTATTGATTCCATACAAGAAGGATCATTAGATGCTGTTAGTGGTAATAAAAGTAAAGATAAGCAAGATCCATTTTATCAACTTAGTTATGCATTTCAAAAAATTATTAATCCATTCACTGATTTAGTTGATCATATTGATTGGTCAAAGTTATCGTTTGGTAATAATGGTCCAGCGAAAAAGACTTCTAACGTTAGCAATAATTTAGATAAATCTATAAATTCAACTAATAATGTTACTTCGCAAATGAAAACTCCAACGAGCATCCCAAAAAATATTGATAATAATCCTACAGCGAGCATCAATTCTGGCGGAAGCAAAACAAAAATCTGGTACGACACCGTCAAAGACACGCATGGTGGTTTTGTCCTTATCAAATACACAAAATCAAATGGTGTCAAAACTGCTGCCATTGAGCGCCGTTGGAATAACAGCAAGAAGAAATAGCGACACAGTCTCTGGACCGAGTATCCGCTTAGCCGAAACGCAGATTTGAATAGATCCGGATTATTATGCTGACAGTAAAACGACACATACGATGTATGAATATGATCCTGGCAGTTATGGCTCTGCTGGTTATGGTGACAATCGCCCATGCCGAAAGCGTCACCTTTGCCTATGATAAACTGAATCGCCTCGTCACGGCGACCTATGCCGATACGGTCATCACCTACACCTATGACGGCGCCGGTAACATGATGCAGGCAGTTACCACTCAACGAAATTCCGCTATCACCGGTGTCTGTGGTGGCGATAATGGTAAAGTGCTTGATGCAGCCCCGCAAAATCTTTGCCTTACCGGAACTCCTTCTGCATTAACCGGAACCGGCCCATGGAACTGGAACTGTCTAGGGAGCGGTGGTGGATCAACTGATGGTTGCACGGCAAGTCTGTTTGCGCCAACTATCGATACCAAGCCGCCCTCATACTCTAACCAAGCAACCGGAACTATAACCTTCAGCGCCAATTCAGCGGCTACCTTCCAGTGCCAGTTGGATAATGGCAGTTTTGTTCCCTGCACATCTTCGTTCAGCTACAGCAATCTGACCAGTGGACAACACACCGTCACGATCAGGGCCACAAATTCCAACGGTACGACCAGCACCACTTCCACCACATTCACAATCGTATCCAATACTGCCCACAGCATTGCCCCTGCTTCACTCAATGCCGGAACTCTGCCGGTGGGGGCAACCGGTGTGGTCCAGGCACTTGTTCTGAGCAATACCGGGGCATCTCCGCTAACCATATCCAATATTCCAGCAGCAGCCGGAGATTTTCAGATTACCCATACCTGCCCGGTAACTCTGACGATGGATGCCAACTGCCTTATCAGCACAACCTTTAAACCGACATCAGCCGGGAACAGGAATGCAACTCTCACAATCACCGATAGCTCCGGGCCTCTGGTTATAGCGCTTACCGGTACGGGAAGCATAACGGTCAGCGGTATGGTGTCCGACCCGGCCAATGTCAATAACATAGTTGCCGGTTTTGACGGCGCAGGAATCTATCGGAGCAACAATGGCGGGACAACCTGGACACCGGCAACCCTGCAGCCAGCTTATCTGCGGGTAACAGCCCTGGCAGTGAAACCGGCCCAGTTCCTGAAAATCTATGCAGCATCTTATGGTGGCGGTGTCTTCAGCAGCGATGATAGCGGCACGACCTGGTCTGCCTGCGCCAACACCGGCCTGACGAACCTGAACATCCTCTCCCTGGCTATTGACAGTGCGGGCAAGCTTTACGCCGGAAGTGAAGAGGGGGTATTCAGCAGCGCCAATGACTGCGTCGACTGGATCGCTACCAACACCGGCCTGCCAAACTAAGGGGCCACGTATGCGACCGTATCGGCAATTATTACTGGTCCTGGCACTGATTATATCCTCTACTATTCCAGCCATGTCCAGCGATAACGAGTGGACTGGCTCCGGCCCGTTTGCCACTAATCAGGGGAATCGCATCATCAAAAAACTGACGGTAGCATCTGATGGAGTAATTCTGGCGGGCACTGGAAGCGGAACGGTGTTTTCCTTAACTACGACCTTACATGCCACTTGTGGTACCTCCAATGGCAAGTCGTTCCCTATCGCACCGACCACAGGCTTATGTAATTCCGGCACACCCGATCAGGTCCCTGCAGGCTCCGGGCCGTGGAGTTGGGTTTGCAAAGGGTTAAACGGCGGGCATAATGTCAGTTGTAGCGCATCGTTACAGGTCACCGCACCTGTTCAGACCGGCAGCAACGTTGCGGTTACTCCAACGCCGGCAGTAAAGCTCAACTTTAGTAATGTGAGCAGTCCCGGTACTGTACAGGTTAAATCCACAAATGGTCCTGGTATTTCGATTACTGTTGGCTCTATTGACTACACAATAGTTCCCGGCACCTCGTATGACATAGCAAGCACAGCTGCAACAAGCGGCCTGATAACCGTCTGTATCTCCTACAACCCCGCAAAAATCTCAGTCAGCGAGAACATCCTCCGTCTTCTACGCAGCAACGGTACATCGTGGGATGATATCACCACGTCGGTTGATACTGTTAATGATCAGGTCTGTGGGCAGACAACGATACTGTCATCATTCGTCATTGGTTACAGGAATATCCTGAAATCCGGAGACTGCAATGGCGACGGCTCTGTCACGATTGATGAAGTCCAGTCGGCTATCAATATGTACCTGGGCCTCAAGACTCCTGCAACCTGCGTAGATATTAATGGAGATGGAGTTACTATTGACGAGGTCCAGAAGGTGATTAATGGGTATTTGGGGTTGTGATTTGAGGGGATGATGGAGTAAATTAGAATATTAACATTCACTATATTTAATAATAATGGCCTGTTCTGTGATAAGCTTTGCTGCGGACAGGTTTGTCAAAGACGAACTTCTGATCAGGTTTGATGATACTGTCAGTTCTGACGACACCGGCTTGATCATAACATTGCTCAATGGCCGAAAGACCGGAGAAAGCTCACGTCACCCGATCGAACGGATCAAGTTGACTCCCGGTGGACAACATCGAAGAGGTACAGAAGGTAATTTGGGGATGTGACAATTGCATATATGTAGGATGGCGGGAGGAATCCCGCCTACTACCAAGATTTGTTTTCTACTGATTTTGAGATGAGATAGCGGGAGGGGATATGCGGAGAGTTTTTCTGGGTTTGATTAAGATGGGGCTTGTGGGGATTTATTGTTTAGCCATTTTGCTAACATATATTGTGACAGAAGTGAAAGCTGCAACATTAAGTCCTCCGAGCCCAGTAAGTCCTCTAAATGGAAATAGTAAAACGAAGGATGTGAACTGCAAGGTGCCGATCTCGTGGAGCAATGTTACTGGAAATACTGGTTATGCTCTTAATGTTGATGCACTAGGTGATATGGTAATGTCACAAAATCAAACGCTATATAGCGCTACGCTTACAAATGGAAGTCACAACTGGAAAGCATGTACAAAAAATGCATCAGGATGTGGAACATATTCAGCCATACAAACATTTACAGTTTTGGCTCCAGCCACTCTAAGCCCACCAGTTTTGACAAGTCCAACAGGAGGGACAACTGTAACGGTTTCAACTTTACCTGGCACGGTTACTCTACAATGGCAGGCAGTGAGTGGGGCAACAGGGTACGAGTTAAACGTTGATGGCAATCAAGTGTTGATAACTAGTGGCAGTCAAACTACGTACAACGCAACGTTAAATGCAGGATCACATCAATGGTATGCTAGAACAAAAAATTGTGCGGATGCCTATGGTTCATGGACATCGACTACAACATTCACCGTTCAGCAGAGCACTTTATCAGCACCTTCTTTGAGCAGCCCTTCAAATGGTAGCGTGGTTACTGTCAGTACCCTGCCTGGTTCAGTTTCGCTGCAATGGTCTACGATAAGCGGTGGAAACGGCAAATACAATCTTGAAGTTGACACAAATCCCGTAAATAACGTTAGTGGTACAAGTTACACCGCTTCTCTCAATTCCGGATCGCATCAGTGGCGAGCCTGCACACAAAACACATCTGGAGTCTGTGGTCCCTGGTCAGGTTATTCAACATTTACTGTCCAACAGAGCACTTTATCAGCACCATCTTTGAGCAGTCCTTCAAATGGTAGTGTGGTCACTGTCAGCACCCTGCCTGGTTCGGTTCCGCTGCAATGGTCTACAGTAAGCGGTGGAAACGGCAAATATAATCTTGAAGTTGACACAAATCCTATAAATAACGTTAGTGGTACAAGTTACACAGCTTCTCTCAATTCTGGATCACATCAGTGGCGTGCCTGTACACAAAACACATCTGGAGTCTGTGGTTCATGGTCAGGTTATTCAACATTCACTGTCCAACAGAGCACTTTATCAGCACCATC
>JBAXVG010000092.1:0-14053 GCA_037129255.1 Desulfuromonadales bacterium | reverse complement strand
CGCTGGGCCAGGGTCAGAATCCATCCCATGATCGCTGTCGGCCAGACCAGCATCGTCAGATAGCCACTGAAGGCCACAAAATCGCCCATGGTAATACTGTTGTTAATTACCAGACGCCCCCCCAGAAACAGGACTATCAGAGTGCCTGCCCCGGTAGCTGCTGCCATGACCGGTATGATCAGACCACGTAACCGTGCCAGCCGCAGGTTGAGCCGCAGGTACCGTTGGCCGGTTTTACCGAATTCCCCCTGGAAATGTTCCTCCCGGCAGTAGGATTTGATCAGTCTGACCGCTGAAACCGTTTCTTCAGACTGACTTGAAAGGTGAGCCAGCTCCTCCTGGGCTTCCAGCGAGCGCTGAAAAAGCCGGTGGCTGACCTTTTTGACTATCAGCATCATCAGCGGAAAAGGGAGAATTGCCCAGAAGGTCAGTAACGGGTGGATTTTCAGCATCATTGTTACCGTTGCAGTGTAGATGATCACGGTATTGATGACACTCATCACGCCAAAACCGGCCAGCATGCGCACATTGGCAAGGTCATTTGAAAAACGGGAAAGTATGTCGCCGTTCTGTTTGCCGGAAAAATACCCAAGATCCAGTAACATCAGGCGACTGAACAGATCATCGCGGATGCGGAACTCGATGATGCGGGCGGCATTCAGTATCAGGGTGCGGGAAAAAATGCGTGTGATGCAGTGCAACACCGCCAGAAAAGCAATCAGCATTGCACATGTCTCTGAGGGCAGATGCGCTGCGGCAGGGTTCTGCAAAGCTTCAACAGCCAGTTTCATGAACCAGGGTATCAGCAGGGCAAGGGCATTTGTGAGCAGCAGAAATACTGCTCCGCCGGCATAGCGCCAGCGGAGCTCAGACACATAGGGAATAAGTCGGGCAAGGTCTTTGATGGCTGGGTCCAGCATGGTGGTTCAGGGCGCGTCAGACTTGCATTGCATTGATTTCAAGCATCTGAATTGCATAGCAATCTGGACAGATACCGTGGCTGAATTTGGCCTCGGAATGGTTCATGATATAATACTCCATCTGATGCCAGCTTTCTTTGTCGTCGCGTATTTTCTTGCAGTAGGAGCAGATGGGGATGATTCCTTCGAGTTGATGTACTTTTTCAAGTGCGGTTTCCAGCCGCACGACCTTGTCCGCGACTTCCCTCTGTAGCTGCTTGATTTCGGTTATGTCTCTGGCCACGACAAAAATCCCGTCAACCCTGCCCTGATCGTCGTACATCGGCCCTTTCGTTACAAGCAGGTCTCGGGTCTCATCATGAACCATACTCTGTTCTTCATAGTTCACGGTACAGGCGTCGGACATTACCTTGTTGTCAGTATCAACCTTTACTTTGGCTACTTCAGGCGGGTAAAAATCAGAAATGTCTTTGCCGATAATCTCTTCAGATGGTCTTCCGATAATACGGGTGGCGCCGGAATTGACAAACACGTAGCAACCCCGCCTGTCCTTTATGAATACGGCGTCAGGGGTTGCTTCGACCATAGTGCGAATAAGGTCGAGCTTTTGCTTGGCCTCGCTCAAAATCTTGTATTTAGTCCGTTTCTGCCTGATATTCAGGCTGAGAACAATGACCAGAACCAATGAAACAAAGGCCGTCAATGTCAACGAAACCGTAATCTTGTTCTGGCGGACAGCCTCAAGCAAACTTACTCGACCATACTCCTGATACGGAGGCATCTTCCACCTCTGCATCAATTCGCGCACCTTCCGGTAATTTTCGGGGACGGTCCATCCTATCGGATTCGGATAGCGGTTGCTGGGTACGTTATGAGGTATAAGCAGCAACTGGGCGGCTACCATGTTGGTGAGTTTTCTGTCGGTCTGCTTCAGCCGGGCAAAGGCAAATTCCGGGTACAGTTCCGAGCTGAGCAGAAACGGAAACCCTTCCACATGTTTCCGGTTGAGAATGCGGAAATCCGTCAGGGCAATCTTCCCCTCCTGCGCCAACTGTTCCAGAACGCCGGTGCGAACCGCACCTGCATCCGCCTCTCCGTTTTTCACAGCCATGACCACCGAGTCTGCGGAAGAGCCGGCAAATCGAACCGCAGCGAGGGCTTCGGGTGAAATGCCCTGTTTTTTCAGTTCATCGCGAGTAACCACCCACGACGCAAATGCGGTTTTGCTGGCTGTTATGAGAGATCTGCCCTTGATGTCGTTCAGTGTCGCGATGTCGGTCCGGCTTGCCTTGCTGAATATGACCGTGCCGAAGAATGAAGTATCAGTCTGTCCCACATGACTGACGAGAGTGGCAATGCGGTATGCGCTATAATTTGCCTCTAACTCAACATACTGAGACGGGTTGGCCACTACGAATTCCAGCTGATTGCCAGAAACCGCTTGATTCAGTGAGACATAGGTGTGCAGAACAATGACGAAGTGGTATGCGGGTATCCGGGCGTTCAACTCGTCTGCCACTTGTTGCCAGTATTTGGCATCTTCCGGCCCACGGACTGACAGAACTCCGATTCTGACGTCGCTGGCTGAAGCGTGACTGGCAATAGTTGCCGAGAGTAAGAAAAACAGGAAGAAGAATTTTGACAGAATTCTTTTCATAAAGCGGGCACCGCTCTATTCACTGGTAGACTTATGACAGATTAAAACGGGATATCATCATCCTGAAAGGGTGGCTCCTCGTAGCTTCTACCACTCCCTGATGCCGGGGCAGAAGATATCTCACCTCCACGCCGCTCGCCTTTGGGCGAAAGCATCTGCATTTTCTCTCCGACGATCTCAGTGGTGTAACGTTTGATACCGTCCTTTTCGTATTCCCTGGTTTGCAGGCGCCCTTCAATATAGACGGTTTTGCCTTTGGAAAGGTACTCCCCGGCGATCTCGGCTAACCGTGACCAGAGGGTAACACGGTGCCACTCGGTACGTTCTTCCTGTTCGCCGTTCTTGTTTTTGAATTTCTCACTGGTTGCCAGGTTGAAACTGGCAACGGCCTGGCCGGATGCAGTGTAGCGCACCTCGGGGTCTTTGCCCAGATTGCCGATCAGCATTACCTTGTTAAGACTGGCCATGATGTGCTCCTTGCGCTAAATCAAATGAGGGAATCAGTCACCGGACACCAAAAAATTACCCAAGTTTTTTCCGGATTTGGGAGAATACCTCAGAAGTAAGGCTTTCTCAACATCAAAAAACAGGATGCTGAATATTCTTAATCCTGATAAACTGGGCGCAGTGTCACAATTTCAACGACTGGAGTCATCATTATGCCCTCTTACCTGGGATTCGAGCAGGGCCCGATCAGGCCGCCCAGTGAATCCGCCAGTCTGCTGCTGCGCGTGACCCGTAACTGCCCCTGGAACCGCTGTACGTTCTGTTCAGTGTACAAAAAACAGAAATTTTCTCTTCGCCCTGTGGCGGATGTCATTGCTGATATCGACATAATTCACCGTTTCACCACTCAATTGCAGGACGAACACTGTTCTCGGGATCTGACATCACAAAATTATTCAACGTCTGAATGGTCGGCCCTCCTCGCTGCCAGGAACTGGCTGACGGAGGGTATGAAATCTATCTTTCTGCAAGACGCTGACAGTCTTGTTATCAGGCCGGAGAACCTCATTTCCATCCTGCGCCATATCAGAATGCGCTTTCCACAGGTGGAGCGCATTACCTCCTATGCCCGCTCCGACAGTGTAGCCCGGATGAGCCCGGACAATCTGGCCGAGGTTGCCGCAGCCGGGCTGAACCGGATCCATATCGGAATGGAAACCGCTTCAGACACAATTCTGAAGATGATCGGCAAGGGGGTCTCGAAGGAGATCCATATTGCTGCCGGAGTGAAAGTAAAAGCGGCCGGGATGGAACTTTCGGAATATGTACTGACCGGGATCGGAGGTTGCGAATTTTCACGGGAACACGCCATTGAAAGCGCTGACGCTCTCAATCAGATCAACCCCGACTTTATCCGGTTCAGAACCTTGCACCTTCCTGACTCCGTCAACCTTTTCGCCAATGCGACGGCCTGTCGGTACCAATGGGCCACGGATCTTGTTCAGGCAAAAGAGATTCTGCTTCTGCTCGAAAGCCTCGATAATATAACCAGCCATGTCACGAGTGATCACTCCTATAACCTGCTGCAGGAGATCGACGGCAGACTTCCAGACGACAGGCAACGTTTGCTCGACATACTGCATACCTTCATCGGGATGACATCGTCTGATCGGGCCATATTCCAGGTCGGTAAACGGTCAGGGCATTTTGTGCGGATGAGTGACATGGAAATTCCTGCCCGCAGGAAGCAGGTCGAAGAGATCTGCCGGCAATCGGGAATAACACCGGACAACGTTGATGAGCAGCTTCACAGGATTATTCAGGAACGGATGAGATGCGGGATGTCATTTTAGACAAAGGGGTTTTATTCGAACCTTGCAACAGCCCGTGATCAACCCTGTCCGCCATTTATGGCAGCCCGCAAGATCTGACTGGGTTTGAAACTGAGAACCCTGCGGGCGGAAATTTCGAGAGCCCCGCCGGTCTGCGGGTTTCTGCCTCGCCGGGAATGTTTCTGCTTGACTTCAAACTTGCCAAACCCGGATATCTTCAATTCTTCCCCACGTTCAAGACAACCCTTGATCAAGGAAAAAACACTCTCCACCAGTTCTATGGATTCTTTTTTTGAAAAACCACAATTACCGGAAACCGTTTCTATGATGTCAGCCTTGGTCATACGTTCCCTCCAGAGGAAATTCTGGTAAAAGCATACACGTTTCTTTTTTACATAGCAAGTTTCACATGACCTGTGTTTCACATGACCTGTTTTTTATTGACACACATATGTCTCAGGTTCACTATCCCATTTTGCCGGAGAGTCGCCAGCCCCGTCTCCCTTGTTGCCCGTTGCCATCCATTCCAAGGAGTTCATCATGTTTTCCGCTCTGCAGGGGGCGTGCGACCCTGCAATCGTAGCGATCATCGCTGCGCTTGTTATCGGCTGTACCGGTATACCGGGTCTTTTTCTGCGGACACCCGGAACCGGCCAGATGATTGCCGCCGCCGGTACTATCCTGGCAGCGCTGGCCGGTATCCCTGCAGCTCTGGCGCTGCTGTTCAGCCATACGATAACACCATATATCCTGGCCTGGGGGCTGCCGTTCGGCCCCTGCGAACTGGCGATCGACCCACTCTCCGCCTTTTTTCTGATCCCGATTTTTCTGGTTGCCGCGACTGGCTCTCTCTTTGCTCTTGGGTACTGGCCGGCCAAAGAACATCATTCCACTGAACCTGGCCTGACCTTTTTCTACGGTCTGCTGGCTTCTTCGATGGCAATTCTGGTTATGGCCAGAAATGGTGTTTTCTTCCTGATGGTCTGGGAGATCATGGCACTTTCCGCCTATTTCCTGCTGGTTACCGAGCATGAACGCGAGGATGTCCACCAGGCAGGGATTGTGTATCTGGTTGCCACTCATACCGGCAGCGTCGCACTTTTTGTTTTCTTTTCACTCCTGGCCGCCCACACGGGTACGTTTCTCCTTCCGGCAACCGGCTCGCTTTCTGCTGTGCCGCCGGTTGCAGTGTCGATTGCCCTGGCAGCTTTCGCAGGTTTTGGCGCCAAGGCCGGTATCATGCCACTCCACATATGGCTCCCCTCTGCACACGCCAACGCCCCCAGCCACGTCTCCGCCATGATGTCGGGCGTCATGCTGAAGATGGGACTCTATGGGATATTCCGCACGCTGACCTTTTTTCATGACCCACCACTCCTCTGGGGCGCCGTGCTGACCGTGGCCGGGATCACTTCGGCACTGCTGGGGATTGTCTTTGCAGTCGCCCAGCGGGACATGAAGCGGTTATTGGCCTGCAGCAGCATCGAAAACATCGGTATCATCACGACCGGCCTGGGAGTTGCGCTGCTGGGAGTTTCCAGTCATAACACACCGCTGGCCTATCTGGGGATGGCCGGCGCCCTGCTGCATATCCTCAACCACAGTTTTTTCAAGCCGTTGCTGTTCTTCGGCTCGGGAGTTATTATCCACGCCACCGGCACGCGTGAGATGAACCTCATGGGGGGGCTCGCCAAGGATATGCCACGCACAGCACTCCTTTTTCTGGCCGGATCACTCGCCATCAGCGGTATCCCTCCATTGAACGGATTTATCAGTGAATTTCTGCTCTATCTCGGATTATTCTCCCAGCTTCAGGCTGCAAGCATGGTCTACCTTGTGATGTTAGCCCCCCTGCTGGCGCTGGTAGGCGGTCTGGCTCTGCTTGCCTTTACCAAACTCTACAGTTCGATCTTTCTCGGAGAGCCCCGTAGTCCTGATACAGCTCATCCGCATGAAGCCGGATGGCAGATGATGCTCCCCATGGCGCTCTTCGCTCTGCTCTGCCTGCTGGTCGGGATGGCGCCGCAGTTCGCGCTTCGGCTTGTCTCTCCGGCAATAGCTGCGTTTATGCCTGATGTTGCTTCTCTGGTCAATCCCGAGAAGTATGCTTCAACTATGAGTTGGCTCTCGCTGATGGGGCTTTTGCTGCTGGTGACTGCCATCGCAGTGACGCTGCTTTGGCGGTGGCGTCTCGGGAGTGCCGAAGTGACCTCGGCCCCAACCTGGGGTTGCGGATATCAGCGCGCCACCTCACGCATGCAGTACATGGCGACCGCATATTCAGAACTGGCTGTTTCGGTTTTTAATGGCATCATGCGCCAACGGATAACCCGACCCGCTTTGAAGGGGCTCTTTTGCGGTGCGGCTCGCTGTGCCGACACACCGACGGAAACAGTTCTGGAGCAGATTATTACGCCGCTCTTTTCCATGGTCGGGATGCTGTTCGGCTTTCTGCACCACCTGCAGCATGGTCGAATGCATTTGTATATGCTCTATATCTTTGCAACCTTGTTTATTCTGATGCTTTGTGCATACTGAAGAGGGGGAAAGGTTATGACGAACAGTATCATTCATATCTTTCTGGCGCTTACCATGCCGCCGCTGCTCCTGGGGGTGATCGGCAAAACCAAAGCGGCCTTTGCCGGCCGGGTTGGCGCACCGTTTCTTCAACCGTATTACGATATACTGCGCCTGCTGCGCAAAGGATCAGTCTTCAGCACGACTACCACCTGGGTATTTCGTGCCGGTCCGGTCGTTACGCTGGCAACCACGGCGCTTGCCGCACTGTTGATTCCTTTCGGCGCGCATCCCGCTCCGATCTCATTTGATGGTGATATGATTCTGTATGCCTATCTGTTTGCGCTGGGGCGTTTTTTTACGATGGCAGCTGCTCTCGATACCGGCTCCAGTTTCGAGGGGATGGGCTCAGCCCGTGAAGCGACCTTCTCATGCCTGGCCGAGCCGACCCTCTTTTTTGCATTGATCACCCTGTCGCGCCTGTCAGATTCATACTCCCTGAACGGAATGCTCTCCAACGTCAGCTCCGGCGCCTGGTTTTACGCCGGAGCCTCATTACTGCTCCTGATCGGCGGGATGTTCATCGTGCTCCTGGCCGAAAACTGCCGCATCCCGTTCGACGATCCCAACACCCATCTGGAACTGACCATGATTCATGAAGTCATGGTGCTTGACCATAGCGGCCCGGCCTTTGCGATCATCCAGTATGCCGCAGCACTCAAACTGTTTGTTATGGGGGCTTTTTTTGTCCAACTGGCACTCCCTTTTTCAACCGGCAATCCTCTGGTCGACTGGGGCGGGTTCATGGCATCCATGCTTATGCTGGCGGTGGTCATCGGTACGGTCGAATCGGTCATGGCCCGCCTCCAGCTGGTACGTATTCCGCAACTTCTGGTTGCCGCCACCATTCTGGCGGCGTTTTCAACCCTGCTCGTCATCAGGTGATGCCATGGTATCTCTCGCCGATCAATTACTTGTTCTTGTTCTTCTGATAAATTTCATCTCCCTGGGTACCAGCAGGCTGATCTTCTCGATTCGCGCCGTTGCGGTGCAAGGAGTCATCCTCGGCATTCTTCCCGGTCTGATCCACCCCTTTTCATGGCACCTGATCGGGATTACCGCCGGTATCATCGCTGCCAAGGGATTTATAATTCCGCTGCTCCTGAATCGCGCTGTCCGCTCGGCCGAGATAAAGCGGGAGGAGGAGCCGTTTCTGGGATATGTCTCCACGCTGCTGCTCGGGGCGGTCTTTACGGCGCTTTCATTCGGATTTGCCGGTAAATTGCCGCTCCTCCCCGAACACCAGAATTATCTGTTCGTACCGGCTTCCATAGCCACCCTGATGAGCGGTTTTCTCATTTTAACAACCCGGCGCAAGGTCATTTCGCAGGTTATCGGTTATCTTGTGCTTGAAAACGGTATTTTCATATTCGGCCTGCTGTTGGCCGATGCGATGCCGATCATGGTCGAGGCGGGCGCTCTGCTTGACCTCCTGGTCGGCACCTTTGTGATGGGGATTGTCATCAACCACATCAGTCGTGAGTTTTCGTCACTGGACACCTCACGGCTGACCTCTCTGAAAGAGGAGTAGAGTGCCATGCTTGCCGCCCTGATCTTCCTGCCGCTCTTGGGAGCCGCCATAACCTGGCTGATCCCGTATGATCGTCTCCGTCCCAAGATATTGTCTCTTTTTGCACTGGCGCATATGGGTGTCACCATTCGGCTCCTGGCAGTCACACCTCCGGATTCACCGGAAAAGTGGATACACCTTGATCCGCTTGGCAAGATCGTTCTGCTGAGTACCAGCACCCTCTTCCTGATGTGCTCCCTCTACTCGATCGGCTACCTGTATTATCGTCAGGAACGTTCCAACCGGGTGCTCTGCGTCGGTCTTCTGGTATGTCTGTCGGCCGCTTCACTGGTGACCATATCCCACCATCTGGGGCTGATGTGGGTGGCTCTTGAAACCACCACCATTTCCATGGCGCCGTTGATCTACTTTAACCGCAACGCCCGCTCGATAGAGGCTACCTGGAAATACCTGCTGATCTGCTCGGTGGGGGTCGCGCTGGCCCTGATCGGACTCTATTTTCTGGCGTATGCAACGATCGTTGCCAGGGTGGAGCCGTCGCTCCTGCTGGATGACCTGATGCGCGATGCGGGCAAACTCTCTTCCGGATGGGTTCACGCCGCCTTTGTCTTTCTCCTGGTCGGTTTTGGAACGAAAATGGGACTGGCGCCGCTCCATACCTGGAAACCGGACGCGTATGGCGAAGCGCCCGGTCTCGTTGGTGCCCTGTTGTCCGGTGGATTGGTAAACCTGGCCTTTCTTGCTCTCCTGCGGGTCTATCAGATCTGCCTTGCTACCAAAGAGATCCACTTTTTCCAGAACGCTCTGATTGCCATGGGGTTGATCTCGATGCTCTTTGCTGCAGTATTCATGGCTCGCCAGGCAGATTTCAAACGGATGCTCGCCTATTCAAGCGTTGAGCATGTCGGAATCATGGCGGTAGCGCTTGGGCTGGGTGGCAAGGCGATCTTCGGGGCGATATTCCATATTCTTGCCAATGGTCTGACCAAAGGCGTGCTGTTTCTCTCCTCCGGGAACATTCATCGATCATACAACAGCAAGAGTACCGATCATGTAAAAGGCGCCCTGCGCCGCCTTCCCTGGTCGGGGGGGCTGTTTCTGGCCGGTTTTATCGCCATCACCGGCTCGCCCCCCTTTGCACCGTTCATCAGCGAATTTACGATTGTCAGCAGTGCTTTTATCCAGGGGCGCACACTCGTTGGCGCACTTTTTCTGATCTCGCTGGCAATCATATTCATCGGCATGGCGCTGACAGTGCTACCGTTGGTCATGGGTGAGGCTTCGGAAAATAGCGAGGCTACCTCCTATCGCGACACAGTCGGGACAGTGGGGCCGCCGCTGGTGCTTCTGCTGCTGGTCTTCGTGCTGGGTGTCTGGATTCCGGCCCCGCTCATGACGCTGCTGCGCGATGCTGCAGCACTCCTGGAGGTAAGGCCATGAACTGCGGAATGAAAAGCTTTTTTAACGGCACCTCTTTTCCGCGGGCAGAGGTGCCGATGCCTGATAACGATACCTTTTTCCAGGGGATTCTGGATGCGATTACGGCCGGCTGGCGGGTCTGCACATATTTCGGTTTTCCGAATGCGGATGGGGATGGAGCAACACTCTACTGCGTTATGTCTTCCCGGGCGGGCCGCGGCGTGCTTGGCATTGTCGCCACCCAGGTCTGTCGCTCCTTCCCTTCGCTGGCGGAACTTTGTCCGCAACTGCACCTCTTTGAACGCGAAATTGCCGAACAGTGCCTTGTACGGCCGGAAGGTCACCCCTGGCTCAAACCGGTGCGCTTCCAAAGACCGTTGTGCACGGGGGACGGTTTCTGGCGCGAGAGCGATGGCGGCGGCCTGCTCCCCGGTGTGATGGACTATTACCGCGTCGAGGGGGATGAAATTCACGAGGTCGCCGTCGGGCCGGTCCACGCCGGGATTATTGAACCGGGACACTTCCGCTTTCAATGTCACGGCGAAGAGGTATTCCATCTGGAAATTTCGCTCGGTTTTCAGCATCGCGGGATAGAGCGCACTCTGACCGGTGGCCCGTCAGCGCGCACCATGCACCTGATGGAAACGATTGCAGGCGATACGACGGTCGGACATGGTCAGGCCTACTGCATCAACATGGAATCGCTGGGAGGTATTTTCGCCTCTCCACGGGCTGAAACGGTGCGCGGAATAGCACTGGAACTTGAGCGACTGGCCAATCACACCGGCGATCTGGGGGCAATAGCCGGGGATGTCGGTTACCTTCCTACCGCTTCTTTCTGCGGACGAATTCGGGGAGATTTTCTCAACATGACCGCACTGCTGTGCGGCAGCCGCTTTGGCCGTGGCCTGCTCCGTCCGGGCGGGATCGGCTATGATTGTGACGCTGCTGTTGTGGAAGAGCTGCAGAGGCGCCTGCATGCTGCGCGGGAAGATCTGGCTCAAGCGGTTAATCTCCTCTGGAGTACCCCATCAGTTATGGGCCGGTTGGAAAATACCGGTCCGGTAACCGAGACGAATGCCCGCGAGATTGGCCTGGTCGGCCCTGCGGCTCGTGCCTGCGGGCTTAACCGTGACGTGCGCTGCGACCACCCCTTCGGCATATTCCGCATGAGCCAGATACCGGTCATAACAGCCACCACCGGTGATGTGTACGCCCGGGCACTTGTACGCTGGCTGGAGTCGGAACGTTCATTGGCCTTCATTGCCGAGCAGCTGCACCAGTTGCCGCGCGGCGGGTATCGCAACCGTCCGAAAGAGATCAAAGCCGGGCATTGCGCTGTTGCGCTGACCGAAGGGTGGCGCGGTGAAATTTGCCATGTTGCACTGACTGATGACCAGGGGCGTTTCGAGCGCTACAAGATTACCGATCCGTCATTCCACAACTGGTCGGGGTTGGGTCTTGCCCTGCGGAATCAGCAGATTTCAGATTTCCCGCTCTGCAACAAGAGTTTCAATCTGTCTTACTGCGGCTTTGATCTATAAACACTTGCAATCCGGAGAAATGAAATGTTCAACCTGACGCGCTATTATTCCATAGCCAGCCTGTTCTGCATAATCATAGCTGCTGTGATACTTGGTGTCATTGACCATCGCCAATCCATAAAATCTCTTACTGAGATGGCTGAAGACCGCAACGCAGCTCTCACCAAAGTATTCGGCAATGCCCTGTGGCCACATTTTTCTCCTCTGCTTGAGCAGCATCATACCAACCTGCCAATTAGTCCTTTCAGTCCCGAGATTGCAGACCTGAGACGTGAGGTCGTTGCCCTTATGAAGGGAACCTCAGTTGTTAAGGTCAAGGTCTACAATACGGATGGCATGACTGTATTCTCCACAGAGGCTCAACAGATCGGTGAAAATAAAAGCAATAATGCAGGCATGCTTGCTGCTTTAAAAGGGCAAATTGCCAGTGAGTTGACCCATCGTAACAAGTTCAGTGCTTTCGATGGGGTGATCGAGTCGCGGGATCTGCTCTCTTCCTATATCCCTTTTACACCGGAAAACAGTAACCGGATTGAAGGTGTCTTTGAGCTTTATTCCGATATCACCCCCTTTCTGACTGAAGTAAAGCGCACCGAACGGATTGTGGCATTGACGGTGATCAGCGTATTGAGCTTACTGTACAGTCTGCTCTATCTCGTGGTACGGCGCGCAAAATTCATCATACGTGATCAGGAAATTCAATTGAAGAACTCGCTGGCACGCATTGAGGAAGATAACCTGTTGTTGGACCAGCGTGTAAACGAGCGCACAGCCGAGTTGCAGAATTTGAACCGAACGCTGCAGATTGAAATTTCGGAGCGTGAACGCGCTGAAGAGGGGCTGCGTTTATCAGCCAAGGTTTTTGAAAATACGATTGAAGGCGTCATTATCACCGACTCGGAAAATAGAATTCTGGCGGTGAACAGGGCTTTTGTCCATATTACCGGTTATGATATTGAGGAAGTCCGGCAACTAAGCCCGGGCATATTACAATCAGGACGCCATGATGCTCAGTTCTATGCCGCATTGTGGGAGTCGCTTGCACAGACTGGTCAATGGGTGGGGGAAATCTGGAACAAGCGAAAGAATGGTGAAATCTATCCTGTGCGCCTGACAATAGGGGGTGTAAGGGATAGTACCGGAAACATCGGACATTATGTTGGAGTATTCAGTGATATAAGTGATATCAAAAGATCTCAGGAAGAGCTTGATTTCATAGCTCACCACGATATGCTGACAAATCTGCCTAATCGGCTGTTATTCAGCTATAGCCTGAAGCACAGCATAGAGCTTGCAGAGCTTTATAACAGGCAGCTGGCTGTAATTTTCATCGATCTGGATCACTTCAAGAAAGTCAACGATACACTGGGACATGATCTTGGTGATGAACTATTGAAAATTGTCGCAAAAGATCTCGGTGCTCATGTACGCGAGCCTGATATGCTGGCAAGGATCGGCGGCGATGAATTCATCCTGCTGCTTAATGAAGCAGATGTGTCGAGCTATGCGATAGAAATTGCTGAAAAGTTTCTCGCGCTTCTTGACCGTTCCTTCATGGTCTCCGGATATGAGACCAACATCTCGGCCAGCATTGGTATCAGTATATTTCCAACAGATGGTCAGGATGCAACCACATTGGTGAAGAATGCAGATACTGCAATGTATCACGCCAAGACTCACGGGCGTAATTCATATCACTTCTTCTCACAGGAAATGAGCGAGCATGTACAAGAGCGGGTGCGTCTGGAGAGACTGCTTCGCCGTTCGATAGAGCGTAGCGAATTGTCGGTGCACTACCAGCCGCAAATTGATTTGAAAACGGGGCGACTGGTGGGAGCTGAGGCACTGGTGCGCTGGCAAAACCCTGAATTGGGCGCCGTATCTCCGGTAATTTTTATTCCAATTGCAGAGGATATCGGCTTTATTTCCACTCTCGGAGAATGGGTATTGCGCACCGCCTGTCACCAGGTCAAAGAGTGGGAACGAAACGGTTTAAAGCTTCCACGCATTTCGGTGAATCTTTCCGTCAAACAGATGGAGCATGGCAGCATTGTAGAAATGGTTAACCGTATTCTTGAGGAAACTGGGTTGCACACTCTAATGCTTGAATTGGAAGTTACAGAATCGGCCATAATGAATAACGATCAGGCGCTGACTTTACTGGACGATTTGCGCAGGCTTGGAGTTGAACTGGCCATTGACGACTTTGGCACCGGCTATTCTTCACTCAGTTACCTGCGCCGTTTACCAATCCAAAAACTTAAGATAGATCGATCGTTTATTACTGATGTCACCGCAGATGCAAGTCGTGAAGCCATAGTTCGTGCGATCATTGCCATGGCGAATGCTCTTGGCCTGAATACCATTGCAGAGGGAATTGAAAATGAAACGGAAGCTGACTTTCTGATACAGGAAGGATGTCGTCAAGCTCAGGGTTACTTTTATGGTCGCCCACTACCGCCAGCAGAGTTCTTTGTCGCTTGGAAGGGTAAACAAACCGTATGACTTTGTGTCTTTCAGATTCTTCCCAGTGTCTCGGTATGCTTCATCATTTTATCACTTCGTCGTCGTCGTAACTCCCCTGCCATACAGATTATCCCGCCACTCTGTTTCCCCCTGGATACGCC
>JBAXVG010000091.1:0-14429 GCA_037129255.1 Desulfuromonadales bacterium | reverse complement strand
AAAAATGCGGAATGTGCAAAACTGCTTGCTGATGGTATCCGTCTTTCTGAAATAGACATACGTGCAAACAATTCGGAGTCACTTTATCCACAGGTACGTAGACTCCTCCCATTTTTGCTCCCCAGGCCCTGTAGAAAAGATTGAGGATAAAGTAATCTCTGGCCTCGTTCTCAGCTCCCTTAAGGGTGTTTTCATGTTGGTAGTGAATGGCCAATGTTGCAAGCAGGCAGATGATAACGGTCCAGCAACTGATCGTCACTATGCCATATCGTTTCAGAAGCTTATCCAGTCCTTTATCAGGCATGGCCAATCCTTGAAAGAGGGAGAGATATTTGTCTATGAAAAGTCATGTGTACATTTTAGTTTACTACGCTGAATTGTCAATCAACGGTTTCAACCGTGATTCCGAATATCCTGTCCTTCTCATCTACAAGCAGGTATAAGGATATGCCGTCACCCTTATATCTGTTTATTGCAACATCTTCCGACAAACCTGCTTGAATTGCACGTTTTCTTCCTTCTTCCACTGTGTTGCCGGGTGAAATGCCGAACACACTTGTATTACGGTTTCGAGTAGTTATCTTGCGAATTTTCCTGTTGAAACCATAACCGATTATCAGGTCAAGATTTTCAAAATTCAGTTCATAGCCTTTAAGGCAGGGCTCTTCTGTGGCTGCAATCCCCCGGAATTCCCGATAATCGCGACCGGAGTTTAATTCAATGCCAAATATTTGTATCTGCCTGGCAACATCAGCCGGTATCTTCTGAGCAAGACATCCAGCCAAACAAAGCGACAGTACCAGCATAGAAAATCGGAAAGCAATCATGCTCTGCTCCAAAATAAACAGGCCATCCTCTCTGTCTGGATGGCCCTGAAATGAGTGTCACAAGCAATAAAGTTTCCTCTATTTTGACATAGGAAACCCGGATTCGCTCCAACCGGTGATTCCTGCCGGATAGCGATACACATTTCTGAAACCGTTTTCAACAAGTATCTTCGCCCCGATGTGACTTCTCCGGCAGGCCACAAAACCGCAGTAAACTACAACTGTTTTCTCTTTATCAACCCCCGCCGCTTTTAGCAGATTATCTTTATCCGCCTGTACAAGCTCTTTTTCGCTCTTCGGCATTGCACCATTGACCGCTGATGGTAACAGGCCGAAATCCTTGTCCTCTTCCGCAGGCAGAGTACTGATGATCGTCAGTTTTTTGCCCTCATCAAGCCATTTTTTCAACTCATCTGTGCTGATTATGCTGTAGCCGCCATCCTTGATGTCAGCAGAAAATTTCACCGCTGCTTTTTCGATGGGGATTTCCAGCCCCTTGGGTGAAGTTCCGTGAGTTAACGCACATCCGGCCAGCATCAGGGTTAATGCAGCAATTGCAGCAAGGTTCATCATGGTTCTCATAACAGCTCCTTTAAATGTGATTACTGACTTATACGGTCAGGTCATTTTCAAGTCAAATTGGAATAATCAATAAGATCTGCAAAATGCATCGCAAGAGTGAATAGATCTATCGATTATTACGGCCGTCTCAACAGGCTGAATAGTTCGACGGCACAGTCATTTTCTCTTTGACTGCCGTCTCACTGTTCTGCTACAAGGAATCCACAATTTATCTACCGGTCTGGTGCCGGACTCATTATCGGGTCCGGTTAAAAGGGAAGAGGGTGTGACTCCCTCGCTGACCCGCAACTGTAACAGGCGATGACCGCCGCACTATGCCACTGGATATTTATCCGGGAAGGCGCGGCCAGTAAGATGACCCTGAAGCCAGGAAACCTGCCTTGCCGAAGTTTTGGAACCTCCGTGGAACGAGGGGCCGGAACCGGCTTTGCGTTCGGCAAATTGTTTCCAGCCCCTTGTCTCTCTGAGATTAGGGGCTTTTTTATGTCACAAATCCGGGGCAACACCATGAAAGCGGTAACCGTTACCGGCATTGATTCCTTTGTATATGAAAACAGGGCTGTGCCTGTTCCGGAGCCTGGACAGGTGCTGGTTAAGGTTGCAGTCACCGGCCTGTGTCGTACCGATCTCAAACTTATTCGATCAGGACATCGTGATCTGATACTGCCGCGTATTCCCGGTGAAGAGGTGGTTGGATCAGTTGCAGCGTTGGGACCGGATGTAGACAGCATTGCTATCGATACCAGAGTCTATGTCTATCCCGGAGAATGGTGCGGCGTCTGTCAGACATGTCTGTCAGGTGCAGAAAATCTCTGCCGCGAAATGCGAATCATGGGATTTCATCGTGACGGAGGATTTGCCGGGTACGTCGCAGCGCCGGTAAAAAGCCTGATACCGCTTGCTGATGCCTGTCACTTCAGTGATGCAGTCTTTGCCGAGCCGCTCTCCTGCTGTATCAATGCCATAGAATTATCGCGACTGAAATCCGGCGAAACAGTTGCGATCTGGGGGGCAGGTCCTGCCGGGACGTTGCTGAAACGACTGGCCTCTCATAAAGGCGCCCACGTTGTAGTCATCGAACCGGACGAAGGCCGTCGAGTGCGTTGCGGGGGACGGGAGTCACCGGAAGGAGAATTATTTGATGTCTGCATACCCGCCGTGGGTGATGGCAATGCTTACAAAGAAGCAACGAAACATCTGGCTCCACGCGGACGTCTCGTTGCATTTTCAGGGATACCGTCTACAGCCGGGTATCAGGCGGCGGACTTCAATTCGCTCCATTATTATGAACAGACCGTTGTGGGAGCGTACGGCTGCTCCTATCGTCACGGCAAAATGGCGCTCGACCTGATCACATCAGGAGCGGTTACCGTATCGGATCTGGTCAGCCATACCCTGCCGCTATCACAACTTGCCGACGCACTTGATATGGTTGCAGAACGCCGCTGCATGAAAATCCATCTTATGCCGGGAGAATAACTGAATGAAACAGATGTCACGTGAAGAATTTGGTGGATATATCCAAAAACTGATTGAGCGCAAGAACCTTACCAGCAGCGAAAGCTATCTCCTTTTTCGGGAACTCATGACTGATTCCCAGCCGGATTTGCAGCAGGGAGCTTTACTTGCCGCTCTTACCGCCAAGGGTGAAACCGTCGACGAAATAGTTGGGGCGTGGCAAGCCATTGACGAATTCGATACGGTTCACGTTGACGGCCTTCCCGACACCATACTTGATAATTCCGGCACCGGCATGGACAGTTTTAAAACCTTCAATGTCAGCAGCGCTGCAGCTCTGGTCGTCGCAGCATACGGCATTCCTGTCGCCCGCCACGGGGCGCGGGCAATCACCTCCAGGTGTGGTACGGTTGACATTATGGAGGCCATGGGGATTAACGTGGAGTGTTCGCCGGAACTGGTAGCGCATAGTATCAACACTGCCGGTATCGGGCTTTTCAATGGCATGTCTCCACAGATACACCCCGGCTCACTCGGGCGAATACTTTCCCAGATCAGGTTTGGCACCACCTTCAACATAGCAGCTTCACTGGCAAATCCGGCGCGACCGAAACGTGCCATGCGCGGTGTCTATTCCAGATTTTTGCTGAAGCCGGTATCACAGGTTATGAAGCAGATCGGTTTTCAACGGGCGCTGGTCGTGCACGGTTCGGTTGATGCAGACGGCGCCTGCATTGATGAGCTTTCAACGTGTGGTTCAAGCAGCATGATCCTGATCAACGGTGCGGATGAAGAGTGTTTTGACATAGTTCCGGAGGAGATGGGGATAGCCAGACATCCGGCTGCCGGTATCGCTGCAACAGGTTCTCTGGCGCTGGAAACCGAACGTTTTATTTCCGTTGTTTCAGGAGCGGGAGAGTACCGGGATTGTGAAGATTTTGTTGCGCTCAATGCCGGAGCAATACTCTGGATGGAAGGGATATCATCAACTATTTCTGCCGGCGTCAGGGATGCGCGCCATGCACTGAAGGAAGGTGCCGCTTTGGAGCGGTTGCGTATGTGGAGCAAAGCCCAATCCGCTGCATCAGAATATGTTTTCTTTGAGAGGCGGGATACGAGTGCTAAATAATTTAAAACATAGTAAAAATTGTATCTGACATACTGTTGTCAGGGTAGTGTGATATAGAATAATCGAAATTCTCTACCCTGGCACAGGGAGTGTACGGGATACATGACGCAAAAATCTTCGATCAAGCTGAATTCACTGGTTAATATTCTTGGGCAACTGGACAGCGGAAAGAAAATTACCGCATCCTGCCTGGCTGATTCACTCGGTGTTTCAGACCGAACCATCTACCGCTATATGATGACCCTGCAGAATGCAGGTTATCCTATCTTCTTCGACCGCGAAAAAATGTCCTACTGTTTTACCGACGGATTCACGCTTAACTATAGCGACCGGTCAGAGGGCTTTCAGGCGCTTGACCTGAAAAGTCGTATGCTTGGTTCTTCTCCGGTCGGACTGCTTTCGTATGACTCTTCCGGGCAGTGTGTTGTTGCAAATGAAACCGCTGCCGCGATACTTGGCTGTGGTCGTGAGCAGGTTCTCAGCCAGAACTATATGCATCTGGATTCATGGAAAAGGTCCGGTTTCCTGATTATGGCTCAGGAGGTCATGCAAACCGGGCAGGAACGAAACGGAGATTTTCACCTTCTGACAACCTTTGGTAAGGATGTATGGCTCAGTTGCACCATGTCCCGCTTCATTCAGAATGGTAACTATTTTCTGCATCTGGTGGTTCAGGACATTACCACTCGTAAAATGATGGAAGTTGCTCTCAAGGAAAATGAAGAGATGTTTCGCCTGTTCGTAGATAACAGTCCCGTCTACACATTCATCAAGGATGAGAATCTGAGATTTATTCAAGCCAGTAAAAACTATGAAACATTGCTCGGCAAACCGCTGCACCAGCTCCTCGGTAAAGATATGTCTGAGCTGTTTCCACAAGAATTTGCCGATAAAATAATTCATGACGATAAAGCGGTCCTGGCATCCGGCAAACGCCTTGAATTGGAAGAGGAATTTGATGGCAAGTATTTTACTACCATCAAGTTTCCGTTTGAGCGGGGCGGGGTTCGATATCTTGCCGGATACGCAATAGATATAACAGACCGAAAAAATGCCGAAAAACAGCTTGATGTATTGGCAGCCCAGTTTAGAGCGCTCGCGAACACAACGCTTGATGCGTTCTGGATGGTCGACGAACACGGAAAGATTATCGAGGTGAATGAAAAAGCATGTGAGATTTACGGGTATAGCCGTGAGACACTGACAGGCATGAGTATAAGCGGCATTGAAGCAGATGAGGACCCGGAAGAAATCAGACTGCACGTTCAGAAAATTCTTGAACACGGCTATGATCGTTTTGAAACACGTCAGCGAACAGCCGACGGAACTCTGATTAATGTAGAAGTCAGTTCTACGAGGATTCCGGAGAGCAGCAGGCTGCTGGCCTTTACTCGTGTTATCAGCACATAACAATCAGTTGCCTGAATGCAGCCGGGAAAATGTATTTGACTGAAATCAGATCATAACGGAGGGAATAACAACATGGCAACCATCAGATCAAAAATCATCGTCAACGTCATCATCGTACTGCTTACCGTGATTGGAATTGTGGGCATGGAATACCGCAGTATTTCCAGGCTGGGAAAAATGCAAGACGAAGGCGCCAAACGCTCCGCCGATGCCCTGCTGGCATCAAACGGTTCCCGGGTAGGCTTATCAATGTATGCTGTCATAGCTGATGCGGTTATCAATCGAGATTTAGAAGCAACTGCCAAAGAGTGGGCTACAACTAAAGAACGAAACCTGAAAAGAATTGAAGAAGTGGCAAAGGCAGCGGATACCAAAGAGGAAAAAGAGTGGGCAGAGTCTGCAAGGAAAGCAGCTAACGAAATCGTTACTATTTTTGAGACAAAGACGCTGCCGTTACTGAAAACGACCGACGCCATTACGAAAGAGATTAAAGACCTTGATGAAGCCACTGACAAGCAAGTCAAAAATGTGCGAGAGAATATGCTGAAAATTGACGAGTCAATTGCCAAAGAGGCCAAGAAAGCGGATGAGGAGTTCGATGCCGAGCGAAAAGCGGCACTTATCGAAGCCCTGATAATCGGACTGATCGGCATCCTGCTCCAGGCAGGTCTGGCTACCTGGCTGATGCGCACCATTATGAAGCCGGTGGATGCCCTGCGTCTGATGCTGATGGATATATCCCAGGGCGAAGGCGACCTGACCAAACGCCTGGATGACACAACCAGGGATGAACTGGCTGATGTAAGCAAATACTTCAATCTGTTTATTGAAAAACTGCGCAATATGATCAGTCAGATCGCCAGCACCTCTTCACAAGTATCTTCTGCCGCCAGCCAATTGAACGCTACTGCGGATCAGATCGCCACCGGCTCGGAAGAGGTCGCAGCACAGGCCGCTACCGTTGCGACTGCAGGTGAGGAGATGTCAGCAACCTCCGGAGATATTGCCCAGAACTGTCAGATGGCCGCCGAAGGGGCTCAGCGTGCCTCCCGGACTGCTCATAACGGTGCCGGGGTCGTAGAGAGGACGGTCATGGTAATGGGTCAGATTGCTGAAAAAGTGCAGGAGTCTGCCAAAACAGTGGAAAGCCTGGGAGCGCGCAGCGACCAGATCGGAGCCATCATCGGCACCATCGAAGACATTGCCGACCAGACCAACCTGCTGGCGCTCAATGCCGCCATCGAAGCAGCCCGTGCCGGTGAACAGGGGAGAGGCTTTGCGGTTGTCGCCGATGAAGTCAGGGCACTGGCAGAGAGAACCACCCGGGCAACCCGTGAAATCGGTACAATGATCAAAGCCATCCAGAAAGAGACCAGGGATGCGGTGGCTGCCATGGAGCAGGGAGTCCAGCAGGTTGAGGCCGGAACAGTAGAAGCCGCCAGGTCAGGCGACGCGCTTAAAGACATCCTTCAGCAGGTAAACGATGTGGCAATGCAGATTAACCAGGTAGCCACCGCCGCAGAGGAACAGACCGCCACGACCGGCGAGATATCCAGCAACATGCACCAGATCACCGAGGTTGTCCAGCAGACCTCTCGCGGTGCGCATCAATCCGCTTCCGCTGCGTCAATGCTGAGCGGCAATGCCGAAGAGCTGCAGCGGTTGGTGAGACAGTTCAAATTATAAGCACATTTGTTTTCAAATCGGGGATATATGAATTTTTCCAGTATCAGAAGCAGGTTACTGATTTCCACTGCTGTTTTTATAACCTCGGTGCTGTCAATCGTTGCCATAACTACATACTTCTATTTCAAGTATACAACGCGCGAAGAGGTTCTATCCAGGTTATCGGATGCAGTGACCATTGCAGTCCGTGAAATTGACGAGGAAATTACAAAAAGCCATAAAGAGCTGATCAAAGCATCAGAACAGGCCCCCCCAAATATCACGACATCCCAAGAGTCTGCGCAGAAATGGCTCAACTCTCGCGTGGAACTGCATCCTTATTTCAATGCCCGCTTATTCATACTCGATAAAAATGGCGTAATCATTGTCGAGTATCCACGTAGCACTTTCGTAAGTGGCCAGTCACGTGCTTTCAGGGACTATTTCACAAAAACCGTCAGCAGCGGCAGGCCGTATATTTCTGAGCCTTTTGTCGCCATAACCAGTAAAGAACCGGCGTTTATGATGACCGCGCCACTTCGGGATGCTGCCGGGGCAGTTACCGGGGTGCTCTGCGGCAGAGTTGATCTTTATAAAGATGGGGGGCTGGTGCATTCCCATCAGGATACAAGGCTCGGTAAGGGAGGATACCTCTACCTCATAGCCCGGAATCGTACCATGATTATGCATCCTGACCGTTCGCGCATCATGAAGGTGAGCCCCGGACCGGGGGAAAACAAGCTTTTTGACAGAACCCTGATGGAAGGTGATATCTCGGGAGAGACAATAAACTCAAAAGGAGTGCATGTTCTTACCTCCTTCAAGCTACTGAGAACCACCGGCTGGATTATGGGAGCCAACATTCCGGCAGATGAGGCGTTTCAATCGGTTAAACTCTTCAGGAATACGTTTCTGCCAGGGATGGTGCTGGCACTGTTTGCTTCCTTTGCCCTTGTTCTCAAAATCGGAACATCAATCATAAGACCGTTGAACATATTTACGGAACAGATCAAAGAAATAACGGTATCAGACGCAGACCACAAAGTGATGCTTGACGCCACTCGCACTGATGAACTGGGACCGCTTGCACAGGCATTTAACACTCTGCAGGAGAAAGTGTTGCAGCGTGAACAGGAATCTGCAGCGGTCGCAGATCTTCTGCATGAACGGGAGTACTTTATCCGGGCAACACTCGATGGCCTGAGTGCCCATATCTGTGTGATCGACTCCCAATGTAACATCATAATCACCAACAGTGCCTGGGACCTTTTCGCAGCTGAAAACTGTGCCGTGGAAGGTACCTGTGGTGTTGGGGCCAGTTACCTGGAGGCATGTCAGGCAACATGTGACAACGGGGAATCTTTTGATGATGTTGCTGAAGCGGTTAAAGGAGTGATTGATGGCACACTGTCCGCATTCATAAAGGAGTACCCCTGCCATTCGCCTGATACCAATCGCTGGTTTCTCTGCAGAATTAACAAGTTTACCGTTTCCGGTGTCAATTATGCGGTAATTTCACACGAAAACATTACCCAACTCAAGCTGACCCTGGATGATCTTCAGTTTGCCAAGGAAAACGCTGAAAAAGCTACAGAGGCAAAAAGCTACTTCCTCTCCACCATGAGCCATGAAATCCGTACCCCCATGAACGGTGTGATCGGCATGACCAGCCTGCTTCTTGACACTGATCTTACCCCTGAGCAAAGGGACTTTGCCGAAATAGTCCGCAAAAGCGGCGAGCATCTGCTGGGCCTGATCAATGAAATTCTGGACTTTTCAAAAATCGAGGCGGGAAAACTTAATCTGGAAAGGATCGAATTTGATCTGCGCAACTCGGTAGAAGAGACCGCAGAGCTGCTGGCCCTGAGGGCGGCAGACAAAGGGCTCGATCTTTTCTGTCTTATTGATCCTCTGGTGCCGATGTCCCTGAAAGGGGACCCGGGGCGGGTACGTCAGGTTCTCGCCAACCTGATCAGTAACGCCATCAAGTTCACGCATACGGGAGAGGTTCTGGTCAATGTAAACTTTGTTTCCGAACAGGACGATTCGATGACTATTCTGTTTGAGGTGCACGACACCGGGATCGGAATATCTGCCGAACTCCAGGATGTAATCTTTGCTCCATTCACTCAGGCGGACAGCTCATCATCCCGTCATTACGAGGGTGCCGGACTGGGGTTGGCTATCAGCAGACAGCTTGCCGAACTGATGGGGGGCGAAATAGGTGTTACCAGTGCAGGTGGCAGCGGCTCCACCTTCTGGTTTACCGCTGTATTTGAGAAACTGCCCGGAGTAAGTCCCCCTGCAGCACCAGACTCAGCTATTGTACCGTGCCACGCCGATATCAGTGGCACTTCTGTACTCCTGGTAACCGGCAGTGCTACAAATTGCAATCTGTTGTCAATTTTACTCAACCAATGGGAGTGCAGGTATGAAACGGCAAAAGACGGTGAAGAGGCTCTGGTTCTTCTGCTGGAAGCAGCTAAACGAAATGAACCCCACCGCGTGGTTTTGATGGATGAAAAATTACTCAGTATGGATGGTAGTGAACTTGGCCGCAGGATCAAGAACCAACCGCTCCTGAAGTCAACGATAATGATCATGCTGACCGGAGCAGGCCAGCGGGGGGACGCCGCCACACTCAGACAGATAGGTTTTGACGGATATCTGGTCAAACCGGTACGTCAGGCTCAACTGCACAGCTGCATTGCACTGCTGTTGGGGCGGACTATGGTTCCTGATCCGGAGCTACAGTCGCAGGGGATCATCACCCGCCACACCGTAGCGGAATATGCAGAGCAGAGCATCCGTATTCTGCTGGCTGAAGACAATGCCATCAACCAGAAAGTCGCTCAGAAGATGCTCAACTGCCTCGGTTATAAGGCGGATGTCGTCGCAAATGGATTGGAAGCAGTGCGTGCCCTGGAACTGATCAACTATGATCTGGTTCTGATGGATTGCATGATGCCGAAGATGGATGGGTACGAGGCGGCCGCCATAATCAGAAATCCGGACTCATCTGTCAAAAACCATGCTGTACCGGTTATTGCTGTGACTGCCAACGCTATGATCGGTGACCGGGACATATGTCTGCAGGCCGGCATGGACGATTATCTGGCAAAACCGCTGAAGAAGGAAGATTTGGCCGCGATGATTGATAAATGGTGTTTGCATGGCACCTGCACGGACTTTGATGATATGTCGACATTAAAACAGGCATGAGCTTTGACCATATTTTCTGAAAACAGAGAAAAATTGTATCTGACATATTTTTGTCCGGGTGATATGATAGAGAACAGTAGAATACCCATTTTCTGGCGCTGATAGTGTACCTGGATATATGAGCCTGCATAAATACCTGATACTGTTTCTGACACTCATCGTCTCTCTGCTGGCCGGTCCCGGTGCGGCTCTCTCCTCTGCTCCTGAACCAAAGCGTGTGCTTGTCCTAAATTCTTTCAGTCCCGGCTACAGCTGGACAGATAAGATGCTGCAGGGAATCAGTGAAACCTTTGGCAATTCAGGGCTTACCATTGACTCCTCTGTCCGTTTTATGGACATGAAGCGGATCAAACGCAGTGACGAGTATTTTAAAAAACTGCACATGATGCTTGAGGAGGGATATCGGAATATCCACTTTGATGCCGTTCTTGCCTGCGATAATGACGCGCTCGATTTCATCAGAATATACAGGGACAGACTTTTTCCGGGAGTTCCGGTGGTATTCTCTTCAATCAATGATTTTGACAGGAATATGCTTGACGGACGGAATGACATAACAGGAACCAGCGAGAATACCGACTATCTTGGTACCATCAACATTGCACTTACAATACGGCCGGAAACAAAAAACATTGTTGTTGTTACTGACGACACTACAACCGGCCAGGCTCACCGTTCCGCCATTGAAAAGCTCCGCGACTTGTTGCCCAAAAAACCGGGTATCCAATTTATTTCTCTTGGCGATATGACCCTTGACGAACTTGGCACTACACTCTCCAGGCTGAAAGAAGACAGCATCGTACTGCTTGTGCAACATTTCGTAGATAAAAATGGTGTTTCCCATCCCCTTTCCGAGAGCACTCCGCTTATCACCTCCCGATCAGCAGTTCCGGTATTTGTCCTGACGGACAGTCGCATGGGCTTCGGCGCACTGGGTGGGCACGTTGTCAGCGGATATCACCATGGGGCAGTTGCAGCCGGAATGGTCGTAGATCTCCTCAAGGGGAAAAATATCAGTTCAATTCCGGTACTGCTGGATAGCCCGAACAAATATATTTTCGACTATCGAGTCATGGAACGGTTCCGTATTTCGGAAAAATCGCTGCCGCCAGAAAGAATTATTATCAATAAACCTGACACTGTTCCTGATGTGTATAAGAAATATCTTGTTTTGATTACCATCGCGACGGTCATCCTCGCGAGCATTATCCTATGGATGTGGAGAGTTATCAAATCCCGCAAAACAGCTGAAGAGGCGCTGCGGAATCGTGAAGAGATCCTCACCCTGTTCATGAAAAACTCACCGGTGTATGTCTACATCAAAGAAGTGACTCCGATCGGTAGCCGCGTACTGCAGGCCAGTGATAATTTTGAGGAGATGGTCGGCATTGCCGGATCAGACATGATGGGCAAATTGATGGCGGAACTGTTTCCGGCTGAATTCGCTGCAAAAATAGATGCCGACGACCGGGCTGTCATTGCCAGGGGGGAGGTTCTTAAAATAGATGAGGATCTGAACGGGCGCAACTACACTACCATCAAGTTCCCGCTGGTGCAGGGGGAACGTTCACTTTTGGCAGGCTACACCATTGATATTACCGAGCGCAAACTGGCGGAAGCAGCATTAACGGAAAGTGAGTCGCGTTTCCGCACGTTGATGGAGAATATTCCGAGTGTGGCGGCTCAAGGCTATGCGCTCGACGGTACGGTGCTTTTCTGGAACAGGGCATCGGAATTACTGTATGGCTACAGTTCGGAAGAGGCGTTGGGAGCAAATCTGCTGGATCTCATCATCCCGGAGGAAATGAGAGAAGGGGTCACCGGAGCAATACAGCAGATGATTGAGAGCGGTGAGGTTATTCCCGCAGGCGAACTTCTTCTGAAGCGTAAAGACGGTTCCCGTGTGCCGGTATTCTCCAGCCATGCGCTGCTCAATCCAAGCGGCAGACCACCGGAGCTTTTCTGTCTGGACATTGATTTGACCGAGCGTAAATGTGCTGAGGAACAACGCATAAAACTCGAACAGCAGCTTCTCCATACCCAGAAGCTGGAAAGCCTCGGCGTTCTGGCCGGCGGAATCGCCCACGATTTCAACAACATCCTGATGGCTATTATGGGTAATGCTGATCTGGCCCTGATGAGAATCAACAAGGAATCTCCCGCCGTCGAAAATCTGCATCGCATCGAACAGGCATCGGCACGGGCCACCGACCTGGCCAAACAGATGCTGGCCTACTCCGGCAAAGGGAAATTTGTCCTTGAGAATATTGACCTGAACATACTGCTGGAAGAAATGCTGCACATGCTGGGAGTCTCCATCTCCAAAAAGGCGGTACTGCGCCTTAATCCGCATCAACACCTTCCCACGATTGAGGCTGATCCCACGCAGATGCGCCAGATCATCATGAATCTGGTCATCAACGCCTCCGAGGCCATCGGTGACAAGAGCGGCGTCATCGCCATCACTACCGGTTGTATGGACTGCGACCAGAGCTATCTCAAAGGGGTGTGGCTCGATGAGAATATCAGCGCAGGTCTCTACGTCTACCTGGAGATAGCCGACACCGGTTGCGGTATGGATAAAGAAACCCTGGGCAGACTCTTCGATCCATTCTTCACCACCAAATTCACCGGACGAGGCCTTGGGATGGCAGCGGTTCTCGGTATTGTCCGCGGGCACAAAGGCGCCATAAAAGTCTACAGTGAACCGACACGGGGCACCACCTTTAAAATCCTGCTTCCCGCATCCAGCAGACCTGCAGAAATTTTCAACGGCGCCGGCCCGCATAACGACTGGAAGGGTGAAGGCAGGGTATTGCTGGTAGATGACGAAGAAACGGTGCGCGGCATCGGAGCTGAAATGCTCAGGGAGCTCGGCTTTACCGTCATAACCGCTGATGACGGCCGCGAGGGGGTAAAGCAATTCAAACAAAACCCCGATATCAGCTTTATCATTCTGGATCTCACCATGCCGCACATGGACGGTGAGCAGTGTTTCCGTGAGCTGCGGCAGATCAGACCTGACGTCAAAGTCATCATGTCCAGTGGCTATAATGAGCAGGAAGTCACTCAGAAGTTCGTCGGCAAAGGGCTGGCCGGATTTATTCAAAAACCGTACAAGCTGTCCACCCTGGAAGATGCAGTCCGGAAGATGGGTTAGACTCTGAAACCAGACCTCTCAACAAATCTCCCTCCCACATATTGCAATACCTGAACGATGTGCTACCATTTGTAATAATTTCTTCTTACCTCGAAGAATATTCATGGAGGCATGTCACATGCAATTATCCGAACTTGTAGACATTGATGAATTAAAGGGACTCTGTGAGAGCTTCACGGCACAGAGCGGTGCTGTAACTGCAATACTTGATCTGGAAGGAAATATCCTCATAGCGACCGGATGGCAGGATATCTGTACCTGTTTTCACAGAATCAATCCGTTAACGGCACAGCGATGCCGGGAAAGCGACACTATTCTCGCCGGTCAGTTACGGTCCGGGGAGTATTACAATGTGTATAAATGCAAAAACGGTCTGGTCGATGTTGCCGTTCCTCTCGTAATTGAAGGTGAACATATCGCCAATTTTTTTACCGGCCAGTTTTTCTTTGAGCCACCTGACAGAGAGTATTTTATCAGACAGGCGGAAGAATGTGGTTTTGAAAAAGAGTCCTACCTTGAAGCGCTGAAAAAAGTGCCCATATTTTCTGAATATCAGACACAAAACCTGATGAAGTTTTTTTCGCATCTGACTCAATTGTTTGGAAAAATGGGGCTGGCGCAAAAACGGTTGAATGAGTCACTTTCACAGTTGCAGGAAAGCAAGCAGCAGTTGAACTTCCATGTCGATAATTCGCCAATGGCAACGGTTGAATGGGATTCCAACTTTGTAGTGACTCGGTGGGCCGGTGAAGCTGAAAAAATTTTCGGATGGACATCTCTTGAAACGCTTGGAAAGCCGATTATGGATTTACAGATGATTTTTGAGGAGGATCTCCCTGTTATTCAGAATACCATCAGCCAACTCGTCAGTGGGTCGTCAAAGTATGTTGTTGCCACCAATCGAAATTACACGAAAGAACGAAGGCTTATAACGTGTGAATGGTACAATACCGTAGTGAGAAATTCGCAGGGGCAC
>JBAXVG010000090.1:0-14841 GCA_037129255.1 Desulfuromonadales bacterium | reverse complement strand
CTCCCGCAAGGGGCGGGGGGACTTTTTATAACCTTGAAAATGTCCAAACTCCAGGTCCCCCCTTGTCAGGGGGGAAGCAGCTTACAGCGGGCTTTGAAGTCTCCCCTGACAAGGGGAGATTTAGAGGGGTTTGGAAGTAATATGTTTTGCCGTTCGCCTGACAACAACTATCTCGTATAAGCAAAAATAACTCAAGGATATCGAACAGTCCAAACATATTTACTTTTTCTGATATGATACGTATAGTTTGCCGCGACGACGCGCCCGATGGAGGTGCCCGTCGTCCTGATCGAAACTCCTTACGTATATCAGACCCCTGAAAGAGTGCATTGCATGAAAAAAATATATGCCATCGGGAAAAGTACGCATGCATAGAGTGATCATGGCCATGTTCTGCGCCGTAATTACTTTTGGCCTGCACAACGCTTATCAAGCGCACGCCTACAATCCCGATTCGGCAAGGGCGAAACGGGGGAGTGCGCCGTATGCAAAGAACGGCAAACACTATCAGCCGCTTTCCAGCCATGCGGGTTTTGTGCAGGAGGGCGCCGCCAGTTGGTACGGCAATGATTTTCACGGCAAGGAAACGAGCAGTGGAGAGATATACAACATGCACGCCATGACCGCAGCTCACAAGACTCTGCCTCTTGGCGTGTATGTCAAGGTCCACAACAGGAACAACGGTCGCGAAATTGTTGTCCGGGTCAATGATCGTGGCCCTTTTGTAGATGGGCGGATCATTGACCTTTCCTATTCGGCGGCCAGAGTTCTCGGCGTCGTAAAAAGCGGAGTTGCACGGGTTCAGATTGAAGCACTGGGGTATCTTGACAGGGTTCTGAAAGGGAAAACGGCCTATCGTGCTCCTCTGAGTTACGATACAGGTTCATTCGCCATCCAGGTGGGATCCTGCGCCAGCCTTGAAAATGCCCGGATCGTAGCGGATGATATGAGGAAACGGTTTGTCTTTACCATTATCCGTGAAGCAATTGTCAAAGGTGAGCGCTTCTACCGCGTTCACGCCGGGAATTACGTATCGCTGAAAGAAGCGGAGCGGGTACGGAAATTTTCGTCTGACAAGCTGATCAAGGAAGGTTTTGTCGTGGCGTTGGACTGATGTTGGTGCTGCCGATGATGCGTCTTCCAAACGTACTTATATCCCGGCAAAAACAGGGTGCGCCGTGCGCACCGGGTCCATTTTTGGAGGTAATTCATGCGCAGTTTATGTCTGTTAATCACCATGCTGCTTGCCTTTGCAACTGTTTCCCACGCAGCCGCCGAAACCCGCGGCCTGCGTGTCGTCGCCAAAGACCCTGCCACCGGCCAGAGCGCCGAGGTGAATCTGTACAACAAGAGCTATGCCGTTGTGATCGGGATTGACAGCTACAAGTTTCTGCCGCGTGACCGTCAGCTCAAAAATGCCGTCCATGATGCCAAGGGTGTTGAGGATGTATTGAGCAAAAACTTCCGCTTTGACAAGATCATCCACCTCTATAACCAGGAAGCCACCAAAGACCGCATCCTCGAAGTACTCACCGAAGAGCTTCCCGCCATTATGGGTGATCAGGATTCGCTGTTTCTGTTCTGGGCCGGTCATGGCGATCAGGAACAGGGAGCGCAAGGGAAGGAAATCGGCTACCTGATTCCCTATGATGGTGAAATCGGCAAGATCCGAAAAAACCTGACCATGACCGAACTGCGCGACACTATTTCCACCAAACTACCCGCCAAGCATGTCTTCTATGTCATGGACGCCTGCTATGGCGGACTGCTGGCATCCACCCGCGCTGTTGACAAAAAGAGCCGTCGCGACCTTTCCTACCTGAAGGAGATCACCAGAGAAAACGTCCGCCAGGTGCTGACAGCCGGTGGTAAAGGTGAAGAGGTTCTGGACGGCGGCCCCAAAGGACATTCCGTCTTTACCGGCAGACTGATTGAGGCGCTGGAGGCCGCCGGTGACTTTATCACCGCCAACGAGATTCAGGCCATCCTCAAGGAGAAAGTCTTCGGCGACTCCAAGGGGCAGGGCAAGACCCAGACACCAGCCTTTGGGACGCTGTCCGGCAATGGGGATTACGTCTTTGTCCCCTCCAACGATTACAAACTGGCCGAGCAGCAGGCCAAGATAGATCGGGACCGCCAGGGGCTTGAGCGGCAACGGGCGGAAGGTGACAAACTCAAAAAACAGATCGCCGATGACGAAGCCATGATGGCTGCCGCTGCCAATGCGGGCAACGAAAGAGCGCGTCAGGCGGCAGAGCTGGACCTGAAGAAGAAACAGGCACTGCAAAAGATAGAAGAACAAAAACAGAAAGAGCGGGAAGACCAACTGCGCCGTGATGAGCAGGCCGCAGCCGACCTGAAAAACCGTGAATTGGAGCGCCAGCGCATACAGGAAGAAGCCCGCAGAAATCAGGAACGGCTGCAGGAAGCCGAAGCCCGCAAAGCGACCGAATTTACCCGTCTGGAGCAGGAGCAGCAGAAACAGAAGGCTGAGGAAGAACGCAAAAACGCCGAACTGCGCCGTCTGGGTGAGGAGAAGCGCAAGAAGGCACTGGAAGCTTTTACCGCGAGTTCCAGCCTCGAAGCTGCGGTTGCGGACATCCGCAAGGCCGATTCCGAGATAACCGGGATCAACCGTGACTTTGACGCCGAACTGGCCCGCCAGAATGCCGGGGCTGATCGCCGCCTGCTTGAAAAGAAAAACCGTCACAAGGCGGAATACGACAAGCGGATGCTGGAGTTGAAAAAGAAACCGACCGTAATTAACGTGGCAAAGCCGGTTATAGCCCCTCGTGACATGGAGTTTGAACGAGAAGCCGAATACCAGGCCAGAGTCAAAAAGGCCGAAGCGGATTACCAGCAGCGACTGGCTGAGGCCAAAGCGGTGGGTGGCAACGCGCAACGGGCTGAAAAAGAGCTGTACGATAAAGGGGTTGATCAGGCGGAATCGGAGCACAATTCTGAAATCAGTGCGATGAAACGGCGTATATCCGCCAGCCGCGAAGAGGCCATTAAACCTTTCCGCGAGCGCATCGCCGCCATCGCCGCCAAGGAGTATCCGGTTTCTCCGCAATCGCTAAAATTGACGATTGGCATGTATGATCCGGATAAGGAGCTGTTTCCGGTCAGCATCAGCAGCAGTTCACCGTTGGTGAAGCTCTCGGTGGAGGGGACGCTTGCGCTGCCGCGTGACAAGGCTAAACAGTTCAAGCAGCAGTATACGAATGGTTTGGTGCGGGCGGAAGCTACAATGCGAACAGGCAGCAGTGAACCGGTGCGGGTGGCTATGGTTAATGACGGGGTGGGGAGTGATGCGGATGGGAATCTGCTGCAGTTGGTGAATGGGGAGTTTATGACTGTGGCGGAGCGCAAGCGGAGAGAAGCGGCAGCAGCAGCGGCAGAGCGCGACCGCCTGCTATACACGGATACTCAGACTGGTCTGATGTGGGTGAGAAACGGCAATATTGCTGGTTCTCGTATGAAATGGCAGGATGCAATGGATTGGGTGAAAACTCTGAACTACGGCGGTTACAGCGATTGGCGTCTGCCTTCAAAAGAAGAGTTGGAGCTCTTCGCGAAGCGGGGCGGGAACAGCCCTGCGCAGTGGTATAACGCCAACGGATTTCATGAGGTTCAGGCGAGCTACTACTGGTCCAGTAGTGCCGACGCCAGCTACACGAACCTCGCATGGAGCGTCAATATGAGCAGTGGCAGCGTGTTCAACAACCATAAGGCTTACTACTACTATGTCTGGCCCGTTCGTGGCGGACAGTAGGCTCTTTGACCCTTTGATTATTTGTCTGAACCGGGATTTATTGGATTAAAGGATTGGCAGGATTATAATCAGGTAAATCCTTTAATCCTGCGAATTGTGGTTCAGACGATTGCGACAAGGTATTTTGAATGCCAACAAAAATAAGAGATATAATCAGACAGATCGAACAGGACGGCTGGTATCTGGTCGCCACCAAGGGGAGCCACCGCCAGTTTAAACACCCGCTAAAGCCGGGTCGGGTCACAATAGCCGGGCATCCGGGCGATGAACTTGCTTTCGGCACCCACAACAGCATCCTCAAACAGGCGCAACTCAAAGAACAGGAGTAATTCCATGCATCGTTTTCTTGTAGTTATTGAAAAATCCGAAACCAATTATTCAGCTTATTCTCCCGATCTTCCCGGTTGCGTGGCAACAGGGAAAACTCGCGAAGATGCCGAAACCAACATGTACGAGGCTATCCGCTTTCATCTGCAAGGACTTCGCGAGGATAATCTGGCAATTCCTGAAAATGATTCATTTGCTGAGATAATGGCTATTGCCGCTTGATTGGCGATATCGGTTCTTCTCGTTACCAAGCTCTTGCTTGGTAACGCACCGGCCTTGCAAGCTTCTGCTTGCAGAGACAGACGCCAAGCAGGAGCTTGTTGTCGTGCCATTGCGTTGAGCAGCGGGAGCTGCGTAACGAGCCTGGTAGGGTGGGCAACTGATTCACCGTTGCCCACACGGAACGATGCCAAAACCGGTGGGCAATAACACCCTGCCTACGCTGACAAACTTTGTTTTGGGTTAAAGGTAAGTTTACATTTGTCAGAGGTCTGGCATGCATTACAATTTTGAATGGGACAACCAGAAAGCAATAACCAATCTTCATAAGCACGCAGTGAGTTTTGAGCGTGCAGCGGCTGTTTTTCTTGATCCGAACATGCTGGTAATGTATGACGACGAGCATAGTACTGATGAAGAACGTTGGATTACAGTCGGCATCGATTCCCGTGGAATTCTTTTGACAGTATGTCATACTTTCAAGGAGGAATCGGAGATGACAGCAATCATTCGTATATTTTCGGCTCGGAAAGCAGTCGCCAAAGAAACCACACAATATGAGGAGTTATGAAGATGAAAAAGGAATATGATTTCTCGAAAGCGGAACGGGGCAAATTTTACCGCCCCGATGTGACCTTGAACATACCGATTTATCTTGAACCGGAGAATCTTGTTTTTGTGGAAAAACTTGCAAAAAAGAAACGGTCGGATATATCGAAGATTGTAAATGATCTTATCCGTAGCGACATACAAATGGCTAAGGTATTGGCGTAAACAGTGCCGGGTACGTTTATCGTTCCCACAGGCTCGTAGGATGGGCAACTGATTCACCGTTGCCCACGCGGGCGATGGTGATCCCGGTGGGCATTTTTTGATCAGATTGGAATAGCTGATGAGTTTACATGATTTTATTGAATATGATGACCGTAAGGCGTGGATAAATCTGAAAAACCATCGCGTGTCATTTGAAGAAGCCTTACCCGAACTCACATCACCGGAAGAAATATTGGAGGTGGAGCCATGCTAGACCCGATCGTAGAAGAGAAGTGCGAAACGCCCGTATGGAACATACAATGAGGTTCAACGGCAATCTCTCATCCATATGCGCAGATCTTCGCGCTGTTCAGAATGCCTCCGGGCATCCTGTAGTGTCATTAGTTACCCGAACACCTGATAAAGATTCGCATTATCAGCGCGAGAGGGAGGCGGGTCATGGTTTGTGACATCTGCGGAAAAAACGGTGTAACCACCAAGCATGTAACCAGAAGTTTTGGCAAGAAGAAAACTCTTCTGATAATCGAGGATATTCCTGTGCTGTCATGCCCGTCATGCGGTGAGAGTTACATGTTGGCAGAGACCATGCACGAAATTGAGCGAATCAAGATGCATCGGCACGGTTTTGCAGAGAAGCGACCCGTTGAAGTAACTGCTTTCGCGTAGCCTGGCAGTGGGTATGCCTACAATTCTGTTGATATTCGGCTGGCGGCTTTCCCTTTATGCAAATGAAGGCAATGAGCCAATACATATCCACGTGCAGTATAAAAAAACTTGGCACCAAACCTGATCGCAATGTCATTAATTTGCGCAAAATATATTCCAAATCGTTTGCCTGCCGGATCAGGAATTCTGAAAAGAGGTGAAACCATGAACCATTTCGGTACCGCTTTATTATCCACCGTTATGCTGTTGTTCTTCACCCTGCCGGCGTCGGCCGAACAGTTTGCCTGCACGGCGCTCTCCGACAGCAGCACAGCAGCAATCGGCATCAACGCGGTTCATGCCGGCTGCAACACAGCATCAGGCCCTTCGATTTCCCCGCCCCCTCCCACTCCCTCCATCATCTGGCGCCATCAGGGGGATGGCAAAGTCTACGGCATGACCACTGACGGCAGCGGTATCACCGGCGGCAACCAATTCTGGCAGGAAACGAACCCGGCCTGGTCGATCGTAGGACAGGGGGACTTTGACGGCGACGGAATCCGGGATCTCGTCTGGTGGAACAGCAGCACCGGCCAGGTCTACATCATGCTGATGTCCAGCCCCACGGCGGTCAAATCGGCCGCAATCGCCTACACCGAACCGAACACCTCCTGGCGTATCGTTGCTGCCGGCGACATAAACGGTGACGCCAGATCCGACCTGATCTGGTGGAACAGCAGTACCGGCCAGGTCTACGCCATGCTGATGAACGGAACCTCAACAACCGGAGGCGCCATAATCTATACCGAACCGAACACGGCCTGGAAGATCGTCTCCGCTGCCGACTTCGACGCCAACGGCTCGGTCGAACTGCTCTGGTGGAACAGCTCAACCGGTCAGACAGCCCTTGGCCGGACCAACGGAACCAGCGCATCCTCCGCCGGAATCATCTGGACCGAACCGAACACAAACTGGCGCATAGCCGGTGCGGGTGATCTTGATGGCGACGGCAAGGCTGATATCATCTGGCACAACAGATCGACCGGTCAGGTCTATGGCATGCAGACCAACGGCTCGTCGGTTACGAACGGCGCAATGATGTATACCGAAGCGAACACTAACTGGCAGATAGTCAGCGTCGGCAATTACAACGGCGACAACAAGGCCGACCTGCTCTGGTGGAACCAGCAGACCGGCCAGCTCTATGTTATGCCGATGAACGGACTGTCGGTTGCGCCGGGAGGTTCCCTGCTCTGGACCGAACCGGATACCACCTGGCATATCCAGGGTGAGACGGAATGGCGGGACAACCTGTACGGGAAAGGGGTGACGACAACCACTGCAGCGTCGGTCCAGATCGGCGCAGGAACCGGCGCGACGATCAAGCCGCTCCTGGGAGAGAACGCCGGGCCGCTTGCCGCAAGCAGTTCGGTGAGCGGAGATTTCACCGCCAGATACAAGGAAATTGGCGTCCGTTCCGTTCGCACTCATGATTTTCTGATTTACCCGTCTTCAGTTCCCAGCGCCAATCCGACCCTTTACCCCGGCCCGCTCGACATGTCGACCATGTATTTTGACCGGACCAAAAGTCCGACGTCGTCGGGCAGCTACAATTTCACGTTAAGCGATCAGCATTTCGCAGCCGTCGTAAATGGTGGATTCGAGCCGTTCTTCAGGCTCGGTGACAGTGCCGGACTCACCAAACCACCCCTTCCGACCGAGCGTTCGAACTGGGAAAGGGCTGCAGTAGAGATACTGAAACACTACACCCAGGGTCAGTGGAGCGGATTCAACGCCACCATCAACGAAGTTGAAATCTGGAACGAGCCGGACAGTACCGGTTTCTGGAACCGTTCCCAGAGCGAGTTCATGTCGCTCTATGTCGAGACTGCAGCGGCGCTGCGCGCGGCATTTCCGACACTCAGAATCGGCGGGCCCGGCTTCACACAGGGAGCGGTGACCGCTCCGGCCAGTACCGGCTGGCTTCTTACGTTCCTTGATCAGGTCAAAACAGCGAACGCACCGCTGGACTTTATCTCGTTCCATATCTATTCCAACGACGCCAATGAGCCGTCATCGCTGGCGACCTCACTGCGATCGACTCTTGATGGCCGAGGCTTCACTTCTACGAAGATCTATATCACCGAGTGGAACACCTATGCAAATGCGGTGGCGAACCTCACGCAGGCCCAGGCGTATCGCTCGGGCGCTCTCGGCGCTTCCACGCTGACGGCCGGCTGGATCAGGATGCAGGACGCACCGGTCGACCGCCTGTTCCATTATCGCGGAAGCGACCCGAACGCCAACACACCGGAAGACTATGGGCTCTACACCGGCGCCGGCTCGGCCAAACGCACCGCTCTGGCTTTCCGGATGTGGTCGACTCTGGCAGGAACTCCGGAGCGGCTTGCCACGACGGTAACGGGCAACAGCAGCCTGCTCGCACTAGCCGGAAATGATGCCAACGGCACACCGGTCATCCTCGTGGTGAACACGGCCAATGCCGCTTCTTCCTGGACACCGGTGAATACCGGCAACCAGGCGCTTTCAGGTACCTGGAAGCTGCAGACGATCAGTGATAACAGTACGAATACCGTTACGACAACACCGGTATTCCCGATTTCCATTCCTGCGTACGGGGTACAGCTGCTCTCCGCCAATTAAATATGACCGGGAGGAAAACGTATGATTCTCATACCTAAAATAACTAACATCCACTCTTTCGCACATGTTGTTTTCTCCGGTACAGCGCTGCGAGTGAAGCGGGCCTTGACTCTGTCAGCAGTTCTGATTTGTCTGCTGGCCGCTCTTTCAGGGGTGGCGGTTGCGCAGGATCAGGCCAGTTGCACAGCCTACCTGGCCACAAATCCCAATCCATCAGGTATCCCGGCAGTCAGCGGTTCCGGTGTGGCGCAGCGTAACGCTTTGGATCATGGCTGGAGCATGTGTGATGAGATGCCCTACGGGGAGTCATTTGTGAACACTCATGGTGGCAGTACGACCCTCTACAAAGATCCGACCGGCACTCACCATAGTCTGCCCTCATCCGCAACACCACGTGAACAGATGTTTGATTTTCTGGTCGCATCCACCGCAACCCCAACCCCCATTCCCACTCCCTCCATCATCTGGCGCCACCAGGGAGACGGGAAGGTCTACGGCATGACCACCAACGGCAGCACAGTCACCAGTGGTGCTCAATTCTGGCAGGAAACCAACCCGGCCTGGTCAATAGTCGGCCAGGGGGACTTTGACGGCGACGGTGTCAGAGATCTCGCCTGGTGGAACAGCAGCAACGGCCAGGTTTACCTCATGCTGATGTCCGGCCCTACAGCGGTGAAGTCGGGTGCAATCGTCTATACCGAAGCGAACACCGCCTGGAAAATTGTCGCCACCGGCGACATCAACGGAGACGGCAAGAGCGATCTGATCTGGTGGAACAGCAGCACCGGCCAGGTCTACGCCATGCTGATGAACGGAACCGCAACAACCGGCGGCGCCATAATCTATACCGAACCGAATACGGCCTGGAAGATCGTCTCCGCTGCCGATTTCGACGCCAACGGCTCGGTAGATCTGCTCTGGTGGAACAGTACAACCGGTCAGACAGCCCTTGGCCGGACCAACGGAACAAACGCTTCCACCGCCAGAATCATCTATACGGAATCAAACACAAACTGGCGCATAGCCGGAGCTGGCGACCTTGATGGCGACGGCAAGGCAGATATCGTCTGGCATAACAGAACAACCGGTCAGGTCTACGGCATGCAGACCAACGGGACCGCAGTCACGACCGGTGCGCTGATCTGCACCGAAGCGAACACGAACTGGGAGATAGTGAGTATCGGAGACTATACCGGCGATAACAAGGCCGATTTGTTGTGGTGGAACCGGCAGACCGGACAGGTCTGGCTGATGCCGATGAACGGGCTGTCGGTGGCGGGCGGCTCGCTGCTGTACACCGAAGCGGACACCACCTGGCACATCCAGGGTGAAACCGAATGGCGTGACAACCTGTACGGCACAGGTGTGACGACGACATCGACGGTAGTGGTCGCGGCGGCCGGCGGCATCACGGTATCAACCGTCAACCCCCGGACGGTGGGGAGCCAGAATTTTGCGTCATCGACCAACGTTCAAAATTTCAGAATACTTAAGGGGGGGAGTTTCCTATGAGAAAACAGACATTTCTTTACGCCACAGCCTGCTTGTTTATGTCTTGTCTCAGTTGCAATAGTGCTGCTATTGCCGGGGACTTCACCTTCAGTACCCTGGCCGGTGCCGCCGGCGCCATAAACAAGAGCATCGACGGCACCGGAAGTGCAGCGCAGTTCTACTCTCCGCGCGGTGTCACAGTCGACAGTGCCGGTACTCTGTATGTTGCGGACAGTTCTAACAACTCGATTCGCAAGATAACCACCGGCGGCGAGGTGACGACCATGGCCGGGCTTGCCGGCAGTCAGGGCAGTATCGATGGTAACGGCAGCGCTGCCCGTTTCATTGAACCCTTTGCGCTTGTGGTTGACGGCAGCGGCAATCTGTTTGTTGCCGACACATCCAACAACTCCATCCGCAAGATAACCCCGTCGGGCAGTGTGACGACATTTGCGGGTGGCGGCGGCTCCGGAAGCAATGACGGGACGGGAACCTCTGCAAAGTTGAACGAGCCGCGCGGTATTGCTGTGGACAGCAGCGGCAACCTGTATGTGGCAGATTACGACAATCACATCATCCGCAAGATCACGTCGGCAGGTGTTGTGACAACTCTGGCCGGGCTGGCCGGTTCGCAGGACAGCACGGACGGTACCGGAGTGGCGGCGCGTTTCAAGGGACCGTGCGGAATTGCTGTTGACAGCGCCGGAAATGTCTATGTTGCCGATACTGGTAATCACGCCATCCGCAAGATAACACCTGCGGGTGTCGTCACTACATTTGCCGGGTCACCCGGTTCCTCCGGAAACGCCGATGGAACCGGCACGGCAGCCAGATTCAGTGAGCCTCGAGCGTTGGCAATTGACACCAGCGGCACGCTATATGTGACCGACTACAGTTCAAACAACATCCGCAAGATTACGAGTGCCGGTGTTGTCACCACCCTGGCAGGCACGGCAGGCCGCCCGGGAAGCACGGACGGAACGGGAACTGCGGCGCTGTTTTACAACCCCTCCGGCGTGACGGTAGACAGTATCGGCAACCTTTATGTTACCGACACATCCAACTGCACTATCCGCAAGATTACTCCGGCTGGTGCCGTAACTACTTTTGCCGGTCTGGCGGGGCGCAGCAGCAGTGTTGACGGGACTGGCAGCGCCGCCCGCTTTGAAGATCCTTACAGCGTCACTGCGGATGGAGCCGGAAATGTATATGTAGCAGACTCAACAGATCATTCTATTCGCAAGATCACTGCTGCCGGTGTTGTCACCACTCTGGCAGGCACTCCGGGAAGCTATGGCAGTACTGATGGCACAGGGAGCGCCGCGCGATTTTTTGGGCCGATGGGCATAACTGCCGATAGTGCCGGAACAGTGTACGTTTCCGATACCGGCAACAATACCATTCGCAAGATAACGAGCGCGGGGGTTGTCACCACCTTGGCCGGAATGGCCGGTATCGGCGGTTCTACTGATGCTACCGGGACGAACGCCCGTTTCGGCGCTCCTGAAGGGATTGCTGTCGATGCTTCCGGTACCTTGTATGTGGTTGACACGAACAATAACACCATCCGCAAGATAAACCCTTCAGGCGTGGTATCAACCCTTGCCGGAGCTGCTGGCTCACCAGGGTTTGTCAATGGCACAGGTTCTGCGGCACGCTTCAGCGTGCCTTTTGATCTGGCGGTCGATCCCGATGGGAGTAATGTCTATGTCTGCGATCACGGCAATCATGCCATACGCAAGATCGTCACCGCAACAGGGGTGGTGACAACACTCGCGGGCAGCGGAACGATGGGATACAGTGATGGAGTTGGAACAGCCGCAGCATTCAGGTGGCCGGCCGGTGTGGCAGTTGATGGTACGGGGGTTGTCTATGTGGCTGACACAGATAATCAGGTGATCCGCAAGATTACGCCTGATGGCGTGGTTACCACCATCGGCGGTACGCGCATCCACGGATCAGCCGATGGAGTCGGCACTGCCGCCAGCTTTTCCAATCCCAAGGACATCGCCGTTGACAGCAGCGGTAATCTGTACGTGGCCGATCGCGGCAACCATACCGTTCGAAAAGGCGCTGCCGCAGTTGTGACTGATGGAGTCTGTGGCAGCAGTAACGGTGCCAGCTTTACCGTTGCGCCAACCGCCAGCCTCTGTTCAAGCGGCACAGCATCTGCGCTAACCGGATCCGGCCCCTGGGGCTGGACCTGTGCCGGACTTAACGGCGGCACAACGGCAAGCTGTTCCGCCAGCCTGCAATCTGTCACCCCCTCCATCATCTGGCGCCACCAGGGAGACGGGAAGGTCTACGGCATGACCACCAACGGCAGCACAGTCACCAGTGGTGCTCAATTCTGGCAGGAAACCAACCCGGCCTGGTCAATAGTCGGCCAGGGGGACTTTGACGGCGACGGTGTCAGAGATCTCGCCTGGTGGAACAGCAGCAACGGCCAGGTTTACCTCATGCTGATGTCCGGCCCTACAGCGGTGAAGTCGGGTGCAATCGTCTATACCGAAGCGAACACCGCCTGGAAAATTGTCGCCACCGGCGACATCAACGGAGACGGCAAGAGCGATCTGATCTGGTGGAACAGCAGCACCGGCCAGGTCTACGCCATGCTGCTGAACGGAGCGGCCGTGACAGGAGGCGGCCTGATATATACAGAACCGGACACCGCCTGGAAAATAGTAGCCGCCGCCGATTTTAACGGCAACGGCACCGTTGAACTGCTCTGGTGGAACAGTTCAACCGGCCAGACAGCCCTTGGCCAGACCAACGGGACCAGCGCCTCCACCGCCGCCGTGATCTACACTGAAGCCAACACCGACTGGCGGATAGCAGGGGCGGGCGACCTGGACGGCGACGGCAAGGCCGACATCGTCTGGCACAACAGAACAACCGGCCAGGTCTACGGTATGCAGACCAACGGGACCGCGGTCACGACCGGTGCGCTGATCTGCACCGAAGCGAACACGAACTGGGAGATAGTGAGTATCGGAGACTATACCGGCGATAACAAGGCCGATTTGTTGTGGTGGAACCGGCAGACCGGACAGGTCTGGCTGATGCCGATGAACGGGCTGTCGGTGGCGGGCGGCTCGCTGCTGTACACCGAAGCGGACACCACCTGGCACATCCAGGGTGAAACCGAATGGCGTGACAACCTGTACGGCACAGGTGTGACGACGACATCGACGGTAGTGGTCGCGGCGGCCGGCGGCATCACGGTATCAACCGTCAACCCCCAGACGGTGGGGAGCCAGAATTTTGCGTCATCGACCAGACTGGCGGTATCCTGGTCCGCCCCTTCGAGCAGCGCCGTAGACCACTTCGAAATAACCGCCGCAGAAACAATCCAGAATACCCTGGTCAGCTCGACCAGCACGACAACCTCTGCCACCCTGACCGGACTCAAGGCGGCCACCCCCTACGCCGTCACGGTTAAAACCTGCGCCAACGCTGCCTGCAGCACGAGCGCCTCGGCGACTCCTGTCAGCGCCACCACCTCAAACGAATACTGGCAGCTGCAGGGATCCGGCAATACCACCTCGGGTCTCAGCAAAATAGTCAGCGACGGCAACGTCCGCATCAGCGCCACCCGGATCGGCAGCGATGCCGGAAGCAGCACTGCCGGCAGGATTCAGCTGTACTACGGCCCCAGCGGCCAGACGAAGCAGTCGCTTATTACGGCGCTCACCGGAAGCACGGCATCCGCCGGTACGCCGTCGAGTTATCTGAGCTTCACCGGTTCGGGCGCCACCACGGGGCTGATATCGCCCCCTTCTGCGTCAACAGCCGTCAAAACTATCGCCACGGGCCAGGGGGTTCCGCTTTCGGCCGCGCTCGGCAGCAAGATCCGGCTGTTTTTTGAGGCCGAGGGAAGCGACGGCAAGAACCGCATCTACTCGCTCGACAGTCAGGACGGCTATGTCGGGCAGGATTTCAACTCCGGCAGCCCGACCACCTGCTCCACCGTGGCTGACTACTCCGGCGGCGGCGGGTGTGTTCCGACTGTGCTTGTCGGAGTCGAGGGCGATGCGACGAAGAGCAACGCAAAAATTTCCAACGCCCGGCAAAACAAGGTGGGATTCCCGGTGCTGACCGACTGGCGCTGGGACGGAGCGACAGGCACCTTCATGGTATTCACCACAGACCGCATAACCGGGTGCAGCACATCCAACATGAATCACGGCTATGCCGTCTGGGACGGATCAGCCTGGAACGTGCAGTACGCAAACGACGGCTGTCCCAAGCTGTTCAAGAGCGCCCAGGCGGCATTCCCGATGCACCTGGGCGGAGTCCGTTACAAGCTTTACTATGGAGATCCTTCCATCACCACAGGCAGACTGAGTAGCACCCTGCCGTTTCTTGGGCCGAAGAAGCTTATTTATGCCGACGGAGTTCTAACCGGCAGCGCCGGCACAGTCGATTTTGAGGACTGGGAGAGCCAGGACACGGCCCGCGATGTCCTGTTTCTTTGGCCCAATGGCGACCAGCTTGACAACACGGCAGAGGGGTACATCGACGACTATCATTTCCTGGCGCCCACCGGCAGTCTCGATTTGCAGGTAATGTATCTGGCCATTACGAACGGTACCGAAATTCCGTTCGGGGCAGCGGCTCTATTAATGAATCCCTGATCTCATCGAAAAGAAAATCTATTAAGCTGCAACGTGCCAGGTTGTTTCCACATCACTGCCAAAGGAGATGAAACCATGAACCGACACATCACGGCTCTTTTATCCAACGTTATGCTGCTGCTGTTCACCCTGCCGACGCAGGCCGAACAGTTTGCCTGCACGGCATCCTTCAACAGCAGCACAGCTGCAATCGACATCGATGCGGTTGATGCCGGCTGCAACGCAGCATCAGTCCGTACGATTTCCCCTCCCCCTCCCACTCCCTCCATCATCTGGCGCCACCAGGGAGACGGGAAGGTCTACGGCATG
>JBAXVG010000009.1:0-123091 GCA_037129255.1 Desulfuromonadales bacterium | reverse complement strand
CGTTCCGATGCCCGGTTCGCTGTAAACTTTAATGCAGCCATTGTGCGAAGTAACGGAGCCATAGACTGCCGCCAGCCCCAATCCGGTGCCTTTGCCCTTTTCTTTTGTGGTAAAATACGGCTCAAAAATATGTTCTATAATTTCCTTGGTCATTCCCTTGCCGCTATCCGAAACCGAAACTTCAATGTATGGACCGGGGGAAATGGAGAATCCGCTCAATCCACAGAATGCAGAATCAAGCTCGACATTTGCCGTGGTAAATGTGATCACGCCGCCGTCAGGCATGGCATCACGGGCATTGATTCCAAGGTTGAGCAGAGCATTTTGCAGGAGAGTCGCATCACCGGCTATGCACGTATTATGAGCGACGAGCCTGGTCTCCAGAACAATCTTCCTGTCGATGGTCCGCTCAAGTAACGAAATAACTTCTTTGATCATTGCGTTGGTATTGACCGGTTCGCTTTTTTTCTGTCCTTTACGTGAGAAAGTGAGAAGTTGTCTGGTTAATTCGGCTGACCTGATGGCCGCCCGTTCAATGTTGTTGAGATATTTTAATGCATCCGGATTCTCTTTCATTTTGTTCGCCAGGAGTTCTGTAGATCCCATAATTGCTGAAAGCATATTATTGAAGTCGTGAGCGACACCTCCCGCCAACTGGCCAATGACTTCCATCTTCCGGTTTTGCCGGAGCTGATCCTCCAAACGCTTCTGAACGGTGACATCCAGAAAAACGAGCAGCAGACTCTCTTCCTCATGAAACCACATCAGATTACCATACAAAAGCACTGCTCGTTTTTCACCGCCGGCTGTTTTCATTTCGGTTTCAAAGCCTGCAATGCTTTTGCGTTCACGCAAAATTGTCAAAAAGTGTTCCGTGACATCAGGCGTTTCCCCTATTCCGATTTCCCGAATGGTTTTACCGGCAACATGTTCAGCCGAATATTCAAAATCAGTACTGAAGGTCCTGTTTATCTGGCTGATTTTTCCATCAGGGAAAGATGAAACAACTATGGCGAAGGGTGAAACATCAAAAATGGTCTGCAGATTGCTGTTGGATTCGCGCAATAACTTCTGACTCGCCGCATACTCTTCGATCTGCACGCGCAACATCTCTTCTGTTGCCAGAAGGTGGTCGTGAGTTTCGACGTACTGTTGTATCTGATGGCGCAACTCATCTTCAATTGCTTTCAGCTCCCTGTTACGTTCACTGAGCTGCTTATTGCTTTCGGTAAGCTCAACCGTTGACTGGCGTAACTTCTCCGTTCTCTCGTTCACCACTGTTTCCAGACGATTACGCAGCTGATCCAGGTGGTTGCGCTGCTGCTCAATTTCATGGCGCTGGCGATACATTTCGGCAAATATTCTGACCTTGCTTTGTAAAAAGAGCGGCTCAATCGGCTTTGCAAGATAATCAACCGCTCCGGAGTCGTATCCCTTGAACTGAAACTGAAGATCTTTCATTCCCGCTGTGACAAAAATAATCGGGATATGTCTGGTTCTGGAATGTGCCCGCATCAACTCGGCAGTCTCAAAACCATCCATATCCGGCATCTGCACATCCATGAGCACCAGGGCAAAATCCTGCCTGAGCGTTAAAAGAAGCGCTTCGTTACCGGAACAGGCCTTGACAAGTTCATATCCCCGGTTACTGAGAAGCTGCTCCAGTGACATCAGATTTTCAGAGCGGTCATCGACCAGAAGTATCGGTATGGCAGTTTGCGTGATATTCATGCTTCTTACTCCATTTCCAGCGAATCACTGGATGCTGGCGTATACAGCCAGACCCGCAACAGCGAGAATAATTTGTGCATATCAACCGGCTTGGAAATATAATCGCTGGCGCCCGCCTTCAGGCACTCTTCACGATCCCCCTTCATCGCCTTGGCGGTCAGCGCGATAATCGGCAGTGAAAAGAAGCGCGGATCTTTTCTGATACAGCGCGATGTTTCGTAACCATCCATTTCCGGCATCATGATGTCCATCAGAACCAGATCGATATCGGGATGCTCATCCAGCAGTTTCAGCGCTTCACGGCCATTTTCCGCTTCAAAAAGCACCAGTCCCTTTTCTTCAAGGACGCTTGAGAGAGAGAAGATATTGCGCATATCGTCATCAACAATAAGAATTCGTTTACCTGTAAACATGGCCTCTTTGTCCAGTGCTGACCTGATCATATGCTGTTTTTCAGGGGCAAGCGAACTTTCTACGACATGAAGGAAGAGCGTTACTTCATTCAGCAGCCGCTCGGGGCTTTTTGCACCCTTTATGATGATGCTCTCAGCATAGTGATGCAGACGTTTTTCATCTTCTGGTGTCAGTACGCGGCCGGTGTGGATGATGACCGGAATAGAACATTCCGGATCAATCTTTTTGATCTTCTCAAGTAAATCAAAAGCTCCCATATCGGCCAATCCCAGATCCAGCACGATACAGTCAAATTTTTCACGTGAAAGCAGTTCAATAGCCTTTACGCCGGTTTCGGCAACTTTAATTGCGACATCTCGCTCTTCAAGCAGAGCAACCATCGCTTTGGCTTCTTCCTCGTTATCCTCGACAATGAGCAGCATTTTCATAGTCTTGGCAATTGCTGACTCAAGAGTGCCGAATACGTTATCCAACTGTTCGCTGGTGACCGGTTTGGTGACGTACCCGATGGCGCCCATACGCATCGCCTTGTTGCGATCCTCCAGGCAGGTTATGAAGTGTACCGGTATATGGCGTGTTTTGGGGTTGTCCTTAAGAGAGCGCATGACCCCCCATCCGTCGATGTGGGGGAGCATGACATCAAGAATGACGGCGTTGGGCCGATACTGCTCGGCAAGTATGATGCCGCTTTCCCCTTCAGCTGCGACCAGGACGGAAAAACCGCGACTGCGCACCATGTCTGCAAGTATCCCGGCAAAGGTCAGATCATCCTCAATAATCAGAATGCTTTTGCCTCCGTTCCGGATCAGTTCGCGGTCGTCCGGAATCGGGGCGGGGAGCGGCTCAAGGTATGTCTCGACAGCCGGAGTTCCGTGTGTGGGCGCCTTTGGTCCGGCGGAAATTAGATGGGTTGCTCTCTCCCTGCTTTTCATATCGCCCATCTGACTCACCGGCAGAAAAAGCGTAAAAGTACTTCCTCTGCCCGGTTCACTTGCCAGAAAAATATCACCACCCATGGAACGGGCCAGCTGGCGCGAGATGGAGAGACCAAGACCGGTGCCTCCGTACGTACGGCTGGTACTGCCGTCAGCCTGCTGGAAGGCGTTGAAGATCAAGCTCTGCTTGTCTGCCGGGATACCGATGCCGGTGTCGGTGACGGCGAACGCGACTGCCGGCACGGCAAGAGGATTTTCACTGTAGCCCGGAGAGAAGGCGCGTAATGAAACCGAGCCCTGACGGGTGAATTTACAGGCGTTTGAAAGCAGGTTCTTGAGGATCTGCTGGGTTCTTTGACCGTCAACACGGATGATATGCGGTGCAGAGTCATCCAGGGTTACGGCAAAGCCGATCCCTTTGTCACCGGCGATCGGTTGAAAAAGGTTTTCAAGTTGATTACAGATTTCAGGAAGAGTCAAATCCTCGTTATGAAATTCGAGATGGCCGGATTCTATTTTGGACAAATCCAGAATGTCATTGATCAGGGTAAGCAGGTCACGCCCGGCGTCGTTGATGGTAGTGGCAAATTCCACCTGTTTATCAGTCAGGTTGCCTTCGTTATTGTCCTTCAGCAGACGGGAGAGAATTAACAGACTGTTCAACGGCGTGCGCAGTTCATGCGACATGTTGGCAAGGAATTCCGATTTATACGTGCTGACCCGCTCAAGTTCATCGGCCTTGCGCTGCACTTCGCGGCTGGCCTCCTCCACTTCGCGGTTCTTGGCGCGTATCTGCTCGCGCTGCTGCTCCAGTGTCTGGGCGCGTTCCTCCAGCTCCTCATTGGTCTGTTGCAACTCTTCCTGCTGGACGCGCAGCTCTTCCGACTGGGCCTGAGTCTCTTCCAGAAGTTCGTTTACCCGCTGGCGCGATTTGTTGACGCTGATCGCAATAGCCAAGCCATCGGCCGCCTGTTCGAGAAACTCCATTTCCGGATCGGTAAACGGCTGAAATGAGGCGAGTTCCATAACAGCCATTAACGCGCCATCACGCAGCAGCGGCAGGGCAATTACGTTACACGGCGTCCCTTCGCCAAGTGTTGAAGTGATCGGCAGATAATCAGCCGGAACATTGGTCAGACAGACCAGCTTCTGTTCCTTGGCGGCCTGCCCGACCAATCCCTCGCCAGGCCTGACACATTCATTAATGTTCTTGCGACGTTTCATGGCATACATGGCAGAGTTGACAAGTTCTTGTCTGACTTCATCGAACAGGTAAAAGCTGCCGGCACCGGCTTTCAGATATGTGGCCAGAAAAGAGAGCGCCTGATCGGCAAGCTGCTCGACCGGTTTGTCGCCTCGCAAGATAACGTTCAATTCATTGAGACCGCCTTTCAGCCAGTTGCTCAGCCGTTCCTGTTCCCTGCTCCGGCGCAGTGAGCTGGTCATTCGTTCAAAGGCGGAGTCCAGCGCCGACTGGAGCCCGTTTATCAAAATGATGGAACGGAGCAGCATGCCGGTTTCATCTCTTCCCACGGTTTCAAGATCAATATCAAGCGGCTTTGTCCGGCGGATATTCTGAGTGAGGTCACCATCGGCGATGGCCTCGGTCAGGCGGGCTTTTTCCTCGCTCCCCTCGGAAAGTGATTGAAGCGCATTCTGCACGACACGCAGCCGGCCGGTTATGGACCTTGTGATAAATAGAGCCGCCAATACCACCGCCGTTACCGCAAAAACGATCAGCCAAACCGTCCAGCTTCTCAACCTGCTATAGATGATTCCGCTCTCCTGGTTGTTTTGAACAGCTTCATCGACGTTGAAGGTAATCATGTCACTGGTAAGTTTTTCAACTATCTTATATGCCTGTGCCAGTTCTGTATGTACCATGTCGAGCGCATCGGCTGTTTTGCCCGCATCCGCCAGGCTCAACACCCTTTTGGTGACTTCCGCGTAACTCTGCCATTCCTTGAAAAAATTGGCGATCATCATTTTTTCAACATCCAGGGGGCGCAACTTGCCGTATTTATCGATGGCATCCTTTGCTTCGACCTCATCACGGTTAAGCTGTGCCCGCAATTCGCCACGCCTCAGATGATCCGGTTCCTGAACATAACTGGTTACGGTACGGTTATGATCGACAACCTTGTCGTCGGCTTTATTCACGTAGACAATTGACATCAGCAGGTTGCCATGCAGGTCGTCCAGCAGCCATTTCATCCTGCCCAGACCGTTGACCGCCTGAAACCCGATCAGGCAACAGATGAAAAGAATCAGGCTGAAACCGAGTCCCAGCTTGTTCCCGATTTTCAGATTGGCATACCATCCCATTTGTCACCCCTATCCGGCATTTTCCTCATTCATGCGCGTCTTCTTGCTTACAATTTGAATTGCCGCACCAGCCGTTGCAGTTCTTCGGCATTGCCGCTCAACTGGGCTGCGGCAGTGGCGGATTCCTGGGCACCGCGGGCGGTCTGCTGAACCACCTCGGTGATCTGCATCATATTGTTTGAAATCTCGCCTGTCGTGGCGGTCTGCTCCTCGGCAGCGGTTGCAATCTGGTTGACCTGTAAGGCGACATCGTTGACCTGCTGCAGGATATCCTGAAGCGCCTGACCCGATTTTGACGCCTCTTCTGTGCCGGCTTCAACCTGGTGAACCCCCTGTTCCATGACGGCGACTGCTCCTTTGGTTTCCCTCTGGATCGCCTTAATCATTTCACTGATCTCTTTGGTGGCGCGGGTGGTGCGCTCGGCCAGGGCACGGACTTCATCTGCGACAACAGCAAAACCCCGTCCCTGCTCACCTGCCCGGGCGGCTTCTATGGCTGCGTTCAGCGCCAGCAGGTTGGTCTGGTCGGCTATATCTTCAATCGTGCCGATTATTGCGCCGATCTGGTCGGAGCGCGCTCCCAGACTTTCGACCGTTTTTGCGGATTCCTGAACCTTCTCTGCTATCTGTCCCATGACAGCCACAGTTCTCTCTACCACCTGCACGCCGTTGTGGGCGGAATGGGATGCATGTTGCGCCCCTTCGGCCGCAAACTGGCAGTTCTTGGCGATGTCGCTGGCCGTGGCTGACATCTCTTCTCCGGCGGTGGCAACTGTTCCGGCCTGGGCGGCGACCTCTTCAGAACCGGTGGATATGCGGTCAGCGGTGTCATGCAGCTTGCTGGACGCGGATGCCACCTGGGTTGAGGTTTGAGCGATGTTTCTGATCATGTCGCGCAGTTTTTCGATAAACAGATTGAAGTATCGGCTAATTTCGGCCAGTTCGTCCCCGGTCGTGTCATCCAGTCGTTTGGTAAGGTCGCCTTCACCTTGGGAGATATCCATCAACATCAGGCGCAGTGCGTCGACAGGCTTCATGATGGCCCGCAGCATCCAGGTTGCCAGACCCGCCTGGAGCAATATGCCAAGCAAGCCGATAATCAGGCCCTTGGCTATCGATTGGGCGATTATTTCATCGAAATGCTTGTCGGCTTCTTTTGATTCCCTGGTCATGGATACATTGATTTTATCCATGTTGTTTTCAATCTCCAACACCAGCTTGTCAAACTCTTCATCAATCTTTTTTATTTCATCAGTCATCTCTTTTGTTGTCGCCAGCAAGGGCAGCATTTTCCCTTCAAACAGGTTTACCATGTTGTCAAAAGCTCTGCGGGATAAAGCTACGCTCTCCTTTTCCTCTTTAGTGTCAGCCATTTTAATGGCCTTCTCTATCAGTTCGGTTTCTTTTGCTTTCAACTTGGCCCAATCTTTTTTGGTCTGATCAAGTTCGCGATTGATTTCCGCGTCGGCTATCACTTTGTACATTCTTGCTCCGATATCCGAAGCATCTTGGGCCGTTAAGGCGTCCGAAGCCCGGGCAGCCCCTTCATCCTGCAGTTTTGCAAGACGGTTCAGATCGAAATAATTCATCGCTACAATGACTGCAATGGTTAGGAAAAGGATGACGACGTTGACGATGATTTTTGATTTGATGGTAGCCATAGTGATTCTCCTTTTTTTAGGTTCTGGCGGTAATATCTCATGCCGCGCATCTGCTTGTCTATCTCACGATTAATATTCGATATTCGGAGGTTTGTCCATTGGTATAAATCACTAGAAAACGCATTTATTCCGGGAAAGGAAGAACGTTGCCCCATGACGATCCTGACGGTTCTGACTGCTGCCGTGCGATGTCAAATCCCTCTGTCTGCAGAATCATGTACAAGCGGTGACATCACCGTTTGAGCGATGCGGTTGGGGATAGTTTTATCAGCTGCCGGTTCCTTCCGGCGATTTGGATGCTGACGTGGTGGTGCCTTGCGACAGCGGCGTCTAACGCCCTGACATACCGATTCTTTCGTTGACAAGGTTATGGAGAGGTGCTATCTAAGTTGCGTTTTACCTGTACCACCATCTAAATTGCTACTCTCCATGTGCCGTTCTCGCTGCCTGGCCGGCCAGAAGAGGTTAATCAACGTGATATCACTGAGTTTATGTCGCACTTCAATCATCCGGCTTATGGTCGTGCTGGTCGTAATCTCATTATGTATCGTCCCGGTGGCGTTCTGCCAGGAAACTGAAGATTCTCAAGTATTTATCGCAGGATTTAATTCGTATCAACAAAAAGATTATGCCTCGGCAATCGAAAAGATGAATGAGGTGCTTACGAAATACCCGGATACGCCACTGCGTGATATGGCGCTGTTCTGGCTCTCCCGCTCCTACTTCAAGGCCGGTAATCAGTTGGATGCCGCCCGTTATCTCTCTCAATTTACAAAAGAATATCCGGACAATCCGCTTAAGGGGACCATAGAGGAGGAGCTGCTCTCTCTTGCCGCCCGCTATGACAGAGGGGAAAAAATTCCCGCCGGACCGCTGTCAGTCAAGGATGCCGATCGACAGGCTGCCGAGAAAAAAGAGCTGGAACGTCTGGCGGCATTAAAGGCTGAAGAGGAGCGGGTTGTTGCTGAAAAAGCGAGAGTGGCGGCTGCCGGGATAAAAGAACAGGAGCGCCTGGCAGCATTAAAAGCCGAAGAAGAGCGGATCGCGCTTGAAAAGGCAGCCGGCGAGAAGGCGGAGCAGGAGCGCGTTGCTGCTCTCAAAAAGGAAGAGGCACGTAAGGCCGCAGAAAAGGCTGAAGAGGATCGGGTTGCAGCTGAAAAAGCCGAAATAGCCAGACAGGCTGCCGAGTCATCACGTTTGGCCTTGCTTGAAGCCGAGAAAGAGAGTCGCGAGCGGGAACGGCTTGAGCAGGAGCGTCTGGCCGGCATCAAGGCTGAGCAGGACCGTCTCGCTGCCGTTAAGGCAGATGAAGAACGCAAGGCCACCACAGAGAAAGCCGAGCAGGAGCTCCGGACTCTGGCAAAAGCTGAAGAGGCCAGGCAGGCATCTTTGTCCGCCGAGTCGGCCCGTATTGCCGCCCTTAAAGCTGAAGAAGAACGCAGGATTGCAGAAAAAGAAGCCCTGGATGCTGAAACCGCCCGTCTGGCTGCTGAGAAGAAGAAGGAGCAGGAGCGTCTGGCTGCCTTAAAGGCTGAAGAGGAGCGGAGTGCTCTTGAAAAGGCGCGTCAGGAGAAGGCGGAACAGGATCGCATTGCTGCTGTAAAAGCTGAAGAAGCCGCACGGGCTGCGGCAGCCGAGTCAGCCCGCCTGGCGGCCTTGAAAGCTGAAGAAGATCGCAGGATTGCCGAAAAAGCAACCCTTGATGCAGAAACCGCCCGTCAGGCTGCTGCCAGGGCTGAAGAGCAGAAGCTTGCCCGTCAGCGTATCGCAGATGAGAAAATAAAGGCTGAAAAGGCGGCTCTTCGCGAGAAGGCTATTGCCCTGTACAAATCAATTATCGATAAATATCCTTCCTCCGCTGCAGCCTCATCTGCAGCGGCTAAACTACGTGAGCTCGGTGTCGCCGTGTCGTTACCCCCTGCGGCGGCTACGGTAGAAACATTACCGGAGAATGCTCAGATTTTGCGTCTTGAAGTCGCCCAGTTCGCCGGTTTTGAATTCAATCTTTTGACAAGTCCGGGAACCTGCAAAGTTGCTCAACGAATCAGTGTGCCGTTTGAGATAACCAATCGTGGCAACGGCAATGACTCTTTCTACCTTGAATCAGGTTTCCCTGAAGCTTTTAATTCAGTTTTTGCGGCAGCTTCATCACCCGATGTTGCAATAAACCAGACACCTGCCATGGCCCCCGGCGAAGTATTCAAAGGTATTGTGCATCTGCTTATTCCTGCAACCAGTATCGACGGCCTGAGAATTACCCATCCGGTCAAGGCGGCGTCCCGTTTCATGGCTGAGGCAAGCCAGTCGCGCGAGATCAGTTTGACAGCATCGGCTCCTCTGTTGCGTGCTGTTCTGAAAACCGAGAAGACTCGGCCTGTACCGGGTGAAAAGATAGTTTACCGCACTGCTGTACTCAATGTTGGGTCAACAGTTGCTCAGGACGTTACGTTCAGGATAAATTTTCCGCCGCAGTTGGAACCGGTTGATTACGCTGCTGCCGGATTCAAGCAGGAGGCAAAATCAGCTCTAGTGCTTGACGGTTTGCAGGTCAACTCCGGTGAGAGTAAAGATTTCAGTGTCACGTTCCAGCTCAAGGAAGATTCACTGGCAGGACAGGAACTCTCGACCCGCGCAGAACTGATCAATAACCAGCTGAAAACAACGACCGCCTTCGTATCTAACATGGCGTATGTGCAACCACAGCATGGCATTCTGGTACGCTCCGGCACCGGGCGCATAATGGTTATTCCGGGGCAGACCGTCACAGTGCCGTTTATTGTTACCAACACCGGCAATGTGCATGAGAAATTCAGGATTACCTCCAGCGTAAAAGGGGTTCTGGACGCTGCCATCTTCCATGATGTAAACCGCGACGGCATCAGACAGGCCAATGAACCTCTGGTCAGTGAAATCGGCCCGCTTGCTCCGAAGGAAGAGGTCAGCATTGTCATGGAGATCAAGACCTCGAGAGCTGCCGATGACAGCAGTGAAGCGAGCGCGCTGCTCTCTTTCAGTTCTGAGGGAGAGTCGGGGAGATCTGCCTCTGGATTGGCGCAACTGGTCTATTCCAGGCCCGTTCTGCAAATGGCCATGGCCGGTAGGGAAGGGCGGCTCAAGCCGGGTGAGGTTTCTTCTTTTGATCTGACGATCACAAACAAGGGATCAAACCTTGCGCGCGTGGTTGAACTGCAGAGCGCCTGGCCGGAGCAGCTGGAACTGGTAGCTTCTGATCCTTCAAACAGCTCGTTCAGTAACGGAAACATAGTTTGGCGTTTCAAGGAGATGGGCGCTGCTGAAAAGCGTAACATCAAGGTATCCTTCAGGGTCAAGCCGGGAATCGGTGTGGGTACAAACATACAGCTAAAAAACGTCATGACTTACGAAGACCAACTGGGGAACAGGTACTGACATGACACGAAGTGTAAACATTACATTAATTGTTTTATTGTTTTCTTTGCCGGCGCTGCCTGTCTGGAGCCAGCAGTATTATCTGTACGAACCCAGGCCGATTGCTTCTGAAGAAAAAGGACAGTCCAAAGATGGATTTCTTGCCACTGAAATGTCTGTCCAAAAGGGGGACACGCTCTATGATATCTCCCGGAAGGTCAGCGGACACGGTATGTATTATCCGCAAATTTTGCTGCTAAACAACATTAAAAACCCGAATCTGATATATCCCGGAAGCACTTTGAAGATTCCGGTACCGAGTGGCAATGCCCAGGCGGAGTCTGCGCATACCAAAGTTTCCGCAGTAAAATCACGTAATGGTAAGAAGAAAAGAACCAGGTCAAAGGCAGCAGTGCCTGTTGCAGGTCGCCATCCTGTGCCACATGTTTCAACCTCGTCTGCGACCGAAATTTCCTTGCGTGATTTAAATGCGAGAAATGGTGGAAAAGCGAAGAGGCATAGTGACAAAGTGCAGAGTGTCAGTCAGGGGAAAGCCCGGAATAATGATGAAAGAACCGCTGTTGTCGGCAAGGTGGAAGCTGAGCAGAATCCTGCCGATGTTTCGGTTGCAGGCAGCAAGCTCTTTGAGAGAGCTGTTAAAGCATACAAACAGGACGATTTTCGAACCGCTCTTGAGCTGTTTGATCGGTATCTCATAGATAACTCAGGCTCCCCTCTGGCAGCCGACGTAAGTTTATACAAAGCCGAGTGCTATCTGAAGCTTGCTTCCCAATAAATTTTCTTACCTGTTGCAGTAACTATTGCCACGACATGACGAAGGCGCGCAATTTTCCTCCCTGTTCATCGCGGTAATAAACCACTTTGAGATTGTCCGATACACGTCCCCGCTGGATTTCATAGCCTTCCTTTTTTTCAGACGTTTCAGGCGTGAATACAGGTTTTTTTACGAACTGGCGTAAAACACCCTGCATAAACGATTCCGGCACTCCCTGACCACCCCGATCAATGATCTGGATCGCTTTTATGGTTTGCGCTTCGCGTAATACCTTGAATTCAGTAACCTGCCCTCTGTATCGTTCCCATCCGGGGTTGGCAATCCCGTATTGCTTGTCCAGCCCGTTGCGAGGTACAAAATCCGGAAGCACTGATGGTCTGACGCTTGAGTCTGACGGATGCACGGTTGCTTTTGTACCGTGGTTCTCTGCAATGGCAGTAATCACGGCTTTGTCCGTCATTCTGGAATCATGGTCAGGTTTCGTAGCGACATGCTGCTTGGGAGGTTCTGATGGATTAACTTTCGCTGTGGCTGGCTGAGCGGCTCCAGTGTCAGGAGGAGGAGACACGACCGGTGGAGTAATTACAGCAACAGGTTTGGAAACCGATGTGTTCTTCTGCATAAAGGTCACTACTATGACAGCGACTACGACCGGAGCCAGCCACATCAGAAAGATGGAACGTTTTGAGCGAGGCTCAACGGTTTCTATGGTATCGATCTGTCCGGAATTCCAGATATGCTGCTCCAGCATCGGTACGTCATTTGCCAGTGACTCCGGTTCGGGGGTTTTGTTGACGGCGTTGTCGAAAGAGCTGGTGAATTCGGAATAGACCGACAGGCGCGAGCGGGGGGAATATGTTATCCCCTGATCCTCCAGAGATGGTTCAGGTTCTGCTGTGGGCGCTACTGGTAAAGTGCCTGCTGCGGCAATTTCCGGGACGGTCGCCTCAAATGGTTGAAATTTCAGTAAAGCTGTTGTTTCATCCATGGTTACCGGTTCTGGCGGGTCAGGAGCAGCCAGGATCTTCTCTGCCGGTTGGAATGGAACAGGTTGAATTTTAGTTTTTGACAGAAGTGACGTCAACACGTTTTGAATGGCGGACGGGAGAGCGCTGTCTTCGCATGAGATATCAAGCCAGCCATGGAAAGGCTTGAGTATATCGTTACTGACCTGACCGGGGGCTGCAAGCAGTACAAAACGGGAACGTTTGCGCCCGAGCTGCTTTTTAAGATGCTTGAGCAAAATATCCGCTGAGAGCCCCGACAGATGCGTCTGAACAAAAACGACGTCCGGCTTTTGAATTGCTATCTCTTCACCCCCCTTTTCAAGGTTGTTAACAACTCTCAAGGTGAAGCTGCCGCCATCGGCCAGCCGAAAAAAAATCTTGCTCAAGCGGGCCATATCCGTGATCAGCAGCAGATTACTCACCATACGTTTCCCCCACAATAAAATTGGCACATTGTACGTTATGCCCTGAGTGTAATCAATACTATTAATGGCAATAACAACAAAAACAGCTTGACTTTACGCAGTTTGTTTTTCTACTATGTGGAAAATGTAAAGGCTGTGAAGAGGAGTAGTAATTGTTTCGGGCTTTTCAGAGAGCCGGTGGCTGGTGCGAACCGGTAGGCACAGATGATGAACTCGCCTTGGAGCCGCCCCGGTGAAATGTAGTCGGGGACGTACGCCTGCGTCAAAGGCATAATGAAGGCGCTGCACGTATGTGCAGGGCGAATTGGGTGGTACCGCGGATGGCACAAGCCTCTGCCCCAAATATGGGGGAGAGGCTTTTTTACTTATTAATGACGTACCAAAGCACAGAAAGGAGTTTTTCGTATGGCAAAGGCAACAGCAGCTAAACAGGACAACCGGCAGATCATCAGGATTTTCGATACAACCCTGAGAGATGGCGAACAGGCGCCCGGCAACAGCATGAACATCGAAGAAAAGCTGCGCATCGCCAAACAATTGCAGAAGTTGAACGTAGATGTAATCGAGGCTGGTTTCCCGATTGCGTCGGATGGAGACTTCGAGGCGGTCAAGCTGATTGCCCAGACGGTCAAGGGACCGGAAATTGCCGGTTTGTGCCGTTCCAGCGAAAAAGATATCGACAGAGCCTGGGAAGCGCTGAAATATGCCGGAGACAGGGGGCGCATCCATACCTTTATAGCCACCTCCGATATTCACATGAAACACAAACTCATGATGGAACCGTCCAAGGTGCTGGCATCAGCGGTAAAGGCGGTCAAGAGGGCAGCTGCCTATACGCCGAATGTGGAGTTTTCCTGCGAAGATGCGGTGCGTACCCGTTTGCCGTTTCTGGCCGAGGTTGTTGAGGCGGTCATCGCCGCTGGCGCTACAACAGTCAACATTCCTGATACTGTCGGCTATACCATTCCTTTTGAGTATTTCAACATCATAAAATATCTTGTAGACAACGTGCCGAACATCGACAAGGCCATCATATCGGTGCACTGCCACAACGATCTGGGATTGTCCGTGGCAAACTCGATCGCCGCAGTACAGGCCGGAGCCCGCCAGGTCGAGTGTACGATAAACGGGATCGGTGAGAGGGCCGGTAACTGCTCGCTGGAAGAGTTTGTCATGATCTTGAGAACCCGGCGCGACATACTGCCGTTTGAGACTAAAGTGGTGACCGAGCATTTGACCCCCGCCAGCCGCCTGCTGACAAACATCACCGGCATCGCCGTGCAGCCTAACAAGTCAGTCGTGGGGGCCAATGCCTTTGCCCACGAAGCCGGCATCCATCAACACGGAATGTTGATGGATAAATCCACCTACGAAATCATGACTCCTGAATCGGTCGGGCTCCTGGCCAGCTCGCTGGTCCTTGGCAAGCACTCCGGACGGCACGCGTTCAAGAAACGTCTGGAGGAACTGGGATATGATCTGGACGAAGATAAGCTTAACAAGGCGTTCGATCGTTTCAAAACACTGGCAGATCTGAAAAAAGAGGTCTTTGACGAGGACCTGGATGCAATCATATCTGATGAGGTTCGCGAAGAGGATCGCTACAAGCTGGAACATATAACGGTAACATGCGGCTCATTTGCGGTGGCCACGGCAACCGTGCAGATGGAAATAAACGGTGTATCACTTCGAGCCGCAGAGCTTGGTGACGGCCCGGTGGATTCGGCTTTCAAAGCGATCAGGAAGCTCACGAAGACAAAGGCAAAGCTGACCCAGTACAATGTCGGCTCGATCACAGGTGGAACTGATGCCCAGGGAGAAGTGACGGTCAGGGTGAGTGAGGGGAGTCAGACCGTAGTTGGCAAGGGGGCCTCCACCGACATCATAGTGGCCTCGGCTAAAGCCTATATCCATGCTCTCAACCGACTGAGCTGCAAACAGAAACGATTGAGTGATGCGGTATAGGTCCGGCGGCTAAAATGGTCGTCCCATCGGTGAACTGCCGGCCTTCTTCTTGCTGTCACCGCCGATCTGTTCGACAATGACTTCGTCTCCTTCTTTAATGCTGCTCTCAATCAGTTCGATGGCACTATTGTTGGCAATACCGGTCTTGACCTGTACGGCGACCGGTTTGCCCTCTTTGAGGATATAAACCTGCTGTCCGCCACCGCCTTTGCGGCTGCCCGGTTTGCCCCCCCCCTCACGACCGGCTGCTGCGGGTGTCTCACCGGCCGGACGCTTATTCTCTTTCGGTTCATTATCTTTTTCTTTTGACTTCGGCTTGAAACGCAGCGCCGACGGCGGGAGCTTGAGCACATCGTCCTTCCTGGCAACTTCAACTGAAACGTTGGCTGTCATTCCGGGCTTGAGTTTCAGATCACTGTTGTCAACGTTGACCACCACAATGTACGTGACTACGTTTTGATTGATTACCGGAGCGCTGCGGATCTGGACCACCCTGCCCTTAAAGCTCTGTTCCGGATATGAGTCAACGGTAAATATCGCCTTCTGGTCGAGTACAATTCGGCTGATATCAGCCTCATCCACGCTGACCTCTATCTGCATCTTGGTCAGATCTTTGGCAATGGTGAAGAGTGTCGGAGTCTGGAAGGAAGCGGCAACTGTCTGGCCAACATCAATAGAGCGGGAGATAACCACGCCGTCCACCGGGGAGCGGATGGTTGAGTAATTCAGGTTTGTTCGAGCCTGCATCAGTGAGCCACGGGCCTGGGTCAGCGAACCTTCGGCTGACTTGACCGCCGCCTTGGCCGACTGATACGCCGTGTCCGTCACGTCGAAATCGCCTTGGGATATAATACCGTCGGCTAACATTTTCTTGTTTCTGCTGAGAGTCCGCTCGGCATCAATGAGGATTGTCCTTGCTTTGTGCAGATTTCCCTCGGCACTCAGATAGTTGCCCTGGAACTGCTCCAGCGTTGCGTTGAAGAGCGCAGGGTCAATTTCGGCTATGGCCTGCCCTTTTTTGACTCGTGAGTTGTAATCCACAAAAAGCTTCTGGATGGTTCCGGAAACCTGGGTTCCTACTTGAACCGTGACCACGGCAGAGAGGTTGCCGGTAGCGGCCACGTTGGAAATGATTGTACCACGCTCGATCCTGGCCGTCTTGAAACTGATTTCGGGCTTGCGTTTGTAGAAAAAGAAGCCGGCAAGACAGAGAATCAGCAGGATAATACCGGTAATGATGAAATATTTTTTCATAAGGTCTCTCATCTGTATCATAATGGCAGACTGTATCAGAGGGCATCATATCAGATCCGGGCGTAAAAAAAAGCCCCGCGTCAGTAGACCGGGGCTTTTTAATTGTGTACGCCCGCCACGCTTCTCAAGTGGCGGGCCAACGAGGGCAACCCTCTTTGCAGTGGGAAACCGGACGGATCTTGAATCTTGCAGTCCACATTGGCAGGGTCTCCTTTCGTTTTGATAAATTTAATTCCTAACAGGATGTTTTTTATCTTAATACTATTTTGAAACTTGTCAAGCATGAAAATAGCGGGGTATGATTTAGATTGCATTATCTGGTTACGATGGCAGAATGAAGCAAGCCAGTGTGATGCTTTGATTGCTGCCTGCTATATGATATTGTGCTTTAACTTCTGACCCGCTCCCGTAAAGGTTGGCGGAATCACGTGCCAAAGGAAACTCAAAATGTCACATGTCTCTATCGATCTGCCTGAAAAATTGCCACTCCACACCCAGAAAGAGATGGTCGCCTTTCCTTATATGCTGTTCCCGCTTTACATCGGCGAGATAGATCTGAATACCTTTCGTGCGGCCGAAAACCATGGCAATTACATTGCGCTGGTTTTCGAGCGGCAAGAGGCCGTTGCGGGCGGTCCACCCGCCGGACGGTGTACAATAGGGACACTCTGCAAGGTAAACCAGATCACTAAAATGGGAGACGGTCGCTGCAAGGTGTCACTTGAAGGGGTCACCCGTCTGCATATTCTGGACACCGAACCTGTTGGTACAATTACGTTCGCCCACTGCGAGATTGTACGCGAGTTCGTAGAGAAAAATCTGGTCTCCGAGGCACTGGTTCAAAGCCTTAACGCCTTGCTCAAGATTGCCCTCTCACACGGTAAGCCGCTACCGGACGATGTTATGAAGATGATCGACTATATCGACAATCCGGCCCGCCTGTCTGACCTGGTGGCGCTGTACGTCAACCTGCCGGTGGCCGATCTGCAGGAGCTGCTGGAAACTGTTGACCCGCTGGAGCGGCTGAAAAAAGTCTATGTGCACCTGACAAACGAGGTGCAGCGGATGCAGGTCAAAAACGAGGTTGCCGGCGAGGTTACCAAGCGGGTCGGCAAAAATCAGAAGGAGTACATTCTGCGGGAACAGATGAAGCATATTCAGGAAGAGTTGGGAGACGAGGATCCGCGTGCAACCGACATAAACGAGTTGCGCAAAAAAATCGAGGAGGCCGGCCTGCCCGAGGATGTGAAGAAAGTTGCCGACAAGGAGTTGAAGCGTTTGGAACGCATCAATCAGGCCTCTCCTGAATACAATGTGTCACGAACCTACCTGGACTACCTGGCCGGGATGCCCTGGAATATCAGTACACCCGATAGTCTTGACATGGTAAGAGCCGAGGAGATTCTCAACGAAGACCACTACAATCTGAAAAAAGTCAAAGAGCGCATTCTGGAATTCCTGGCTGTGCGTTCGTTGAAGGAGAACATGAAGGGACCGGTACTCTGCTTTGTCGGCCCTCCGGGAGTAGGAAAGACCAGTCTGGGCAAATCGATAGCCCGCGCTCTTGGGCGCAAGTTTGTGCGCATTTCATTGGGGGGGGTACGGGACGAGGCTGAGATCCGGGGCCACCGCCGTACCTATATCGGAGCTCTGCCGGGGCGTATCATCAAGGAGCTCTTCCGCTGCGGCGCCAACAACCCGATCTTCATGCTGGATGAGATCGACAAACTGGGCAACGACTTTCGCGGCGACCCGGCCAGCGCACTGCTGGAGGTGCTTGACCCCGAGCAGAATTTTTCTTTCAACGATCACTATCTTGACGTCGCTTTTGACCTGTCAAAGGTGATGTTCATCACCACTGCCAATCAGCTCGATCCGATCCCCGGTCCTCTCAAGGACCGCATGGAGGTCATCCGTCTGGCCGGCTACTGCAGTGAGGAAAAACTTCAGATCGCCCGCAACTTTATTATCCGGCGCGAGCTTGAGGAGAACGGGCTCAAAGATCGCGAGCTCGTCTTCAGCGATGAGGCGCTGCAGAAAATTATCAGCGACTACACCAGAGAGGCGGGCGTGCGCAACCTGCAGCGTACAGTCGCCTCAGTCTGCCGCAAGGTGGCCAAGGAGATCACCCAGAACAAGGCACCACGCACTCTTATTACTCCTGAAACTGTCACGGAACTGTTGGGGTCCAAAAAGTTCCACAACGAGGTGGCAGCCGAGAACGACCGGATCGGGGTGGTGACCGGCATGGCCTGGACCGAGACCGGCGGCGACATTCTCTTCGTAGAGGTTACCACCATGCCGGGTAAAGCCGAATTGATCCTGACAGGTTCGCTGGGTGATGTGATGAAGGAGTCGGCCCGTGCAGCTCTTTCGTATATAGAGGCACATTCAGGCGAGTTCGGCATCAAGCCGGAAGCCTTCGAGAACCGCACCATCCATATCCACGTTCCCTCCGGCGCTATCCCCAAGGATGGTCCTTCGGCCGGCATAACCATGGTCACCGCACTGGTATCGCTGCTGACGGAAAAGCCGGCCCGGCGCAACGTGGCCATGACCGGTGAGATCACTCTGACAGGGCGGGTGCTTGCCATCGGCGGCCTGAAAGAAAAGGTGCTGGCGGCACATCGCGCCGGTGTCCGTACGATCGTAGCGCCGGAGAGAAACCGCGACGATCTGGAAGATATTCCGGAAAACGTCCGCAGCGAACTGCAGTTCTCATTTGTAAACGAGGCATCCGAAGCTCTGGCGGTGGCATTGTAGAAGATCATGAACATTGCCATCATCGATAGACTCCTGCTGAACTTCTTCCATGAACTTCAAAGCTATTGTGCCCTGATCGGCCGGGCAGTGGTTCGCATGTTTCAACGCCCATTCTACTACCGCGAGTTTGCGGTCCAGTTCGACAAGCTCGGATTCTCTTCTCTCTTCATCTGCATTCTGACCGGTCTGTTCACCGGTATGGTCATGGCGCTGCAATCGCTGATTCAGTTGAAGCCGTTTGCTGCCACCAGCTATGTCGGAGGCATGGTGGCGGTCACCATGATCAAGGAACTGGGGCCGGTGCTGGCTTCACTGATGGTGGCCGGACGGGTCGGCTCGGCCATAACGGCAGAACTGGGAACAATGGTGGTGACTGAACAGGTTGATGCAATGCGGGTGGAGGGGACCGATATCGTCAAGCGCCTTGCGGTTCCGCGTCTGAAGGCCATGGTGCTGGCACTGCCGCTATTGACCGTGGTAACCGATGCCATCTCTCTGGTCGGGGGATATATCATGTCGGCCGGTTACGGCATCAACCCGACCATGTACATCAAGGGCATCCCGCAGTTCATGGTCTTTCAGGATCTGATCGAAGGGCTGCTCAAACCGGCTGTTTTCGGTTTTCTGATCGCTGCGACCGGCTGCCATGTGGGTTTGAATACCAGAGGAGGGGCTGAAGGGGTCGGGACAGCGGCCAAACGGGCAGTGGTGTTATCTTCTGTGCTGATCCTGGTGTGCGATTTCTTTATTACCAAGATATTTGTTGTATTCAGGTAATACGTCAGCACAAACACCTTGACGGACAACCGTTCATGCGTCTAATCTGACACCGGCGTTGCAAACTACTATCGGGGGGTCACGTATGAAAAGAGGAATGGTTGTTGTCTTTGCTGTGCTGTTGTATGCGTCTGTCGCGGTCGCTGCACCCAAGAGCTACCAGGTCACCGGGCCGGTACTGGAAGTGAAGGATGATCTGATAGTCGTCCAGAAGGGGAAGGAAAAGTGGGAGGTCGCGCGTGATAAGGACACCAAGGTTACCGGCGATTTGAAGGTTGGTTCCAAGGTAACGGTTTATTACACGATGAAAGCTGTCAGTGTCGAGGGCAAGGCAGAGGCAAAAGCAGATTCCAAAAAAAAGAAATAAAGACTGAAACAATTATAATATAAGGCGGCTCTGTCCCCCGGGAACAGGGCGGCCTTTTTTATTCTTTTCTCAGATACACAATCAATGGACACCGGAGTGACAAATTATGGGGCTTTTTACGGGAGTGGCAAAAAATCCGGGGGCGGCGGAAACCAGGAAATATCACTCGGATTATGGGCAGTTGCTTATGGATAGTGAAATCATTGAAGTTGGTTTTGTTGTTCTCCGGGATACATTCCTGTTTACCAACAAGAGACTGGTTATTGTCGATATTCAGGGAATCTCCGGCAGGCAGATCGAATATCTTTCAATACCGTACAACAAAATTGCCAGATTCAGTGTGCAGACCGGGGGACATTTCGAGCTTGATGCCGAACTGAAGCTGTGGATTGGCAGTGACACAATACCGTTTGAAAAAAAGTTCAGTAAGGACGTTAATATTTATGAGGTGCAAAAAGTATTGGCAAGCCATGTTCTGAAGTAGAAACCATGAAAGGTCTGAATTCCGGATGATAAACAGCGATACCATCCGCATGGAAAAGCTGTGCTACAGCGTGGGTGGCAGGAAAATTCTGCAGGATTTCGATTTCTGTCTGGAGCGTGGCGTTAACCGCACCATCCTGGGGATCAGCGGTGTCGGCAAGACCACCATACTCAAGTTGCTGCTCGGGTTGCTGCAACCTGATTCAGGCCGGGTCTACATAGGTGAACTCTGCATTACCGATCTCCCCGAGTCGCGATTCGTGCAGCATCGCAAACGCATTGCCATCGTCTTTCAGGGGGGAGCACTGTTCGACTCCATGACGGTCGGCGAAAACGTCGGCTACCGCCTGTTCGAAGAGGGACGACTCTCACTGGTCGAGATAGAGCGGATTGTGGTGGAAAAACTCGGTTTCGTGGGGGTGGAGGCAGCTTTGGATCTTTACCCGGCCGAATTGTCGGGTGGCATGAAAAAACGTGTTGCCATCGCCCGCGCCCTGGCTGCCGACCCGGATTATATCTTCTTCGATGAGCCGACAACCGGCCTCGATCCGATCGGGGTCTACAACATCTGCAGTCTGATGCAGCGGCTGCAGGCCGACGGCAAAACCACCCTGATGGTCACCCATGATCTGGCCACCGCGTTTGCCACCTCGCAGCGCTTTACGTTTCTGCATCAGGCGCAGATACTGTTCGAGGGGAACGAGGCAGAGATGAGGGCCAGCCTGATTCCGGAAGTGCGCGAATTCCTTCTGCCATCGGCGGAATCGCTGTTCGTTTGACGGATAAGAACCTTGTCAAGGCGGGATACTACTAATTCCAAGTCGTATTCAAGATGGCACCCTACGGTGAAAATAAATATCATCTTGATTGCAATAATGAATAAGCGGGGAATTTCCGGAGCACCGACAGGAGTATCGCATGAGCAATAGCGCTCTGTCTTACAGTCATGAACCTTTATCGATAGCACATTTCTTCCAGCTTGCATGCGAACAGCATAGCGCTCCGATACTGATCATCGGCCTCCCTGACGGCGAGATTCTCCACTCAAACCGGGAGGCAGCGAAGTTGTACGGTTATTGCCAAACCGCATTGCATGCCATGAAGCTCAGTGACATCATTTCATCATCCCCCCCGGAATTTTCAGCCCAACCAGCCGCTCCCGAAGGCTGCATTACGTCTCTACACCGTATTGGTGACGGTTCGCTGCGTACCGTCACGATGTATGCTTCCCGTCTGTCTCTGAGTGACGGCGAGATCCTTTTCTGCATTCTGCATGACATTAGCGGACACGTTCAGATTGAGCGGACAAACGAGCATCTTGAAAAAATCAGGGAGCAGCTCGAAATCATCGTGGATGAAAGAACGCGTCAACTGAACGAGACCCTGGAGCATTTGAGGCTCGAAGAGCTCGCCCGGCGCCTGATCGAATCGAACGTCACGACCATCCGCGAAAAGCTGGAAGATCAGGAGCGCGCACGGGTTGCCCGTGATATTCACGATGGAATAGGCCAATCACTGCAGGCGGTCAAGCTTCAGCTCAAAATGCGTCAGGCACTCTGCAAACAGGGAGAAGCGTGCGGCGGCTATGCCCTGAACGAAGCCATACGGGAGATTACTTCGGCTTCAACGGAACTGCGGGAGATTATCCTGGCATTACACCCGTTGTTTCTGGTTGAAACCAACCTGGACGTGGCCGTCAGGGCCATGTGCGAAAGAACCGCAAAACGGACAAACCTGATTGTGCGGGCGGAGTGTCATGGCGCATACCGCGACATAAGCTCGCCGATCAAACTATCCATCTTCCGGATCTGCCAGGAGGCGCTCTCCAATATTATCAAGCACGCCCGCTCAGGCAGCGCAACAGTGCTGCTGGAACGGGAGTCGCGAGCTCTGAGAGTGGTCATCCGCGACGATGGCATCGGCGGCGTTTCCTGTCCCTCCGTCATCCACCAGGAAGGGTCGGGACTCACCATCATGCGGGAACGGGTCGAACTGTTGAACGGTTCCTTCTCTATTGTCTCTCCACCCGGCCTGGGAACGGTCATTACTCTGATGGTGCCACTACCATGATCCGCATTCTGATAGCCGACGATCATGCAATGTTTCGTCAGGGGCTCGTCAATTTTCTGCATACAGCCAAAGATATCGAGATAGTGGGAGAATGCGGCGACGGGAACAAGGCCCTGGAGTTGATCCGGTGCCTCAGTCCGGATATTGCGGTGCTGGACATTACCATGCCCGGTCTGGACGGCATCTCGGTTCTGCAATCAATCTCCGCCCTCCGTTTGTCCACACGGGCGATTATTCTCACCATGCACGATGATTCCACGGTGTACAGCCGGGCCATCAACGCCGGAGCCAGAGGATTCATTCTCAAGGACGATGCGTACGAGGAGCTGCTTGTTGCTTTGCATGTCGTTGCACAGGGTGGAATCTCCATCAGCCCGACCATGCGGCATGCGGGGATAAAGCTGGAACCGGTGAAGCCGGACCTCACCATCCGGGAAAAAGAGATCCTCGACATGATCGCTCACGGTTGCACGAATCGCATGATAGCCGGGTATCTGGGGATCAGCGTCAAAACCGTCAATAACCACCGGACCAACCTGATGGGCAAGCTTGACCTCCATTCCACGGCCGAACTGGTGCGCTACTCCCTCCGGAGTGGCGGTTTGTGAAGGAGTTCTAGGGTATTCATCCTATTGCCGAACTATATTGGATGCTGGTACATGGTATGCTGGATTTTTTTGTCACGTCTGACTCCGGATCCGGAGATTTCGACGATCATACACCGCGACGATGAGGAACTATCCAGGAATGGACAATCAGGGAACACCACAACGTAATCCGTCCTACATTGTCGGTATAGGCGCTTCGGCCGGCGGTCTGAATGCGCTGGAGCAATTTTTTTGCAATATGCCGGTCGACAGCGGCATGGCTTTTGTCGTCGTCCAGCACCTCTCCCCTGATTTTAAAAGCCTGATGAGTGACCTGTTGTCCCGTCATACCAGCATGCCGGTTCATCGGGTCACCAACGGGATTGGACTGAAGCCGGACAGTATCTACCTGATTCCACCGAAAACCCAGATGACCGTTTCCAACGAAAAGCTCTATCTTACGGAACGTGTGGTGACGGAACATGTCGAATTACCGATCGACGTATTCTTCCATTCCCTGGCCAGTGACGCCGGAGATCGCGCGATAGGCATTGTTCTCTCCGGTACCGGTTCCGACGGTTCTCGTGGCATCCGCTCCATTCATAACAACGGTGGTCTGGTACTGGTCCAGTCTCCGGAATCAGCCCAGTTCGACGGCATGCCGCGCGTCGCCATCTCAAGCGGGATATGCGATTTCATCCTCGCTCCGGAGCGTATGCCGAGCTTTCTGGTGGAATACGGTGCCGCCCCGCTGGCGACACGCAACGAGATCCGCCGTACCCTGGAGGTTTTTGAGAACGAAGGGGAGTATGCCGGGATATTTGCACTCTTGAGGCGCAGTTATAATCTGGATTTTTCCAAATACAAGGGCGCGACCGTAGGACGGCGCATCGTGCGTCGCATGGAGTTCCTCCGGATTTCCGGCGCATCCGACTATGCCGCTATCGCTGCAGGTGACCCGGACGAACTGGATGCGCTCTACAAAGACCTGCTGATCGGTGTCACCGAGTTTTTCCGCGATAAAAAAGCCTTCCAGTTCCTGGAGGCGTCCGTCATTCCCCAACTGTTTTCCAGCCTGCAGCAGGACGAAGATGTCAGGGTCTGGTCCGCCGCCTGCGCCACCGGTGAAGAGGCATACTCTCTGGCGATTCTTCTGGCCGAGCAGGCCGAAAGGATCGGCTTCACCGGAAGAGTGACCGTCTTTGCCACCGATGTACACAAAAGTTCTTTGAATACGGCCTCCCAAGGCATCTACGACCGGGGGCGCCTGTCAAATGTGACCCCGGAACGGCTGGAGAAATTTTTCAAAAAAGAAGGGGACAGCTTTTTCAAAGTTACTCCCCAATTGCGTAAAATGGTGGTTTTCGCTCCCCACAACCTGCTGAATGACCCCCCATTTACCCGGCTGGATCTGGTCTGCTGCCGCAACCTGCTGATATATTTCCTGCCTGAAATGCAGGAAAAGGTCATATCCCTGTTTCACTTCGCACTCAAGAAATCGTCTGTATTGTTTCTGGGGAGCAGCGAAGGACTGGGCGCGTTTGACGGTGAATTTGAAGTGATCGCAAACCAGCACAAGCTGTTCCGCAAGCTTCGTGATCTCAAGCTGGCCATAACTATCGGCGCCACCCCGCCTGCACATGAACGATCAGCTCCATTGCCGGCCCATCAGCCTGCTCCGCCACGTCAGGCAGCTCTGGACCGCCAGGTGCTTCACGATTATGATCTGCTGCTCCGCAAGCACATGCCACCCGGAGTGTTGATCGACGAAAAACGTCAGATCATCCACTACTTCGGAAATGTGGCGGAGTATCTGAAAATGCCCGAGGGGCGTGTTGTGAAAGATATCCTGCTGCTGGTCGGGAACAATCTGCACATAGCCCTCAGTGCGGCACTTCAACGGGTTGACACAACAAGACAGAGCGTAGTAACCCGCAATGTCAGAGTGAGCCGGGGTGACGAAGAGTTTCTGGCCGATGTGACCATTGACCCGCTGTCAGACAACAAAACCGCCTCAGTCCATTACCATATCTCCTTTGAACGGGTGAGACCGCTTGAACCGGCGCGGCCACAGCTCGAACTGGACGCTGACCACCTGAATATGATTACCCACTACCGTCAGCAGATCAAGGATCTGGAGACGGAGCTCCTCTCTTCGGGGGAAAATCTTCAGACGACTATTGAGGAGCTTCAGACCACCAATGAGGAACTGCAGGCGACGAACGAAGAGATGATGGCCGCCAACGAGGAGTTGCAGAGCACGAACGAAGAGCTTCATTCCGTCAATGAAGAGCTCTATTCGGTCAATTCCGAATTCGAGCGCAAGAACCTGGAACTGCTGCAGCTTACCACCGACTACAATAATCTTTTGACCAGCACCGATATCGGTACGATCTTTCTCGACCGGAAGATGCGTATCCGCAACTTCAACGCTGCCATAGTCACCTCCTTCAATCTGCTCCCCCAGGACATCGGCCGCCCGATTGACCACATCGCCTTTCGCCTTTCCCATCGGGATGAAATGCTGGCTGATATTCAGACTGTGCTTGACGGCGGCGTCCCGATCGAGAGGGAACGGAGCTCCGGTGACGGCAAATGGCTGCTGAAGCGTGTCATGCCCTTCACAACAGAGACCGGCCAGGTGGAGGGGGTTGTGATCACCTTTACCGATATAACGCACATCAAGGAGGTACTGGAGCAGAAACGGCTCCTGGCCAAGGTCTTTGAACATAGTGCCGAAGCGCTTGTCCTGACCGATTCCTGCAACAGGATTATCGCCGTCAACGGCTCCTTCACCCGCCTGACCGGCTACAGTCAAGAGGAAGCGCTCGGCCAGGACCCCAAGATACTCAAGTCGGGCAGGGAGCCGAAGGAGTTCTACACGGCAATGTGGGAATCGCTGTTGTCGCGCAATTACTGGCAGGGCGAAATATGGGACAAGCGCAGGGATGGCAGCTTCTACCCCAAATGGCTTACCATCTCCGTTATCCGGAATGAGCAAGGGGAAATTCTCAACTACATCGCCGGGTTTTCGGACATAACAGAACGGAAGCAGGCCGAGCAGAAAATCGAACACCTGGCCCATCACGATTCCCTTACCAATCTTCCCAACCGCTTCAGTCTTGGCGAACGGCTTTCCCAGTCGCTGGAACAGGCGAAACGGGCCGGCTATCATCTGGTTGTCATGTTTTTGGATCTTGACCGTTTCAAGAACATCAACGATTCACTGGGGCACCATATCGGAGACAAACTGCTGTCCGAGGTCGCCGCGAGACTCCAGAACTCTGTCCGTAGTTCGGATATCGTCTCACGAATCGGCGGCGATGAATTCGTGGTGGTTTTGCCGCAGATTCAATCCGGCGTGGCCTCTGTGCATTTTGTGGACAAAATACGGCACACCCTTTCCCAGCCCTATCTGATAGATGGTCATGAACTGCACAACAGCTCCAGCATAGGCGTCTGCGTTTTTCCCCATGACGGAGAAACCGTCGAAGAGCTTATGAAGAACGCCGACACTGCCATGTACCATGCCAAGTCACAGGGAAGAAACAACTATCAGTTTTTCAGGAGCGATATGCACACCACCGCCAATGAAAGGCTGGTACTGGAAAATGACCTGCGGCTGGCAGTGGAGAGAAATGAATTATTTCTGCACTATCAGCCACAGGTCGACGCAATGTCCGGAAATGTGGTGGCTGTCGAGGCTCTGGTTCGCTGGCAGCATCCCGTGCGGGGCGTCATTCCTCCCGGCACGTTTATTCCGATTGCCGAAGAATCGGGGCTCATTCTCCAGATGGGCGCCATAATTCTTGAAGCCGCCTGCCGTCAACTGGCGACCTGGCTGGCGGACGGGATACCCCCGCTCAGAATGGCTGTCAATCTGTCCGTCAGGCAGTTCCGGCAGATTACGCTCCCGGACATGGTTGCGGATATTATTGCCAGAACAGGGATTGATGCGCGGTTGCTGGAGCTGGAAATTACGGAAAGTGCTGCGATGGAGCATCCGGAAGAAGCTGTCCGTCAGCTCGGTCGCCTGAAAGAGATGCAGGTGCAGCTCTCCATCGACGATTTCGGAACCGGATATTCCTCTCTCAGCTATTTGAAGCTCTTTCCCGTAAGCCGCCTCAAGATTGACCGTTCATTCGTGAAAGATATTGAAACAGATGCTGATGGCGCGACCATTGCGGCAGCAATCATCTCGCTGGCGCACTCTCTCGGTATGGAAGTCACCGCCGAAGGGGTCGAAACCGAGGCACAGTTGACGTTCCTCGCCCATCAGCGCTGTGACCATCTGCAGGGATTCTTTTTCAGCCGCCCCTTGCCGGTGGATCTGGTAATGGAATTTATCAGGAACAATAAGAAGAATGATTGAAATGAGGTGAGGTGACATCATGCCGGAATGTGAAGTGACGAACCTGGATGCGGTGCAGACAAAATCGACGTATATCGTGGGCATCGGCGCATCGGCAGGCGGTTTGAACGCGCTGGAGCAGTTTTTCGACAACATGCCGGCCGACAGCGGAATGGCCTTCGTTGTGATCCAGCATCTCTCGCCTGATTTCAAGAGCCTGATGGATGATCTGCTGTCCCGTCATACCTCCATGAACATTCATCGGGTGACCAACGGCATCGATCTCCAGCCCAACAGTATCTACCTGATCCCTCCCAAAACCCGGATGACCATCGAGAACGAGAAACTTTACCTTACCGAGAAACTGAGCCAGCACGTAGAACTTCCCATCGATATCTTTTTCAACTCTCTGGCCAGTGATGCCGAAGACCGCGCGATTGGAATCATCCTTTCCGGCACCGGTTCGGACGGTTCCCGCGGTATTCTGTCAATTCATAATGCCGGTGGTCTGGTGCTTGTCCAGTCCCTTGAATCGGCACAGTTCGACGGTATGCCGCGCAGCGCCATAGCCAGCGGGGTATGCGATTTCATCCTTGCCCCGGATCGCATGCCGCGCCTGCTCGTTGAGTACGCCGTCAATCCTCTGGTGGTGCGCAGCAAGATGCACCTGACACTTGACGTGCTGGAGGACGAGGGGGAATTCGCAGAAGTATTCGCCCTGTTGCGGCGCAGTTATCACCTGGATTTTTCAAAATACAAGGGGGCTACAGTTGGTCGGCGTGTCAAGCGTCGTATGGAGTTCCGCCAGATTCCCGGGATATCCGACTATGCCGCGATTCTCTCCGGTGATCCGGGTGAGCTGGAAGCTCTCTATAAGGATCTGCTGATCGGCGTTACCGAATTCTTCCGTGACAGGCAGGCATTCCAGTTTCTGGAAAGCGAGATCATTCCACGATTGTTCTCCAATCTGCACGATGGCGAAGATTTGCGGGTCTGGTCGGCGGCCTGCGCCACCGGCGAGGAGGCCTACTCGCTGGCCATTCTTTTGACGGAACGGGCCGAAGATATCGGATTCATGGGCAAGATCACCGTATTTGCCACCGATGTGCATAAAACGTCGCTGGAGGTCGCCTCCCTTGGGCTTTACGACCTTGAGCGTCTTGCCAACGTCAGTCCCGAACGCCTGGAACGCTTCTTCAGAAAGGAGGCTGGCGATCAGTTCCGGGTTACGTCCGAATTGCGCAAGCTGGTGGTTTTCGCTCCCCATAACCTGCTGAAAGACCCTCCGTTTACCCGGCTTGACCTGATCTGTTGCCGAAACCTGTTGATATATTTCCAATCATCGGTGCAGGAAAAGGTTATTTCTGTGTTTCATTTTGCCCTGAAAACCAACAGTGTCCTGTTTCTGGGAAGTAGTGAAGGGTTGGGAGGCTTTGCCGACGAATTTGAGGTAATTGCCAGCCAGCACAAAATGTTCAGTAAAATCCGGGATCTTAAACTTGCGATCGATCTGGATGCGGTGCGTGCCGACAAGGAGCGCGTCATTCCGGTGGCTGTTTTCCAGCCGGCCCAGAACCGTATGATCAGCATGGACCGCCAGATGTTGTACGACTATGACCTGTTACTTCGCAAACACATGCCTCCCGGTGTGCTGATCAATGAAAATCGCCATATCATTCACTACTTCGGCAACGTAGCGGAATATTTGAAGATGCCGGAAGGACGCGTCGAGAACGACGTCCTTCTGCTGGTCGAGGACAATTTGCACATCGCGCTCAGCACTGCTCTCTTGCGGGTCAACAAGGCCAGGCAGTGCCTCGTTACCCGCAATGTACGAGTAAAGCGCGCCCTTGATGAATTTCTGATCGACCTGACAGTGGATCCGCTCGTGGATGAAAAAAGCCGTACCATTCACTATCACATATATTTTGAACGGGTACGACAGGCAGAACCGCATCTCCCGCCGGTTGAACAGCAGGCGGAGTCTGATGAAAGCAGTTTTGACAGCAGCGGCCACTACCGCCAGCATATAGGTGACCTGGAGATGGAGTTGCAGTCCACCCGCGAGAACCTTCAGACCACCGTAGAAGAGCTGCAGACCAGTAACGAGGAGCTGCAGGCCACCAACGAAGAGTTACTGGCTTCCAACGAGGAATTGCAGAGCACCAATGAAGAGTTGCACTCGGTCAACGAGGAGCTCTACTCGGTCAATTCCGAATTCGAGCGGAAAAACATCGATCTGAAACAACTCAACACAGACCATGATAATCTGCTCTCCAGTATCGATATCGGCACGATCTTTCTCGATCGCCAGATGCGTATCCGCAAATTTAATCCATCCATAGCAGCCTTCTTCAAGCTGCTGCCCCAGGACATCGGTCGCCCCATCGATCACATAGCCTACCACCTCTCCCGTCAGGATGAGCTGCTGGCGGATATCGGCATGGTACTTTCCAGCAGTGTTCCGACAGAAAAGGAGGAGAACACCCGCGACGGGAAGTGGCTGCTCATCAGGATCATGCCGTTCAGGACCGAGACCGGGATGTGTCATAACCTTTACGGACATATCGCGGGTCAAGATTGCGGAACAGGCCGTCATCAAGCTGAACGAGGAGCTGGAGCAAAAGGTACTGGAACGCACCAGCGCTCTTCAGCAGGAGTTTGCGGCCCGCATCGAAGCCGAACACGCACAGAGGAATCTTGAAGAGCAGTTGATGCATTCCCAGAAGATGGAGGCTGTCGGGCAGCTTGCCGGCGGAGTGGCTCACGATTTCAACAACATTCTCCAGGTAATCATGGGCCACTGCGCCCTGCTGCAGATGAAGATGCCGGAAGACAATCCCGATCTGAAAACCGTTCAGGTTATCTCGGAAGCGGCTGATCGGGCCTCGAACCTGACCCACAGGCTGCTCGCATTCAGCCGCAAGCAGATCATGCACCAAAATGTCACCGATCTGAATGACATCCTTGAAAACACGGCCGTGTTTCTCCGGCGGCTGATCGGCGAGCATATCACTTTTGAAATTGCCCTATCCCCCGGGCCGCTTGCCGTCTACTGCGACAGCAACCAGATCGAACAGGCGCTGATCAACCTGGCAACCAACGCCCAGGATGCCATGCCGAATGGTGGAGTTCTTACCTTGCGATCAGGAGAATGTAACCTGGATGAGAGCACACCGGTTTTGCACGGTCATGGAACGCCCGGGCGTTATGCCTGGGTGTCGCTTTCGGATAACGGATGCGGAATTGAAGAGAAAATCCGCCAGCGAATATTTGAGCCGTTCTTCACGACCAAGCAGGTCGGACGGGGTACCGGGCTCGGATTGGCAATCGTGTACGGAATCATTCAGCAGCATAACGGTTTCATAGATGTGGTCAGTGATCCTCGTAACGAAACGGTGTTCACCGTGTATCTTCCCGTGTCTGCCGAAAATGAGCTGCAGACGGAAGATAGGCATGATATACAACCTCAGACCGGCACTGAGACAATTCTGGTCGCCGAAGACGACCCGCAGGTTCGAAGTCTGACTGCAAGGATACTCACAGATTTCGGATATACCGTCATCACCGCCGAAGATGGGCAGGATGCGGTGGAGAAGTTCATGGCACATCGGGATAGTATAAAACTGCTTGTTCTGGACGCTATCATGCCAAGGAAAAACGGCATGAAGGCCCATGAAGAAATCAGGGCGATAGCACCCGGCATCGCAGCGTTGTTCATCAGCGGCTATACGGCCGAATTTATCCAGAACCATGGTGAAATAGCAGAAGAAGCTGAATTCGTCATGAAACCGATCAATACCCTGGAGCTGCTCCATAAAATCAGAAAAGCTCTGGACAGAGAGGCTCCTGCAAAAAGCCTGTCATCCCCGAATGACTCTATCGGGGATCCAGCCCTTTCAGTTACTTAGAATCTGGATTCCGGCTTAAAGCATGCCGGAATGACAGTTTTTTGGAGTTTTGCAAGTGACTCCAGGGAATAAAAAATTACAACGACCAGTAAGCCTTGCCAAGGAGATACACCATGAGCAGTACAACAAACTCCTCCGACCCTGTACACATCAAGCCAACTCATATCATCGGCATCGGCGCATCCGCGGGGGGACTGAGCGCGCTTGAACAGTTCTTCGGCAACATGCCGGTAGATACCGGCATGGCCTTTGTGGTCATCCAGCACCTCTCTCCTGATTTCAAGAGCCTGATGGACGATCTGCTTTCGCGGCATACCTCCATGACGATCCATCGCGTCACGAACGGCATTGAACTGCATCCGAACAGCATCTACCTGATCCCTCCGAAAACACATATGACCATTCAGGATCAGAAACTCTATCTGACTGAAAGGACAGTAAGTCCGCAGATCGAATTGCCCATCGACATATTTTTCAACTCGCTGGCTGTTGACGCCGGAGATCGTGCAGTCGGGGTCGTTCTTTCAGGTACCGGGTCGGATGGTTCGCGCGGCATAGTCTCGATCAACAAAAACGGCGGACTGGTAGTTGTCCAGTCGCCGGAATCGGCACAGTTTGACGGCATGCCGCGTGGAGCCATCGCCACCGGAGTCTGCGATTTTATCCTGGCGCCGGACCGGATACCGCGCATCCTGGTTGAGTACGCCATCAGCCCCCTGGCAGTCCGTACCAAAATGCACCATGAACTGGAAGTGTTCGAGGACGAGGGGGAGTACGCCGGAATATTCGCCCTGCTGCGACGGAGTTATAATCTGGATTTTTCCAAATATAAAGGTTCGACGGTTGGCCGGCGCATCCGCAGGCGCATGGAGTTCCGCCAGATCCCGGAGGTTACCGATTACGCCGCCATTGTGTCAGGAGATCAGGGGGAGCTGGAACTGCTCTACAAGGACCTGCTGATAGGTGTGACGGAATTTTTCCGCGACAAGCAGGCTTTTCAGTTTCTTGAGCAGGAAGTTATTCCCCGGTTGTTCGCCAATCTGAATCGCGGCGAGGATCTGCGAGTCTGGTCGGCAGCCTGCGCAACCGGAGAGGAAGCCTATTCGCTGGCGATTCTGATGGCTGAAAAAGCTGAAGAAATCGGTTTCATGGGTAAGATCACCGTATTTGCCACCGATGTCCACAGGACATCACTGGATTTTGCGTCACAGGGGCTCTATGACCGGGCCAAACTGACCAACGTGAGTCCGGAGCGAATGGAGAGATATTTTAAAAAGGAGGGCATCGACCTGTTCCGGGTGACTTCAGAGCTGCGCAAACTGGTCGTATTTGCCCCTCACAATCTGCTCAATGATCCTCCCTTTACCAGGCTGGACCTGGTCTGCTGCCGTAATCTGCTGATCTACTTCCAGTCTGAAGTGCAGGAACGGGTAATTTCATTGTTTCACTTTGCCCTCAAAAAAGACGGCGTCCTCTTTCTGGGAAGCAGCGAAGGATTAGGGGCTTTTGTCGGGGAATTCGAAGTCATCGCCAACCAGCACAAACTGTTCCGCAAAATCCGCGACCTCAAGCTGGCGCTCAATCTGGATGCAAATCGAATGGAACGGCGAGAACCCCACATTCCGGTTACGGTATTCCAGCCGGGCAGCAGCCGTACGGTCACTATCGACCGGCAGGTGCTTTCCGATTACGATACCCTGTTGCGGAGACACATACCGCCGGGTGTCCTGATCGATGAACATCGCCAGATCATCCACTATTTCGGCAATGTCGCCGAATATCTGAAGATGCCGGAAGGGCGTGCCGAAAACAATATTCTGGCTCTCGCCGGTGACAACCTCCACATCGCCCTGAGCACCTCGCTGCAACGGGCGGATTCTACCAGGCAGTTTATTGTCACCCGCAATGTCCGGATCAGGCGGGGCGACGGAGAGTTTCTGATCGATCTGAACGTGGCGCCGATGCCTGATGAAAAGAGCCACACGACCCATTATCACGTTTATTTTGAACGGGTTCGGCCCACGGAACATCCGCTTCCGGTGGAACAGCCCGAAGATACGGATGCGACGAATTTCGACGTGGAAAACCATTTCCGTCAGCATGTGGCCGATCTGGAGATGGAATTGCAATCAACCCGTGAAAATCTCCAGACCACTGTCGAGGAATTGCAAACCAGCAATGAGGAGCTGCAGGCCACCAATGAGGAACTGCTGGCTTCCAACGAAGAGCTGCAGAGCACCAATGAAGAGCTGCATTCGGTCAACGAGGAGCTGTATTCGGTCAACTCCGAATTCGAACGCAAGAATATCGAGCTGAAACAGCTCAATAACGACCACGAAAATCTTCTGGCCAGCACCGATATCGGCACGGTTTTCCTGGATCGCCAGCTCCGTATTCGCAAGTACAATCCTGCCATTGCCTCATTCTTCAAGCTGTTGCCCCAGGATATCGGTCGTCCGATCGATCATATCGCCTATCACCTTTCCCAGCAGGAAGAGATGCTGGCCGACATCAACCGCGTTCTGGCCAACGGCGCCCCGATCGAACAGGAAGAGGAAACAAGGGAGAAAACCTGGCTTCTGAAGAGGATCATGCCGTTTAGAACTGAAACCGGCCAGGTGGAGGGTGTGGTGATAACCTTCACCGACATCACCACCATCAAGGCGGCGGAACTGAAAGTGCTCAGACTCAATGAAGAGCTGGAACAAAAGGTTGAGGAGCGCACGCGGGAACTTCAGCAGGAAGTACAGGAACGCCGCAGGGTCGAAGTGGCTCTTAGAGAGCAGGAGCAGTTCGTGCGTTCCACGATTGACGGCTTGAGTGCAAATATCTGCGTGGTTGATGCACAGGAAAGAATTGTCATCACCAATCGCGCCTGGAATGCCTTCGCCGTAGAAAACAACGCCGTCAAAGGAACTATTGGTGAAGGTGCCAGCTATCTGAATGCCTGCAAAGCTGTCTCTGAAGAAGACCGGGCAGATATAGAGGCATTTTCCGCAGGAATCAGGGGCGTTCTTGACGGTACTTTGCCTGAATTTATAAAGGAATACCCATGTCACTCGCCACATGCGGAGCGATGGTTCATATGCAGGGTTAATCCGTTTAGCGTTTCCGGTGTCAATTATGCCGTTATCGCCCACGAAAACATCACCAAGCGCAAAAAGGCAGAAATCATTGCCGCCGAATCCCGTGATTATTACCTTAATATTCTGAAGAGCGCCCCGGCCCTGATCTGGAGGGCCAACACCGATGCCCAGTGCGACTGGTTTAACGACACATGGTTAAACTTTACCGGTCGTACCATGGAGCAGGAGTACGGAGATGGCTGGGCGAAGGGGGTTCATCCGGACGATCTCGATCGTTGCGTCGCCATCTGGCAGGGCGCTTTCAATGAGCGCCAACCGTTTGAAATGGAATATCGATTGCGGCGCCATGACGGGGAGTACCGCTGGATTCTCGATATCGGCCGTCCTTACACCAGGCTTGACGGCACTTTTGCCGGTTATATCGGCTACTGTTTTGACATTGCCGACCGGAAAAAAACAGAAATGGATCTGGTGAACGCGCGCGAATCAGCCGAGGCAGCCAATCGCGCCAAGAGCCAGTTCCTGGCCAACATGAGTCATGAGATTCGCACACCCATGAACGGCATCATGGGGATGGCCCAGCTTCTCTCTCAAACCGAGTTGAATGATGATCAGAAGGACTGTCTTGATGGAATCAGCAGTTCGTCGGAAAACCTGCTCTCCATTATCAATGATATCCTTGATCTCTCCAAGATCGAGGCCGGCAAGATCGAGCTTGAAACCGGTACCTTCAGTCTGAGGCAGAGTATCAAGGATGTCGTCAGAACCCAGACTGCCAGCATCCATTCTAAAGGGATCGTCATGAAGACGGAAATTCCTGATGAAATACCCGACAGTCTGCTGGGAGACCAGCTTCGCCTTAAGCAGGTGCTCCTCAATATTGTGGGCAACGCGATCAAGTTCACCGAAGCGGGAACCGTTACTGTTTCGGCCGCAGTTGAAGGGCGGAAGGATAATCTTCTGTACCTGAAACTCACTGTAGCCGATAGCGGCATCGGCATCGACCCTGAAGCAATGGACCGGATATTTGCTCCATTCAGCCAGGAGGATATGTCAACCACACGGAAATTCGGCGGCACCGGCCTCGGACTCTCAATCAGTGCAAAACTGGTTGAGCTCATGGGGGGGAGAATCTGGGCGGAGAGCAACAAGGGTAGCGGTAGTGAGTTCCATATGGTCATTCCATTTTACGAAAGCAGTGACAGGAATGTTCCGATTATTCCCGCCAAAGCTGGCCGATCAGTTGCCTGGGAAGGGGAAATTCTTAACATCCTGGTGGTCGACGACCAGGAGGTAAACCGCAAAATCACGACCAGATTTCTTTCCAAATGGGGCCATTCCCTGGAAACGGCATCAGACGGCAGCGAAGCCGTTGAAAAATGGAAAAGCGGCCGATTTGATATCATCCTGATGGATGTGGAGATGCCGGGTATGGACGGCACGGAAGCTACCCGCCGCATCCGTGAGGCCGAAAAAGGCTCCGGAAGCCACACCGCCATACTGGCGCTGACGGCACACGCTTTGAAAAATGTCCAGGAACGGTTGCTGAACGAGGGCTTTGACGGTTATGTATCCAAACCGATGGATATGCGCAGGTTGCAGGAGGAGATTAAACGCTGCCTGCAGATATCTGCCGATCAGGCGGTTTCCACACCGGCTCTCTCTGTTGCCGATCAACAACCGGTTGACAAGGAGAAACTTGCCGAAATTCTGAAGGAGATGAAAAACCTGTTGCAACGGAACAATATGAGTGTGCTGGACAGAAGTGGAGAGTTGTCAAAGATCATGCCGACGTCGCATCTGCTTGACAGCCTGCTTCACCAGATCAGGCTGTTTGACTGCACGGGCGCCCTGCAGACCATTGCAAGGATTCACGAAACTTTTGAAATTCCTCCGTATGAATGAGCGCGGAAATAACGAATGTGCGAGGATTGACCGGTGGAAAAGAAAAAGTTGCTGATAGTTGATGATACTCCCGAGAATCTGGTCATTCTCTACAAGACGTTGCGCGAAGACTACCAGATAATCGGCGCCAACAGCGGCCAGGAAGCTCTCAGACTCGCGTCGTCTACAGTTCCCGACCTGATACTGCTTGATATCATGATGCCGGAGATCAGCGGGTTCGAAGTCTGCCGAATCCTCAAGGAGCAGGAGTTGCTTAGAGATATTCCGGTCATTTTCATAACAGCCCTGATCGAAGAAACCGACGAAGTAAGGGGGTTCAGTCTCGGTGCGGCCGATTACATTACCAAGCCCTTCAAGCCGGCCATCCTGAAACGCCGGATCAGTACCCATCTTGAACTGAAATCCCAGAGGGATGCCCTGGCTGATAAAAACATCGAACTTGAAAAAGCTCTGGCCAATGTAAAAGAGCTCTCCGGACTCCTCCCGATCTGTATGATGTGCAAGAAAATCCGTGACGACGAGGGCTACTGGAGCCAGTTGGAAACCTATATTTCGCTCCACTCCAAAGCTCTGTTCAGCCACGGCATCTGTCCGGATTGCTATGCGGTCGAGATGAATAAGATTCTGACGATGTAGAGTCCCTGCCACAATGCCGGATAAACCCGGTATCAGCTGCGTCTTCTCCCCTTTACTTTCCCATCATTTCCGGAGGAGTTTCGGGTCTGGCCCCGTAGGGCGGCGGAGGTATCGGCCTGTCAGATGGCGATAACGTAACCGGAGGAGGCAGCATGTCCGGAGGGATCTGATGACTGGCTCCCGGTGGCGGCGGCGGGGGTGGAATCGGCTCATGCAATGGTGGTTGGATAACCATGGGAGGCGGCGGAGCCAGGACTCTTGTTCTGTAGCCTCGCCTTACCCCTCTGCCGTTGCCGAGGATTTGATTGCCGTTCGCGTACATGCATTGCATATACGCCGAATCGTAACGATGCTGAGCTTCCCGTCCGTATACCCGGCCTGAATCCGCTCCTGATGCCGCGCCCACAATCATACCGCCAACTCCTCCGATAAGCGCTCCGGCGCCGGCATGGCCGGATGCCGAGCCAACGAGGGCTCCGAGTCCTGCGCCTAACGCCGTACCGGCAATTGCACCGGCAGCGGTATCATTGCTGATCGCCTCCTGCGGAGAGAATCCGATCTGTTGTTCCGCCCAGCGCCGGCAGGATGCATCTTCCTGCTTGAAAAGTTCAAACGGCTTGCCAGGCGCCGGCGCCACCATGATGCCCGGCCCGGCAGGTATGGTTGCGCAGGCGGATAAAGCAAGCAGAATCAGGGAAAAAATGAATAGTGCCGTTTTTCTGAACATGGCTACTTATCCTTGTATTGGGAAGGTGGAGTGGGAACAACTTTCATCCATCCGTCCGGACACTGCTTGACATAGGGGTAATACCCTTCCGGTTTTCTGCAGTAATACCAGTAAACCGGCTCTTCATGCTGTTGAGGGGCCGGTTGCATGTAATATTCAACCGTTGGACTGGGCCGCTCGATTATGACCTGCGGCGCCGAATAATAGGGATAGGGCCCCCACCATGGCTCCCATACGGGACCTATCCATACGCCACCGCGAAAATGGCCGCGAGGTCCGTATGCGTATCCGGCAAGCGGCGAAAGCAGAGTGATGATTATGAGTGCTGCCATAAGTTTGAAAGCTGTGTACATCCGTGGGCTCCTGTTCTGCCAGGATGTGACTGGCGATTTTAGGGTAATCAATGAGTTATGGAACCTGAAAATATCATTCTGGCCTGATTCAACGTATCGGTCAAGCCTGCCATCGCGAGATTGTAGTGAGCAATAGTCAGGTTCGGATCAAGCTCCAGTGCCTTTCGGTAGGCCTGCTCGGCCTCCGCCGGTCTGCCAAGTGCGTACAGAACCGTTCCAAGATTGTTGTGGGCCTTGGCATAGCCAGGCTGTAACGACAGTGCGCGCAGGAAGGCTTGTTCCGCTTCATCCAGGCGGCTCTGGCTCTGGAGAGCATTTCCGAGAATATTGTGGGCTGCGGCAATGTCAGGATTTAATGCCAGAGCCTGTCGGCAGGCCTGTTCCGCTTCTTCAAATCTGCCGAGATCCTGGAGAGCATTGCCAAGATTGGAATAGACTTCAGCGAGTTCAGGTCGTAGAGCCAGGGCGTGCAGGTATGCACGTTCGGCCTCGGCTGCTTTTCCCGATTCCTGAAGAACCGCGCCGAGATTGTTGTATGCCGTCACATAGTCAGGCTTAAGCGCTATAGCTTCCTGATAACAGTGCGCAGCCTCCTCCAGCAGTGCCAGGGCTCGATAGGCCTGTCCCAGGTTGTTGAGGGCAGCCGGGCTCGTATTGCTCTGAAGTGCCCGGCTGATCAACTCCACCGCAAGATCATTGCGCCCGACTTCAAGGGACAAAAGTCCAAGCAGATGCAATGCGTCGAAGTCTTCCGGATCAATATCCAGGGCCAGCAGGTAGAGACGTTCAGCCTCCGGCACGTTCCCCGCTCTGTGCTGTGTAAAGGCATATTCAACCAATTGCTCACGTGTCATTATGGTTGACCCCGAATGTGTCATGCATACTCCCGACGGATCTGATAATCCGGAACATTAATACCGGTTTTCAAAAAGAGACACATGAATACTATCCGGTTACATACGGGTTGTACACATAATCCTGCGGAGTGAGCTTATACCGTCACACCAAGAGCTTTAAGTACCGGTAACCGTTTTGCGGCAAACACTCTGGCCTGCGCTTCCAGTTCGGCGAGCTTTTCTTCCGCGGTTTCGATCGGCTTCCCATCTTTCATCAGACGCCGGTTCTGCACATTGAGGGAATCCCAGGCATGTCGAGCCCACTCTTCCGGCTGCCGCTTGCCGGATTTACGGGCAGTCAGGAATAGTTGCTGAAACTGATCCGCCTCCACTCCTCCGCCGATAACAGGTGATGCAAGATAGTTCGAGTCGTTGCTGAAGCGCGCTTTCCGGCACAGGTAGTTATTGAGCGAGTTGCATTGTGGCTGCGCCTGTCTGATCGCTTCGGCGTCCTGTGTCGGGTGCACGTGACCTGCCCCGACCAGAATTACCAGAGCCTCCACAATCTGATGCCGTGATCTGCCCCGCATGGATGGAGCGGATATAAGCTCTGCCAGGGTTGTAGGCGCACAGCTGTTATCAGCCAGAACCTCTATCAATGGCCCATAGAGGTCCTCTCGTAGTAGTAGATCGCCAAGAGCACCCTGTATCTTCATAGGAATATCGGCAGGATTGGTGACCAGGACGAAACCCTGGGCCTGGTAACGCTCGTTTTGCTCAAGCTCGGACATGGCTCGACCGCCCTTGATAAAAATGTCTTTACGGAATTGAGCATTCACCATGTAATCGCGCACTGATTCACGCAGCATCGGGTGCTCTACCGTGAGCAACAGTTTCCGGCATTCCTCCGTCAGATTAACTGCATCGACATGATCGAGAAGATTGGCCGAGGTAGCGAAATCGAGTCTGGCGCCGCCGAGTAGTTCCGCCACTCTTGAAAACGGCATGGGTTGCCACTCCTGGTTGAAATACTCGTGTGCCAGGTAGTTTCTGCTCTGGCCCGAGATAGTCTTCAGCCACGAAGCCACAGCAGGATTTGCCTGAAAATACAGTGCCTTGGAATCCACAATCTGTTGGGCAAAGTTGAGAGCGTCGTCAATGCGTCCGGTGACGCCTCGCCCGATTGTGCCGCACAGTACCGTGTGCAGGTGCAGCAGATGGCGCAGCGGCATCGTGGGCGACCAGCCGGGAGTACAGTTGTAGCCGGTGTAGAGCACCCCTCCCACTGCCAGTTTGCGATTCACCAGATCGATAATTACCGCCCGGTTTTCATCAGAAATCCACGACCAGACCCCTTGCAGGGCAATGACGTCGAATTCCGGCAGGTCGTCCCGTGCCGCCAGGTCCGCAAATGATTGTCCCGATACCCTGGCGCCGGAGCCGGCAGCCTCAGCCATTTCGATGGCATTAGCCGTATGGGCCGGGAAAAAGTCTGTGCCCCAGAACTCACCGGCACAGGCAGCAGCATGAATGTTAAATGATAATCCCTGCCCGAAACCCAGTTCAAGATAGCGCAGCCCTGTACGGGCAACCATGCGGCTATCAAGCAGCGCAAATGAGAGCAGTGCGGGAGACAGCTCGCGGCAATAACCATGCGTGTATCCGATTTCCGTCATATAACCCGCACTCCAGGTAAACATATTACTCGTTCTTTCCATGATGATTTCAAAATGGTTATTCCGTGCAGGAGGTGGCCACCTTGTCTTTTTTCTGCGGTATGGTTTTCAGTATCGCCAGCTGAGAAGGTGTCAGGATGGCGCGGAACTGCGCTCCGGTTTTCGCTCTGCTAACATTCAGATCGGCCTGAATCCCGGCAATTCTGGCCGTCTCGGCGCGTATTGCCGTTTCGTCGATGGTGTCGGCGTGTATCAATGATTGAAGATTTTTCCTCTCAGTACGCAGGTTTGCGATAAGAGGCTTCAGGCTATCCCTGTTTCCTTGAAAAATTACCTTTGCTTGAGCTTTTTGATCGTCGGTCAGGCCAAGTTTGTTTCCCATTTTCATGAAATCATTCCGCTTAGGTTTACCACAATGCTCACCACCCACCCCTCCGTCATCAGCTTGCGCGATGCCCGCACATGCAGCAAGTGCCACGATACAATACATTACTGCAATCTTTGCCATGTTTTTCCGTTTTTCCGACATAATTTCGACCTCCAATAAAAATTAGTAGTTACATCTGTATGAAACAATGTACTCCAACAATGTGGAGTGAATATGGATTAAATGTGGATTTTTGTCCATAGTCCGGAATTATTTCAGATTTATTCAACAAGCGTTGTCCTTGCAAATGTAACAATTGCATGTTATTAATGACTAATGCAATCCTCTCAGGAAGCTCAGTCCGAACATGCCGACACTACCCAAGCAGGAGTTTGTCATGTCATTCGAAGTCATTTTGAAAGATCTGGTGGACCACGTACCTCACGCGATTGGCGCCATATTAGTTGACTGGGAGGGAGAAGCGGTAATGGAATACTGCCATTGCGATCCCTATGATATGCGCTTTATCGGCGCCCATAAAGGCATCATTCTGGCTCACCTTAAACAGATGCAGAGCAGTAAGCAGATCGGCGACATAGAAGACATTATAATAACCGCCAGTAACATGCACTTGATCACCGGTTGTATCGATCAGGATTATTCACTGGTAATGAATATCGAACGGAGTTGTCCCGTGGCGCAGGCTCTTTACCACTTCCGCCGGGCGCTTACAGAACTGAAGAAGGAGATCTGATGGAGCAGCAGGAGAAAAAAAGCTATTTTAAAGGGGTGATGAGCAAGATCATCACCGTGGCAAACATGGAAGTTTTCCCCTCATCCCGGTCCGAACCGGAGTCACAGGTTAATGCTGCAGTGGATACACCGGTGCAGGAGCTTGAAAAGACGGAGATTATCAACCCGTTCGGGGTGGTGGACCTTTTCGGAAGACTTAAGCAGGGTCTGCAAAAAACCAAGGATGGACTCGTAGGACGAATCGACGCCCTGGTGTTGGGGAAAAAGGAGATCGATGCCGACACCCTTGAAGAATTGGAAGAGATCCTGATCACCTCGGATGTTGGTGTAAAGACCACGGTAGAATTGATCCGCACCCTTGAACAGCGCCTGGGACGCAACGAATTGAAGGATGGAGCTGCGCTGCGAGCGGCACTCAAGGGGGAAATTCTGGCAAGGTTGAATGCCCATCACAGCAAGCTTGAACTGGAGAGCAGGAAACCGTTCGTTCTACTGGTGATCGGCGTGAACGGCGTTGGCAAGACCACCACCATTGGTAAACTGGCTTCGCGCTTCACTGCCGATGGTAAAAAAGTGCTGCTGGCAGCGGCCGATACGTTCCGTGCAGCGGCAGCCGAGCAGCTGGAGATCTGGGGCAAACGCTCCGGTGTGGATGTCATTCGCCACAAGGAGGGGGCTGATCCTTCTGCGGTAGTCTTTGACGCCTGCAAGGCGGCTGTCGCCCGTGGTGTGGATATCCTGATTGTGGATACAGCCGGGCGCCTGCATACCAAAGTCAACCTGATGGAAGAGATGAAAAAAATCCGTCGTGTCATCGATCGCGAGATATCGGGCGCACCGCACGAAACAGTCCTGGTTCTGGATGCCGCCACCGGTCAGAATGCAATCTCCCAGACGAGGCTCTTCAAGGAGGCCGCCGGTGTCACCGGGCTGGTACTGACCAAGCTGGACGGAACCGCCAAGGGTGGGATCGTAGTAGCGGTCAGCCATGAGTTCGCGCTTCCGGTCCGCTACATTGGTGTCGGTGAGGCGATCGAGGACCTGCGTGACTTCGAACCGCAAGAGTTTACTGATGCCCTCTTCCAAGCCTGACAGACTCCATCCGATGAAGAGGCGAACGGGTGGGGAACTCCGCGATATCAATCAATTAGGGCTTGACTTCGTCCCTCCGTCTGAGTATAGTTACGCCCCTCGAAAGGAAATAGAACCCATGAACCAGGAACTGATAGAATCACTCGAAAAGAAGGTAGATGATCTTATTGAGAAGTATTATGCCCTGAAAGCGGACAATATCCGCCTGAATGAGGAGATCCAGCGTTTTTCGTCCGAGAGGGAGGGGCTGAAATCCCGGGTTGATGCCATTCTCGGCAAACTTGAAGGAATTTAGAATTTGAATGCGATCATCGTATGAAGAGATCCCATGCGGTGACAATTCTTGGCCGCGAACTTTCGGTCAGAAGTTCTGCTGCGGCTGAGAAGGTTCGTTCTGTCGAAGCTTTTGTCAACGGCAGATTACAGGAAATAGGCAGCTCACTCAAAAGTGGAGACGCCCAACTGGTGTTGATGCTAGCTCTGCTTAATACCGCCGAGGAGCTGCTTGAAATCCGTTCAGAGTGCAGACAGGACGCACATCTCGATAGCAGGATAAAGCATATTATCGGTAAGCTGGAATCAATCTGATGTCGTCCCGCATTTACATTTACATGGTCTCTCAGGGAGACTTGATTATATATTTGCAGCAGCAGTTCCATTGATCAGACCCGTCAGTTGCGGGCTTAGCCCTCGCTTCTGATTGCTGATATCAGAAATCCGCTGAATATATCCTCACTGAAAGGAAGAAACCGCTCCGAGCAAGCAGCACTTCGAGTACAAACAGTTTCCTGGCGTCACTCGCGAGCCTTTCTTCTCCCTTTCATCCTCCCTGGTCGATCTTCCCGGTATAGCCCGGGGCCAATCTTTTTGTATCTATTCGAAAGTACGTATGCCCAAGCGATTGCTCCGTTCTCAACTTCTGGCAGCGCGCCGGGCACTCAGCCATGATGAATGGCTGACGTCCAGTCAGTCTGCGCAGTGCAATCTGCTCTCACTGCAGGAATATTCTCAGGCCGGGTGCGTTGCGCTCTATGCCGCTGTTCATAAAGAGGTTGACACAGCCGGGATAGTAACGGCCGCCTTTGAGTCCGGGAAGCGGGTGCTTTATCCGGCGCTCTGCGGAAAACAGATGGTATTCCGGCAAATTGAGGCACCGGATACGTTGCAGGAAGGGGCTTTTGGCATTCCGGAGCCATGTCCGGCCTGTATCGCACACAAGGCAGACGAAGCGGATCTGATCGTAGTTCCGGGTGTTGTTTTCGACCTCTCCGGGCATCGCATCGGATACGGTAAAGGTTATTACGATCGCTTTCTGATGCATCTTGGAACGAAGACTCGTCTGGTGGGTTTCTGCCACGACTTTCAGTTGATTGACGGAGCGATTCCGGCCGATCATCATGACATACGGATGGAAATCATCATAACCGACAGGAGGATCGTCTACTGCAGAAGTAACCGGAGTTGCATGTCCAACCCGGATTCACATACAGGAGGTTATTGATATGGAAGTTATCATCATCGTTGTAATTACTCTGGTTGTTGCCGCCGGTGCATATTTTGCCGGAAGCAAGTTCAACAAAAGAGACGCCGGTTCCATCATCCGGCAGGCAGAAGAACTGGCCAACAAGTCAATTGAGGATGCCCGTCGCGCGGCGGAGACCATCACCAAGGAGGCGGAGCTTAAAGCCAAGGATGCGGCCATCCAGGCCAAAGACGAGTATGAACGCACCACCCGTGATAAGACCAAGGACCTGCAGAATCTTGAGAAACGCCTGTTGCAGAAAGAAGAGAACCTGGACAAAAAAGTTGCTCTCTTTGATCAGAAGGAGCTGGATATTCTCAAAAAGGAACAGCTCTTTTCCCAAAAGGAGCAGGATCTGGCCAAACGCGATGAAGATCTGAAAAAAGCGGTTGATGTCCAGAGAGCAAAGCTTGAGCAGATATCCGGTATGTCAGCCAGCGAAGCAAAAAATGAGTTGATGAATGCCATGGAAAGTGAGGCCAAGCACGATTCGGCCAAAATGATCAAGGCTATTGAGGAAGAAGCCCGTGAGACTGCAGAAAATAAAGCCAAGGAAATTATGGCCCTGGCGATCCAACGCTACGCCGGCGAATACGTGGCCGAGCGTACCGTTTCGGTAGTGCCGCTTCCGTCGGACGAGATGAAGGGGCGTATCATCGGCCGTGAAGGGCGCAACATTCGTGCTCTTGAGGCAGCCACCGGTATTGATCTGATTATTGACGACACACCCGAAGCGGTTATTCTGTCCGGCTTTAACCCGGTGCGTCGGGAAGTCGCTCGCCTGTCTCTGGAAAAACTGCTGGCCGATGGGCGTATTCATCCCGGACGCATTGAGGAGGTTGTGGCTAAATCCACGGAAGAGGTGGAGCACTCCATCAAGGTCGCCGGTGAACAGGCCGCCTTCGACCTTGGAGTCCATGGCATTCACCCGGAAGTGCTCAAGCTGATCGGCCGCCTCAAATACCGGACTTCCTATACCCAGAATGTGTATCTGCATTCTCTCGAAGTGGCTTTCCTGTGCGGAATCATGGCTGCTGAACTGGGTGTCAATGTCAAACAGGCCAAACGTGCCGGTTTGCTGCATGATCTCGGTAAAGCTGTCGACCATGAGGTTGAAGGGTCACATGCTGTAATCGGAGCGGAGTTGGCCCGCAAATACGGGGAATCGCCCAAAATCGTACATGCTATCATGGCTCACCACGAGGACGAGAAACCGAACTCCGTACTGGCGGTACTGGTACAGGCTGCCGATGCCCTTTCGGGTGCGCGCCCCGGGGCACGTCGTGAAATGATGGAAACGTACGTCAAGCGGCTGGAAGATCTGGAGCGGATCGCCACCTCTTTCGGCGGCGTAACCAGCTCTTTTGCTATTCAGGCCGGTCGCGAAATCCGCGTCATGGTCTCCAGTGATCATGTCACTGACGAGCAGTCTGTGGTCATTGCCCGCGACATAGCCAAGAAGATCGAGGCCGAAATGACCTATCCAGGCCAGATCAAGGTTAACGTCATCAGGGAGACAAGAGCTGTTGAGTATGCCCGTTAAATACTGATCTATGTCGATAAAAATTCTATTTATAGGCGATATCATCGGCAAGCCGGGTCGTCAGGCGCTCTCACGGGAACTCCACCGTCTGGTGGATCGCTATAATGTCGATACCGTGGTCGCCAACGGTGAAAATGCGTCCGGCGGTTTCGGCCTGACTGCCGAAACGGCAAAAGAGTTGTTCAATCAGGGCATTCACCTCCTGACCAGCGGAAATCACATCTGGGATAAGAAGGAACAGGTTTCACTGGTGCTTGGCGACCCTCGCATCATACGCCCGGCCAACTATCCCGACGGGGCGCCCGGTACCGGGAGTGTCATACTGAAGACTCCGGGCGGGGTCAAGGTTGGCATGATAAACCTGGAGGGGCGGGTATTCATGAAAAATCTGGAATGCCCCTTTCGGGCAGCTGACCGGGAAATTGAACGTATGAAGCTGGAAACACGGATCATTTTTGTCGATTTCCACGCTGAAGCAACATCTGAAAAATCCGCGATGGGGTGGTATCTTGATGGCAAGGTCAGTGCTGTTGTCGGAACTCATACTCATGTTCAGACCGCTGATGAACGCATTCTTACGCAAGGAACCGCATTCATAACCGATGCCGGCATGACCGGCAGTTTCGATTCTATCATCGGCATGGACAAGGAAGAGACCATCCGCAAATTTTTGACACAGTTGCCTGCCAAATTTGAGGTAGCCAAGAAGGACATCCGCCTGAACGGCGTCGTAATCGGAGTGGACGAACAGAGCGGTAAGGCCTTGAGCATAGAGAGAATCAATATTTCCTGCTGATTATTTGAGGAGTTGCATATGTCCGTAGCAGAACAGATGGCCGTCATCAAACGTGGTGCTGTCGAGATCCTGATCGAAAAGGAACTGGAGGAAAAAATCGAGACGTCCCTGAAATCCGGCGCGCCCCTCAAGATTAAGGCCGGTTTCGATCCGACCGCACCGGACCTGCATCTGGGGCACACGGTATTGATTCAAAAGCTGCGTCAGTTCCAGCAGTTGGGACACGAAGTCAACTTCCTGATCGGCGACTTCACCGGCATGATCGGCGATCCGACCGGCAAGTCCGAGACCCGCAAGGTACTGACCCGCGAGGACGTGCTCAGGAACGCCGAGACCTATAAGGAACAGGTATTCAAGATCCTCGACCCGGACAAAACGAACGTAGTCTTCAATTCCAGCTGGCTGAACGAACTGGGGTCAGGCGGCATGATAGCGCTGGCTTCCAAGTACACTGTAGCTCGCATGCTGGAACGGGATGATTTTCACAAGCGTTTCACCACCCAGCAGCCGATCAGTATCCATGAGTTCATGTACCCGCTGGTACAAGGCTACGATTCGGTGGCGCTCAAATCAGATGTAGAACTGGGCGGCACCGACCAGAAGTTCAATCTTCTGATGGGGCGTGAGTTGCAGCGCGAATGGGGGCAGTCACCCCAGTGCATCCTGACCATGCCGCTGCTGGAAGGTTTGGACGGAATCAACAAGATGTCCAAGTCGCTCGGTAACTACATCGGCGTGAACGAACCGGCTGACGAGATTTTCGGCAAGGTCATGTCGATCTCGGATGAGTTGATGCTGCGTTACTACGAGCTGCTTTCGGATCTGACCCTGGCTGAAATTGAGGAGCTGAAGTGTGATCTCAAAGATCATTCGCTCCATCCGATGGCTGCCAAAAAACGGTTGGGGCGAGAGATCGTTTCCCGTTTCCACGGTGCCGGCACCGGAGAAATTGCAGAAGAGAATTTCGTCAAACGCTTCAAAGAGAACGAGATTCCGGAAGATATGCCGCAGGTAAACTTCGTTCTGACTGACGGTGCCGTTCTGCTGGCCAGGGCCATGACCGAAGCCGGCCTGACCAGGTCCAATGGCGAGGGGCGTCGTGCGATCGATCAGGGGGGGGTCAAATTGAACAACGAGAAGGTCAGCGATACCAACCTTGAGTTGACGGTTGTCGGCGAGTACATCGTGCAGATCGGCAAGCGCAGGTTTGCGAGAATTGTGGTTTCGTAGTCTGTTCCTGTTATCGCTTAATACCAGGCGGGGCCGGCATTTTTCCGGTCCCGCCTTTTTGCTGTAAGCGGATAGATTCGAATTACCCGGAAGTCAGAATAAAGGATGTGAAATGAGGAACTTCGTCAACCCTTGCACTTTTGAACAATGGTGACTATTATCCGATCGACCGGTATATTGAACAATGAACGAGGGTGCTATGAATACTTTGAAAACAACATTTCTGATGGGGCTTTTAACGGTGCTGCTGGTGCTGATTGGCGGGGCAATCGGTGGAGCTGGCGGTATGTTGCTGGCTTTTCTTCTGGCCGGCGGAATGAATTTCTTCTCTTACTGGTTCTCGGATAAGGTTGTGCTGAGTATGTACGGAGCGTTTGAGGTCGGAGAGAGTGAAGACCCGCGCTTCTACGGTATAGTTCGTCGCCTGGCTGCAAGGGCCGGACTGCCTATGCCCAAGGTCTATGTTATACAGGACGACAGCCCGAACGCCTTTGCGACCGGTCGTAACCCCGATCACGCAGCCGTGGCCGCCACTACCGGCATCATGAGACTTTTAAATGACGAAGAACTGGCCGGTGTCATGGCCCACGAACTGGGGCATGTAAGGAACCGGGACATTCTTATATCCACTCTGGCGGCCACTTTTGCCGGTGCAATCACCTACCTGGCTCATATGGCGCAGTGGGGTGCCATGTTTGGCGGCGGTCGCAGCGATGACGATGAAGGGGGCGGCATCATCGGCATGATCTTGATGGCAATTCTGGCACCGATAGCTGCCATGCTGGTGCAAATGGCCATCTCCCGCTCGCGGGAATTCGGGGCTGACGCTGCTGGAGCACAGATCAGCGGAAATCCGCTTTCACTTGCCAGGGCTCTGCAGAAGCTGGAGATGGGAAGTCAGCAGATTCCGATGAACGCAAATGCCGCTACGGCTCACATGTTCATTGTCAATCCGCTGACAGGCGGCGGGCTGATGTCTCTCTTCTCAACTCACCCACCTATTCCCGAGCGTGTTCACCGGCTGGAAGAGCTGTTGAGGACACATGCTTATTAGGCGCGCCCGGAAAAGCTCCTCTTCAGCAAACCCACGCCAGGCTGCGTGCGAGACACTTCTTAGAATCGAAAAACAGGGTGGATTTGCCGATCGTCTGATCGACAGCGAGCTCTCGTGCGGCGAATTAAGCGGACCGGACCGGAGTCTGTACGCTGAACTGGTATTCGGTGTGCTGCGGCGCCGGGGGACTCTCGACCATATCCTTCTTCAGCTGCTTGAAAAACCGTTGCCGGAGCTTGATCCACAGGCACTGGTCATCCTGCGTACCGGTCTGTACCAGTTGACCTGCCTCAACCGCATTCCTGAATCGGCCGCTGTCAATGAGGCGGTCAACCTGGCAAAACTGATCACGCCACGCACCAGTGGACTGATCAATGCTGTCCTGAGAAACTACCTGAGACGACGCGACACGATCACCTTTCCCGAAATCACTTCCAACCCGGCAACAGCGATAGCGGCCCGGCATTCGCAGCCAAAGTGGCTGGTTGAACAGTGGCTTGAGCAACTTGGCGTCTGCGAGACCCAACGGTTGGCGGAGGTTTCTTCAGAGCAACCTCCCTTGACTCTGCGGGTCAATACGCTCCGTTCCAATCGCGACGAATTGCTGCAGGAGTTTGCAATAACAGGAATTGAAGCAGCACCATGCCGTTTCTCGCCTGATGGCATCATACTTGCCGGTCGCCATAACATCAGCTCTCTTCCCGGTTTTGATACCGGACTCTTCGTTGTACAGGATGAGTCCTCACAACTGGCCGTACAGTTACTGGGCGTCGAGCCGGGCGAACGCATCTGGGACGCATGTTGCGCCCCCGGTGGAAAGAGCTGTCATATAGCGCAGCTGATGGATGATCGAGGTGAATTGATCGCTACCGATATTTCCCGATCGAAACTGACGCTTGTGCAGGATAGCGTCCGACGACTCGGAATCAACTCAGTTTCAACGGCAATTTCCGATCTGCATCAACCCGGCACGTTTCCTGACGGTTATTTTGATCGTATCCTGCTGGACGCACCCTGCTCCGGCCTGGGCGTTATCCGTCGTAATCCGGAAGCGAAATGGCGCCTCTTCTCAGGTGACATCACCCGCCTGGCCGCCGTACAGAAAACCCTTCTCAGGAATGCCTCCGACAGATTGAAACCGGGCGGGACACTGCTCTATTCAACCTGCTCCACATCAGAAGCGGAAAATGAGCTGGTGGTTGAGGATTTCCTTTCTCATCATCCCGATTTCGTGCTAGAAAACCTCAACGAGCTCTTTCCTGCATGGAGTGATCTGTTTGCGTTTTACGGCATGTTCAGAGTCTGGCCGCATCGTCACGGTATGGACGGCTTTTTTGCAGCTCGAATTAGACGAATAAAATTATAATTTTAAATAAAGATTTCGGAGCCTTACTATGAAAAAAATCGCCCCATCCATTCTTTCTGCCGATTTTTCGTGTCTCGGTGACGAAATCAGGGCCGTCGAGGCGGCTGGTGCCGACTATATTCATATTGATGTCATGGATGGTCATTTTGTGCCAAATATCACTATTGGCCCGTTGATTGTCGCTGCTGCCCGCAAAATGACCAAGCTTCCTCTTGATGTGCATTTGATGATTGAAAATCCCGATCGGTTCATTCCTGATTTTGCAGAGGCAGGCGCCGACATCATCGTTGTTCATGCTGAAGCGGTCAACCATCTGAACCGCACGGTGCAACTGATAAAATCACTTGGCAGAAAGGCCGGTGTATCTCTCAATCCGGCCACTTCGCTCACAACCCTCGACTATATTCTGGAAGAACTGGACCTGGTGCTGTTGATGACCGTCAACCCCGGCTTTGGCGGGCAGAGTTTTATTGAGACATGTCTGCCGAAGATCCATTCATTGCGGGCCATGCTTGACCGGCGAGGTTGTGAGGCAGAGCTTGAGGTGGACGGAGGCGTCAAGACATCGAACATCGCCCGTATATCTCACGCCGGTGCAGATGTCTTCGTAACCGGCAGTGCCGTCTTTAGCAGTTGTGACTATACGAAAACGATCACAGAAATGAAGGCGTTGGCGAAAGAGCCTCTGCTTTAGTCCCATTTGGGTATTAATTTGTGTATCCAATTCAGATTACGGCGCTTTTTGAAATTGAGTTTATCTTTAATATGGGGTAGAGTTCGCCACTATGCCGACTAATAGCGTTCTGATCATAGATGATTCCGTGACAGTCCGGGAGCAGATCGTCCGGGTTTTGGAGGCATGCAACCTCTTTTCCCGCTATTACGAGGCTGAGGATGGCCTTGAAGGGTTCAAAAAACTGCTTTCTTCTCAAGTAGATATCATTCTCTGCGACCTCGAAATGCCGCGCATGGACGGGTTTAAATTCCTGAGCATGCTCAAATCGCGAGACGAACTCAAGGACCTTCCCGTTCTGATTCTGACCGGTATGAATGACCGTGAACGCAAAATAAAGGGGCTTGAACAGGGGGCCAACGACTACATCACCAAACCATTCGATCCGGAAGAACTGGTGGCACGGGTCAAGATACATCTCAAAATAAAAAACCTGCAGGATGACTTGAAGCACACCAATGAATTACTGCGGGAGCTGTCCAATACTGATCATCTGACCGGGCTCTTCAATCGCCGCTACATGATGGAGGCGCTGGGAAAAGAGGTGCAGCGCTGCATCCGCAAGCGCGGCAATCTGTCATTTATCCTGCTCGACATCGACCATTTCAAACTTGTTAACGACACCTACGGCCATCTTCAGGGAGATATAGTGCTGCGGGAAGTGTCTCTGCTGCTTCAGAAGGAGTTGCGCAGCTACGACTGTGCCGCCCGTTATGGAGGAGAGGAGTTTGTTGTAATACTACCGGATTCCTCGCTCAAGGAGGCCGTATTTGTCGCCGAACGTGTCCGCCTGTCGGTTCAGGGAGCCACATTCAGTGATGAACTTGCCGGGCTTAACCTGACAGTCAGTCTGGGGGTCGCCCATTTCCCGCTTGAGGGTGTATCTTCAGTCGATGGATTTATCAAACTGGCTGACGATGCTCTTTACCGTGCCAAAAATAAAGGCAGAAACCGGGTCGAATTCCATGATACTGAGGAAAGAATCCCCGCACCGCTACAGGAATCTCTATGATTTTGTCTCTAAGGCTTGTCATAGCGTTTTCATTTCTATTATGTTCTGGCGTTGCCTCATTTGCCGCCCCACCAAAAAAAATCGATCGTCCCCCTCTTTCGGAACGCTGGTTTGGCATCTATGTCGATAACGAGAGAGTTGGCTTTTACCGGCAGAATATCAGTGAGACACCCGACGGATACCGTATGGATGGGTATGGCAGCGTACGCATGAAAGTGATGGGATTCTCGAAAGAGGCTTCTACGCGCGAGACTTATTTTGTGTCTAAAAATCTCAGTTTGCGCTCGCTGGATGTCGAGCAGGCCATCAACGGTATGCCATCCCGCGTCACAGGGAAAGTCGGCGATGGCGTCATGCGCCTCAAAAGTGAAGCCGATGGTAAGACGACCGATAGACAGCTCAAGTTCAAAGGCGATGTATTCCCTGGTCCGGCCCTCAACATATATCCACTGATGCGGGACCCGTCGGCCGGCAAGTCATATAAAATCCTGACTTTTGATCCTGAGGAACTGAAAGTGAAGGATGTCACCATCTCAATGATGGGCGAAGGAAAGACACCTGAAGGACTGCCCGCACTGAAGCTGCGCAATACCCTGTATCCCTTTGTCAACAACGACATTCTGGTCGACAGCCAGGGTAACACCCTGTTGGAGTCGGTGCGGGACGGGCTGGTGATAACAAAGGTTGAAGATGCAAAACAACTGGGCGCTTTCGTGGGCAGTGTTGCTCTGGCCAAGAAGGACCTGATCTATGACTTCAGTCTGGTCCGCGCAGAACCTTCTATCAAGGATCCGAAAAAACTGGTCGGTCTGGCAGTGGAGATCGCTGGCTGGAATGAGGCTGTTCCGCTGTTGCAGGATGGAGGGCAGACGGCGGAAAAACTGGGCGAAGAACGTATCACCATCAGGACCGGATCGCTCGTTCAGAGCGCCACGATTCAAGAATCCGGCAAACCGGCAGAGTTCTACCTTAAACCTGCCGACAAGATAGAGTCCGATGCTCCGGAAATCGCTACCCGGGCCACGAGTCTTGCGGCAGGGACAAAGAGCCCGGAAGAGCTGGCCGGGGTTCTGGTCTCCTGGACTGCTGACTGGCTGAAAGACACAGTGGATGATGGTGGCGGCGCCGTAGCAAGCTTCAAATCCCGCACCGGCAACTGCCAGACCCATGCCCGTCTCTACACGGCACTGGCCAGAGCAGCCGGTATCCCGACCCGCTTTGTTTCCGGCCTGGTCTATATGGAGGGGAGAGGATTTCTCTACCACAGTTGGGCCGAGAGCTTCATCGGCGAACGCTGGATTTCCATAGATCCGACCTACAACCAAATGCCGTCGGACCCTACCCACCTCAAGTTGCTGGAAGGGCATCTGCCTGAGAATATGTCACCTATAATCGCTATCATCGGCCGGATCAGGATTACTGTTCTGGAGGCCAGGTACTAGATATTTTGCACCTGTATTGTCATAACTAATGGAAAGGAGAAACACAGATGCCAATGAGACCAGAAACACTCGCAGCAATCAATTTGACCGAAGACCAGCTGTTAAAGAGCCTTATTAAAGATGTGCAGGATGTCTTTATCAATATGGTGGGAGTAGACGACTTGATGCACTTACCGATCCAGGTCGATGTGACGACTCACTTCAAGAAGTGCCTGACTGCGATGGTGGGATTGGCCGGGACCTATAACGGGCTGGTGAGCGTGCATGTCCCATGGCCGTTGGCAATCTCTTTCACATCTTTGATGCTTGGCATGGAGGTAACCGAGATCGACGACGATGTGAATGACGCCATGGGTGAAATTGCCAACATGGTCGCCGGCTCTTTCAAGCAACATCTCTCCAAAGGCGGCTCGGATATCCAGCTCTCCACCCCCTCGGTCGTTAATGGTTCGGACTATCTGGTTTCGTCAGGAAGCAATCTGGAGAATATAACGCTGAAATTTGCTACCGAAGAAGAATGGTTCATGGTTGCTCTCTCGATCGAAGAGTAGATCATGCCTGTCGTCCCCTTGCATCCGATTCTGGTCGTCTCATACGTGGACGAAACACGGGCAGCCCTGACTTCAATCCTTTCCGGCTCAGGAGTTTCCTCTGCAGTTTGCACATCGTTCTGCGAGGCCGAGAACCTGGCTATCAGAGGTTTGTACAGCGGTCTTCTGGTAGATCTTCCCTCAATCATCAAATCAAAGGGTGAAGAGAAAATTGTGGCCTATACCCTGACCAATTTTTTCCCGACCCTGCGAGTGCGGACAATCGGCTCCATGCTGGTGCCGATGGCTATGCCCGGCAGTGCCAAACAGGACAAGAGCCTGGGTGATTTTCTAAACGTGACCTGTCCCTCAAACACACCCAGGAAACTGCGATTATTCAGGCGGCACCCGGTCTACATTTCTACGCTTATACACTATGATGGTGCAGAATATCGCGGTTTCACGCTCAATCTCTCCTGGGGGGGGGCTTTTATAGTGGATCTGATTCCGGAAAAATTTGCACATGAAACAGATGTTACGATTTCAATCCCTGAGCTTGGATTCAACCTTGCTGCTTCAATACGTTGGATAAAATCATGGGGCAATCGGCATGCTCCGGGGGTCGGAATCAGTTTTAATAAACTGAGTGACCGTGAAGAATCTACTTTTTCAATTATCTTGAAATCAAGTAAAGAGTTTGACCGGGATCGTTTGACGGCATGAATGGTCGTCAACGCGTAAAACGCTTTTCATACCTGCATACCAGCTCCCGCAGTTCCATTTTCATCCCGCGCTTCCATGGTCCTACCGCGACCAGGCGCAGATTTCCAGGCTTGAATATTTCCCGGGCAGTTTCCTGAAGTTCATAGGCTGAGAGTCGACGGGCTTCGGACTGGTCTTCTTCGATGCTCCTCACAACCCCCATCAACTCGCCCCAGCCGTATCGTCCTCCCATTTCATAAGCCGAATCCCGACTGAATTCCAGATCAAAAATGCAGGAATTGCGAACCCGCTCCAGTTCCTCAGCAGGAACCGGCTTATCGGTGATGTGGAACAACTCCTCAAGTGTTGTTTCGACAGCATGGATCAATGTTTCCGGTGCTGTGGACAGGTCGAAGACCAGGCATCCGGTCTCGTCGTAAGCACCGATGGCTCCTTCTACCGAATAGATTATCCCCAACTCCTCCCGCAGGCGTACGTGCAGGCGTGAACCACAACCACCGGCCAGAATGCGTCGCAAAAAACGAACAGCCATAAAGCGCCGGTCTTCACGAGCCAGTCCCCTGAATGCCAACTGCAGATTCATCTGGCTATCGGAATCCTGGACACATTTTATCTGCGGTTTATTTACGGGTGACGCGACGAACTTCCTTACCGGCGGCGGCGGGTTGCCCTGCCAGTCGCCATAAAAGCCGCGAGCAGCAGCAAATACATCGAGGTGCCGTACCGGCCCGGAAACAACCAGCACGGCTGCAGAGGGGACATAAAATTTTCGCAGGTGTCCGGCAAGATCATCTCTATTTATTGCAGCTATGCTTTCAAGGGTTCCGATGGTCGGCATCCCCAGAGGATGCCTGGGCCAGAGCATACGACTGACGATGGTGTCCGGGTTGATCTCATCACCATTTTCGTTCAGATCCTCCCGGGCCTCTTCGGCAATGATGCGTTTTTCAATTTCAATCCCGCCCAGTAAGGGGCGCTGCAGCATCGAAGCGAATATATCCATTCCACATTTGACCTGGTCAGGATGGATACGTGAATAAAAGCAGGTCGACTCGCCGTCAGTAGCGGCGTTGGGCGCTCCTCCGATGGCTTCGAAGGCGGATTCGATTGCCATCGAAGTGGGGAAATCGGCCGTTCCTCGAAAAAGAATATGCTCCAGAAAATGCGAGAGTCCTTCACGACCGGGTGGGTCATTACGCCCGCCGACCTTTAGGTAAATTGCGAGCTCGACCGAATGAAGATGCGGCATCTCGACGCAGACGACCCTCAGGCCGTTCGCCAGGGTGTGCAGAAAAGGGCGGATCATGGCAGTGCGCTCCTTATTTTTTCGATGCGCCGCTTGTAGTCATCAGGTACAAGCAGCAGTTCATCGTGCGGTTCGGCCCAGATCGGGCGCGGCCAGAGCGGCTCGTCGGTGAATCGCGGTACGATGTGCCAGTGGATATGCGGCACCATGTTTCCCAACAGTTCGTAGTTGATCTTTGCAGGACTGAATACTTCGAAGATAGCTCTTGCCACCCGGCTGACCTCTTCCATGAGACCGCTGCGTACGTCCCGGTCAAGATGGAACAGTTCCGTCACGTGATATTTTGTGAACAGCAGCGTATAGCCGGGTAAAAACTGGTCACGATTGAGGATGACGTAAGAGTGTGTCAATTCCGCAATGCGCAGGTCGGCATCGGTGTCCCAGCGGCGGCACATCGGGCACGTATTCATGCAATTATTCATACCTGAGTGCATCGATAGGATTGAGACCGGCGGCTTTCCTGGCCGGGTAGAAACCGAAAAAGATTCCCACTGCCCCGGAGAAGAAGAAGGCAATCGTAATTGATTCGATCGAAATGAGGGTCGGCCAGGAGAGGACGCGTGAGACTACAGTGGCTCCGACCGAGCCAAGCGCGATACCGATCAGGCCACCGATCATGGTCAGCAGCACAGCCTCGGTCAGGAACTGCAGCAGGATGTCGTTTCTTCTTGCGCCGATCGCCATGCGGATACCGATCTCGCGGGTACGTTCGGTAACCGAGACCAGCATGATGTTCATGATGCCGATACCACCTACGATCAGCGAGATGGAAGCCACTGCGCCGAGTAGCAGCGACATGGCTTTAGCGGACTGTTCGGCCACCGCCAGTATCTCCGACAGGTTACGGGTCGAAAAATCCGGTTCTTTTCCGCCGGTGATGCGATGGCGCTGGTTTAATAGAGACTTGATTTCTTCCTCGGCCTTGGCCAATAGATCTTCACTTCTGGCCTTGACCATGACAGCGCCAACCGAGTTTGTGTTCTGGGATCGTACAAGATTGCGCTGGGCGGTACGCAGTGGAACGAAGATGGCATCGTCCTGGTCCTGTCCCTGGGGTGACTGTCCCTTGCGGTCAAGAACACCGATAACGGTGAAGGGAACCTTTTTGAGTCGAATGATCTTGCCGACCGGATCGACGGCCCCGAAAAGGTTATCAACTACGGTCTGTCCCAGCAGACAGACCTTGGCTGCGCCATCAACATCCTGCTGGCCGATGCTGCGCCCACTGATTACACTCCATTCACGGATGTCAAACAGCTCTGGCGTGGTACCCATTATGACGGTCGACCAGTTCATGTTGCCGTATACCGCCAAGCCTGAACTGCGAACCGTAGGGGCAGACATCTCGACCGAAGGGCATTCGATCATGATCGCCTTGACATCGTCGCTGGTAAGGGTCTGGGCCCCTCCGGTGCCGGATCGCAGTCCACCGCTGGTCGTGGATCCGGGGATGACCAGGATGATATTGCTTCCGATACTGGCGATCTGCTGGGAGATGACGTAGCTGGCGCCTGATCCGACCGCCATCATGGCTATCACAGCGGCGATGCCGATGATGATGCCAAGCATGGTCAGAAATGAGCGCATCTTGTTGGTGCGCAGTGCCCGCATGGCTATTTTGAATGTCTGGAGGAAATCCATGGTTCAATCCTTCAGACACGTCTGACCAGTCGGATTTGACTGACTGTCCGAAATGATGCGTCCGTCCCTGAAGGTGATTCTACGCCCGGCAAATGCTGCAACGTCGGCTTCGTGAGTGACCATGATGATCGTGATGCCCTGCTTGTTGAGGGAGGTAAAGAGGCACATGATTTCTTCGGAGGTGGTGCTGTCCAGATTGCCGGTCGGTTCGTCCGCCAGGATCACTGCCGGGGCGTTGACGAGTGCCCGTGCAATGGCCACTCGCTGCTGCTGGCCACCGGAAAGCTGGCTGGAGTGATTATCCGCCTTGCCGGCCAGACCGACCTGCTCCATGGCAGCCAGAGCTTTCGCGCGACGCTCCCTGGCATGGAGACCGGCATAGACCAGTGGCAGTTCTACGTTTTCAACCGCCGGGGTGCGGGCCAAAAGGTTAAAGCCCTGGAAAACGAATCCGAGTTTTTTGTTGCGGATATCGGCCAGTTGATTGGTATTCATACCTCCGACATCCAGACCATCCAGCAGATACGAGCCCGAGGTGGGGCGGTCGAGACAGCCGAGCAGGTTCATACAGGTGGACTTGCCGCTGCCGGATGCACCCATGATAGCCACAAACTCTCCTTCGACCACCGAAAATGAGACCCCTTTGAGCGCCTCAAATTCCTGGTCGCCCATGATAAAGACCCGGCGGATATCGGTCAGTGAAATTACAGATGACATAGGTATTCCATATATCTTTGCGGGATTGGCGGTCACCTGGATGGTCGCACTGCAGAAAATGGTTGAGGTAATAAAATCTATCTGGCCGCTACCGCCTCAGCCGCCGCCCTGCCCAGTGCTATACACTGCTCCAGCACTTCGGGGCCGGGGGTGAAGGTGGTGCGAATCGAATCCGCCACCAGTTTGAAACCCAGGCTCTTCAGACGATCTTCGGCCATTTTGCAGGCTTCGCCACTCCAGCCGTAACTGCCGAATACTCCTGCCAGATTTGTTTTGAGCCTGACTGTGCTCAAGTAGGCCAGCACATCCCACATCGGCTTGGCTATGTCACGGTTGAAGGTCGGGATTCCGAATATCAGGGCATCAGCCTCTTCCATCAGGTTGCGCATTTCTGCGGAGTTTAAGTTGTTGATATGGTAGCTGAACACCTCAAGGCCATCTCGCGAGGCGCCGTTTGCAACTGCATGTGCCATCTTTTCAGTGCTGCCGTGTGGCGAAAGAAACAGGATGAATATTTTTTTATTCCGGGCAGCCGGCTTGCTCCAGTTTTCAAACTGCTGAATGACTTTCCAGGGGTCCTGCCGGATGATCGGACCATGGCTGGGACAGATCATGTCGATCACGTCGTGCCGAATTTTTTCAACGGCCGAAAGTACCCTGTCCTTGAAGGGGCGGAAGATACAGTCAAAATAAAAATGACGGGCCGACGAAAAATCGTCGCATTCGTCGTTGAAAATATGACCTGCATTACAGTAATGAGCGCCGAAGGCATCACAGGTGAAGAGGATGTTTTCTTCTTCCAGCCTTGTGAACATGGTATCCGGCCAGTGCAGAAAAGGAGCGAAAATGAAACGCAGTGAACGGCCGCCTAAGTCCAGAGTCTCGCCATCCTTAACCGTCCGGCAGGTAAACTGCTTGTGAATAATGTTACCAAGAAAATTTTTGGCAGCCGGCGTGCAAAGAACCGTCGCCTGCGGGGCCTGCTCCAGAAGGTAGGCCAACGAACCGGAATGATCATGTTCAGAGTGGTTGACGATTATGTAATCTATGGTTGTGAGATCGACCAGTGAACGGACCTTGTCCATGTATTCATCAATACATTTTTCTTCGACCGTATCGATCAGAACAGTCTTTTCGGTGCCTTTCAGCAGGTAGGCGTTATACGTCGTGCCATGTTCGGTCGGAAAAAGGTCATCGAATGTTCGTAAGTCAGGATCTTCTGATCCGATCCAGTACAGCCCCGGTTTAATTTCGATTGGTCCAAGCATTTTTAGAACTCCCCGTACTAATGGGCATGTCGCCCGTTATTTTTCTGGTATCAGTTTATTTCCGATTCTACCATCATAGTTTGTCAGCGTAACAAAAACCTGACTTTCATACAAGCAGTATTGATGTTTCCGATGCCATCAATGGATGGTCCTGCTCTTTACCTGAAGGTATCAAGGACATATTGGGCAATAGTACGTGCATCCTTGTCCGATATGGTTCCCGGATCGAACCTGATCATGCGGGACATTGGCTTACGCATGATTTTGACAATATCATCCGGTTTGGTGATGTAATTTGCTTTCAGGACAGAACCATGGAGGGATCTATTCGGATCGGACACATTGCCGCCATCGGGATGACAGTTGGAGCAGAACTGCCTGAACAGTTCTTCACCTGTTTGTGTTTTCCCATTTTGACTTGATGCCGTTTGGGGAACAGCTACGGTTCGGGGTGATTCCGTTCTCTGAGATGCTTCATTTGAACATCCACCCAGAATACAGATAGTGACGAAGGCCACTGAATATGTTCCGGTCGCTATTTTACACATAAGCCTCATCTTGCCGCTTCCTTTTCATCATGCTTGCCGAACGATTCACCATACATGGTATTGCTGAAGAGCGTCAGCCGGTTCTTGCCGCTCCGTTTGCTGACATACATGGCTTCATCGGCATTAGCCATAACTTCACGGACATCCGCACCATCCTCGGGGTATCCGGCCAGACCGGCCGAGAGTGTCGTAGTAATGGACTCTCCTTCAAAATCGAACGGAGTGGCGGCCATGCTGCCAACTATCCGCTCAACAGCGCTAATCACGTCCTGCTTGCTGGTCTCGTTAAACATGATGACGAATTCATCTCCGCCGTAGCGGGCAGAGATATCAGAGTTGCGGATGTTGGCAGTGATCATACCGGCAACCTGCTGGATCAGCTTTGTTCCGGCAAAGTGACCATGCTTGTCGTTAACCTTCTTGAGGTTATCAGCATCTATCATGCAGATCGCGAAGGGGCGCAGATACCGTTTGGCCAGCTTTTCCTGTATGCCGGCCAGCAGAAAGAAGTTGCGCATGTTGCTGATGCCTGTCACATCATCGGTCAGCGACATCCGCTCCACCTCAAGACGCGCAGCCTCACTCTCTCCGGCCAGCATGGCGCCCAGATGGGCTATGAGCATGAAGGGGAAAATTTCCAGAGTATGGGTCAGATAGTAATTCAGTTCACGGAAATCAACCGATGCGAGCAGAACATACGATGTTATGGCCAGCCCGGCCATCAAGTAGGTAATCCGCCGCCCCTGCGTCAGTGCGCTGGCCATCAGAATCAGGTAAATCAGGGACATGAAAGGGCTGGTTAACTTGCCGGTATACCAGCAGACAGCCACTATAAAGGCCAGAAACACCATCAGATCCAGAAAAGTCTTTAATGGACTGTATCTGCGGGACATTATCCCGTAACGGGCATTAAAGTTGTAGAAGAACAGCAGGACGGAGAACAGCACCAGAAAAGCTATGTTTTCGTGGTTGGCCGGCGTCAGCTTAATGTCAAGCGCCACCAGCGCAATCAGCAGCCAGGATATGTTGCCCATGATACGGTCATATCCCTTGTAGCGCTGGTTAGAGCCTTTATCAGTTTCAAAATGAAGTGTGTCATCCATATCAGATTACTCCATGATGCATACCGCTTATCCGGTCGCAGCCAGGGTTATCCAGGCAGTGAAAGAATATCGTATCAGCTTGCCGGATGCAACCAGCAACGTAAACAGACCAAAATCGATGCGTAACATGCCGCCTACCAGACAGAGCGGGTCGCCAATAATCGGCAACCATGAAAATAACAACGACAAGGTGCCGTAACGCCCGTAATAGTCGCGTGCCCGCTCCTGTTGCTCCGGTGAGACACGCAAGAGTCGTACAATCAGCCAGTTCCCTCCCCACAGACCGGTAAGATAGGTGACCACAGCCCCCAGGTAGTTGCCGACAGTGGCCACGGCAACCGTTGACAGTGGCTCGTAGCCACCCGCAAGCATTAACACCAGCAGCCACTCCGATCCAAGCGGCAACAAGGTCGATGCAAGAAAACTCATGCAGAACAAGGCAATGTAGCCGGGTTGGTTGAGCCAATCGTTCAGCATGACAATATACGTCAGAAATGTGTTGTCAAAATGGCTCAAACGGTTACAACTATCCCCCTGTTCGGGCCGGCTTCCCGATGGGCATATTGTATCGATAATTTCTGTTTCGGCAAGAGTTAAGCGACATCTGCCAAAGATTCCGGTCGCAGGAGGTTGTGCGTCAGCCCCCTGCTGACCATTGCAGCCTGGGGCAGTATTATGAGAAGATGGCTCATGTCGAAGTAAAGTGTTAAACAAAGGTTCTGACTATGAGAATTGTAATTGCTCCCGACTCCTATAAAGAGAGCCTAACCGCTCTTGAAGTGGCGACAGAGATTGAATCCGGTTTCAGGGAAATATTCCCCGGGGCGGAGTACATAAAGCTTCCAATGGCCGATGGCGGAGAGGGCACGGTTGCAGCCATGGTTGATGCCACCGGAGGCAGGCTTGTCGAGGTGGCCGTAACCGGCCCCTTGGGTGAACCTGTCAAAGCCTGCTATGGTATTACCGGTGACGGCAAAACCGCGATTATCGAAATGGCGGCCGCCAGCGGACTGGCTCTGGTTGCTCCTCGTCTGCGCAACCCCTTGAAGACGACCACCTATGGTACCGGCGAACTGATCAAGGCTGCACTGGATGCGGGAATCAGTCACCTGATTATCGGTATCGGCGGCAGCGCCACCAACGACGGAGGAGCCGGTATGCTTCAGGCTATGGGGGTAAAACTGACGGATCAAGCGGGCCGGGAGATCGGGGGCGGCGGCGGAGAATTGGCACGCCTTGATCGGATCGATATCGGCAGCATTGATTCACGGCTGAAGGCATGCCGGATCGAGGCGGCCTGCGATGTCAGCAATCCTTTGACAGGGCCGCAAGGCGCCAGTGCGATCTTCGGTCCACAGAAAGGGGCTACGCCGCAGATGGTGGCACAGCTGGATGTCAACCTTGGCCGCTATGCCGACCTGATAAACCGGGATTTGAACGTTCAGGTGGACAAGGTGCCGGGTGCCGGAGCGGCCGGCGGCATGGGTGCAGCTCTGCTGGCTTTTTTCGGAGCCGAGCTGCGACCAGGGATTGAAATCATTATGGATGCGGTAGGGCTGGAAGCGTGCGTACAGGATGCTGACCTGGTGATAACCGGTGAGGGGCGTATCGACAGCCAGACCATACACGGAAAAACGCCGATCGGCGTGGCGCGCATGGCCAAACGTTACGGTAAACCGGTGATCGGTATTGCCGGCAGTCTTGCCACTGATGCAGGAATGGTTCATGAGCATGGCATTGATGCGGTCTTCAGCGTTCTCAGCCAGGTAAGTACGGTTGATGAAGCCTTGAATAATGCCTCTGCAAATGTCCGGGCAGCTTCACGCAATATTGCCGCCACACTGAAGATGATGCTCGCCTGACAACGATACCTGAGCTGCTTGAGTTACGTACTAGCGGGTGCCTTACCAACCCGCATTCAGAGAAAATTTGATAAAGGGGGCGTCATCAATGCGTATATTTCCTCTCGTGCCGTCATAAAATTTAAAGCCGCGATCAAAAGCATATCCTATTGCGCCTGTCAGGCTGATTTCCGCAACCGGCATATATTCGACTCCTCCCATCACTTTGTAATCACTGTATCTCAAAGCCTTCGCCCCTGATGAACGGTCTTTCAGCTCATATTCGTCACTGGCGAAATCTCCTGCCAGAAATAGCCTGAAATGTTTTGAAGGGATGTATGTCACACCAGGCCGTGGTGCGGCCAGGTCGAAACGCCAATGCGGTCCCGGTTGATACGTGAGACCCACAACAGGAATAAATGGAGCCGAATGGTAGCCAACCCTGTATATGAAACCGCCAAGCAGGGTCAAGCCATTGTCAAATGAATACCCGCCCAACGAGAATACCGGCATTCTTACATCATCACTCCCAATGTTTCCAAAATCACTGTAGAAGCCGGGAAAGAGCTTCAGACCGACAAAAGAGCGTTCGTTGATGCGATAGTCGACTCCGGTTTCCAGCAGCAGAGAGTGCAGATCCTGCGGCAGACCTGCGCCGGACGAAGCATGTATATGTTTCAGTGCATACGCGCCGCCAGCTGTCAGTGTTGTCCTGCTGTCGAGCCTGAAATTGCGGTTCAGACGGAAGCGATAGTCGCTGATTTCGACCGAAGCATTGGTGCCCCTCAGGTTTGCCGACGGCAGAAGTCCAAAGGAAAACTGAGTGTTCCAGTCTCGCAAAGAGTGGAGAGAAATTGACCGCTCTTCTCCGGCAGGTGATGAGTCCTGCTGATCAGCACAGAACCCCGTAGTGTATGGCAATGATAACAATATCAGAAAAAAGATCTGAAATACCGCCTTTACCCTTAACGTCAAACAAGTGAACATATCCCCTCCTTTAACTCTCCCTAAAATTATTATCTTGCATAGTATCAATCCCGCCACCATATGCAAATAAATAATACGCTGAAATTCACAGCAAATATCACCCTTCTTAGAAATAAATTCACTCCCTGCCGTATAAGTCCTTTTTTTTTTATCAGCGGTATGATATTTAATCTGAACTAAATTTTATTACTCTCAACTGGGGAGGCGGCATGAGTAACCAAGGTAAGAACGAGCAACTGACGAAGTGGGTGGAAGAAGTCTCGGCATTGTGTGAACCTGAGAGGATTCATTGGTGTGACGGCTCACAGACAGAGTATGATGAACTCTGTAATCAGCTGGTTCAGAGCGGCACTTTCAAAAAACTGAACCAGGAAAAACGACCCAACAGCTATCTTGCGTGGTCTGATCCGGGCGATGTGGCGCGTGTTGAGGATCGCACCTTCATCTGCAGCATTTCCAAACAGGATGCAGGCCCCACCAACAACTGGATGCCCCCTAAAGAGATGAAAGAGACCTTGGGCAAGCTCTTCAAGGGTTGCATGCAGGGCCGCACCATGTATGTGATTCCTTTCAGCATGGGGCCGCTCGGCTCCCCGATCGCCAAGATCGGCGTGGAAATTTCTGACTCACCTTATGTTGTCGTCAACATGAAAATCATGACGCGTATGGGCAAGGCAGTTCTGGATGTTCTTGGTAATGGAGATTTTGTACCCTGTCTCCATTCTGTCGGTGCTCCGTTGCAACCCGGACAGCAGGATGTACCCTGGCCCTGCAACAAGGAAAAATATATCGTCCACTTCCCGGAAGAGCGGTCGATCTGGTCCTTTGGCAGCGGCTACGGTGGTAATGCCCTGTTGGGCAAGAAGTGTCTGGCATTGAGAATCGCCTCGAAAATTGCCAAGGACGAGGGGTGGTTGGCCGAACATATGCTTATCCTGGGGATTGAGTCTCCGAAAGGTGATAAGACTTACTTGGGGGCAGCTTTCCCGAGCGCCTGCGGCAAAACAAACCTGGCCATGCTCGTGCCGCCCGATACTTTCAATCAGAGCGGGTGGAAAATTTCGACGGTCGGTGATGATATTGCCTGGATCAAGCCCGGCCCGGACGGACGGCTCTATGCAATCAACCCGGAATACGGTTTCTTTGGCGTAGCACCCGGTACCTCGGAAAAAACCAACCCGAACGCCATGGCCTCCTGTGCCTCCAACTCCATCTTCACCAACGTGGCCCTGACTCCGGATGGTGATGTCTGGTGGGAGGGTATGACCAAAGCAATACCGGATATGTTGACCGACTGGCAGGGGCACAAATGGACCCCGGATTGCGGCAGGAATGCAGCCCATCCCAATTCACGTTTCACCTCGCCTGCCAGCCAGTGTCCATCAATCGATCCGGAATGGGAAAACCCGAAAGGGGTGCCGATGGCCGCCTTTATCTTTGGTGGTCGCCGCAACAATGTCATCCCGCTGATCTATCAATCCTTCAACTGGAGTTTCGGCGTATACCTGGCCGCCACCATGGGATCGGAGACAACCGCTGCCGCAACCGGCGCAGTTGGAAATGTCCGGCGCGACCCGTTTGCGATGCTTCCCTTCTGTGGTTATCATGTGGCCGATTATTTTGCTCACTGGCTGCAAGTCGGACGGACGACTCCCGTACCGCCTCGCATTTTCAGCGTAAACTGGTTCCGTAAGGATGCCGACGGTAATTTTCTCTGGCCCGGCTACGGGGAAAATATGCGTATATTGAAATGGATTGTGGAACGTGTAAATGGCAACGCTGCTGCCGTGGAAAGCCCGCTCGGATGGATGCCGCGTTATGAAGATCTGGACTGGACCGATCTGGACAGCGTCACCCGTGAACAGTTCTATGAACTGATGTCGGTTGACCGCGATGTCTGGAAAGAGGAAATAGTTTCCCACGAAGAGCTCTTTGTTAAAATGTACGACCGGCTGCCGAAGGAATTCCTGCATCTCCGTCAGTTGATTCTGTCCGGACTGTGGCGTTCACCGGAACACTGGGAACAGTTTCACACCAACAGCTAGGACGCCCCATCATCTGGAATTGCAACGGGCGCTGTATCTGCAGCGCCCGTTTTCAATCATCCACCTCAATTTCACGTACCCGCATCTCTTCACCGGCGATTATGACCACCCCACTGCTTCCGCAATTCCGGCATGAGCCAAATAACTCCGAGAGCGGTGTGTCTGCTTCACACTCATGGCAATGGCCTCTTCCGGGTATTCTGATGATGACAAGCTCTGCCCCTTCAAGCAATGTGTCATGGCTGCAGGCTTCAAAACAGAATTCGATCGCTTCCGGGACCACGGTGCTCAATTCGCCAATTTCAACTTCAATCAAGTTGACACGACGGCCGCCGGCGTGTTGGAGGCAAAGGTCTATTATCCCCTGAGTAATGGACATCTCATGCATGGTGAACTCCGATAAAACAAAAAATGCCTGCAGGGGCAACCCCGCAGGCATTTTTGAATGGTCCCGTGAGGGAAAACGGATTAGTGCTTCTTCTCAGGAGCAGCAGGCTTGGCAGCATCAGCAGGTTTTGCAGCATCAGCCGGCTTTGCAGCATCGGCAGGCTTTGCAGCATCGCCTGGCTTGGCAGCATCAGCAGGAGCGGCAGCCTTGTTTGAAGAAGGAGCAGCCTGAACAGGCTTAGGCGCCTCAACAGCAGGGGCAGGAGCGGGTGCAGGAGCTTCTTCTTTTTTCTTGCAGCCAGCTGCAAAAACGGTTGCAAGAGCGAGTACCAAGGTCAGGGTGATCAGTTTTTTCATTGTTTGTTCCTCTTTCATTTTTGAATTTACCATATAAACGCTATGCGCATGGTCTATAAAATCAAATAAGCAATATACGCATATTTTTCAAAGTGTCAAGTTATTTTATTTTTTTCTGATTATATCGCTGCTGGTCGGCAGGAAAAGACGTTACCCGTTTATTGAAATCTCCGCTTCCCTGACGATTGCGTCTACATCAAGGAGTATTGCATTCCCTTCAGGCAGACACAATGATGCCGAAGCAAAACGCACATCAGGAGCTTTATGCATCTCAACCTCCCGTTCCGGGATTATCCTCGCGACCCGCTCCACCAGGAATCCCAGTGATGCTGTTTTCACATTCAACACAATGATCTTTTCAAGCTCGGGACAAGGGGCAAGGCCTGAAAAGGCGGCCAGATCCATGATTGCTACTATAGCACCGTGAAAACTTATGGCGCCCCGGTAACAGGGTGGCGCAAGCGGTATCGGCCAGAAAACGGCAGGATCCATAACCTCGGCAACATATACCTGATCAAGAGCATAGCGCGCTCCATGCATGAAAAATATCAGGAAATTTCGCTCACTGGCTTCCATATCTGTGTACGCTACTCCTGCCCGGTCCGAAAACGTTCCACTACTATCAGCAACTGCTCCGCAAGTTGTGTCAGTTCCTTGGTAGCCAGGGCCATATCCTGCATGGCGGCCAGCTGTTCTTCGGTTGCTGCAGACACCTGTTCGGTCGAAGCAGCATTATCGTCCGCCACTCTGGCAATCTCATCAACCGCTTTGACCATCCTGTCCGCCCCATCCAGCTGCATCTGGGCAAGATCTGCTATACTTGACGCCTTCCGTTCTGTCTCCATTACATTCTTCAGGATTTCCTGAAAAGCGCTGGCGGTTACATCTATGTTTTTCTTGCCTTTCTTGATACTGCGGGAGCTCTCCAGGATGACCTCGTGCACCCGACGACTCTCCTCACGCAGAGTCTCGATCATATCGTTAATGTCCGAAGCCGATTGTGCCGAGCTATCCGCAAGTTTGCGGATTTCTTCAGCGACAACGGCAAAACCTTTGCCGTACTCCCCGGCCCGGGCCGCTTCGATCGAGGCATTCAAAGCCAACAGGTTCGTTTGACGGGCGATATCGCCGATGCAGTCGGCTACTTTGCCCACCCGCTGCAGTTTACTGTTGAAAGTGTCAAATTGGCGGCCAATGGTCTCCTGATTTTCAAAAAAGTCCTTCATTCTTTCGAGCGAATCGCCGGCCACGGTGCCGCCGTGCTGGGCAGTCAGGCTGGTTTCCCTGGCTGCCTTGGCAGTTTCACGCGCCCGTGCCGCGACGAGCTCTACTGAAACCGCCATTTCCCGAATGATCCTGGAACTCTTCTCGACCATCCCGGCCTGGGTTTCTGCGCCTCGCGAGATTTGCTCGATCGCCTGAGCAACTTCCACGGTAGATGAGTTTATCTCAAGCGCGGTGGAATTTATCTCGCGGGCTGACTCGGAGAGCTGGCCGGAGGTGTTTTTGATGTGACGTATCAAGTCTCTCAGGTTTTTAAGCATCAGATTGATCAGTCCGGCCAGTTCATGGCTTTCATCCGGAATTCCGGAGGGACTGATAATAACATCTCTGGTCAGATCTCCACGGCTGATTGATTCGGCCGAATCGGTCAATCTGCCGATATTGGCGGTAAATCCCCTTGAAAAGAGCCACCCGAGAATCAAACCGATTGTCATCGCGACAATATATCCGAGGATGCTGCTGACAGCTGCGGAATATCCCAGCAATACCACCAGCTTAGGGCTGAATGCAACCGCTGCGACGACAACGATAAAACCGATGATGAATTTATGCCCTATGGGTATACGCATTTTCGACTCTCCTCTGATTGTTGATCGGCGGCAGCTTAGTGTTTAAACCCGCCGATATATCCGTTCAATCGGACAGACCGGCGTAAAGCGTCGGCGAACCTCACCCACCAGGGTTTCGGACTTGCCGAGTACGAGTATACCACCGACCGGCAGAATATCAGCCACCCCATGCAGAATTTTTTCCTGATCGGACCGGGTGAAATAGATCAGCGTATTTCGGCACAGTACCAGATTACACGGCTGAAACCTGGTGACGACCGTAATATCACCCTGATAAAAAGACACCATTTCGCGAATCACTGATTTCAACTGAACCCGAAAGCCATTCGGCTGAAAATATCTCTCGAACAATCCATCAGGCAGATCTTTGAGCCTGTCCATGTGGAACTCGGCTTTTCTGGCCGCCTGCAACGTCTCTTCATCTATATCTGTTGCGTCAATGGTGGTTGAAGTTCTCCTCAAATCACGGGCAAAATGTTCCCGCAACAGAATCGCCAAGCTATAGGCCTCCTCGCCACTTGCACACCCGAGACTCCAGATCCGCAAAGGCATTCCGTTTTCGGCACAATTCCGGTATATAAACGGAAGAACTTCTCTGCTCAGTTTCTCAAACATGGAGGGATTCCGAAAGAACTGGCTGACATGGATGGTGAGCACCTTCCTGAGCTGATCAAGTTCCTGTTCGCTCTGCCGCAACAGATTGCAATAGGCCGCAGCGTCGCTGCATCGGTTTGAACGCATTCTGATCGCAATACGTCGTTTCACGCACTTGTCTTTGTAGACCGATACGGGAAAGTTGCAGTGCATCTCCAGGAGCATTCCGATCCTGGCCAGATCTTCATCGCCAATATCCGGATGTTCACTATGCATCAAGCCACCCTGGGGCAATCATGCACTGGTCCCCTTCGAATTTTTTGAAGAATCATATCTATCACGAAGTTGCCGACTGTGCAACCGCCAGAATCAAGGGAAGTCATGCCCGGAATTGTCACCATCATGGTATTATTGCTCTGTTCGCAGCCGGTTTCCTGCCAAGCTGCCATATGTGGATTGGCCCGCTGCGCTACGCCCGTTCTGAATTCTCCCGCTTTTGAAGCGATCTTCGGCGGTACAGACGGCAGTTCCTTGAAAACCGACCGTTGCGGCCAGATTCGCGAACTGGAATATATAGCCCTGCCCGGGACTGTCTTCAAAATACTGGAGGAGTTGAAGCGGGGTGTGGAGACAGTCTATCGGGTGGAAACGGAAGAGTACCCTGTTCCAAAAGGAATCCGGCTCTACGTTGACGGCCGCTTTGTTGAGATGTGCAGCGATGTTCCGTCATCCCGCAAACGCTCTCTGCCGACACGAGAAACGATTGTGGCAGCGTTGGTATCATCAGTTGGCAGCCCCTATGTCTGGGGTGGAAATGTGCGAAACGGTGTAGCGGAGTTGTCGCACTATTTCTTCCATAACGTCAGCAACCCGGACAGGAAAGGATTGACCCTGGCGGGACTGGATTGCTCCGGTTTGCTCTACCACGCCACCGCCGGTTGGACGCCGCGCAACACTTCACAGTTGATTTCGTTTGGCAGGCCGGTCGCGATCAAAGGTAAAAATGCGGGAGAAATTGTACGAATGCTCGAAGCGCTGGATCTGATTGTCTGGAATGGGCACGTGCTCGTCGTGCTGGACCGTGATACTGTCATCGAAAGCAGGCTGGAGTGCGGCAAGCCGGGGAATGGAGGAGTGATTACAACACCGCTTTCACGGCGGCTCCAGGAAATCATGCGTACCCGCAAACCTGTTGATGACTGGCCTGCCGGCGGAAAGCAGCGGAACGTCTTTGTGGTGCGGAGATGGTTTGCAGAAAGAATAAGGGAGCTATAAATACGAGGCGCATGAAGCTGTATTTTCCCGTATCGCTGTGCTAGTATTGTATGCAAAAATATTATTCTCAGGAGCCACGCGATGAAATATCTACTTTTAGCCTTGACCGTCCTGGTTATTACGATGAGCGGATGTGCCATGTTCGTTGCCTGGAAAAGTATTCCGCCGCCCGGCGGTTGTGACCAGTGCCATACCCTTGCGATCAGCACCAACTGGAAGGTGACCTATCAGGCCGCCAACGTTGCGGACGAACGGGGGCGCCTCACCTTCCAGACCCCTGAGTACAATCAACCGGTGGCCGGCAGACAGGAAAACCCGCTTGAAACCAAAGAGGTCGAGGGAATGGCCTGCTTTGATTGTCACCGGTCTCCTACTCCGGCACACCGCGAACGCAAGGGTCGGTTTCATCATTAACAAAACCGGTTTCAACTGTTACAAGCTTTTTTCCGCCGTACAGCTTTTTGCTGCGCGGCGGTTTTGCTGCGGGATTGGGGAATATGACGGTGGAACATGACAAACGGATCGTCGGTCCGGAAACGGTGCGGATGCTTGAATTGGGGCACCCCTGGGTTGTGGCTGACAGCTATACGGATAAATGGCCGACGGGTACGGCCGGTCAGATAGTGGATCTTTGCGATGGGCTTGGACGCTTTCTGGCCACGGCGCTGCTTGATCCTGGGGATCGCATTCCGGCGCGGGTGCTGGCTCGCGAGCGAATACGGTTTGACCGGCCATGGCTTATGAAACATCTTCAGGACGCCATTGACGTGCGTCACAATCATGCCTGCCTGATCGAAACCGACGCCTACCGGCTGGTTAATGGTGAGGGAGACGGCTTACCCGGCCTGACGGTTGATCGCTACGCCGATTATCTGATGGTGCAGCTCTACAGCTCCTCCTGGCGGCCGCACCTTGCTCTGTTAACCAGCGTTTTGCAGGATCTGCTGTCGCCGTCCGGTATTTACGAAAAACAACGGCCTCGTGAGACCCGGAAGCTGGAGGCGCTCAACGAATCCGGGAACTATGGCAGACTGTTGACCGGTAAACCGGCACCAGAGCGGCTGGAGGTGCGGGAGAACGGGTTGACCTTTCTGGTGAGCCTTCAGCAGGGGCTGAACTGCGGACTGTTTCTTGATCAGCGTCGAAACAGGCACGATTTGATGAAGCGGGTGGAGGGGAAACGGGTCTTGAATCTGTTTGCCTACACCGGGGCTTTCTCAGTCGCAGCGGCGGCGTCCGGTGCGAGCCGGGTAACCAGTGTGGACGCCTCGCCTGGCTACAGCGACTGGGCCAGATCCAATTTCGGAGTTAACCGGCTCAACCCGAAGCGGCACGAATTCATCGTCGGAGACTGCTTTGCCGTTCTGGGCGATCTGGCGCAGCGTAATAAACAATTCGACGTAGTCCTGATGGATCCTCCCTCTTTTTCCACAACCGCCAGGAATCGTTTCACCACTCTCGGCGGAACATCCGGACTGGTGGCGGCGACGTTGCCGCTATTGACGCATGGCGGGCTGCTGATCGCCTCGTCCAACCACCGGAAAGTGGATGTGGCCGATTATTTCAAAGAGTTACGGCGAGGTGCCCTGCAGGCCGGTTGTACGTTGAAGATAATTTCTCTTTTCGGCCAACCGGAAGACTTTCCCTATCCGGTTACCTTCCCGGAAGGGCGTTACCTGAAATATGCGGTTTGTGTGAAGTCGTGAGGCTGGTGTGATGATTGAAATAAAGGATACAGACATAAAGATCGACTTCTTCCGTGCTTCCGGGCCGGGTGGCCAGCATCGCAACACGACTGATTCGGCGGTTCGCATCCGTCATCTGCCGACCGGCATCGTGGCCCAGGCTTCAGAAAGCCGCTCGCAGCTTCAGAATCGTGAAGTTGCCATGGAGCGGCTGCGGATCACACTCGAAAAGCGCGAACGCAAAGTTAAAAAGCGCATCGCCACCCATGTGCCGAAAAGAACCAGGGAGGCCCGTCTCGGCGGGAAACGGATCGTGTCGGAGAAAAAACGTTTACGCACTACTCTGGAATAGGTTTTACCGGCATAACCACTCAATATTCACAGATTTTACTCGGGAAAGCGGGTCATTTTGTTGACGACTTTCTCTTCAAGCATGCCGTCGAGCGCTCTGACATAGGCTTTGTAATGATCCGTATTCATATGTTTTTCAATAGAAGCGGCATTCTCCCATGTTTCGTAGAAGAGGAATAGTGAAGGATCCTGGTTGTCCTGGTGCAGAGTGTACTCAATGCATCCGCTCTCTTGCCTGGTCGGGGTGATGAGCTTGAGCAGTTCTGATTTGACCGCTTCAACAGAATCCTTTTTTGCCACGATCTTTGCTACAACGGTTACCTTTGCCACGATTCGCCTCCGGAGTCTCTTTCAAACGTATTGTCAGTCTGCTCACATCTGTATGGAGTGAAGGACAGTTCTCAGTTTATCGGGCAGAGCAACGGGCCTGCGTGTATCACGACCGACATATACATGAATGAAATGCCCCTGTGCTGCGACCTCCTCTTCGTCTTCCCTGAAGACACCCACCTCATACCGCACACTTGAATTGCCAAGTTTCGCAACACGAATTCCGATGGTAATCCGATCCGGAAATGCGACTGGAGCAAAGTAATTGCACTGGGTCTCGATAACCAGCCCGATAACCGGGCTGGTTTCGATGTCAAGCGCATCATTGGCAATCAGGAACTGGTTCACTGCGGTATCGAACCAGCTATAGTAGATGACGTTGTTTACATGCCCGTAGATATCGTTGTCCATCCAGCGGGTTGTAATCGTGTGAAAATGTTTGTAATTACCGCGCGTATCTGTTTTGGCCTTCATGGCTATCTTTCTCCTAATAAACAACCTGATATATTTTTTTGGCATCTTCAAGGGTTATTTTACGCGGATTGTTCGCCAATAACCGGGTCACCTTCATGACCCCCTCAGCCATCCCTGGAATTGCTTCCTGTGGAACGTGCAGCTCCCGCAGGCTCCGGGGAAGCTGCAAATCGACAATCAATCCCTCCATAAATCGGATTCCGGCCTCCGCCAGCACCTTGGTGTCCTGTGAGACAACATCCGGGCAGAGCAATCTCCCCAGAGCGGCAAATTTCTTCAGGCTGGCAATCATGTTGAAACGGAGCACGGCGCAGAGCATGACCGTATTCGCCACACCATGTGCCACATGGAACTCTCCGCCGAGCGGATAGGCGAAAGCGTGAACCGCCGTCACGCCGGCATTGGCAAAAGCCTGTCCCGCCAGCAGGCTCCCTTCCAGCATGTTCATCCGGGCTTCCAGGTTGTTGCCATTGGCCCAGGCGCTGCGGATATTGGCAGCAACCAGTTCAATGGCCCGCACTGCCAGATGATCGGTCATGGGAGTTGCATTCACCGATGTATATGCTTCCACCGCGTGAATCAGCGCATCCATGCCGCTGGCGGCTGTCGCCCCTGGCGGCAGGGAAATGGTCAGCTCCGGATCGAGAATGGCCGTCTCCGGGAAGAGGAAATCGGACACGACCCCTTTCTTCAGGTTTTCAGTCTGGTCGGTAAGAATGATAATCGGGGTGACCTCGCTTCCCGTTCCTGCCGATGTGGGAATCAGTATTTTCGGTATTCCCCGTTTTTCAACCAGATTGATCCCGATCATTTCGTTGAGCGTCTTATCGTTGGTCAACAGGACCGAGATAATCTTGGCAATGTCCATGGCCGAGCCGCCCCCCAGGCCGATGATCAGATCACACTTGGCTTTGCGTGCCAGTTTCAGGCATTCATGGACCGTTTCCATTGGTGGTTCGGGGGGGACCGAGCCGAACACCGACACCGATTCGGCCGCTCCCTTCAGTATCTGCAACACCTGGTCGCAGATGCCAGCCTTGACGATCCCCTCATCGGTAAAAATAAAGATCCTTTTTCCTCCCAGCAGTCTGATTTCCGCCGGGAGTGTGGTAATCGACTTTACTCCGGTAATGATTTTCCCGGTTGTCTTGAAATAATGTATCGAAGTATCCATAGCTTTCTCCTTGAATTATTATACGGCCAGATATCTCTTCTTAATATCGTCATCCTTCCGGAAGGTTTCCACATCGGCCTCATAAACGATATGCCCCTTGTCAATGATGACTACCCGGTCGGCAACCGCCATGCAGAATTTGATGTTCTGTTCCGAGAGCAGAATCGTGGTGCCCTGTTCTTTGATTTTCAGTACCAGATCTTTCAGAATCTTTACCATCACCGGGCTCAGGCCCTCTGTAGGTTCATCAAGCAGCAGTATCTCAGGATTTCCCATCAGAGTCCGGGCGATGGTAAGCATCTGCTGTTCTCCGCCTGACATTGTTCCGGCCGGTCTGTCCTGATAATCCAGCAGTATAGGAAAATAGGTGTAAATCTGCTCGAGATTCCAGTATCCCTGCCGTCCGCTGGAGGTGCCGAGCAACAGATTGTCTTTTACCGACAGTTCTCCGAAGATCCGTCGGTCTTCCGGAACAAGACCGATGCCGAGGCGCGCGGCATGATACGGTTTCAGTCCGTTGAGCTCCTTGCCGTCGAAGACCACCTTGCCCTCTTTTGGCGGCACCAGCATCACGATACTTTTGAAGGTAGTGGTTTTACCGGCGCCGTTTCTCCCCATCAGACAACAGGTTTCCCCTTTCCTGACAGAAAAATTGACACCAAACAGAATATGACTCTTCCCGTAATAGCTGTGGATATTTTGTACGAGCAGTGCTTTATTCATGATTACAGCACCTCATGGCCAAGATAGGCGTCAATGACCGCCGGATTTTTCTGGATCTCTTCGGCGTTCCCTTCGGCGATCAACTCGCCCTGAACCAGCACCCGGATGATATCGGCAATCCCGAAGACCATGTCCATGTCATGCTCCACAAAGACGGTGGTCAATTTGAACTCTTCATGAATCGCCCTGATCAGGTGGGTCATCCTGACCCGTTCGTCAGGAGACATGCCGGCAGTCGGTTCGTCCAGCAGCAGCAGTTTCGGCTTCATGGTCAGTGCAATGGCGATATCCAGAACTTTTTGATCTCCATGGGAGAGTTCAAAAGCCTTTAACCGCTCTTTGCCGCTCAGTCCCAGCCGCCCCAGGATGAAGCGGCACTGTTCCTTCACATCCTGATAAAGCCTCCGGTTAGTGAAAATGTTCCAGTTTTTTCCGTGGAAGGCAAGGGCTGCAAGGTAGAGATTGTCATAGACGGTTTCATCGTAAAACAGACTGGCAACCTGAAAAGCCCGGACTATGCCTGTTTTGACCAGACTCTCCGGTTCGGCTCCGGTGATCTCGGTGCCATCGAAAAAAATGCTGCCACTGTCCGGAGTGATATAACCGGTAATCTGGTTGAACAGGGTGGTTTTACCCGCTCCGTTTGGCCCGATGATGGCTGTTAATTCACCATTATTAATCCCCATGGATATATTTTTTGAGACATGCAGACCGCCAAAATGTTTATTCAGGTTTCTCATTTCAAGGGTTGTCAAGCTGGCCTCCCTTTTTCGCAAACAATCCCGCGAAGTGCCGTGAAATACCGACAATGCCCTTCGGAAACAGCAGCACAACGATTATCATGATAACCCCGATCACAAACGACCAGTATTGCGTGGAACGGCCGATCACATCTTCCAGCAGGACAAAGACGGCAACGCCTATAAGCGGTCCGAAAAAGCTTCGCATCCCCCCCAGAATAGTCATCAGGATTATACTGCCTGACATGGTCCAGACGAACATGTCAGGATGGATGCTCTTGTCTATACCGGCGTACAGACCGCCGGCAATGGCCGTGAAGCAGGAAGAGATCACATATGCCAGCAGTTTATGGCGGAATACGTTCATCCCGATAAAGCTGATCCGGACAGGATTCTGCCTGATTCCTTTCAGAACGGCACCAAAAGGCGATCGGTCAAGTCGCCACAGAAGATAGACACAGAGCGTCACAACAGTGAAGGAGAAAATGTAGTAGTTGTGCCCACCGGCCAGCAGGTCAGGTTTTGGTATCGCCTGAATGCCGTCGTCTCCGCCGGTAAAACCTGACCACTTGACCGTAACCCCCCAGGCAAGCTGGGCGAACGCCAGAGTAAGCATCGTAAAATAAACGTCCGACAAGCGCAGACTGAGTGTTCCCAGCAGCACGGACAGGAACATGGCCGCTACCGGGGCCAGCAGTAACGCCCAGAGGAAATACTCCGCGCCGAAACTCTTGGCCATCATTCCGGTGATATATGCACCCAAACCGTAGAATATCGCCTGTCCGAAAGACAGCAGGCCGGCAGAGCCGAAAAGGACATTGAACGAGAGGGCAAACAGTCCGAGGATGATGATTTGTGACGCGATATGTATGGTATGCTCACCTCCGGCAAAGATCATGCTGCCGAAAATCAGAAAATAGGTCAGCCATGATGCGGTTGTTGCAAATGTATTATTCATATCTTCTTCCTCCCTTTCTCACGGGAGAAAAGCCCTTTCGGTTTAAAAATCAGTACCACTATCATGACTGCAAAACTGAGCAGCGAGGCCCACTGCGGCATCCAGAGGATACCGAAGGCATTGACTTCACCGATGAGTAATGCCGCAAACAACGCCCCCCAGAAGTTCCCCAACCCGCCGATGACCACAACGATCAACGAGTCAATAATGACTTCTACCCCGGTGCCGGGGGCAACCGTTCGAAGTGGGGCGGCCATGGCTCCCGCCAGGCCCCCCATTGCAGTTGCCACCCCGAACACGAGGCTCATGACCAGTGAAACATTCACTCCCAGCATACCTACCATCTGCGCATCCGTGGATGCAGCCTGGATGATCTTGCCTGTTTTGGTCCGGCTGAGTATGAACCAGGCACTTACCACAATCACTAACCCGAGCAGGATGATAAAAATGTTGTAGGTCGGTACCGTCACCGTTCCGAAATTGAGTGATCCTGCCAGTGATTCCGGTTTGGTGATTGTTTTGTAGGCCGGTCCCCAGATAAACTTCACCGCATCGTCGAGAATGAGGATAAATGCATAGGTCAGGAGAATCTGGAATGCCCCCTCTTCCTCCCGTCCGGCAATTCTTCTGATGAAGCAGATCTCAAGCAACATCCCGACCAGACCTGCCCCGATGGCTGCTGCTGCAGCGCCTATCCAGAAGTTGTCGAACAGTGCTATCGCCTGATAACTGAAGTACGCGCCGATCATATAAAACGAGCCGTGGGCAAAGTTGAACACTTTGGCCACACCGAAAATCAGCGTCAGTCCGCTTGCCACCAGAAACAGGAGCATTGCCACGGACAGACCGCCGAAAAACTGGGAAATAAATATTTCAAAACTCATGCTGATGCTCCGCTACTTCTTTTTAGACTTGGTCAGGATGTCGATATACTCCTGCGTGGCCATGATTTTATCAGCGGGATATACCTTCATATTACCAAGCGCATATTTGGCGGGCGGGAATTTGTCATTCTTTACCGTCACACCGATTGCCTGGGCCTGAACAATCTGATGGGTCTTCGGATCAATGTAAGAGGTGAAACCGGCCGGATCTTCGGGAAGTTTTATTTTCATGCCTTCCATGGCCTTTATCAGCGCTTCCGTATCATCGGCATTGCCTACTTTCCGAACAGCTTCGGCGATCACCAGGATACCTGCATAGGCGCCTTCAGCGGCGTAGGAGGGGTATCTGCCGGTCGCTTTATGGAATTTATCAACGAAATCCTTGTTTTCTTTTGTCTCGGGCCAGTTGTTGTGGTGCCGGGCCGACATGATCAACCCTTCAGGGCATTCTGCACCAAGGGTGGAGAAAACTTCATAATTTCCGCCGCCATCCGGATGGAAGTACTTCATCTTGTCAAACAGTCCGTATGCTTTAGCCTGTTTGATAAAGGCAACCGTGTCCCCGCCCCAGAAACCGGCAACCAATACGTCAGGTTTCGCCTTGATTATCGCGGTAATATACGATGTGTAGTCCGGCTCATACAGCTTCGGCCAGAATTCGCCCACCATTTCATACTTCACCCCGAGTTTACCGAGAGAGTACTTGAGCTCTGCGATCTGATCCCTTCCATAAGCGTAGTCAGGGCCGATATAGGCAATTTTGCCCCCCATCTTCGTATCCTGCATATACATTGCTCCAGCCGCCATGGACTGGTAGGTATTGTTGCTCACCCGGAAATAATATTTCTGGAAGGCATTGGCGGTAAGGTCGGTAGCTGCGTGGTCAGTGCCGACAAAGATGGTTTTGTATTCCTTGCTGACTTCGGTCACGGCAAGAGCCGCACCGGACGAAACAACGCCATACAAAAATTTTACTTTATCTTCGGTAATGTACCGTTTGGCGAGTGTTACCGCGAGAGCAGGCTTGCTCTGGTCATCAGTGACTATTGCCTCCAGCTTTCTCCCCCCCGGCAAACCTTTGGCGTTTACCTCTGCAAGGGCAATTTTGATGGCCGCCTCTGAATCCTGCCCGTACAACCCGCCTCTGCCCGACATCGGGTAAAGTGCGCCGATCTTGATTGTTTCAGCGGAAAAGCTGACCGCAGAAGTCAGACAGACCAGCAGTACTGTTAAAAATGATACGGATTTTTGTTTCATTGTGAACCTCCCTTTGTGTGGTTGTTGACTCAGATTGTCCCTTGTTTCCAGCCTCCCCTCCCTTGACGGGAGGGGATTGAGGGGTGGGTGAAGCGGCGGATTTAGCAAAATGTAACAGCTTCCCCCCCCATTCCCGCAGGGGGAGAGGGACGTTTTGGCCGAATGAAAACTTGTGCAAAATAGTTACTCTTTTTTTATGCTGATTCTAAATACCTCCCATGCAAAGATATTTTACCTCCATGAATTCCTCAATGCCGTACTTCGATCCTTCCCTGCCGATGCCTGATTCCTTCATCCCGCCAAATGGGGCCACTTCTGTGGAAACCAGTCCGGTGTTGATGCCGACCATGCCATATTCCAGCGCCTCGGCCACCTTCCAGACCCGACTGATATCACGGGTGTAGAAGTACGAAGCAAGGCCGAACTCGGTATCGTTGGCCATCTGAATGGCTTCTGCGTCGGTATTGAACCTGAAGATCGGCGCCAGCGGGCCGAAGGTCTCCTCCTTTGCCACCAGCATCTCCGGTGTGACGTCGGTAATGATGGTCGGTTCAAAGAAACTGCCGCCCAGAGCGTGACGTTTGCCACCCAGGGCTATTTTTGCGCCTTTGTTCACGGCATCAGTGATGTGCTCTTCAACTTTTTCCACAGCAGCCATGTCGATCAACGGCCCCTGCTGGAATTCACCGGTGAGCCCGTCACCTACTTTCATCCTGGTAACTGCCGCTATCAGTTTTTCGGTAAAGGCATCATAAACGCCGTTCTGCACAAGCAAGCGGTTGGTACAGACACAGGTCTGACCGGTATTGCGGTACTTTGATGCAATTGCCCCCTCAACGGCGGTGTCAAGGTCGGCATCATCGAAAACGATGAAGGGTGCATTGCCGCCAAGCTCCATTGAAACCTTCTTGACTGTTGCGGCGCACTGCATCATCAGTTGCTTGCCGATCTCGGTGGAACCGGTGAAGGTCAGCTTGCGCACGATCGGATTGGCGCTCATTTCGGCGCCGATAGCAGCAGCCGAACCGGTAATTACGCTGAACACACCGGCAGGGATTCCGGCCCGTTCGCCCAGTTCTGCCAGAGCCAGGGCCGAAAAGGGGGTAGCGGTGGCCGGTTTTACTACCATGGTGCAGCCGGCGGCCAAGGCCGGACCTGCTTTGCGGGTGATCATGGCGGCCGGGAAATTCCAGGGGGTGATGGCAGCGCAGACGCCGATCGGTTCCTTGATCACCACGATGCGCTTGTCAGCCGTATGACCGGGGATGGTGTCGCCGTAGATCCGCTTCCCCTCTTCGGCAAACCATTCGATGAATGAGGCGGCGTAGGCGATCTCCCCTTTCGACTCAGCCAGAGGCTTGCCCTGTTCGGCGGTCATGATGACTGCCAGATCTTCCTGGTTGGCCATCATCAATTCGAACCAGCGCCGCAGGACCGCAGAGCGTTCTTTGGCGGTTTTTGAGCGCCAGGCGGGCAGGGCGCTGTTGGCCGACTCAATTGCACGGCGGGTTTCGTCGGTGCCCATCCGGGGAATCGTTCCCAGTCTGGCACCGGTCGCCGGATTGGTCACGTCAATGACGGCGCCGTTGTCGGCGGCCAGCCACTGACCGTTCAGGTAGCAGTGTTGCTTCAACAGGGTGGGGTCTTTTAAGTTTAGCATTTCAGCAGGCACCTCCAGTTTGGATTTGAAACAAAACGCTTGTTTGAAATGCATTAGCACGGATTGTGCCATTGTTGGAAGGAAATATGACGGAAGGCATTGCAACAAGCGTCTGTTATCGGTACGGCATCAGCCGTATAATGTGCAAACATGTTCTAATTATGCATAAATGCATCAAAGATGCAAATCAGAATCAGATGTCACTTCAGATTCTGGATAATTTCCATCTGCTCTTCAGCACAGTGTGGACAGATACCGTGGCTGAACAGAGCCTCGGAATGATCGGTAATATATTGTTCCAACTGATTCCAGTCATTGTGATCGTCCCTGATTTTTTTGCAGTACATACAAATCGGGATAATTCCCTCCAACTGCTTTACACGATTCAGGGTGTTCCTCAAGTCCTGTATGTGGTCTGAAAGCGCCTTTTGCAGGCAGTTCATCCGATACCCGACCGCTACACGCGCCCGCAATTCGTCAGCATCAAAAGGCTTCCCGATAAAATCATCAGCTCCCGAATTAAGCGCACGTGCAGCTGAATCTTTATTACTGCGAGAGGTAATGATAATGGAATAATACGGATTTTGAGGATCTCTCTTTCGGAGTCGTCGCACAATCTCGGGACCTTCGATCCCCGGCATCATCCAGTCGAGAACGGCCAGATGCGGATGCTCCGGCTCGCAAAGGATTTTCCATGCTTCTTCTCCGTCACAAGCAGATGTGACGTTATAGCCCCATGCGGACAGCAGGGAGTGCAGCATCAGGCGTAGCGCGGCATCATCTTCGGCAATCAGAATGTTCATCGTCAGTCCTTTCCCTGCAGTATAATAAGCTGTTTCAGGCCCGCGCTTACGCTCCGCACCCGCCACGTATTTGGCTATGAAACCACCCTGCTGTTTCTGACATTCCGTAACGTCTCAAGAATAATCCCCTCTGCATTGTGGTCGATCGGTTCATCATGACCTGAATAGACGACATTAACCCTGAGTGTAGACAGACGGCGAAGCGTCTCAACATATTCCGGGGTAAAGACCCCGTCAGATGAGCGGATTCGCAGTTGCGTGTCTCCCGAAAAAAGTATGCGTTGAGTAAAATTGTACAGGCATACTGAATCCGACGAATGTCCGGGAGTATGCAACACCTGCAGCTGGTCATCTCCGGTTTTGATGATTTGACCGTCACGAAGCCTTTCATCGACATCTTTTCCGTCGCTCCAGGCATAAACACGGGCTCCGTAGCGCTGTTTGAATATTTCAACTCCGGCGGCATGGTCAAAATGGTTATGTGTCAAAATAACCTGTTCCACCGGAACCTTGCCGCACCCGGTAGAAAGTGTTTCTATCTGGTTAATTACCGAACCGTCTGTGCCGGGGTCAATCAATGTATTGACATCACCCAGCACATTCCAATCGCCTAGCAGCAGATAGGAACGGCAGGTATAGAGCGGCGCCTGGGATAATTCGATCACTCTCATTTTGTTTTACCTGACACTTTGGAGCTCTTACAGTTTTTTGTATAACTGGGCATCCGGCACTACCTGCTCAAACATGTGCGAAATTTCAACCGGCATTTTCTGGGTATTTTCCAGTGCCAGATATCCACCGGGGCACAGGGCCTGATGATACATTTTAAGGACTTCGATCCGTTCGTTATACTGAAAATGCAGCAGTACATTTTTGCAGACCACCAGGGCATAATCCGAACCGATCGCTTTCAGGGAGAGGAGGTCGTGATACTGGAAAAAGACGCGCGAACGCACCTTGTCACAGACCCGGTACAGATCGCTTCCCTGAGAATCAAAATATTTTTTAAAAATATCCGCCGGTATCCTCTGAAGCTCTTCGTATTTGTAGGTTGCCTGTTTAATGATGTCACCAAAATTATTCTCGCTGTCATAATCGGTGGCGTCAAGATACAGGTTGTTAAAGGTTGCTCCCAGGCGCTCAGCAAAAAGAATCGCCAACGTGTAGGGTTCCTGCCCCAGCGCGCTTCCGGCGTCCCATACCTTGATGCGCATACGCCCCATGGCGATCTTGATAGTCGCTTCCACAGCGTATTCAAGTACGGGTAAATCACGAAAAAAGAAGGTAAACGCCATAATAGTACTACTCCTCGACAGTCATTATCCTGGAAAACAGAACAGGGTACAGGAGTCAGCTGAATTCATTCGCTTTCCCTGTACCCTGTATCCTGTTCCCGGATTACTCAGTATTTTTCAAACTCTTCATCAAGGTGGTCAGCTCCTCCGTGCCCGAGCTCAATGTTCACTCCTCCGGCGCCCCTGACACTTTTTGCCGCTTTGCCTGTATTATGCGTCAGATGAGATATGGCAGGGCGGCCTGACGCAATTTGCCTCTGGGCGCCACGACCTGGCGCCGGCAAGGCTCTCTGCTTGCCGGTATCTAGCGTAAAAAATGCTATGGTCGACTTCAATACTTCGGCCTGGCTGGAGAGTTCCTCGGTGGTAGAGGCCATCTCTTCGGCGCCACTGGCGTTTTGCTGAATGACCTGATCGAGTTGCTGGATAGCCTTGTTGATCTGTTCGGCGCCGGTATCCTGCTCTTTGCTGGAGGCAGTGATCTCCTGAACCAGTTCGGCGGTTTTCTGAATATCGGGCAGCATCCGGCTGAGCATGTCACCGGCCTTCTCGGCTATAGCTACGCTGCTTGTCGAGAGTTTGCTGATTTCACCGGCGGCAGACTGGCTCCGCTCGGCAAGTTTTCGAACTTCGGATGCGACCACAGCAAAGCCTTTGCCGTGTTCACCGGCGCGGGCGGCTTCAATGGCGGCGTTCAGCGCCAGGAGGTTGGTCTGGCGGGCAATCTCTTCAATGATAGAGATCTTGGTAGCGATTTCCTTCATGGCCGAAACGGTTTCGTTGACCGCTTTGCCGCCCTCCTTGGCATCAGCCGCCGATTTAATGGCGATCTTTTCAGTCTGCATGGCGTTGTCGGTATTCTGGCGGATGCTGGATGCCATCTGCTCCATGCTGGATGAGATTTCCTCGGCGGATGCGGCCTGCTCGGTGGCGCCCTGCGATAACTCCTGGGCGGTAGCGGACATCTCCTGGCCACCCGACGCGACGTTGTCGGCTGCGGCCTGGACTTCCGTGACGACTTCCTTCAGCTTGGCAACCATGTCGGAGAGCGATCCCATCAGTTCGTCGTTCTCGCTCCGCTTTTTGAGTTCAACCATCAGGTTGCCCTGGGAAACTTTTTTGGCGTTTTCGGTTATGCCGTTGGTGGCATTTACCAGGTTGTTGAGGTTGTTCTTGATCTGGTTGTATTGGCCCTTGTAGACATCCGTGATGATCGGCGGCATATCACCTTTTGAGATGCCATCAACATAGGTGGCGGTTACCATCAGCGGGTTGACGATGTTGGTAACGGTGGCGTTGACCCCTTTGACCAGTTGGTTCCATCCCCCCACGAAAAGGTCGGCATTGGCGCGCTTGTCAAGTTCGCCATCGGCAGCGCCCTGGATCAGGATGTCGGTCTGTGCCAGCAGATCGTTCATCATCTTGACCATGTTGTTCAGGTTGCCTTTGATGACGTTGTATTCGCCCTTGTAGGTGTCGGTGATGGTCGGCGGGATGATCCCCTTGGCGACCTTGTCCACATAGTCGGCTGTTACGCGCAGCGGATTGACGATGTTGACTACCGTGTCGTTGACCCCGCTGACCAGCTGTTTCCAGCCGCCTACAAAGAGGTCGGCATTGGCGCGCTTGTCAAGTTCGCCATCGGCGGCGCCCCTGATCAGGATGTCGGTCTGTGCCAGCAGGTCGTTCATCATCTTGACCATGTTGTTCAGGTTGTTCTTGATCTCGTTGAAGTCACCATTGTAGTTATCGGCGATAATCGGCGGAATGTCGCCTTTGGAGATCCGGTCAACATATTCAGCGGCTACATTGAGCGGTCCGATGACAGCATCTAGCGTGTTGTTGACGCCGGCAACGATCTTCTGGAAGTCGCCCTGGTGTTTGGTGGCATCGGCACGGGTAGCGAGTTTGCCATCAACAGCAGCTTTGGAGAGCATTGCGGCATCACCGACAAGAGCGTTGACCGCGTCGATGGCCTGGTTGAGGTTGTTCTTGATTTCGTTGAAATCACCATTGTAACTGTCGGTGATCTTTGGAGGGATATCGCCTTTGGAAATCCGGTCGACATATTCGGCGGCAACATTGAGCGGTCCGATAACCGAGTCAAGGCAGTCGTTAACACCCTGCACGATACTCTTGAAGTCACCCTGATGTTTGGTAGCGTCGGCACGGGTGGCCAGTTTGCCGTCAACGGCAGCCTTGGAGAGCATTGAAGCATCACCAACAAGAGCGTTGACCGCGTCAATGGCCTGGTTGAGGTTGTTTTTGATTTCGTTGAAATCGCCGTTGTAGGTGTCGGTGATCCTGGGTGGAATGTCGCCTTTGGAGATCCGGTCAACATATTCAGCGGCTACATTGAGCGGCCCGATGACAGCATCGAGCGTGTTGTTGACGCCGGCAACGATCTTCTGGAAGTCGCCCTGGTGCTTGGTGGCATCGGCGCGGGTAGCGAGTTTGCCATCAACAGCAGCTTTGGAGAGCATTGCGGCATCGCCGACAAGGGCTGATACGGCATCAATGGCCTGGTTGAGGTTATTCTTGATTTCGTTGAAATCGCCGTTGTAACTGTCGGTGATGCGTGGAGGAATGTCGCCTTTCGAGATGCGATCAACGTATTCGGCGGCCACGTTCAACGGGCCGATGACGGCGTCGAGACAGTTGTTAACACCATCTACTACCGCCCTGAAATCACCCTGATGTTTGCCGGCATTGGCACGGGTCGCCAGCTTGCCTTCCACGGCTGCCTGGGCGAGCATGATGGCATCGGTGACAAGAAGAGTAACAGCATCAATAGCCTGGTTAAGGTTGTGTTTGATTTCGTTGAAATCACCATTGTAGTTGTCGGTAATCTTGGGTGGGATGTCACCTTTGCTGATCCGGTCAACATATTCGGCGGCTACGTTAAGCGGGCCGATAACAGAGTCGAGGCAGTCGTTAACACCCTGGACGATGTTTTTGAAGTCACCCTGGTGCTTGGAAGCATCGGCGCGAGTCGCCAGTTTGCCTTCCACGGCAGCTTTGGAGAGCATCTTGGCGTCGGCAACAAGGGCGGTCACAGCATCAATGCAGACGTTAAGGTTGTTCTTGATCTCGTTGAAATCACCATTGTAGTTGTCGGTAATCCTGGGTGGGATGTCACCTTTGCTGATCCGGTCAACATATTCGGCGGCTACGTTCAGCGGGCCGATAACAGAGTCGAGGCAGTCGTTAACACCCTGGACGATGTTTTTGAAGTCACCCTGGTGCTTGGAAGCATCGGCGCGAGTCGCCAGTTTGCCTTCCACGGCAGCCTTGGAGAGCATCTTGGCGTCGGCAACAAGGGCGGTGACAGCGTCGATGCAGACGTTGAGGTTGTTCTTGATTTCGTTGAAGTCACCATTGTAACTGTCAGTGATTTTGGGGGGCACATCGCCTTTGGAGATCCGGTCGACGTATTCGGCGGCAACATTCAAGGGACCGATAACGGCGTCGAGGGTATCGTTGACTCCGGCAACAATCTTCTGGAAATCCCCCTGATGTTTATTGGCGTCAGCCCGTGTGGCAAGCCTGCCGGCTATCGCAGCATCAGAAAGCATGCTTGCGTCCCGGATCAGGGCAGAGACGGCGTCGACCATTTTTTTCATCGCCATCATGACGCTGTCGTCACGAAGACCTTTTGTGTCAATGACAACTGAACAGTCGCCGGCGCCGACCTTGACAGCAATGTCGGCAACTTCCGACGGGTCGCCGCCCAACTGGGCCAGAACGATCCTGGAAATGAACAGGCCAAGCCCGATCGCAAGAAGCGCACCGAAGATGGCAAGAATCGTCACAACTTTCGAAGCATTGTTAGCCAAAGCTGTATTACCATCTGAGGTCAGCTTGGCCTGTTTTATCTTGGCTTCGACAAGTTTTTCAATGGCATCCTGTTCGTCTCGCGAGGCCTTGGCTCCTTCCCCTTGCAATACAGCCAACGCCTCTTTATCCTGATTGGCCATTGCCAGTTGCAGCATCCTGTCGACCATCGGTCTGTAGACATCTCTGGTTTTCTTGAAATCAGCAAAAAGCTTGCGTCCCTCATCTGTCAGGATTGTCTTTTCAAATTCTGTCGCTGCTTTGTCAAGTTCTGTGCGCAACTCCTGGATGCGTGTGGAATATTTCTTAATATCCTCGGCTGAAGTCGCAACAATTACGTCGCGGAGATTAACCCGAATTCGCTGAAAAGATGTCGAAATGTCCTGTAATTGGGCTATCGGGAGAGTGATTTTTTCATACAGCTTTGTGTCGGCATCATCGATCTCATGGATCTTGGTGATCCCGAACCAGCCGATGACTCCGGCGATGACGGCGACCAGGATGAAGCCGGTCATCAGTTTTGACTTCAGTTTCATGTTGTAGAACCATTGCATAATCAATCCTCCTTGAAATGTGGTGTGTCGTATAATGTAAGCGTTGAAATCATAATCGCTCCCCCCTCAAACCTCCGGTTTTTAGTCCCTTCCCCTTCAAGGGGAAGGTTAGGATAGGGATGGGGTTCGTCTTGTCATATTGCTGAAATTCACAATCTACCCCATCCCCACCCCTCCCCTTGAAAGGGAGGGGGAAAATCAAGAGCATTTTCGCTGAAGTTTGCGCACATGCCCAAGCGGGGGAAGGTTAGGGAGGGGGAGACACTGCAGCCAGTTCTGCACCGGAAAAAACACTGTCGATATCAAGGATCATGACGAAGCGTTCGTTATGCTTGCCCATACCCTTCAGGAATTCGGTCTTGAGATGCGTACCGATGTGCGGTGCAGCCTCGATCTGCGACGGCTCCATCTCGATCACCTCCTGAACGCTGTCGGCCAGCGCTCCGAGGACGATGTTCTCACCATCCATCGCCACTTCAACCACTATGATACAGGTGTTGACGGTCTGGGCGGTCTCCTGCATGCCGAACTTGAGCCGCAGATCTATTACCGGAACGACACATCCACGCAGGTTGATGACGCCCCGCATGAACTCGGGCACCTGCGGCACCTTGGTAATGCCCGGCATCTCCAGAATCTCCCGCACTCTGGCTACGTCAACGGCAAAAACCTCGTCGGCCAGCATGAAGGTCAGATACTGGGTTGTCTGAAAGTCTTCAGCCATAAAAAAATTACCTCCTTTCAGTATGTGTCGGACAATGAATTCCTTCTGTCATCATGTGAATAATGGCGAGTGTACAATGTATTTGTCGTGTGTCAATGGCAGGGGAAAAATAATTTTCGAGAGCGAAGGAGTGGAGAAATTATATGATATGTTACATCTCAAGAATCACCGGCAGGATTACCGGACGACGCTCGATTGTCTTCTTGCAGAAACGCCGCAGGGCCTGACGCACAGCGGTCTTGACCTCTTCATTATCGCAACGCATCTCCGTGTTCAACTCATCCAGCGATGCAATCACCACACCGCGTGCATGCTCCAGATATTCCTGGCTTTCGTCTTCGAAGACAAATCCGCGCGAGACGAGATCCGGTCCATAAATAACGGCGCCGGTGGAGTGGTTCATGCCGATTATCACTACGATCATGCCGTCTTCGGAGAGGTGCTTGCGATCTTTCAGGACGACCGTGCCGACATCGCCGACCCCCTTGCCGTCCACAAAGACCCTGCCTGATTCCACCTGTTCCACAATCACCGCCGTGTCGGAGTAAAACGAGACCACATCACCATTGGTGGCCAGAATGCAACGCTCTCCGGGGATGCCGACCTTGCGGGCCAGCTCGATATGCTTGACCAGATGTCGGTATTCACCGTGGATAGGTATGAAAAAGCGGGGCTGCACGGTATTGAGCATCAGCTTGAGCTCTTCCTGACTGGCGTGACCCGAGACATGGACCTCGGAGACTTTTTCGTGGAAGACCTCGGCGCCACGGCGGTACAGGTGGTTGATCAGCTCCGAGATTGTGCGTTCGTTGCCGGGGATGACGCGTGACGAGAGGATGACAGTGTCCCCCCTTGCCAGTTTGATCTGTTTGTGATCGTCCATGGCGATGCGGGTCAGGGCGCTCATCGGCTCCCCCTGGCTGCCGGTAGAAATGATGCAGACCTGCTCCGGCGGCAGGTGCGGAAGCGCCCTCAAATCCATCATCTGCTCGTCGGCAATGTTCAGGTAGCCGAGATCCCGGGCAATCTGAACATTTTTGACCATTGAGCGGCCGTTCAACAGTATCTTGCGCCCACAGCGGGCTGCAACGTCGGCCACCTGCTGCACGCGGTGGATGCTGCTGGAAAAGGTGGCCACAATGATACGGCCTGAGCATTTCGGAAAAATATCCGCGAAAATCTCTCCCACGTATTTCTCGGATAGTGTGTAGCCTTCGCGTTCGACGTTGGTGGAATCGGACAAGAGTGCCAGAACACCGGCCTCGCCGTAGCGTGAAAGGCTTGCCAGGTCGGTCAGCTGGCCATCGACCGGTGTATGGTCGATCTTGAAGTCACCGGTGTGAATAACAACTCCCTCCGGGGTCGTAATGGCCAGGGCGCAGCCATCGACCACCGAATGCGCTACCCGCAGGAATTCGACCCGAAAACAGCCGATCCTGACCGAGTCGCGCGGTTTGACCGTTACCAGTTCCACCGCATCGTTCAGCTTGTACTCTTCAAGCTTGGCGTTGACGAGGCCAAGTGTCAGAGCCGTGCCGTAAACCGGCACGTTCAACTCCTGCAATACAAAAGGGAGCGCACCGATATGATCTTCGTGGCCATGGGTCAGGCAGATGGCGCGAATATGTTCGCTGCGCTCACGCAGCCAGGAAATGTCAGGGATGACATAGTCGATGCCGAGCATGTCAGGACTGGGAAACATGAGGCCGCAATCGACGATCATAATATCGTCGCCATACTGGTAGACCATCATGTTCATGCCGATTTCGCCTAATCCGCCCAACGCGACGACATGCAACGCCGAATGTGATTCCAGGGTTTCCATGGTTATCTTTTCCGCTGCAAAAGCAGCAGGGCAGCAATCTTATTGTCGCAGCGCGCAATCCATGCTTTACCCGGCGTTACCAGCCAGTGGTCGGCGTAAAATGAGCTGCGCAGGGTACGATAGGCGATCAGGGCGCGAGTAATGTCACCCAGTTTCTCGTTGTTTTCGCCGATCTGCCAGAGTTGCCCGGCCGCCTTTTCGATAGTGGGGTGGTACGGGATATACATATGAACGGCGGAGGCAAAACCTGCCACCGCGTTCGGAAAATCTCCCTTGTGAAGCGCCTCTGCACCCCGGCTGAACTGAGCGTTCATTCTCCACCAGGTTCCGGCCATAAACAAAAAAAGACATATGACAATGATAATTGCTCCGTTAACCAGTATGCTTTTTATCTGTTCACTCATGCTGTTCACCCGGTCCTGAAAACAGGATACTAAAAAAAGTTCGGAATGCAGGTTAAAAGCACGCCCATCACCATGACGATAACCCCCGCCAGGACTGCCAGAGCCGCGCCGATGTCATAGGGACTCCTGAGACGGTGGGCGGCAGGCAGGCCCCAGATTATGCCTGCCAATCCGATAACAATCAGAAATATGTACTGCCAGCCGATTCTCATTTAAAGCTCCAGAGCGGATTCGATACTGTTCCGCACGTTTTCCATCATCCGGCCTTCGGCTTCGCTCTTGCGCAGCTCATCGGGTACCGTAAGGGGCGGATGCAGCATGATCCTGATATTGCCGCCATACAGCCTGATCTGGTTGGCCGGGTTAATCCTCCCGCTGCCGTTGATGGTCACCGGAATGACCGGCACTGCCGCCTTGCGGGCCAGAATGAAGCCACCTCGCTTGAAGGGGAGCAGGCGGCCGTCCTGGGTACGGGTTCCCTCCGGAAACATGACGACGCTCTTCCCCTGCCGAATGGCGGTGGCAGCCTCATCCATGCTCTGCAGCGCCTTGCGGCCATCGCCTCGATCCAGAGGTATATAGCCTCCGCGTCGCATGGAGGGGCCAAAAAACGGGATATCAAAGAGTTCTTTCTTGGCGATCCAGTGGATTTGGCGCGGCATGGCAGCCAGAAGCGCCAGAATGTCAAAGCTGCTCTGGTGATTACTCATGAAGATGACCGGTCCTTCAGGGATATGTTCGACTCCGCTGACCGCTACCTGTACTCCGGCCAGCTTCAGCCCCATATATGCCCAGAGCCGGGCGTGCCAGGCATAGGCTCTGCCTGTGCCGTCTAACAGCGTTGCAACGATTGCGCTTACCGAGAAGAGGAACGTCAACGGAATGAACACTGCCAGATAGAGGTATGCACGCACCATGTTTAACCCCCACATTTCTGGAAAATAAATTACTGTGTTAACCGCAGTGAGTCAAACGAATTCTGGAAGAGTGACGGACGATTGGTCTTTTATGATGGCACACTTTTCAAGAATCACTCACATCAGGATTCTGGTCAGAAAGTAATCAGCCACGAGGATCAGCATGAACGAGAGAACCACGGAGCGGGTGGTCGAAATGCCGATGCCCCTGGCGCCTCCGGAGGTGTTAAACCCGACGTAGCATGAGATAACAGCAATAATCCCGCCAAATACAAAGGATTTTGTCAGGCCGATGGCGATCTCTTTAAATTTGAGCGCCAAACGCATTGAATCGATGTACGTGCCATAGGAGATGAAGAGGCGAGGATGGAGGTGGCTGATTATGGCACCACCGGTAATTCCGACGCAGTCGGCGTAGATCGTCAGGATGGGGACGCAGATCAGTGCCGCTATCAGGCGCGGCATGGCAAGATAGCGCACCGGATCGATATCAAGCGTTTGCAGGGCATCGATCTCCTCGTAGACCTTCATGACTCCGATTTCAGCCGCCATGGCGCTTCCGGCCCGGCCCGCCACCAGGTAGCTGGTCATGACCGGTCCCAGCTCCCGCACCATGGAAAGTCCCACAACACTGCCGATAATTTCCTGTGTGCCGTACTTTGCCAGCTCCATACCGGTCTGCAGCGCCAGCACCATGCCGACGAAAAAAGCCATGACCGAGGCCACCGGCAGGGTTTCATAGCCGATAATGGCGATCTGGGAGAATATCGAGGGGAGATTGCGGGGCGCCTCGCGGAACGATACCACGGTCCGCCATAAAAGAATCAAAACTTCGCCGATAATCCGGAAAGCGTACAGGATTTTTTTTCCGATGAATTCCAGCAAAGTCACCAACATAATTACCCCGGGAGAGACTACTCCCCGACCTCGCCTGAAGCCCACGCATAATTAACCCTTGCCACCATGTAATCCCGTTGCGCTTTCGCCAGATTACTTTTGGCCTGGAGGAGATTCAGCTGCGCGTCGTCTACTTCCAGCCGGATTTTAACACCGAACTCATACCCTTTTTCAGCCATCTGCACCAGCCGCTCCGCCTGTCTGACCGTTCCGGAGATTGCCTGAAAAATTTCGATCGCCTCTTTAAGAGCGTACCCCGCCTCACGCACTTCCAGCGCGATTGTATCAAGCAATTTCGCCTCCTCGATCTGCTTTGTCCGCAGATCGCTCCTGGCCTGGGCAACTTTGCCGCTGCTCTTTAAACCGTCGAAAAAGGGGAAAGTCAGGTAAACACCCACATTCCAGGCCATACCATTGGCATCCAGCTTTGGTCCGGGATCATCCAGGCTCAGCCAATGCCAGCCGGTTCCACCCTTCAGATCCAGACGCGGTTTGTCTTCAGCGGCGGCTATGGTTATCAGCTCATCATAGACACCGATGCGAAGACGCAGATCAGCAAGCTCAGGGCGCCGTTTACGCGCTGACAGCAGCGCCTCATCGTAAGAGATTGGCACCGGCCGGTCTGCAGATGGCACCTCAAGAGGACCGGCTGCATCGACCTCTTCCACACCAAGCGCCAGCAGAAAGCGCAAGCGCTCACGCGTGATCCTGATGCTGTGCTCGGAACGGATGACTTCGGGGCGCGCGTTATCTGCCGCCACTTCCGCAGCAAGCACATCGTAATCAGTCGCCACCCCGGCGCTGAATTTCCGCCTGGCCTCATCCAGATGGCGCTGCTTCTGCGACTGGTTTTCCACTGACAGATGGTGCAGCTCTTTTGCCAAAAGAATGTCGTAGTAGGCCGTTGTCACATCCCGACAGGCTGCCTGGCGGTAGAGTCGCAGCTGCTCGTCGGCTGTTTTCAGGCCGAGTTCGGCGGCGCGGATGGCGGCATTGACTTTGCCCCAGGTATAAAGAGGCTGCGAAACGGTCAGATCGATCTGGCCGCTAAACTGACGCGGTGCGATGCCATAGATCGCCTTCTGACTCTCATCTTTTGCCAGACCTGCCGATCCGTTGAGAGAGAACTGCGGCAGAGCCGCCGAGCGCTCTTCCACATATCTGCCCTGCACGTATTTCATGTACTCCCGCGCTTTTTCAATGTCGCGGTTTTTCTCGTTGGCGATGGAGATGGCCTGGTTGAGGGTCAGGGTTCGAACTTCGGCGGCGTGCACAGAGCTGGAAAATAACATAATAACACAGAGCAACGGAGCAACTGAGATGAGGCAAATGCTTCTTGTTACTACCGCGCATGTCATCCTGAACAACGTGAAGGATCTGGTTTGTGCTTTAGAATCAGATTCTTCGTTTCGCTCAGTATGACAATTGTTTCTATGTATTCTATTGCGTGCTACGGTTTTCATATTGTTGCCAGTCCTCCTTGTTCTCGCTTATAAGCGCATACTTTTAGAATATTACTTGACTTAGCAAACTAACCAAGGTAACTTCACTAACATGACAATAACACAAGAAGCAAAAAGAAAAAAGACGTTTCCTCTTGAGATTGAGGATAATCTTCATAAGGCCCTGAAAGTCAAGGCCATTGAAACGGACATGACGCTCCACGCCTATATTATTGAGGCTCTCAATGCCCGTGTCCGTGAAGATTCTGCTGCCTATACCGGCAAGAGTAACGGACAAACTACAAGCGCTGGAGATAAACAATGACCGCCGCCAGCCACTTGGATATTGCCCGGCTCTCTCATATAAACCAGGCAGAAGCCGCCGTACAAATTATCCATGGTGATGTTCGTGATGAACTGGCTCACCTTCGCGATGAAACATTCCACTGCTGCGTGACCTCTCCGCCATACTGGGGAATGCGTGATTACGGTTATGCGGGCCAGATTGGTGCGGAAGCCCGTATCCAGGATTATATCGAGCACCTTGTCGCTGTGTTTCGCGAAGTGCGCCGGGTGCTCCGCAACGATGGTACGCTCTGGCTCAACATCGGCAACACCTATACATCCGGCGGAAGGACGTGGCGTCAATCGGATGTAAAAAATGCGGGACGCGCCATGTCGTATCGTCCCGATACCCCGGAAGGACTCAAGCCCAAAGACCTGATCGGTGTAGCGTGGATGTTGGCTATGGCCTTGCAGCTTGACGGCTGGTATCTCCGTTCTGACATCATCTGGCATAAACCGAACTGCCAGCCTGAATCCGTCAAGGACCGCGTGACAATGGCTCACGAATACCTGTTCATGCTTTCAAAGAGCGAGTCCTATTACTTTAACCAGGATGCCATCAAGGAACCGACAGCTGACGGCAAAACACGCAAAAACAAACGGAGCATCTGGAGCATCAATACCGAACCGTGCAAGGAATCTCATTTTGCGGTCTTTCCACGGGCCTTGGTGCAGCCTTGCCTACTGGCCGGATCACCCTGGGACGGCGTTGTGCTTGATCCTTTTTTCGGCAGCGGTACGGTTGGTGTTGTGGCCGTTGAAACCGGTCGGCGTTGTGTCGGGATAGAGCTGAAGGCCGATTATGTCGAGATAGCACGGCAGAGAGTTCGAAATGCACTGCCGCCGCTCATGCCGGATCTAGCGGCGGTGGCTCCTCGAAGCGCCACGTCGCGTGAACGATACACAACTCCTTCATTAGGCCTTTGATCTGTAACTTCCTTTCACCGCCACCGTCAAAATAGAGGCTGAAAAGAACTTTCCCCTTCTCCTCCACGATGCAGTATCCCGGCTTGGGGTACTGCCTGCTTTCCATCCGCATTTCAAAACGCCCATCCTTGGCCATTTCCAGAAGGCTTTTCGGAATTTCCACAAGTTCGTACAGATAATCCGGCGTTCCCTTGCGGAGCGCCCGCAACACCAGTATACGGTTGATTCCCGCCAGATTATCAAGAAACTGCTGCCGCATTCCTATCAAGTCGGCAGGATTATCGCCCCAGTGACCGCCACCCAACTCCATGAATTTCGAGATATGAAGAGTTGAGAGACGAATCCCCTTGGCAGCCTCGGTTTTCAGGGAAAACTTCTGCTCTGTTATCGACAGGTCATAGCCGCGTGTCCCCCTTGGTGCCAATTGAGCCGCGCTGCCTGATGCCATCAGTACCGTTTCCAGTGCGAATTCAAACTTGTCCTTGGAAAATGGCTCGCGGGAAAAGCTGTGATGCAGGCGCAGGACGTCGCCAAAATCTGCCAGCGAGACATCTGAAATTATGTCTGAATCTTGAGCACGAAAGATCTCCCACGGCTGCGAGAACACCGAAACCACGCGATCAATCAGCTCAAGGCGATAGTCGCCAAGAGCAGGGATGGCAGCCAGTAGTCTTTGGATGCGTTCGTTACGATTCATCTGTTTATTCCCCATGTAGTTGCCCCCCCTTCCATCTCCTTTTCAACCATCCCCCCAGATCATCCATAAGCGTGTACATGACCGGCACCACCAACAGCGTCAGCAGAGTCGAGGTCAAAAGCCCTCCAACCACGGCTCGCGCCATCGGAGCACGCATCTCGGCTCCGGCGCCGAGCGCCAGAAAGAGCGGCATCATGCCGAAGATCATCGCCAGAGTGGTCATGATGATCGGCCTGAGTCTGGTTCTGCCGGCCAGAATGACCGCATCCCGCCGATTCATGCCGTCCCGCCGCTGCAATACCTTGGCGTAATCTACCAGCAGAATCGCATTCTTGGTCACCAGCCCCATCAGCATGATCAGGCCGATCAGCGACATGATGTTGACGGTGTCGCCGGTCAGTTTAAGCATGCCCGCCATGCCGACGATGGAGAGCGGCAGCGAAAACATGATGGCGAGCGGTTCAAAAAATGACTCAAACTGGGCAGCCAGGATCAGATAGACAAAGAGTACCGCCAGCAGCAGAGACTCACCCATGTAACCGAATGATTCGGCCATGTCTTCGGCCTCGCCCGACAGGTTGATGGAGTAACCGGGCGGCATGTTGATCCGTTTTGAGGCCGCCTCGACATGCTTGGCCGCCGTGCCGACCGGCAACCGGTCAAGATTGGCGCTGACCGTTACCTGGCGGGCAAGATCACGACGGTTTATCTCGGTCGGTGATGCGGCTACAACGGTACTGGTCAGGCTGGAGACCGGTATCAGCTTGATTCCGCCGTTGCCGTCCGGTACCGAAACCTTCAGATCCATTACCTGTCCCGCATTCTGCCGTAAATGTGCCGGAAGACGCACGCGGAGATTAACGGCATCGCCATCCTCATCCTCAAAAGTGGAAATCGCTTCCCCCCCCACCAGACGACCGATTGCTCCGACAATAGTGCTGGTGGTCACACCGGCCGACAGCGCTTTGTCCCGATCAACCCGCATGCGGTATTCGGGGATGTCATTCTCCAGCGTCATCGCAATATCGACGATGCCGGGAACCTTGTAGAGCTCCTCCTTCAATCGTGCACCGAGTTGCTTGAGAACAGGCAGATCATCACCCTTGAGGTTGACATTGAGCGGTTTCTGCGCCCCTCCGATCTGTCCGACCTCTTCAATGGAAAAGGTAATTCCCGCCACCTTCTGCAAATGCTCACGTATCTCCCGCTGCAGAAGGAACTGGTTTTTGGTGCGATCTTTCCGTTCCTTGAGTTTGACATACAACAGACCGTCCCGCACGGTGCCACTGTCGCCGGCGCCGATGGTGGAATAGGTGTGATCAACTTCCGGGGCAGCCTTGACAACCGCGAGGACGGCATTCATGCGATCCTCGGTTTCAGTGATTGAAGCGTCCGGAGCGGTTTGGAATGCAATCTGAAGCTCCCCTTTGTCTTGCGGCGCCATAAATGATGATTCCAGCGTGCCAAAAATCATGATCCCGGCCACAAAGGCGACGAGTGCAAGCGCCATGACACTTTTGCGATGGTCCAGTGCCCAGGCGATGGCGCTTCGATAGTTGTCGGCACTCCTGTCGAACCAGGAGTTGAATATTTCCAGATAGCGGGCAATCCCTTTGCGTTTCCCCTGCAGGTGAATCGAGGGGTCGTGCCAGCGTGAGGAGAGCATCGGATCGAGAGTGAACGACACAAACAGCGAGACCAGTACGGCAAAAGCAACGCTGATTCCGAACTGGTAGAAGAAGCGTCCGACAATTCCCTTCATGAAAGCTACCGGTATAAACACGGCAATGATCGACATGGAGGTGGCGAAAACTGCCAGACCGATCTCGGAAGTGCCGAAACGGGCCGCCTCCATATGATCCTTGCCCATCTCCAGATGTCGCACGATATTCTCCCGCACTACGATGGCGTCATCGATCAGCATGCCGATTGCCAGAGAAAGAGCCATCAGGGTCATGACGTTGAGCGTCATGCCGAGCGCGTTCATGATGATGAACGAGGATATGACCGATATCGGCAATGTCACCCCGGTAATCACCGTCGAGCGCCAGGAGTTTATAAAGCAGAATACGATCAGCACCGTCAGGATGCCTCCGATGATCAGAGTCTCCTTGACGTCGGCCAACGACTCGCGAGTCATGATCGAGCCGTCGCGCACAAGCGAAATGGTCACTCCGGGCGGCAGCTCTTTCTGCAGTTTGACCATGACTTTTTTAACGGTATCTACCAGCTCGACCTGATTGCCGCCCGATTGTTTGTAAATATCAAGGCCAATGGCTGGCTGGCCGTTCACCAGCGCCAGTTTGCGTTTCTCTTCAATGCCGTCGCCTATCTGCGCCACCTCGCCCAGTGTGATCGGGCGCCCGTTTCTCTGGGCCACGGTCATCTGGCGGTACTGGTCGGCCCGGTCCGGTTTCCCTTCTATCCGCAACGGATACTCAGCCGTCCCTCTGGTAATGCGCCCAAGCGGGGTGTTGGTGTTTTCGGAGCGGATGCCGGCAACGATATCGTTAACCCCCATCTTGAGCGCATCCAACACGGTCGGATTGAGGTCGATGGTGATCTCGCGTTTCTGCCCGCCGACCATATCCACCTTGCCGACGCCGGCAACACTCTCGAAACGTTTTTTGACTTTCTTCTCCACCAGCGTCGTCATCTCACGGGGTGACATGGTCGTGGATTCAACCGCCAGAGCGGCGATAGGCGCTGCATTAAAGTCAAGTTTCTGAATGATAGGTTCATCTATGGATTCGGGCAGGGTGCCACGAATGGAGGAAATCTTTGCCCGTACTTCCTGAGCGGCATCGTTGACCTTTTCTTCCAGGCGGAATTCGACCACAACGGTCGAGACGCTCTCGCGCGAAGTGGAGAAGACATGCTTGACCCCGGCGATCTGGTTGACCGCTTCCTCGATACGTTTGGAAACTTCCCGTTCGACCGTTTCCGGTGAAGCGCCGGAGAACGTAGTCACAACCGAGACAACCGGAAACTCAACATTAGGAAACATCTCGACCGAAAGCCGGCGATAGGAAAAGATGCCGAGCACGACCAGGGCAAGAATCATGACTGTAGCGAAGATCGGGCGCTTGATGGAGGTATTGGAGAGGATCATAGGGCTTCCTTACTGTGATTTCGCCGTTGTCGCAGCAACCTTGTCACCATCTTTCAGGTTGAACCCGCCCCGTACGACATACTTTTCACCCGGCGTGAGACCTGAAGCAATCTCCACCATATCGCCGTTTACCGTGCCGCTCTGAATCTCCCGCTTGCGCACAACCCCGTTTTCCATGATGAACATACTCCCTTTTCCGGCCTGCATGTCAAAAGCGCCGACAGCGCTACGCGGCACCTGCAGCACCTGTGTACGGTTTCCGGTAACGATGCGACCTTTGGCGAAGAGCCCCCCTTTAAGAAGATCAGGCACGTTATGCACTTCGGCAATAACTTTAAGCGACCGGTCGGCCTGGGAAAGCTCGGGGTTGATATACATGACCTTGCCGGTAAATGTGCGACCCGGCAGAGCATCAACCGTAAACTCCAACGGCTGACCGACCTTGATCCGCGCTGAATCGATTGACGAAACAGTCACGGTAAGATTAAGCAATCGATTGTCTACAATCCGGAAAATCGGCCTGGCGGCCGCCGCGTCGCTGGCCAGATCGCCGACATTGACCTCACGGAGTGCAACCACACCGTCGATCGGTGCTGTGACCAATCCTTTCGCCTGCCGGGCCATCCCCTGACGCCAATCTTCTTCAGATACATGGATCTGGGCTTCAGCGACCGCTACTCTGGCTTTGGCCGCCTCCGTTTCACTGCGGGCATCATCAAGGGTTTGCTGGGTGGCCAGCCCGGCTTCCTTCAGTTTGAGGATACGGGCCAACTCCCGTTCGGCACGGTTTGCCGCCACATGTGTCTGAGCCAGATTTGCTTTTGCAGAGATGATGCCGGCCTCAGCCCGCTTGACCTGGGCATCGGTTTCGGCAACATCAATACGAACCAGCGGTTGCCCTTTCTTTACATGAACCCATTCTGATACCATGACCTGCCTGACCAGACCGGGAATCTGGGTTTTAACGTCCACCGAAAACTTTGGTTCCAGATTGCCGGTGACCTCAATCCCATCCGACACGCTTGAGAAAGAAGCCCCCCTCACCTCAACAGCCACCGGTGGCTTGGAAACCTGATCCCCGTTTTTTTTCGCATCGCTTTTTCCACAGCCGGTCATGCCTGCAAGTATCATCGCCAAAAAAATAATTGCTGCCATCGGTTTCATGTAAAGCTCCTTGTTCAACCATGCGCCATTATAAAAACGGCTATTATGTAAGGCAAGACCTCCGAGGTTTTAAAACTTCGGAGGTCTGTCAGGTGTCAACGTGAATGCGACCGGGAATAAGACTATTTCTTCTGCACCACGCTGCTGCCTGCATTGAAAATGTCTTTACGTTGAAGCAGGCCATGTACGATCTCAACCCGGCCACGCAGTTCCTGCCCAATACGGCTGTTTTCTTTCACCTTCACATCCAGACTGATATCTGCCATTTTGCCGGTCTTGATCTGCTCAATCCTGAACACCAGAGTGCCATCCTTTTCCTGCTGGAATTTCGTCTCCGGTGCATCCATAAAATCGAGCTGCGGTGGAAGTTGAAGTCTCACGGTCAAATCCTCTGCGGCCAAAGAACCGATGTTAAGCACCGATACCCGGTAACGGAGCTGTTCACCGGGCACGACTTTCGGTTTGGCAAGTTTGGCAACGACACGCACAAGCGGAGCCGAGGCTATTATCAGGGCATTCCTGGTCTGAAGCACGTCGCTGAACTTACTCGATACGGCTTTGATCGTCAGAGCGGCGCGATGGCCGTCAACCTTGTCGGCAGGCATCTTAAAATGAGCTTTGCCTTTAAATGTTTCACCGGATGCCAGCCTGATAACCGAGACGGCAGTTTTCGGCTTGTCTGCCGATGTCAGAGAAGCCCCATATTCAGGTGCCGCTGAGACTTCAAGCAGAAATTCTTCGCTGTTGCTGCCACGGTTGGAAATTTCGACCGCCATGCTTCCATCCTGCCCGGCTGCTGCGAGTGAAGCGCCATCCGGAACTGATATGGCAACCTTGATGCTCTCTTTCGCGGCTTTTTCGGCTGCGAGGCGCTCCCGCTCCCTGCGTTCGGCTTCGGCCTTCTCCAGCACGATACGCTCATCGCGATACTTCCGGGCCACTGCCTGAAGCTGCAGGTTAGGCTGCAACCGTTCACCTTTCTGTTGTCTCGCACCTAATGCCAGCAGTTCTTCTTCGATAGTGCTCATAAGAGCGCTATCGGAAAATTCACTCGTGAATTTATTAACAGTTTTAGCGGCAAGCTCATTGTCGCCGGATTTAACGGACGAACGTGCAATGAGGAGCAGCGTGACATCCTTAAGTGGCGAGTCAGGAAAAATCTGATTGAGCTGGTTTGCTTTCTCAATGGCAAGCAGATAGTCTTTTTCCTGAAAAGCATTGAATGCGTCGACAAAAACAGCGGCATCGTCAATTTCAGCAGCAAAGACAGAACCTGCGCCCAGCAGCATGGCAATGATACTTACGAGTAGGTACTTAATGAACATGGCAAAAGACCTCATGCTGTTAATCAACGAAGCTTTTCAATTTTTTGCTTCGGCTGGGATGTCGCAATTTGCGTAACGCCTTGGCCTCGATCTGCCGGATACGCTCACGTGTGACCTCAAAGTCCTGGCCGACCTCTTCCAGGGTATGATCACTCTTTTCTCCGATTCCGAATCGCATTCGCAGGACTTTTTCCTCGCGGGGAGTCAGGGTTGCCAGAACTTTGGCAGTGCTCTCAGAAAGGTTGGCCTTGATGACCGCCTCAATTGGTGAAATGACACCCTTGTCTTCTATAAAATCGCCAAGGTGGGAATCTTCTTCTTCACCGATCGGAGTTTCCAGAGAAATAGGCTCTTTCGCTATTTTGAGTACTTTGCGCACTTTGTCAAGCGGAAGCTGCATCCGGTCGGCAATCTCTTCCGGCGACGGCTCCCGTCCATTTTCCTGAACCAATTGCCGACTGGTGCGGATCAGCTTGTTGATGGTCTCGATCATATGAACCGGAATGCGGATAGTACGGGCCTGATCCGCTATGGCACGGGTGATGGCCTGGCGGATCCACCAGGTGGCATAGGTGGAAAATTTGTATCCGCGCTGATATTCAAACTTGTCCACCGCTTTCATCAAGCCGATATTACCTTCCTGGATCAGGTCAAGGAACTGCAGTCCACGATTGGTGTATTTTTTTGCAATCGATACCACCAGTCGGAGATTGGCTTCGATCAGCTCACTTTTTGCGATGCGGGCCTTGCATTCACCCTCCTCAATAGCTTTGAGAGCTGCTGATAGATCGCTTGCTTTAAAGCCGGATTCCCGCTCGACTTTCTGAAGCTTGCGTGCTGCGCTGCGCAGCCGTTTCTCCAGTTTCTGGGTCTCTTCTTCATCGAGTTTCAGCTTCTTGAATTCTGCCGTGGCTTTTTCTTCATCATTTTGAAGCTTATCAACCAGAGCCTTAAGCTTCTCAACAGGGATCAATGTGTGCAGGTCGGAAAGTTCATCCTGCATCTTCTCAACTTTTAGCGACAACTCTTTGAGACGCTCCGCCACTTTGTTGATATGGCGGTCTTTGAGTCGCAGGGACTTGAGCTGTTCTGCCTGATGACCCTTGGCTTGAATCCATTTCTTTTCCAGTTCTTTTTTCTTCGCTGCGGATTTCGCGGCCGCCTGTGCTTCGATTATCTCGGTCAGCAACAGGTCCTGAGCGGCGATGGAATCAATTATCTCCAGGATCCCGACTTTCTGGACATCTTCCTCATCTTCCTCCAGTTCCTCTTCTTCTACTTCCTTGCTGATCTCAGAAGCGTTGATCTGAAATTTGCGAAGCCGGTCACCCAATGACAGGACTTCCTTGACCGTGATCGGCGTGTTGAGAATAATCCCGGCAACGTCGCGCTCACCCTCTTCGATGCGTTTGGCTATTTCTACCTCGCCCTCCCTGGTCAGGAGGGAAACCGATCCCATCTCTCGCAGGTACATACGTACAGGATCACTGGTGCGACCGATAGAACCGGGCTCGAACTCGATCTCCTCGGATTCGCCTTCAGATTCTTCATCTTCCTCAAGACCGATTTTCATCTTGGGGATTTTGACTTTCTGGGCAGAATCAACAATTTCGATATCCATGTCACCGAACATGCCCATAACATCATCGATCTGGTCGGTGGCGATATCGGGGGGAAGCATGTCGTTGACTTCGTCGAAGGTGAGGAAGCCCTTTTCCTTGCCGATGTCAATCAGTTGCTTGACATCGTCCATATTCTTTTTTGCCATGCATTCACCTCAGTACGGCCGTTATCCGGCATGGAAACGGCTAAAGCTTGGATTTTCTGGTGCGCAGACCGTCTGCCTGTTTCAGGAGGAGGGCATACTCCTCACTGCCTGCGTCAAGGAGTGCCAGTTGTTGTGCAATGTCCCTGATTGAGGAGAGTTCCCTCTTTTCACGGCTTCGGGAACACTGTGTAAAAACATCACGCCATTCGATATCAGCCATGTGTCTGTCTGATATGAGGATTCCGGACAAAATCGACTTTTGCTCGGGGTTTTCAATGCTGTGAACCAGATGACTCAAAACCTGGGCATCCTCTCCGTCGGCCAAAGCATCAAGCACCATTCGGGCAATCTCCAGGTAACTTCCGTGGAACATGGACTCAACACCGGTTCGAACAACTTCCGCTCTGGCGTCGGGATAATTCAACAGTACCGCCAGCAGTGTTTCCTGCGAGCTATCCGCTACTGCAGATGTTTGCTTCATGTCTGTCCGGGAATCCTGAGGAGACAGGCTCATTCCACTCATCCGTTTACGGAAAACGTGGGCGGTAATTCCCATCAAACGGCATATTTCCTTCTCGTACAGATCCCTTTCGACCGGATCGGCAATTTTGCGGAAACGGGGTACAATCTCATCAATCACCCGCACCTTGTTATCAACGCTGTCGGGGGGCGTTTCCGCCAGCAGAGAGCGAACGAAAAATTCGAACGCCGGTCGCGAATTTTTCAGTCTATCACTAAAAGCCTCGACCGGATTGCCAGCCATAAAGCTGTCCGGGTCGTCACCGGCAGGCAGAGTTATGACATACACCGGTATCCGCTGCTCCAGAAACAGCTCCATCGAACGTATCGTGGCCTTTTTGCCGGCACTGTCGCTGTCAAAGAGGGTAAAGACCCGCTCGGCATGGCGCTTGATCAAGCCTGCATGTGTGGACGTCAGCGCAGTGCCGCAGGTTGCGACTACGTTACGTATTCCGGACCGGTATAACGCCAGGTGGTCAAAATACCCTTCCACGATGATGATGGCGCGTGCGGTCCTTACTGCCGGTAATGCCATATCAAGCCCGAACAGCACCGAACTCTTGTGATAGAGCGGTGATTCGGGAGAGTTGATATATTTTGGCAGAGAGGAGTCCAGCACCCGTCCGGCAAACGCAATAACTGCACCTCTGGCATCACGGATCGGAAACATCAGGCGATTGCGGAACAGATCGTACCAGCCTGCTTCCCCTTTGCGGATGATGCCCAGTTTTTGTGCTATCTCCGGATCAACGCCATTGTTCCTCAGATGCTTCACCAATCCATCTCGACGGTCAGGAGCGAAACCAAGGCGGTAGGCTTCGGAAATATCGCTTTCAACAGCGCGTCCGGCAAGGTACCGGCGAGCCTGCTCACCCTCCTGGCTGTTATTAAGGATTGAGCGGTAGTAGGCGGTTGCCTGTTCGTTTATACTTTGAAACTGCTGGCGCTCATCCAGAGTTTTCTTGTCGGCGGCGGTGAGCTGGCGCTCCTCTATCTCGATCCCGGCCTTTCGGGCCAGCATTTTGGCCGCTTCGGGAAAGCTGAGTCCTTCTATTTTCATTACAAATGAAAATGCATCGCCGCCGGTACCGCATCCAAAACAGTGAAATATTTCACGGGCAGGATTTACGTTGAACGATGGTGTCTTCTCGGCATGGAACGGACAGAGGCCCAGAAAGTTACCCCCGGAACGTCGCAGTTGAACATACTCTGAAACAACTTCGACAATCGAAAGCCGCTCAGCTATCTCCCGTACCTTATCCTCCCGAATCATGGTTTCCGGGCGCCGCTGTCCCGCCATTCAGTGAGAAAGCGGTCACCGGTTATCGATAACAGGTTTGCCCACTCTGACGACCGGATTTTGTGCCGTATCTGTTCGGGCATGAATCCTGATGCGCCAATACTGAAAACCATGCACAAAAGCAGTATTCCTTCAGCAGCACCTATCAACAGGCCGCCAAGCCGGTTAATACTGCCAAGCATGACGAGACGGAGAGCGGCCGTTATGATGTTGCCAATGATATGTGCACAGATTCCGGTCAGAAGCAGTATAACAATGAAAGCCAGAAAAGAGGACAGGCTCGCGGGCAGGTGGAAGAAGTTTTTAATCGGTACGGACAGCAATGGGTAATAGTGGTATGCCAGCCACCCCCCCACCAGTAGCCCGGCCAGCGAAGCAGCCTCGTTGACAAGTCCGCGAGCCAGACCTTTGACCGCAAAACAAACGATAATCACCAGAATGATGATGTCAATAAGGTTCATCGAAGCGCCCTGATATGTTTACAAAGAAGGGGCTATCTGCATGAAAGCCCCTTTGTTGTGTCCTTTACAAATATATCCTCTGTAAAACATACAGAGGATATATGAAGTCTGACATACTTGCTCGCTAATCCATCATTTTGCGTTGTTTCTTGAGGGCGCGCTTTCGCGCTGCAATAGCCTTCTTTTTGCGCTTGATGCTTGGTTTCTCGAAATGTTCCCGCTTACGGACTTCGGAAAGAATGCCCGCCTTCTCGCACTGCTTTTTAAACTTCTTCAGCGCCATCTCAAACGGTTCACTATCCTTGATTTTTACTCCCGGCATTTATAAATCACCACCCATCCAGTTACGATTTCCAACAATATCAATATATTAACGCAATATATAAATTCGAGAGTTACATACAATATCACACCCGTCAGCTTTGTCAATAGGCAAAAATATAAAGTATAAAAGCAGGATCAGGCCACGGTCTCCGACAGGTGAATCTGCAGGAAGAGCCTACTTTCGTCGCAATACCCGCTTATCACCTACCCGGATGGTGATCTTTTCGCTATCGAAATATTCCAGGAGCGGAATCAGGAATTTGCGCGACAGGTTGGTCTGTTCGCGGTAATCGGTCGGGATGATCTCTCCTCTGGCACGCAGCAGTGAGACCAGTTTTTCCCGCAGACCGTCCAGTGCGGCAGTGTGGTAGAACAGGTCGGCCGAGATACGTACGATCTGTCCGCTTCTGATCAACGGTGCCAGGTAGTCGCGTGCAGTTTTCCCGTCGCAATGGAAGTGCTCCATAATCTCTTTCAGCGTGGGGGGCTCGATACCTCCCCCCGTTATGAAAGCAGCCATTTTGTTTCCCAGACCATCGTCTGTCGCAGATGATTGGTCCCCGGAACCGGCCAGACGGACAATATCCCGATCGGGAACGATCACTCCGTCCCGTTCCAGCGCTGTCAGCAGAGGTGTAAAGAAGCGTTGATCGCTGCGTTTGGGAAGGCGGGTCTTCAACTCTTCTTTCCCAATCCCGCCTTTGAGCGGGTTAGCCATCAGATACGCGGTCACTTCGTTGACAAGTCCCTGCTTTAACGCGTTGACTGCCGTCTTTGCCAGAAACAATCTGGGTTCGCGAGTAATCTGGATGATCTCACCGGCCGAAAGCAATGCCGTTAGGGCCGCTTCAGCCTGCTTCCGTGAAAAACCACAGCGTAGCAGAATGTCGTCAAAAGTGATGCCGGAGAGCAGGCTCTGTGAAATGATCAGAAAAATAGTGCGCTGCAGATCAGCCGTACCGAACGCCTCCAGCAGCAGCAGCGCCTCGTCATTGCGCCGGCGGCGGCGGGGGGGAAACGGGTCGAGCGTTACGCCGCCACCAACAGTGACCTGTGGCGAGAAAGCCCGCAAGATGAAGCTGTCGCCGGAGAGCAGCAGCGCCGGTTCCTTCAGGCGCAGCTGCACATAGGCACGTGCGCCGGGCTGGAGCGTATCGCGGTCCAGCAGGATCACCTGGACCGGCACCTCGTAGGTGGCTGAGTGGAGTCGTACCGTGCTGCGGTGTTTCAATTCCCGCGGCGCCGAGGAGAGGTAGTCCAGATGTACATCCACAGCCCGGGTAGCCCTGAATACGCGACGTGGCACGACCACGTCGCCGCGCTGCACCTGATCCAGATCGATCCCCTGCAGGTTGACCGCCAGCCGTTGTCCGGCCTGCCCCTTATCTCCCTTTACGCCATGAGTCTGGATGCTGCGCACCCGTCCTTCGCGTCCCGACGGAAGGATTTCCAGTTCGTCCCCCACGGTGACCTCGCCGGACAGCAACGTGCCGGTCACTACAGTGCCGAAGCCCGGCACGGTGAAGACCCGATCAACCGGCAGCCGGAATGCCCCTTCGCGACGTTTCTCCACCGACTGCTCTGCCAGCACGGCAAGCTCCTCCTTCAGATTCTCAATGCCGTCGCCATTTCGTGAAGATACAGCGATAATGGGAGTTCCCTCCAGAAAACTGCCGGCTACAAAATCACGAATCTCTTCTGTTACCAGTTCCAGCCATTCCTTGTCGACCATATCGCGCTTGGTCAGCGCCACCAGTCCGCTCTTGACCCCCAGAAGACGAAGGATATCGAGATGCTCACGGGTCTGGGGCATGATCCCTTCATCGGCGGCAATCACCAGCATCACCATATCCATTCCGCCTGCACCGGCCACCATGGTTCGCACGAACTTTTCATGTCCCGGTACATCAACTAAGCCAAAACAGAGTCCACCCGGAAGTTCGAGATGGGCGAAGCCCAGTTCGATGGTTATTCCCCGCGCCTTTTCTTCCTTCAGCCGATCGGTATCGATGCCGGTCAATGCCTTGACCAGCGATGTCTTGCCATGGTCAATATGTCCGGCGGTGCCGAGGATCAGGTGCTTCATGACGGATCGGGATGTCGGTTGTGGTGAAACTTCCCACCGCAATCGTCCTCTCCTCCGCGAATCTTCTCCACGGCATGACCAACAATCGGCCAGACCGCTGCAAGATTTTCAAGCGCACCTTTGGGGCTGCCCGGCAGGTTGATAATCAGCGTCTGATTGCGGATAGCGGCTACGGCCCTCGACAACACAGCCATGGGGGTCTGCTGCTGCCCCTTGAGGCGCATCAGTTCACCGATGCCGGGAATCAAACGTTGTGCCACCTGCATGGTGGCCTCGGGGGTAACGTCGCGCGGCGAAACGCCGGTGCCGCCGGTGGTAAGGATCAGGTCGGCCACGTCCCGGTCAGCCCAGTCGCTGAGTACCGTCACGATCTGCTCGAAATCATCAGGGATAACGTGGGCGTGCAGAGTGCGAACCCCCCGTTCAGCCAGCCAGGCTGACAGAGCCGGGCCGCTCTCATCAGTTCGCTCACCGCGTGAACCTTTGTCGCTCAATGTTAAAACAGCCGCTCTCATCCAGGTTTTCCTCCAGCACATTGTAATTGTGGAACGCGCCAAACCATACACGAATACACATGTGTTCTGAAATCTTTTTTTCGACAATCCCTGCCATACCACCCGGCAGGAAAATAATAACAATGCTGTTGAAAGGTATGCCGGTTTGTGCAAAAGTACATCAGCATGCATTCACCCGGCAGGGAGACCGAAGATGAGCGATATCAGGGAACAGATCAGGGGATTTCGTATCGGTGAGAAGATCAGGGGACTCCGCCAGCAGAAGCGGCTTACGCTTCATGAGCTGTCCGGGTTAACCACTCTTTCCAAGCCATTGTTGTCACAGATCGAGAACGAGCAGGTGATTCCTCCTTTGGCCACCCTGCTCAAGATTGCCAAAGGGCTTAAGGTCGACATCCACTTTTTCTTTGAAGACGCGGGTAATCGCCAGAATTATGTTCTGACCAGGCGCGAAGAGATAAGAGAAGACGAAAAGGTTCCGCGTAATGTATCAAATGAAGGCGTCCGCCCTTATACTTATCACTCCCTGGCGCCAGGGCTGCGGCACAAACACATGGAGCCGTTTCTGGTGGAGTTTGACAACCGGGAGTGGGATAGCACACTGTTCTTCAAGCATGAGGGGGACGAGGAATTCATCTATATCACCGAAGGGGAGCTTGACTTCCACTACAACAGCGAGGTGTTACGCATGCGGGCCGGGGACAGCATTTACTACGATTCCGGTCAACCCCACGGCTGGGTGGCTGTCGGCGAGGGAAAGGCCCGGGCGGTAGCGGTGATGTACACGAAAGAGTAACGGTAATTCATCTATCCACGTGGCACAAACATTTTTGCAATTCTTTCCCTCCCGGCCTCTATCTGTTCGTAGGGGACCGTCCGCAGCAGCTCTTCAAGGGTTGTCTCACCTGTCCGGACCCGACTGAAGCCGTCGTCAATCATGGTCATTCGATCAGGGACTGAAAACACGGCGTTTCGGAGGGAGAGGTTATCGGGGCGGCGATTGAGCATCAGCAACTCCTCGCGAGTCGGAATCCAGAGCTCCACAATCGGAAGGCGTCCGTTGAAACCGGAGTACTGGCACGTCTGGCACCCGGCGCCCTGGACAAATTCAATGCCGTTCCCGGAAGGAATGCCGAATTCATCAAGAAGTCTAGCTGCAGGGGAATAGGAAGTCCTGCAGTCAGTGCAGATGCGGCGCACCAGTCTCTGGGCCATGGCACAGCGCAGTGTGGTGGAGATCAGGCTCGGTTCGACCCCCATATCGACCAGCCGGGTGACAGAGCTGGTGGCATCGTTGGTATGCAGGGTTGAAAGTACCGTATGGCCGGTCAGTGCGGCACGCATGGATATGGTGGCGGTTTCCAGGTCGCGAATCTCGCCGACCATTATATTGTCCGGATCCTGGCGCAGGAAAGCACGCAACAGGCGGGCAAAGGTATTACCGATAACTTCATTGACCTCTGTCTGCGTGATCCCCTCGATGCTGTATTCTATCGGATCTTCGATCGTAAGGGTTTTAGTCCCGGGGGTATTGATGTGTGAGAGCAGGGCATACAGTGTTGATGTCTTGCCGGATCCGGTAGGGCCCGTAACAAGAAAGATGCCGGTAGGCTTATCAAGGGCCTTGTAGAGCAGATCGGCATTTTTGGGAGAGTATCCCATCCTCTCCAGGGTGAGGGTTCTGCTCCGCTTGTCCAGGATTCGTATGACCACGTTCTCGCCGAACTGGGTCGGCACAGTCGATACCCGGAAATCAACATTGCGGACCTTGCCATCCTTGGACACTTTCATTTTAAAACTGCTGTCCTGTGGGCGACGGCGTTCGGAGATATCCATATCACAGAGGATTTTTATCTTTGAAACGATTTGGCGCGCATTAGCGCTGATAAGTGAATCGTCGGGTCCCAGATCTATTTTCTGCAGTATGCCGTCCCGGCGGTAGCGAATAATCATACCGTACTCGGTTGACTCGAAGTGTATATCGCTGGTTCCGTCCTTGATGCCGCTCGTAATGATCCGCTTGGTGAGGTAATCAACATCCGCGCTGATAATACTGCTGACGTATTTCGACTTGCCGCTTTCACGCACCTGGTCTTCAGACAACTCGACGTCCAACTCCACCCGTTCGTGAGGCTCGGCAATTTTATAAACCTTATGCTGGGCGGTGATGATGTCACTCTCTTTGGCGATAACCGGATGAATGGGGACCTTGCACCAGCTTTCCAGCTGGGTGAGCTCATCGTGATGGACCGGAAAGGCCATGGCAATGGTCAGAACTCCGTCCCTGAGCCTGATAGGAACAATCTGGAGGCGTTTGGCGTATGTTGCATTGACAAAACCGGACAGTGCCGGATCGAACCGGACCCCCGCCAGACTGACGTACTTCAGGTCATGCTGGAGGGCTATGGCGCGCGCCAGATGCTCCTCTTCCAGCAGATGCATCCTGATCAGAGCCTTGCCGAGCGGTATTTTTTGCTCCTTGCTGATATTGAGAGCGTTCTTTAACTTCCCTTCGTCAATCAGGTGTTGCGAAATCAGGATTTCCCCCAGCTTGAGGCGCTTGTTGTTATGATCCAGAACCTGTTCCAGATCTTTGCTCCTCAAGAAGCCCATCTGGCACAAGATCTGCCCCAGAGGCTGACCACGGTTGATCACCTGCTGCTTCAGCGCCTGGTCGAACTGTTCCTTGGTGATGAGCTTGTTGTGGATCAGTAATTCACCGATTCTCGTTTCCGACATATGTGTCAACCTCTGTGATGGTTTTTTCGTCAAGTGTCACGGTGAGTGTCGTTGTTGCCATGCTGAATCTCCATGGTACCGGTATGATTTTACGTCATACCTGTTATGTCGTCAAGCATGGCGCACCGTAAAAATCAGGAAAGCGTCTTGCGAAATCTGCCGACCGCAAACCCCATCACGACCACCCCGATAATCGCCAGTCCTGCCAACTGCTGCCAGAGCGCCGCCCATCCGACCCCCTTGAGGAATATTCCCCGGATCACCACCATGTAGTAGCGCAGCGGGTTCAAAAGCGTCAGCCACTGTACCGGTACAGGCATGTTTTCAATCGGGAAGGCAAAACCGGAGAGCAGCATGGCCGGGAAGATGATGAAGAAGGCGCTCATCATGGCCTGCTGTTGCGTCTGGCTGACCGTGGAGATCAAGAGCCCGATGCCCAGGGAGCTCATCAGAAAGAGTGTCGTGGCCAGAAACATCAGCCACAGGCTGCCCCGTACCGGCACATGGAAGACCAGTGCTCCGACGGCGCTGATCAGTGCCACATCAATGTAGCCGATCAGCACGAACGGGAGTGTTTTACCAAGGATGAACTCATGCTTGCGAATGGGGGTGACAATGACCTGCTCGATAGTGCCGAGCTCCTTCTCGCGCACTATGGCCAGCGAGGAGAGCAGCATGGTGATCACAAAGAGGATGTTGGTGATTACCGCAGGCACATAGAACGGGGGGCTTTCCAGGTTATCGTTGAACCAGGCCCGGGTGACCAGTTGCACCTGCCCGCCATGAAGGCCCCTGCCCGAATGACGCAGGACATACTCATGATGCAGCCGGATGTTGTATGCCACTGTCAGGCGCGACAGGTAGCTCATGATCACTCCGGCTGTATTGGAGTCGCTGCCGTCCATCAGCGCCTGCAAAGGCACGATGCCCCCGCGTTTCAGCTTTTCCGCGAAGCCGTGTCCGATATCCAGCACAACCCGTACATCACCTCGATCCAGCAGACTGCGAATCTCACGCTCCTCCACGATATGCCGTACCAGTCGAAAATGACCTGATGAGGTCAGGATGGCGGCCAGTTCACGGCTTTCATAGCTGTTGTCACGGTCTAAAATGGCAGTGGGGATATTCTTGACATCCAGGTTTACTGCATAGCCGAAGATAACCGTCTGCATCATCGGAAGCACGAAAAGCACAATCCTCATGCGCGGATCACGAAAGACCTGGATGAACTCCTTGATCAGCATGGCTTTCAGTCGTTCAAACATAGTTAATGTATTTTTTTTTTGAATTTTTTTACCGCCACCGTCATCACCACCATCCCGAAGATAACCAGAAACAGCACCTGGGGCCAGAGCACGGCCAGGCCCGCGTCTTTAAGGTAGATGCCGCGCAGGATGGTGACAAAGTAGCGCGCCGTGACTATACGGGTGACGGCCTGGATCGGCAGAGGCATATTCTCGATCGGAAAAATGAAGCCGGAGAGCAGGAATGCCGGCAGCACAGTGGTGACTATGGCCAGTTGACTGGCCAGCAGCTGGTTTTTGGTGATGATGCTGAGCAGCATGCCGAAAGCCAGGGCACAGAACAAAAAGATAAGCGCCAGCAGCGCCAGCAGCCACAGACTGCCGCGTAGCGGCACGTCGAAGACGAACTCCCCCACTCCGACGCAGAGAATCAGATCCAGTACGCCGATGGTGAAGTAGGGAGCCAGCTTGCCGCAGATCAGCTCGCCGCCGGTCAGAGGCGTGGCCACCAACTGCTCCATGGTGCCGGACTCCCATTCCCGGGCCATGGAGAGTGAAGTCAGAATGGCGGCCATGATCATCATCACCACCGCAATAAGCCCGGGGAAAATGAAATTGCGGGAAACCATGTCGGTGTTGAACCAGACGCGGGGTTTCAGTTCAAGTGTCGGGAGGCGCTGAGCCAGCCCCTGCCGCTGCGCCTGCTTCAATACAATGTCACGCGAAAAGGTGGCTGCCGTGGCTTCGGCATAACCCAGGGCGATGGTGGCGGTGTTGGGGTCGCTGCCGTCCAGGATGGCCTGCACCGGAGCGGTTTCGCCTCGCGAAAGTTTGCGGTCGAAGTCGGAGGGAATCACCAGAGCGATCAGTGCCTGACGGTAGTCGATGGCCAGCTCGATGCTGCGGTAACTGTTGACCCGCTCATGCAGATCGAAATAGCGCGAACCGGAAAAACGGCTCACAAACTCGCGGCTCCGGGCGGTATCGGCCTGATCCCACACGACCAGCGGCACCCGGTCTACATCCAGGGTCAGGGCGTACCCGAACAGGAACAGCAGCAGCATGGGCATGCCGATTCCCATCATCAGACTGCGCGGATCACGCAACACATGCAGGAATTCTTTTCTGGCAACGGCTTTAAGGCGGCGGAGGTTCATAGTTTTGGCTTAATATTTTTCGATTGCATCGATCATAGGAGTATGCTTTACTAATAGATAGCTCATCTGCCAAGTGTAGAAGGAGTAACGAGGCCGCCCTTAAAGCGGCTTCAGCCTTTTCTGGCCTCTTCGTATTCCCGTCGTAACTTCCGCTTTCGATGCTCTTCAAACACCGACATGATGTCAGCCCCAGCAGAAGGAACGGTGCCCGGTCATGCGGCAGGTGACAACTCTCGTCGCAGAACAGGTGCAAGCGGGTGATTGTCATGGCTTATTCCCCTCCACCACAGCAATTTCCTCCTCCGTCAGGTCGTAGAGGGCGAAGACGAGGCGGTCTATTTCGGCTTCAAGGACAGCGAATTTAATCATCTCAACATCCCTTTCAGCTTCTCCAAATCCTCCATAGCCGACCTCAGTTCCTGTGAATAAATATTCCGATTGTCATTGTGGCTGAGTGGATTGAGAATGTGGGTCCTGTCACTATCCAGCTTTTGCAGAATTTCCTTGAACTCTCCGGTGCTTTTTGAAATAGCCTTTGCAACCAGCTTTGACAGTTCAAGCTCGTTGCAGTTCTTATCCCTCTGCTCTTGGGGTGTCAGGTAGGCTTTCAGAATTTTCTCAAAACCTTTACGCAAAAGCAGGGCGCAGCAATCATACTCTTTAGCCGCATAGAACTCCTTGGCCCGTTCGGTTTCGGAGGTTCCTTTTTTGACGATGACAGATGGAATGTCGGCGGAGTCATCCAGGTACAGCTCATACTTCTCCCACGGCATCTTGTTCTTATAAATCTCGAACAGCTCTTTATCGTGGGTAAAGAAGAATATCTGGAAATCGGTGAATTCAGACTTGAGTATTTCGAGGAGTTTCAGGCGGTTGCTCATGTCCAGGCTGATGAGAAGGTCATCAAGGACGAGGATTTTCAGGCAATCTTCTTTAAGTGTTCCAAACATTGTCTTGAGGGCGGCAAAATAGATCGAAACCGCCAGAGCGGTCAGTCTGGCTTCATTGAGAAAGGAATGATAGTTCTCAAGAACGTTATCTCTGAAATCAATCTCTATCTTTACGACCTGTTCCGGGCGACCGTCTGCTGTGGATTCTGTTGAAAACACAAAACGTTCAATCCTGAAATCAGCATCGAAAAAATGTATCAGCTTGTTGATTTCCGTGAGCAGGCCACCATTTACTAGGCTTTCCAGCTCTTTTATATAGACAAAAAAGTCCTTTATTGCCGACAGTGTGCCGCTTTCCTTGTGCGGATAATTATTGAAAAGCTCTCGCAACATATCATAAACATTGATGTTGTCAGCCCCTGCCGTTGTTGTGAAATGAACTTTAAGCAACTTTTTGTAGTCCAGCATCGGGATAAATACTGAAAGCCCTTTTATGAAATCAAATCCTTCAGGCAGCCTCGTCAAATCGCTATGAATGATCAGTTCCCGACCGTTGTTGAACCCGAATTCAATCAGCGGTTCGCCATCCTCGCAGAAGATGTTCTTCTCGGAGGCAATGCTGGCAAAACGGTTTCTGGCCAGATACTCCAACGCCCTATAGATACTGCTTTTACCGCTGCCGTTTTCGCCATAGATAAGAACATTGGCGTTATCAAGGGAAATTTCGAAATCACCGTGGAAGAAGCGGTAGTTCGATAGCTTTAAGCGATTGATTTTTACCGCGCCATAACCGGTGACAGGTTCTGCTATGGTGTGCTGCAATATCTCCAGCCGTTCGTCGCTCATAAAATTCTCCTCACAATCATTTCACTTGTTGCGCTAACTTAGAGCTTTTAGTCCCTTCCCCTTCAAGGGGAAGGTTAGGATGGGGATGGGGTTGTTTTTCATTTTTTCCTCGCTTCATTGATGATCTCAACCGGCCCAACTGTGCGGCTGTGAATCAGGCCACGATAGATATCTTTATCCGCTAAAAAGAACAGGTTCAGCTTCTGCACGTATTCGGCCTTGAACTCGTCGGTGTCCTCCGGCTTGAACGGCTTCACCACCTCGGCTACCCGATCGTTGATGTAGCAGTCGGCCTTTTTCATCTCTTCCTCAAAATAGAGGCCGTAGACCATGACGTTGATCACCCATTCAAAGGTTGCAGCCTCGGCTGTCAGCCCGCTTTCGTGAGCGAAGAGGGTGCAGTCCACGAGGCATTCGTAGGGGAGTTGGGTGGCGGGGGGGAGTTTGGGGATGGGGAGGTTTTCAACATATTGCTTTATGTATCGTCTTGTTGATCCCCGTACTTCGGTTGCTATCATTGGAAAGTAAAAGTCAAGAACTGATGAGTTTATAATTGCCAAAAGATATTTTAAATTTGTTCCAGTCAGAATATATGCAGTATTGAGTACGAATGCTCCTTTAATATCATATGTAAAGTTGGCCTTCGGGGACATTTCAAGCCAGATAATTTTATCTTTCAGAAATTCAACCACATAAGCGCAGCTTCTCAAATTCGTCCAATGATCACCCTGATCCTGCCGCTTCTCTATTGCCCCATTTGTGTCGTGGTTTAACTTATTCAGATACTCCCATATTGCCGGATAATCTTTTTGGACATTGATGCGTGGCACATTTCCATATCCATTGTGGACATTTATAAGCCAATAGTCAGCAAACTCCTCTTTATACTGTTTGATATCTCGACCACGTAGAATTGGTTTAATGATTTCAGCACTTTTAGGGTCTTGAATAATGATCTCATCTTTCTTTTTGCCGCTGACGATGAATGCTTCGTTCAGACCAGTCTTGATGCCATAGTTGATCGTAATATCCCATTTTTTGAGAGGCAGTCCGATTTTTTCAATTTGTTGCTTGATGCTCGACTGAGCGGCCTTAGTAACAGAAAAGGCATCCTCGCTTAAAAGAGGTTCGCAAACTCCCTCCTTTTCGAGCAACGTTTCTAGTGTAACATCGGCACTATAAACCTTACTCAAATCCCAAGCATGTGATGGTAGTTTTGACTTTTCACTGTTCCAGACGAGAATATTGGTGTAGGTGGTAGCATTTTCAAACAATTGCGAATCTCCAAAATCAATCAACTGGGCAATACGACCATGTTCTAGGAAAAACTTCCGTAATCCCTTTCCATAATTCGCCCGCATCCACTTGTTGGAAGTAATATATGTCAGCACTCCGTTCGGTGCTAACAGCTGAAATCCCCGCTCGTAGAAGAGACAATAGACATCGCCAGTCTTGGTGTAACTTGCGTATTTTTGCGCCTCCCAGGCCTTCTGCTGTGGCATGCCACTGAAGCTCTGGATCTGGATATACGGCGGATTGCCGATGACGATATTGAATCCACCGACCCCATCCCCACCCCGACCCTCCCCTTGAAGGGGAGGGAGAGTTTTTTGAGTTGTGGGGGGAGATGTTTTTATCCCGAACATCATCTCCGGATCAAAGAACGGGGCGGAACTGGAAACATCAAAGGGATTCCAGGCCGCCACCTGATGAGCCTCGGCCTTGCCCCAGTTGCTACCTACCAGGGCCTTTTCCAGCGCCTCACGCTTCACCTTCTCCTGCTTCCTCAGCTCCTTCTTGTCCTTATACTTTCGGGCATAGAATACCCGCTCGCGTACCTGGCGCAGTTCGAATTCCGCCTTTTCCACCACATGCGAGCCCAGGTCCAGCTGCTGCGGCCGTTCCAGCGCAATCAGGCTGTCGGCGGCGACAAACTTGGTCTCCAGGTTTGGCATGGCCAATATCCCCAGGTTGGGACGGGATGAATCCTTCTTCTGCTCCACGATCAGCGAAATGAAAAAACGGAGCTTAGCGATCTGTACGGCAATATTCTGAATGTCCACACCGTAGATGCAGTTTTCGATCAGGAAGAGCTTTCGCAGATAATCAAGTTCGTGGTGACTGCAGTCAAACGATGCCTCGATGTACGCCAAGCGCTCCTCTACGCTTTTAAGCGCCCCCTCGCGTACCGTCTCGTCACGTAACTCTTCTGCTTTCTTACGATCCTCCTCCACGATGTCAATTTGCGCCTGCTTCCATTTGCGGTTGTTAGGGTCGAGTTTCCCCAGGATATGCACCATCCGGTGCAGCACGCCCATGGGGAAAGCGCCGGAACCACAGGCAGGGTCAAGGATGTTGGCGTTGCTGATGGCTTTGATAAGCTGGTCAGTCAGTTCTTCATTGTCGGCAAAGGGGTTTCCGGTGTCGGTGTGGGAGAAGAGGATCAACAATTTTTCTTGTAGGGGCGAAGCAAAAGATTCACCTGCTTCGCCCTTGCCGGGATCACCACCAAAGGCGGGCGAAGCAGATGAGGCTTGCTTCGCCCCTACAGATTCCTCGATTTTAGCGGAAAGATACGCCTTCAGACTCTCATCCACCATGTAATTGACAATCTCACGGGGAGTGTAGAACGAACCGGTCTGATTGCGGGCTGTACTTCGTGTCTCAGGATTGTAGCTGGCAAGCAGGTTTTCAAAGACCTTGCCGAGAAGTTCGGGATCAAGGGCAACCTCCACCTCCAAAGGCGTATTTTCGGCAATGGTGAACTTGTAGCTGTTGAGGATATCGATCAGGCCGGTGACGGTCTCGTGGTTGCCGCTTTTCCCGCCGTATTCGTTGCTGAAATCAACATTGGCAATCTGACCGAAAAAGAGAGTGTTCGGTACCACCGGTTGCTTTGATGCCGTACTGGAAAAACCGTCATAACGGGTTTCACGATTCTTTCCTTCAACCGTCTCTACTGTATCAAGACATTCAAAGAGGCCGCCGTTAAGAAAAGGAATATTCTCGAAAAGTTTGAGTGCAACTTCCGGGTCGTTGAACAGGTTTTTGTGGCGATAGACAGTAAAATTGTTGTAGTCCGGATTCACCCCATTTACTTTTTCTTCGGTTATGAAGCGGCGGCTACCGGGGTTGTCTCGGTTCATCTCCGTGTTGAGAGTTGCAAAGAAGAGGTTTTGCAGGATGGCTTTATAGTAGGTTCCCTGTAGGGGCGCATGGCATGCGCCCACCTTTGATTCTGCCTTTGTATCAGGGCGAACGCCGTTCGCCCCTACGAGAATCTTTGCCAATTCCTTTTCCTCAAACAACTCATCAGGGATCAATCCCTTCTCCTTGATGAACCAGCAGAAGATCAGCCGGGTCAGCAAACGTATTACATTGATGGAGTTATTCACCTCTTCTGGCAGTTTGTCAGGATTGGGAAATATCACCGTTTTTACGGCATACAGATACCAGTTGAACAGCTTTCTGTAAAAACTCCTGTTCAGCTCAGAAATGTCCAGCACCTTGCGCCAGGCGTTGTGGAGAGTGACAAAGCTTGTAATTCCCTGAACTTTCTTTAGTGAAACAACCGACAGGTCATGCAGAATCTCGATATGCGCCCGGTGCGGCTTCGCAATTGCAATGTCCTTGATCAGCGTCACCTTCTCCAGCACATCACGGGAAGCATCACTTTTGTGCAGGCGGCGATTGATAACGGCAAGAGTTACCGTTTCCCCCTGCCGAAAGAGGATCATGGCCGGCATCGGGAGCGGTTTGTTTATAAGGCGAACCAGTCGGGCCATTGCTGTGCGGCTCTGTGCGGCGGTGTCGGCAAGTTCGGCGGTAAAGAAGAGGTAGCTTTCATAGCGCGAGCCGTCAACGGTGGTGTGAGAGTCGAAGAGATCTGCCTGACCCTGCCCTAGAGCGGCGCCGACCTCGACATCCGTAAGCTGAAAGAGAAAGTGGAGGGTATTGCAACCCGCCGTCAACTCATGCTGGTCCTTCTCTGACAGCATACTAGCCGGGTTTGCGCTCTTCACCCAGCCGATAAAATCGGCGGGAGAGGCAATCTTCAACACTCGCTCGTCACGCTGGCTGTTGTAACCAAGAGTGGCAAACAGAGCACGGGCGGCCTGCGGCAGCGATTGTGAGTCAAAGGCGGCAAGCGAGGTTTGTATCTGTTCTTTTATTTCTATGGATGACGAAGGGGGCATCTATCTCTTCCTCTATTGCGGCTGCATGATAACCAGCCAGGTGATCAGCTCAAATTCACCGGTATCGGCTACTGGTGTTTCCGCCGCAGTCGGCAGCATCCCACCGCGACCCGAGAGCAGCGTAACAGCGGCGCGGCGCTGGAAGGTGTGCTGGATTGATGCCAGCGCTTTCTGGATCAAGACGTCGTAATGACTCATATCCGAGCCTTCACAGGTAGTGGCATTGAATTGCTCGCACAAATTCCCTATCGAGTTCTCTTCTCCGTCGGCAATGTTGCGCAGGAGCAGGAGTGATTCCTTCGGCTGAGCAAAGGAATAACGCACCGTTCCGTCATCATGGACGTAAACCAGATAATGGGGCGACAGCGGGTTGATATTGCCCGAATCCATCGGACGCTGCGCTTTTGCTGCCAACGTTGCGTTATTATGTCGCAGACAGAAAATGACGCCGGGCTTACAGGCCGGTATTTCCGGTTTTGCAGGCACTACAGCATATAGTCCGTTACTGGCTTCTTGCAACTCAGACTTGCGTGACTCTATGTACTGCAACAGGTCAAGCCTAAACTCATCCAGGGAGAAATCAGTCAACGAAACGCTATCATCAAAGTCCTCAAGATCAAGAATTTCGTTCTTTAGTCGTTTAAGCTGACGATCACGGAACAGCAAGTCTTCCTTGATGAGTTCTTCCAGTTGTCCAGGGTCGAGAAGGTTGTCGGTCTGGGTTGCGGATAGATCCACCAACGCCATGCGAGCCTCTACCCGGTGCTTCACGTTCAGATAACGATCCAGATCAGCCACCGGCCAGAAGTTGACCAGATGGACTTCCGGATTTTTCGAGCCGATTCGGTCAATACGACCAAAACGCTGAATAATTCTGACCGGATTCCAGTGAATATCGTAGTTTACCAGCAGATCACAATCCTGAAGGTTTTGACCTTCGGAAATACAGTCCGTGGCAATCAATAGATCAATCGCTTCATCCTGTGGGAAGCGGGATTGCTCGGCACGAGACTTTGATAGTGGTGAAAAATTGGTCAGGATATCGTCATAATCCGTGTTGCCGAGCGATACTTTGTTTCCGCCATCACCAACAATAAGGGCGGTATGGATTCCCAGATTTTGCCGAGCCCAGGGAGAAATCTGTTCATAGAGATAGCGGGCGGTATCGGCAAAGGCGGTGAAGATCAGTATCTTCCGGTTTAACGTGCCTTCACGGTTAGTAGTCGGGTTAGTGGCCTTTTCTTCGATCAGAACACGCAAGGCGGCCAGCTTCCCATCCCGCTCAGGCTTTACCGAAACGGTCTTTTCCAGTAGGAACTGAAGCTGCACACGATCCAGGCGCACCTCTTTAAGCCATTTTGAAAGATCAATGTGCCCCAAATGGATGCGCCGCTTGCCGCCAATAGTGAAATCATCACTTTCAAAATCAGGATCATCGAATTGTTCGGGGGTCAGTGAGTCGTAGTCAATTTCCGGGTTTGCTTCGACATGATTTTCAAAGGCAAGAATACGCTCTTCAAGGCTATCTATCTTGGCAATCGTCCGTTGCAAGGTAAGCCGGAAGGAGTCAACTGAACTTTCCAGTCGTTTCAGGAAATTGATCTTCATCATCGAGATCAGTATTTTTTCGCGCCCTTCCTGGGTAAAGCTGCCGAGTATCTTGTTCTGATACTGTTCTCGTATATTGTCCGGCAAATCCAAGCGCAACTGCGAAGTCGGGTGGTACAGGGCGAGCTTGAGGGCGCTTATTTCATCGTTTAGTTGCTCAAAAGAAAGAAATTTTTGGAGAAGATCTATGGGTGGGTGCAGCGAACGCGGGACCGTGCGGCGTGGGAAGCCTCCAAGACGCTTCATTTCGTCCTTGTAGTAACCGGCGATCTGGCTGCGGGAGCGGGCTATGCTGAGACCGTCCAGCAGTTTGAAGAAGTCTCCGCCAAGTGCCGCCAATAGGTCACGGGTTTTACGCTCTGCAACAGGCTTCTTTGCCCAGTTGGTAAAATGGGTCTGGGCCATGCGGCTGGTTTCTCGAACGGACTCAATCCCCAACGTCTCGGAAAAAGCGGCATCAGAACGGTCATTCCGTGCAACATCGCCCCCAGCAATAAAGGATATCTGGTTGCGCAGATCAGACAACTGATTATTGACCGGGGTTGCGGAAAGCAACAGCACCTTGGTACGAACTCCGGAAGTTATAATGTCCTCCATAAGGCGCTGATAACGGGTTCGTCTCTTTTTTTCATCCTGGGCAACAGTGTTGTTTCTGAAGTTGTGGGACTCATCAATAACTATCAGATCGTAGTTGCCCCAGTTAAGGGTATGTAGTTCAATACCTTCAACATCTCCTTTTTCACGGGAAAGGTCTGTGTGAGAAAGGACATCATAGCGGAAACGATCCGCCAGGAAGGTATTGAGTGTGCTGTTGGAGCGGTACACCGTCCAGTTGCGACGTAACTTCTTGGGACAGAGCACCAGCACACGCTCGTTTTTCAGCTCGAAAAACTTGATGACAGCCAGGGCGGTAAAGGTTTTGCCGAGACCGACGCTATCGGCAAGGATACAGCCATTATTGGCGAGTATCTTGTTGATGGCGGCCTTGGCCCCGTCTTTCTGAAACGAAAATAGCTTCTGCCAGATTTGAGTATCGGGGAGCGCGGCACGGCGGAGGGATTCGTCAATGTCACGGGTACCGTCGAGATAATCGCGGAACAGATTAAAAAGTGTCAGATAGTAGATGAACTGCGGGGGATGATCGGCATAGAGCTGGGCCAGGTAAGTAAGGACATCGTTCTTCACATCCGCCACCAGATCCTTGTTGTTCCAGATTTCATCGAACCACTGCTTGAGATCCTCCCTGTCACGGTCGCCGTCAACTTCAAGATTCAGTTCGATATTCGGGTTTGTCCCATACCCCAAGCCGCTGACCGTAAAGTTGGAACTGCCAACCAGTGCTTTTTTTCGGCCGTCGTCGTCAATGAGATACATCTTGCCATGCAGCAGGTTGGTTTGCTTGATCGACTTGATGGAAACCTTTTCTTCAATCCAGTCCGAACAAGCCTTTGCCAGGCACTTCTGCTGGAGCCGGTTGCTGAGTGCAAGTTTTTCATCTTCGATTTTGAAGGCCTTCTTGTCGGTCCGGTCTGGATCGAGGCTTTTGACAAAACGAGGTTCACCAAAAAGGAAGTTGAGGTGATCAATATTGCGAAGGCGATCCTTCAGTTTTTCATAGGCGTATATGGTGAAATATGCAGTGACAAATGAGAGCTTGGAACCATCCTTAAGGTTATCGTTGAGGAAGTCTCCAACCTTGCCGCGAGAGCGGTTGTCTTTGATGGCTGATGTCACGCGATTAACTCCGGCTAAAGTGATGACGTGTTATAACAAATGGCCTGTTCAAAAGCCACAGAAACAAGAAACAGGTTGTGCAGACAGACTATTCCTGACGTCCCCTTTCCTCAATCAACCCAATAAACACATCCTCCAGGCCGGGCAGTACACCATCAACCGCCCGTGCCAGCTTCAGTTCCTGCGGCGTGCCGACTGCCACCATCTTTCCCTGAAAGATCAGCGCCAAACGGTCACAGTACTCGGCTTCATCCATATAGTGGGTCGTAACGAATATTGTCACTCCATCAGCGGCCATCGAGCGGATCAGACCCCAGAAACGGCGGCGGGAGAGCGGATCGACCCCCGAAGTCGGCTCGTCCAGGAAGACAATCGGCGGTTCGTGGAGGATGGCACAGCCAAGTGCCAGGCGCTGTTTCCAGCCACCGGAGAGTTCACCCGCCTTGGATCTGCGCCGCTCGGCAAGCCCGGCCATTTCCACCACCCAGGCTGTACGATGTTTCAGCTTCTCCGCTGTCAGACGATAGACCCCACCGTAGAAAGCAATGTTCTCCTCCACGGTCAGATCTTCGTAGAGCGAAAAACGCTGGCTCATGTAGCCGATGTTGGCTTTGATCTGCTCCGGCTGGCTGGTGATATCGAAACCGGCCACGTTGCCGCTGCCGTCAGTGGGAGCCAGGATGCCGCACA
>JBAXVG010000089.1:0-15023 GCA_037129255.1 Desulfuromonadales bacterium | reverse complement strand
GATCAATCACGAACAACGGGGTTCCGTGGTTCTCGGCAAGCTGTTGCAGCACGTCTGCAGTGATCATGGAAATCTCCTTGGGATGTGGAATATACTGATTTACCGTTTTTGATTGTAGGGGCTAAGCAAGTTTCATCTGCTTCGCCCGCCTTTGATCTCTGTGGCAAAAGGGCGAAGCAGGTAAGACGCTTGCTTCGCCCCTACGTAAAAAAATGGTATATTAACAATTTCCAGCTCTCTTATCTCGTGAACAGGCACAGCAGAAATAATAGATTACTTTCGCGTATTGTTGTGTGGAAATTTCAGGCGTCAGCTAAAAACGGTACCAAAATAAAAAATCTTCTTATACATTGCAGTAATGAACAAAATACGGAGGCTGGATAGTACCGGTAGTGCGTTGCAGGGGGTGATTTTTTCGTGTTCAATGCACATACGCAAATAATACGGCTGTTTTTCACCCGTACACTCAGACTTTTCGGGTATGGATTTCTGTCGGTAGTACTGGCGCTTCATCTTGAGGGATTGGGCTTCGGAGATTCTCTCATCGGGCTGTTATTCTCACTGACACTCTTCGGAGATGCGGCAATTTCGCTGGTGCTGACCACTTCTGCCGATCGATTCGGTCGAAAGAAAACCCTCATCATTGGAGCCGGCCTTATGCTGGCGGCCGGTGTGGTCTTCGTTTTTACGAGCAATCCCCTGCTGCTCGTTATTGCCGCAATCATAGGGGTAATCAGCCCGAGTGGTAATGAAATCGGTCCTTTTCTACCCGTCGAACAGGCCATGCTGTCCCAGCTTGTTTCCGGTGAGCAGCGAACCGGAATATTTGCCTGGTACAATCTGATCGGCTCATGCGCCACGGCTTTCGGGGCCCTTGCCGGTGGCTGTCTCTCCAAAATGCTGCAGAATGGCGGTATGAGCCCGCTTGATTCGTATCGCTTCGTTCTGCTTGGCTATGCCGGTATAGGGGGGATCCTGGCGCTTGTGTTTCTGGGGCTTGACGATGAATGTGAAGCAGCAGCTTCCGACTCTCCCGCTGCGACTAAAACCCGAATGGGACTTCATACGTCACACCATGTAGTCATGAAACTATCGGCGCTTTTTTCGCTGGATGCTTTTGCAGGCGGTTTTGTCATCCAGAGTTTATTGGCGTACTGGTTCCATGTTCGTTATGGCGTTGACGAAGCGGCATTGGGGGGCATATTCTTCGGCGCCAACCTGCTGGCCGGCTTTTCGGCTCTGCTTGCCGTTCCGGTTGCAAAAAAAATCGGGCTCATCCGAACCATGGTTTTTACTCACGTGCCTTCGAATATCCTGCTGATTCTTGTTCCGTTCATGCCGGATCTTACGCTTGCAATCGTCACCTTGCTGCTGCGTTTCAGCATTTCTCAGATGGATGTGCCGACACGTCAGGCCTATACCATGGCCGTGGTTGCTCCGGATGAACGATCTGCTGCGGCCGGTATAACCGGTATCGCCCGTTCGGTGGGAGCAGCACTCTCGCCGGCGCTTGCAGGAGCGCTGCTTCCCGTATTTCCAAACGCCCCCTTCTTTATCGCCGGAGGGCTGAAAATCGTATACGACCTCATACTGTTCAGAAGTTTCACAACATCAGGATATGGGAATAACAGGCATGAAACCACGAAGTATTCCTAGCCGGGATAATCAAAAGTTCGCATACTCGGCACAGACAGAATGGAGGCGCAATCAATGAGCGAAGAAGGTGTAACAATCATCAAAACAACAACCTGGTCTGCCGGTCCGGGCTGCCATGGCAATTGCGGCGTGCTGGCCCATGTGAAGAACGGCAGGGTGATCAAAGTCGAAGGCGACCCCGATCATCCCTGGAACCAGGGACGTCTCTGCCCCCGTTGTCTGGCGATGCCGCAATACATGTATCATCCCGATCGCCTGCAATATCCGCAAAAACGGGTCGGTAAACGTGGCGAAAACAAATGGGAACGCATTTCATGGGATGAGGCCTTTGATCTGATCGAAAAGCGGATGAAAGAGCTCAAGTCCGAGCACGGACCGGAAAGCATGGTCTTTTTACAGGGTACCGGTCGGGATATCGGAGGCTGGATTTCGATGCTGGCCTACGCTTATGGCAGTCCCAACTGGGTATTCGGCCTGAGCGGTATTTCCTGCTACACCCCGCGCCTTTTGGTGATGTGGCTGACCCAGGGGGATTTTTGTGTCGGCGATGCGGCCCAGTGGCATGCCAGACGCTATGATGATCCCGAATACAAGGTGCCGGAAAGCATCACCATCTGGGGGCAGAACCTGCCTGCCTCCTGTCCGGACGGTTTTTTCAGCCACTGGTACGTGGACCTGATGAAGAAGGGCTCGGAGCTGGTGGTCATTGATCCCCGCTGCACCTGGCTGGCCTCCAAGGCCAGGATCTGGCTGCAGCTCCGTCCCGGCACCGACGGCGCTCTGGCCCTGGCCTATCTCAATGTGATCATAAATGAAAAGCTCTACGACGAGAGCTACGTTCAAAAATGGACCAACGCCCATCATCTGGTGCGGATTGATGGTGAAAAACCGGCGCTGTTGCGGGAGAGCGACCTCAGAGCAGGGGGAAATACCACCAACTTTGTTGTATGGGATCAAACGAGCGGTATGCCTGCCGTCTGGCTTTCAGACCAGCAGAGTTATGACAGGGAGAATGTCTCGCCCGCCTTTGATGACGAGTTCGATCTGTTGTTGGCAAATGGCGACGTCGTTACGTGTAAAACCGTCTGGCGCCTGTTCCGGGAGCGGGTGGCGCCCTATACGCCTGAAAAAGCGGAAGAGATCACCTGGGCACCGGCCCGGGATATTGCCGCTGCCGCGCGGCTGTACGCTAAAAGCAAGCCCGCCATCCTGCATTGGGGGCTGCCGATCGACACCATCCAGACCACGGTGCCGACGGCCCAGGCCATCAACCACCTCTGGTGTCTGACCGGTAACCTTGATAACCCGGGCGGCAATGTCATCGCCCGTTACCCCAACAACGTCGTGACCTATCCCTACAACAGCGGCGGCGGTGTCCTGAGCCTGCCGCCCGAAGTACACGCCAAACGGATCGGCGCCTGGAAATATCCTGCATTACGGGACTTCAGGGCCTGGGCTCATCCGGATATGATGCTGGAGCAGATATTCAGCGAAGATCCCTATCCGGTCAAAGGGATGTGGATTCAAACCGCCAATCCGCTGGCCTGCACCGGCCTGGACCCCGCCAAGTGGCTGGCTGCCATGGAAAAGCTGGATTTCACGGTCTGTGTGGATCTGTTTATGACCCCCACCGCCATGATGGCCGACTTGGTGCTGCCGGCCGCCACCTTTCTGGAAAAAGACAGTCTGAAAGGGTGGTGGGCGCCGCTGCAGGCGATCAAGAAAGTCGTTACGGTCGCTGAATGCAGATCGGATATTGAAATCAACATGGAGATGGCCAGACGTTTTAATCCTGATTTCCCCTGGAATACACCGCAGGAGATGTTTGATACCATCCTGAAAAATGCCGATGCCGGTATGACCTATCAGGAATTATGCGACAAGACCTGGGTGCTGCCGGAAAAAGGGCACTCCAGCGCACCTTATTACCGCTATGAAAAAGGACAGTTGCGCAAGGACGGTAAACAGGGTTTTCAGACTCCGTCGGGTAAAATTGAACTCTTTTCCTCCTGGCTGGAAAAATGGAATCTGGACCCGCTGCCGTTTTACGAGGAGCCCCCCTACAGCCCGGTCAGTACGCCTGAACTGTATAAGGAATACCCGTTGATACTGACCACGGGCCGTCGCAGCGTCGCCTCCTACCACTCCGAACACCGTCAGGTGCCCTGGTTGCGGGAGATCGATCCCGATGCGATACTGGAAATTCATCCCCAGACCGCAAGAGAGCTGGACATCTGTCATGGGGAAACGGTCTGGATTGAAAATCAGTTCGGAAAATGCAAACGGGTGGCAGCCGTCACACCGGCGATTCATCCCAGAGTTGTCATGGCGCCCCACGGCTGGTGGATGCCGGAACAGGAAGGTTCGGCGCCGCACCTGTTCGGTATCTGGGATGTAAACATCAACCAGCTGATTCCGATGGACCACACCGGCGCTTCCGGGCTCGGCTGCATCGCCAAAAGCCTGCTCTGCAAGGTTTACAAGATGGAGGGTAAATAAATGTCTGAAAACGGCATATTGGTTGATTATACCTATTGTACGGGATGCTCTGCGTGTGAAGTGGCCTGCAAGCAGGAATACGGCCGCAAGGCGGGCGCTGTGGGCGGTGTGAAGGTTATGGAGTTGATACATGAATTACCTTCGGGCAAACTGGATATCACGTATTATCCCATTTTCACTAAAGTATGCAGTTTCTGCGCTCCCCGGGTAAAAAAAGGGGTGGAGCCGGCCTGTGTCATACATTGCATGGCCAATGTACTGAAATTCGGTCCTGTGGAAGAACTGGCCAGAGAATCTTACAAAAATAGAAAATGCGTGCTGTGGAAGAAGAGTGGGGAATAACCGGTACTCACAATGAGGGTATGAATATTTATGCAAACCTGATAGCATAAAGCGCATATGGCCAGCGACAGTTCACTTATCATACAATTTATAGCCGAAACCCGCGACAATCTGGAAGATGCTGCCCGTGGCCTGCTTGCCCTGGAAAACTCCGCTGCCGATCAGGAGCTCATCAGCAGCATCTTCCGCAGCTTCCACACCATCAAGGGGACATCCGGCATATTCCCGGAGTTCAAGGCCATCACCTCCCTCACTCATGTGGCTGAAGATCTGATGGATCAGGTCAGAAACGGGCAGATGAATCTTATCGGCGAGCACGTCGATCTCTTTCTGAATACGCTTGACCTGGTCAGTGTCTGGCTTGATTCGATCGAAGCCACCGGAGCGGTTCCACCTGATGCGACTCAGGCGAGCACTCCGCTGCGGGAAAGATTCCTGGTGTACCTTAACCGGCAGCAGGAACAGTCGGCACCGCCACCCGTTGCCGCTGTAGCCCAGGACGCCCCGGCCCTGACGGCACTTCGCCACTGGTTGCCGACTATCCCGGAACAGTACAAGCAGGAGTTCACCCAGTCCATCGCGTCGGGTGAACAGCTCTGCGTCATACGGTACGCCCCCGACGAAAACAGCTTCTTTTACGGGGACGATCCGATCAATCTGCTGCGACAACTTCAGGACATGCGCCTGCTGGAGATTACGACGGGAGCGCCGCCTGAGCCGGCGGACGTCTATGATCCGTTTGTCTGCAAACTCACCTTCCTGGCGGTTGTCGGCGATAGCCGGGAGTCACTTGCCACGCTGTTCGCGTACGTGGAAGAGCAGATGTGCCTGCTGGAGTTGCAGCCTGAATATCTGGACCGGCGCAAACCGCGCACGCAAACCGCTGCTAGCGGCACTGCAACAGCACCTTTTCAGACATCTGCCGAAGCGGAGCCTGATCAAACGCAGCCGCCGGGTCCGCCCGCTGACCTGACCCACAAAAAGTCAGCATCTGCAACGGTACTCAGGATAGATCAATCTCTGATCACCCGTTTTGTTGATCTGGTGGGGGAAATTATTATTGCCAAAAATACGCTCCCCTACCTCAGCCGGCGCGCAGCGGATTATTACGAGCTCCCCCCCCTGGGTGAAGAAATCTTCAACGCCTACGACTCCATCAATCATATTGTTGAAAACCTTCAGGATATTGCCCTGGAAATGCGCATGCTTCCGGTTGCCAAGGCGTTCGAACGCTTTCCTCGTCTCGTGCGGGACATCTCGGCCAAACTCGGCAAAAAGATCCTCCTGGTGATGGAGGGCGAGGAGACCAAGGCTGACAAGGATGTCATCGAGGCGCTGTCCGAGCCGATGGTTCACATGGTGCGCAACAGCCTGGATCACGGACTTGAACCCCCTGAAGAGCGGGTCGCTGCCGGGAAAACACCGGAGGGGACCATCAGATTGAAAGCCTACCAGGACAACTCCGGTATTGTGGTGGAGATTCATGACGACGGTCGCGGTATCGATCCGGACAGAATCAGGAAAAAGGCGGCCGAAAAGGGTATAGCTACGCCTGAAGCACTGGCCGCCATGGCCGACGATGCGGTAATTCAGCTCATCATGGCGCCCAATTTCTCCACGGCGGAAACAATTTCAGACCTGTCCGGCCGCGGAGTTGGTATGGATGTAGTCAACAGCATGGTGCAGGGCTTCGGCGGCTCGGTAAAAATTTTCAGCACCAAAGGGATCGGATCCCGTGTCTGCCTGACTCTGCCGCTCAGCATGGCCATAGCCAAGCTGCTGATTGTCAAACAGGGAGATTCCACCCTGGGCATACCTTCCTCGGATATTGTGGAAACGCTGATTGACCTGCCAAGGTCCCGAGTCACGACGTTAGCAACGGCGCCGGGACTGGAAGTGCGCGGCAACCTGCTGCCTCTCTATCGTCTCTCCATCCAGCTGGCTATGGAAAATGCGGCGTGTGTCGAGCTGGACAATTTTGCAGCGGTGGTGCTTAACGTGCGGGGGGAAATGGTTGCACTCCAGGTTGACACCTTTTGCGACATCATCGATGTAGTTGTTAAACTGCTGGAAGGATTCATGTCAGGTAATCGCTTCTATTCGGGGAGTACCATTCTGGGAGACGGAACGATCATGTTTGTGCTCAATCTGACGGAGGTGATTTCATATGCCGGTTAACCTCGTAGAGAACGAAGCCGGTGCCACTCTGCTGCTGGAGGGAATCGTCACTGCCGAGGAGACCGACCAGTTCATGACTTGTCTCAAGGAGCATCCGGAACTCGCGCTCGATATGTCCGCCTGCGAGCACCTCCATACGGCGGTCCTTCAGGCGATTATCGTTCTGCGACCACATATTTCGGCCATGCCGGCTGATCCATTCTGGAGCCGGTGCATACAAATTGAAAAGGAGAACATGGATGAAAACAATACTGCTGGTTGACGATTCCGCCACACTTCTGATGAGCATGCAGGCCATCCTGCAGAAAGCCGGTTATGCCGTTGAAACTGCAAACGGCGGCGATGCAGCCCTCAAAAAACTTCAGACGCTGAAGCCGAATCTGATGATTACCGACCTGAACATGCCTGGAATGGATGGCATTACGCTGATCAAAGAAGTAAAAAAACAGCCCTCTTTTCGTTTTATGCCGGTGCTGATGATGACCACCGAATCCCAGCAGGAAAAACGTAACGAGGCCAGAACGGCCGGAGCCACCGGATGGCTAGTGAAACCGGTGCAGCCGGAGCAGTTGATGGAAGTGCTGAAAAAATTGCTGCCGTAAATAAATTTACCTGTATGGTGCGCCGTGTGCACCACTGGAGTTTGGACATTTTCAAGGTTCTAAAAAGTCCCCCCGCCCCTTGCGGGAGGGGGTTAGGGGGTGGGGGAAGCCGCAATGAAACCACGTCATTCCCTTCAAGAATATGCCATAGAATTGAGATATAAAACATACATCGTAAACTTCGTATCCTTTTGACAAGAAGATTGTAATTGAGAATATTGATGGAGTACTGGAAGTTATAAGGGGTCATTGCCTGTAAGTGACTTCCCCCACCCCCCCACCCCCTCCCGCAAGGGGAGGGGGAGCAAAAGTCCAAACTCCAGCGGTGCGCCGTGCGCACCATGCTTAACCACCGTATACGGGAAGAGAGTCTGAAATGATTACTACAACACAACCCCTGCCCCCCTGGCTCACACGAATTATCTCTGCCGGAAATGTGTCGCTATTTCCGGTGGCGCTGGTATCCTTCCTGCTTTCCCTGGTTTTGTTGCTGCTGCCGGTCATGGCAGGTATCAGCTTTTCGCTGTTCCAGCTGCTCCTTGCATCAGGTGCGGCCATGCTGGTCACTCTCCTGTTCTGGTGGTACGGAATAAAGGCTCTGCAGTCACTGGTAGACAATATTGACGGGGTCTATGCCGCCTATTCCTCCACCTGTGGTGATCTGCCGGCAGCTTACGCGGAAGTATCCGGTCATATTGCCCGGACGGTGGCGACCACCTGCCGCCTGAACCGTTCTCACCTTGAGAACGTCATTGAAAACACTTCCGAAGCGGCCTCAGGCATTGTCCACAAACTGGCGGATATTGATGCAAATCTGAATCAATTGCTCTCCGGTATGGACGGCTTTATTCAGGAAACCTCTGACAATTTGCGTAAGTCCAACGAGGTGCTGGCCCAGAATGCTACCATGGTCGCCTCCATCGAAGGTCATCTGAAGATTCGCAGAAGCGAAATTGAAGAAGAGCACGCCAGGGTGCTGTCCATCGTCAAGAGTGTGGAGGGGATGGAAGAGCTGGTAACCCATATCCGCGACATCAGCGACCAGACCAACCTGCTGGCGCTCAACGCCTCCATTGAGGCGGCCAGGGCCGGAAATGCCGGCCGCGGTTTTGCCGTTGTAGCCGACGAAGTGCAGCGACTTTCGGCAACCGCCGATCATACCGCCACCCAGATCGGTAAAGGCATCAAGGAAATGGGGAACCTGATCAATGCACAATTCACGACCAAGCTTTCCTCCGATAATTCAGCGGAAGAAACCGAGCGGCTCAGCCGGCTGCGCGGTCAACTGGTCTCTCTGGAAGAGAGCGTCCGGCACGTCCAGGGCAGCGTCGTCTCGACTGTCCAGTCGCTGCGCGACAAAAGCGACGTGATCAATTCAATGGTGGTTCAGACTATGGGCACCATCCAGTTTCAGGACATAACCCGACAGAAAATCGAACATGTCAACATGATCATGGATGAACTTTCCGCCAACCTCGGTCGGATATCAGGGCAGATCAGTGCACAGGGGTTCGATCCGCTACTGATACGTGAGGAGATACTTCGTTTTGAGAAGATATTCGACAGCTACGTCATGGATGATCAGCGTAGAATTCATGGCAAGGCAGTAGGTAAAGGCGCTGCAGCATCTTCCTTGCCCAGCATAGAATTGTTTTAACGGAATAAGGAGTCGGCTCATGCCACACATAAAAAACAGTACCGGATCGGAAGCCGCGAGTTCAGTTCTGTTCGCACATGCCGCAGATGAAGAGCTCAAAGGTCTGGTTTTGCCCTGCCTGCAGGGTTTCAGGGAAATCTACACGGCGGATAGTGCCGGAGAGGCCCTGGAGCTTTATAATGCCAGACTACCTGGCCTGGTAGTGGCTGCCATGGAGCTGGGTGACATGAACGGTTTCGAGCTTGGTGGCAGGATTCGGACTGTTATTCCGGAAGCGCAGATAATACTGATCGGCAGAACTCGGGGAGAATCGCTCTATAAGCATGCCATGGAGGCTGGAATTCGCTATGTGCTCATGGATGAGCATGTGGCCGATTCGCTGAAGATCACTATAGATGAGAGCTATGCGTTGCGGGAGTTCAGAAGGGTGCAACAGCAGGTCGGTGCTTCAAATCGTCTTCAGGCGGATATTCTGCGGGAGTTGCCGCTGCCGGTTGCACTGCTGTCGGCTACCGGCGAACTGTTGTCGGGTAACAGGGCCTTCAGTACTATGGTGGGCCTCACCGATGAAACGTGCCCGATTCCACTTTCGTCTGCCTTGGATGCCATGCCGGCTGCAGACTCCGCACGAGGTTGGAACGAACTTCTGAATGCATCTGCAAAGGGTCTGGAATGGTCCGGAACCGTAACCTGCAGAGTGCGAAACGGCGCCAGAAAGCATATCCATGCTGTCTTGAGCCGCGTACAATCGGTACTGCCCGGCTCGGGGCAGTACCGACAGCTTGTCTTGAACGATATCACCGCAAACGAAAACCAATGTTCCCATCTCTCGGTACAGCGATACAGTGCTTTTGAAATCATTGAATCAATCCGGGATGCCTCTGAAATCGGGGAACTCAAAAGCCTGGCACGACTGCTGGTATCGGACTCGCTCCCGGCGGCACTCCCCTTCTCTCTGCGCACATTGATCGCTTCGGTCATTTCATCCTTTTCCAGTTGCCTCAAGGATCATGGCAAAGAGCTTCGCACGACGGTGCCGTTGTATCTGCCCGATCTGTATCTTGGCAGCCAAAGCGCACTATCCCGCATACTTTCATGCCTGCTTGGCAACTCGCTCGAAAACGGCGAGGGGGATGGGATTACCCTGAAGGTTGATCTGAAGGAGAAAAACGACTCAGGAACGTGCATACAGTTTGCGGTTGAATTCCGCTCCAGCCGCGCAGTGGCCAACGTCTTCGAATCGATGCAGGATTACCTGACCGGACTTGATTACGCGGAAGATTCGCACTGGCCGAAGAGGGGCGGATTGAGTCTGGTGGCAGCACTGATTGAAAAACTGGGTGGCATGATATGGGTCAAAAGCATGATGAGCCACAGCACTACCTACTGTTTCTCCCTCTGCTTGCCGGAAACGTCTGCCGCTGATGCAGCCGTTGGTAACGATGTCCCGCTACGTGAGTCTCAGCCGGCACAGAATACCGGCAGCCAGTTCGGGCTCAAGGGGGTCAAGGAGGCACAATCATCGGCCAGCCCCCGCATACTGCTGGCCGACGACAATGCCGTTGACCAGCTCACTATCCGCCGACTCCTGGAAAGTATGGACTACGAGGTGATTTGCGTATCAAACGGCCGCGAAGCGGTGGAAGAGTTTGACACATCTTCCTGCGATGCGGTTCTGATGGACATCCTTATGCCGGATATGGACGGTTTTGAGGCAACCCGCATGATTCGCGAAAAAGAGCGGCTTTTTGGCGGTGGTCATACGCCGATCATTGCCCTTACCTCATACGCTCTCAAAGCGATCCATGAAAAATGCGTCACAGTAGGGATGGACAGCTATCTCCACAAACCGGTCTCTGCCCAGGATCTTGCCACGCTGTTCAGATCGATTCTGCAGGCAGGTCCCGTTGAGGACGGTATTCTGAACAGACAGGAGGTCGAACGACTTCCGTTGATTGATTTTCAGGACACCTTTAATAACATGGACAACAATAAAGATCTGTATCGCGAGGTCATGGGTCTTTTCGCCACCAGTGTCCCGATTATTCACCAGGAACTTGTGACTGCCATCTGTACCGGCGCACTCACCGGTGTTCGCCAGAGTGCTCACAAGATAAAGGGGATGTCTGCCAATGTCGGCGCCAAAAGGTATGCGGAGCTGGCTCGGCAGATCGAGGAGGCGGCGTTGGCGGGGAACCTCGGGGATTCGTCACAATGGCTGAGCAGCCTTTCGACAGAGTTCACGCGACTTCAGGAAGCAATTACGATCATCAACTGGCAGCAGCTGCACTGAATAAGGACTAATGCATGTACTCCAAAGTAACAATTATATTCCTCGCCTCGGCCAGTGAATCGCCGCCACCTTCTACCCAGTGGATGACAACCCCGTTGCGTTCCATCTTTCGATACCATTTTTCCTGACGTTTGGCGAAAGCGTGGATGGCGCTGTTCAATCTTTGGAACATATCATTGCGGCTTAACTCTCCTTTCAGAAACGCCCCGATGTAGCGATACTCCAACCCGTAGTAGTCCAGACGCTCCCAGGCGATGCCAACCTCGTGCAGACGCCGTACCTCCTCAATCATACCGTTGTCCAGCCTCTGTCCGAGGCGCTCGGTTATGCGCCGCCGCACGACATCGCGCTCCAGGCGAATACCCAGCACCAGTGGGCGAATGTCAGGGTACGGTTCATTGCTGTTTGGAGCATTACCGCCGAACAGGGCGATTTCGATAGCGCGAATAGTGCGGTTGCGGTCGGTAAGGTCGGTGCTGTTATGCTGGTCGGGCCGCAGATCCCTCAGCATCTTTATCAGCTCCGCGTCGCTTTTCTCCACCAGCCCGGCCCGCAAGCGCTCGTTCTCGGGCACTTCTACCAATCGATAGCCTCGCAGGGCGGCGTCCAGGTACATACCGGTGCCACCGCAAAGGATCGGAAGGCGGTCTCGCTCTGAAATATCAGCAAAGGCGGATAGAAACAGCCGTTGAAAGGCAAAAACGCTGAATTCCTCCCCCGCGTCGAGAACATTTATCAGGTGATACGGGACATCACCGTATTCGTGCAAATCCTTGCCGCTGCCGATGTCCATGCCTCGGAAAACCTGGCGCGAGTCCGCCGAAATGATTTCTCCGCCGAGCTCACGTGCCAGGGCCACGGCCAGTCGGGTCTTTCCGGAGGCGGTCGGACCGAGAACCGTGAGCAGATTGAAAGAGGCTGGCCGCATGGTTACTCCGCTACCGGCATCCGCAGCAGCAGAGCCGCCACCCCGAAGGCGGCGACGATCAGCAGGGCGATCATGGCCGCCACCCCGTTCCAGCCGTACCGCATCCAGAACACCCCCCCGACCGTGCCGGAAATACTCGAACCGAGATAATAGGAGAAAAGATAGAGCGACGAGGCCTGGGCCTTGGCTGTCTTTGCGCGTCTGCCGACCCAACTGGAAGCAATGGCATGGGCGCTGAAAAAACCGCAGGTAAACACCCCTACCCCGGCCACAATAACCGGCAAAGATCCAAACAGGGTGATCACGGTTCCTCCCAGCATGACCGAAAGCGTGAGTCGGATCATGAAAGGGCGGCCAAAGCGATGGATCAGGCGGCCTACAATTCCGGAACTGAATGAACCGAGCAGATAGACCAGAAAAATCAGGCTGACCTGAAACTGGTTGAGATGGTAGGGGGCGGCCAGCAGACGAAAGCCGATGTAGTTGTAAAGCGAGACAAAGCCCCCCATCGAAAGAAAGGCCAGCCCGTAGAGGCAGAGCAGGCCCGGCTCGTGCAGGTGTTGAAACAGAGAGGTGAACAGGTAACGTATTCGGAACGGACGTTGCCGGAAATTGGTCTGGCGCGGCAGACTCTTCAGAAACACCAGACTCAGGAGCAGGCTGAGGATGCCGATCAGTGCAATTGCCTCGTGCCAGGAAACGTACTCGCATAAAAGAGCCGTGCCGACCCGGCCCGACATCCCACCAAGAGCATTGCCGCTTATGTAGAGACCCATGGCGTGCCCAATGGAATGGGCATTCATCTCATCCCCCAGATAGGCCATGGCCACCGAAGGTACCCCGGCCAGTGCCAACCCTTGCAGCAGGCGCACAATCAGAAGGGATTCAAACGATTGGCAGAAATACGTCGCCAGAGCCAGCAGTGCCGTCAGAAAGAGGGCAGCGGTCATGAGCAGCTTGCGTCCCAGAGTTTCGGAGACGGTTCCGGCGATCAGCATGCCCAGCGCCAGGGCAACGGTGGAAAACGAGAGCGGCAGACTGGCCACAGCCGGAGATACGCTGAACTCCCGCGCAAACAGCGGCAACAGCGGTTGGACATCGTACAGTGTCACGAAGGTGACAAATCCTGCGCAGAACAGGGCAAGGTTTACCCGCCTGAATGTTCCGGTGCCGACACCGACCTGTCCCTCCAAAACCGCCGTACTTTGATCAGTCGGATTCATTGCGGTTTTCCGACTCGTCCAACCCGCAAGGAGAGCGGCCAACTGACCCGCCGTAGCGCTTCCGGATCGCACCAGGCATCCCGCAATTCCGCTCCGATCAGATCCAGAGGATTTTTTCCGTTCTTAAGCTCGTACTCCTTGACGGCCGACCAGGTTCCCAGATAGCCGGTCAATTGTTTCAGGTTCCAATCCACCTGCATGGCAAAAGCGGGCGATTCGAGCTCCTCGAAAGGGAACGGGATACCTCGGTAGCCCTCATCCACGTATCTGCGCTCCGGTGGCCAATACGGCCCGACAACATTATGATAAAAATGTGATACGATCGTGTCCGGCGCACCTTCCACCCGCACTTCGCCGTAGGAGATGGCCGCCAGCACTCCGTCCGTCCGTGCAACACGTTGAACTTCACGATAAAAGCACTCAAAGTCAAACCAGTGTAACGCCTGCGCCACAACGATCAGATCAATGCTGCCGTCTTCAAGGCCGGACTCCTCGGCTGTGGCCACGGCATAGTTGATCCGCTCGTGCAACAGGGCCTTTTCTATCTGCTGCCGGCTGGGATCGGTGGCCAGTACCTGCCGGTAGTGTGGCGTCAGCGCAATGGCAGCCTGGCCGTTGCCGCAACCGCAATCCCAGGCGTTTTCATGCCGCACGGTCTGCCCGGCCAGCCAATCAAACAGCTCCGGAGGATAACCGGGGCGATAGCGTGTGTATTCTCCGGCCCGGCCTGAGAAATGATCCTTGAATGTTTTTGCGTCGTCCATGTCCATTATTCCAGTGACAAATTACAAATAGTGAGATAGGAAAATAATTCTATAATAGGAGCCTCTTGCAAAAGTCCTAATACTGTCATTCCCGAAGCGTTTCTGATCGGGAATCCAGACTCTAAGTGACTGAAAAAACTGGATCCCCGATAAAGGCATTCAGGGATGACAATCATTTTGCAAGAGCCTCATAGGAGAACTCATTCAGTGAACTATAGCCTTTGTTGTATCTCTCGTCAAATTGTCACTGGCAAACGGGCAAACTCAGTCCTGACGCATAACCCATGACTTCAAGGAAAGCCGTGAACGTCTGGATGCGCTGGGAGACATCGTTGGTGCGGACATCGCGGGGCCATCCCTTTTGACTTCAGGTCCTTGGCAAGTTGTTCTCGCTCCTGATCGAACAGGTCAGAGAGGCGCTTCAAAAACAGCATGCCGAAGATGTATTCCTTGTATTCAGAGGCATCCATATTGCCGCGGGCTCTGTATAACGTTGCGGAAGGCGTTTAGTATAAAGCGGAAGAGAGTGAACATAAAAGGATTGTACAGCAATTGTGCACCTGACCGGCCCCGATGGGACAAAAATTGAAATTCCGGTGAACCTCATTCCAACAACGACCTTGATAATATCTACCGATGACGATTACCTTAATAGGAATCATAATCGATTCCAGCTCAGCTCTCAGAAGCATCGAATTTTAATTCATTGAGTCGCTACCTCTCAGTTAGGCTCATAAAAGAGAAGGCCACACCATTAAGTAGGTGAGGCCTTCTCTTTTTGTTGTCCGTAGATTAACAGACAAGCTGACGGCGCTTCGTATCAGCGAATACTGTCCTCCGGGTATGCTCCTATGTTGTGAATGGAAACATCGGCGCCGTTA
>JBAXVG010000088.1:0-15362 GCA_037129255.1 Desulfuromonadales bacterium | reverse complement strand
GATGCCGGGACTTTTGAGCGTGGCGTTTGCCTGACGCACCAGCACATCGAACGGCAACATGCCGATAACCTTGTCGGTAGAGATATGCAACTTTTGCAGTCTCGATTGTTCAAGGCCGGTTTCCGAAAGAAGCAGCCGGGCAAGCTCTGCTGCGGTTGCCGTTGGCGCGACATTTTTGGAAACAACGGTAAGACCACGGTTTGATGCGGATGATAGTTCACCATTTTTGTCCGGAAGGAGTGAATCATAATAACCGGAGATGCGAGACGCCAGTCGTTGATACGGTTCGGAGAGTACGCCGACTCTTATGCCGCCAGATGTAATGATGTAGTACAAGACACTGTCACCGGCCACGCAGTATTCAAGCAACGCCTCGTCACTTCCCCTGAACATCTCCCGGCCGCTTGCCGCCAATCCGGCGCTTTGTCCGCTTCGGATGCTTTTCCAGTCGCTGATAACCGATTGCTTCATCGGCAGGATTTCAGAACGAATCTGTTCTTTGGAAGGTTTGAAGATGATGTCCTGCAAAAGCCGAGTCTGCTTTGACTCGAACTGAACAGCCAGCTCTTTCTGCTTTGACGTGGAGTTGCCGGTTCTCCTTGCGGAAAGCACATTCAGGATACCGCGCGATTTGGCCAACTGGATGACCTTGACCAGCAGATCATTTTTGTCGATGCTCCTTGCCCCCAGGCTTGCCTGCCAGTTATTGGCGTATTGAACTATCTTGTTCTCATCGCCGTGATATAGTGCAAGCGCCAGATTAGCGAACAGTTCTGATGTGTTACGGAAGGCCGTTGCTGCATATCGGGTGGAGGCGATGATTTCGCGGTAATACTCCGCCCTGTCCACCAGCGGCCAGACGAAATCCGCCAACCTCTGCCAGTTTTGCTCCCGGACAAGAATATTGGAATAGATGGTGAGGTCATTCACCTCTACCGCATTCTCCAGGGTAAAACCTTTCTCAAAGTGGGACAGGCGTTGATTCATCTGCTCCTTCATCCCTGCGTTCCTGAGCAGCTCGGCGGCAATCAGGTTCGTGTCGCTGATGATGAAATATTCGACGGGACCATCATCTTTTTTCGGATTTTCAAGATGCAGACGTTTTTCAAACACGCCGGGCAGCCAGTCGTTTTTGGCCAGGTATTTTCCCACAAAATGAAAGGGCAATGATCCGAGAAAGACGTGGAGCAGATGGGCATCATCGCTCTCTTTCAGCATGCCCAGCGCCTTTTCAGTATATGATTTTGCGTAATATTCTTCCTTGAACCGATCCTTGATGACCGCCATCAACAGGTATGATCTGACCAGCAGGCTTGTATCCTTGGTATTGGTTACGAGATATTTGACCGTATCTTCCGCCTTGGCCTGGTCACCGGAGATCAGATAATAATTGGCGAGCATGAAGGTGAGGGAGTTGTAGAAATGGCGGTACGTCATGCCGAGTTCCGGGCCTTTTACTTCCCAGAGTCGCGGGTATTCCCGCGTCACCTTGTCCAGCGTCAGTTTCAGGATTTCAGCAATCTCCACCGCTTCGTCGATATGCCCTTCCAGAAAATAACGATAGCTCGACCGCAGACTGAACAGCAATGTTACCTCCAGTTGCTGCGGCGCTTCCAGGGCGGTATCCATCAGATTGAAGTTGAACAGTTTGGGGTCGGGCGAAATGGCTCTGTTGACATAGTGGTAATATCCGCCCCGGTCATTGACAACCAGCGATATTCGGGCAAGATTGTGAAGTATCGAAATATAGCCACGCCCCAGGGTTGATTTGGTCTTGTCACTCACCATCGGCGCCTGTGAGCCCTCTTTCTTCACATACACCGCGCTTCTCCAACTGCCGTCCTTGTCTCCCAGCAGATAGAAGGCGTCCTCAAAAGATGCCTGCGCTTTTTTGGCTGCCGCCACGATAGCGGCATAATCGCTGCCGGAAGAAGCGTTAATATAGGCGGTAAAATTCGTTTCCAGCGCCTTGATTACCTGGTCTTCCGTTCTCCCGGACGCCTTGGCGATGATGTCTTCCGGGCGGAGCACAACCTGGCCGTTGACCATGCAGGAGCAGAGCAACAGCAGCGGCAAAAGCGAGAAAACACAATGTATCACCTTGATTATTTTAAGATATTTTTGCATGAGACGCTCCTGTTCCGTGAGAACGATGATATGCTTGAAATAGTTGACGTAATACTGAAATTCCGTTATTCTGCAATCTGGAGGTGCGCCATGCAACAAACTGTTCTTGTCTCAAATCGTGGTCAACTCACGCTCCCCGCAGGGCTTCGCAAACGCTTTGGCCTGCAGCGCGGCGGTGCTGTCATCCTGGAAGAGCACAATAACGAACTTATCATCAAACCTGCTGCGGTGCTTGAAATCGAAATGTACGCCGACAGCCGGATCGCCCAGTGGGACGCTGATGATATATTGGACGACAGTCAACGGGCTGCGATTCTCAAGCGCCTGGCTTGACCCTGATGAAGCGTGTGTTTCTCGACGCCAACGTGCTCTTTACCGCTGCCCACAATCCCAACGGCAAAACAGCTTTTCTGATTGAGCTGGCGGTTGCAGGGAAGTTCAAGCTTTTTACCAGTACCTATGCCCGAGAAGAAGCTGAGCGGAATATCTGCGCCAAATACCCCGGCTGTGCTGTTGGCTTGGAGCATACACTTGAAAATATCACGATAATTCCTGTCACTTCACAATCAGCCGGTTGCCCGGAAATCCTTCCAGCCAAGGACGCCCCGATTTTTGCTGCGGCTGTTCAGTGTCGCTCGACTCACCTGCTGACCGGCGATACCAGACACTTCGGGCCGCTTATGAACCGGCCTGATCTGTGCAAAGGCATGATTGTACAGACAGTGGCTCAGTTCCTTGATTCACTATTGCAGGAATGATGTCCCAACTCCATTTTTACCGGTATTTTGATTACTCAGTTTTGTTGTTAATCCTTTTTAGTTTAAATATGTCATGGAGGCTGTTATGCCGCATATTCATCCTGTTACTGAATTAAAAAACAATTTGGATCAGCTTGCCAAAATCTGCCATTCAGAGAACGAGCCTGTATATTTGACCAGAAAGGGGCACGGTGAATTAGTCCTTATGAGCCTTGCCGGTTTTCAGCAGATGCAGGCCAAGCTGGAACTGTATCAAAAACTTGATGAAGCCGAAGCTGAAAGCAAGAACAGCAAGACACGGCTATCACACGAAGATGTCATGCAAAACCTGCGGTCGCGTCTGGCATGAGTTCCAAGAGGTGGCGTATTCAGTATCTTTCGGTTGCCAACCGGGACTTGATTGAGATTGTTGATTACATCAAAGCGGATAATCCAGTTGCCGCATCGGAATTGCTAGACAAGATAGACGCCTCGATTTCTCGCCTCGAAAACATGCCACATAGCGGGAAAATACCTGATGATGTCCGTTTGAAAGCAATGGGTTACCGAATTCTGGTTGTCGGCAATCATCTCATTTTCTATGTTGTCACCGGCAACAGGGTTGAGATTCGCCGGGTACTTCATGGAAAGAGAAATTACGGATTTTTGTTGTAAAAGAACGTCTCGTTTATCTGGTAACGTGGAATTCAAGCACATTGCCAATGGCTACGACACGCCGGTTGTAATTTATCGTCCCCATGCTCCGGCGTGGGGACGTACCCTGTAACGCTCCAGCGTTGAGTCAAACGGGCCGCCGGAGTGTTTGGGGATGCATTCCCACGGAGACCATGGGAACGATGATTACACAAGTTTTGTGGTTTATCCTTTTTAGCATCAATGGTATATTTCAGAATAACATTCAACCCGGATAAAGAGAGGTTTCAGCCATGCAAACCATTACTGTTGCCGATATCATTCTGAACAATATGGTATATATTTCCGGCAATACTATTGATGAAAAGTTGTCCAACCTTATAGTCAACAACTTCAAACTCCAACTTCGAGAATGTGAGGATGCCATATTCCGTTACGAGGCCAGATACGGCATGGGATTTCAAACTTTTTCAGCTGCTTTTGACGCCGGAGAACTGGATTGTTTTTCCCATGAAGTTGAACGGGACTTCATGGAGTGGGAAGGATTCTGCGACGAACGGGAGAACATGCTTACAGCCATTCGTGATTTACGCAAAAAAATCGTTTCCTGAATGTACACATCAATTGAAACATTCCTTGCGGAATTAAACCCGCTCTGCCGTTTTCATTTTCCCGCAGCCCGGCTTGAAACCGTCTATCAAAGATCTGCGATGGTCAGCATGCGCCTGATCATAACTCCCCGTTTGTTTGTAGACATCTACTTCAATACAAGCACAAAACGTTCTGACTTTAGTCTGATTCTGGATTCAGCCAGAGTATTCGGTTACGATAATCCACTGCTATCAACACAGGTGTACCGTCCCGCATCGTTGCCGAGGCTGCTGTGTGGATCGCCAGTAACAGCACCATCGTCATGGCAGCTTGGCAAGCGTTGGGAAATCCTGAAAAGAGGTAACGTATGAAAAAACAGACCCCCCGATTTCAGAGCGTAACTGTACTCCCTGATCTTGTTGTTTCCGCAACCTACACCGATGGAAGAACAGCAATAGTCTCCATGCGTGGTGTAATAAAGAGCTATCCTGCATTTGCACCGCTTGAATCCGCCGAAGAATTCGCCACTGCGCGGATTGCCGACTGGGGCTTTACCCTGGAATGGAACTGCGGCATGTCGCTTGATTGCGACCGTTTTTTTGAGTTGTCCCTTGAACAATCGGACATGGTTGAAAATGTCCGCTTTCGACAGTGGCAGGACAGTCACGCCCTTTCTCTTGCTGAAGCCGCCAAAGCCATAGGTCTTTCCCGCCGCACCATCAGCCAGTACCGCACCGGTGCCCGCCCGGTTCCGCGTGTGGTTGCCCTTGCCTGTAAAGGGTGGAGCAGTGATTACATGAAAGACGCCGCGTAAGTTCATGCCGGTTTATTCATTGATTCCGGTATTTTGATTCTCGTTATGAAGCTTTGGCGTAGGGACGCACCCTGTAACGCTCCAGCGTTGAGTCAAACGGGACGCCGGAGCGTCCGGGGATGCATTCCGTGGGAACGATGATTAAAGCAGAATGTATCTCCTTGATTATTTTAAGATATTTTTGCATAATGCAGGCCTGTTAATTACGGAGGTAACATATCATGCATCCTCATATTCAGATCAATCCCAGAATATGCAATGGTAAACCGGTGATAGCGGGGACTCGAATTCCGGTTACGGTAATCGTTGATCAAATAATTGCTGCCGGTTCCCTTGAAAACCTTAATGCGCTATATCCCGAGCTGGATCGTCAACAGATTATCGCAGCTCTCCAATATTGCCATACCGTTATTGACCATACCGAGTTCGAATCCCTGGCTGCATGACCGTGCCACAAAGCTTTCTGCTTGATCAGATGTTTGATCGTGCCGTTCTTGCCGGCTTACGAGAAGCAGGTTTTGATGTGCTGGCAGTTTCGGAAATCGGCATGTCTACCGCCGACGACTCCGGGATCATGCATTGGGCCATCGAAAACAAGAGAACTGTAATCACGCTTGACGACCATTTTGGTGATTGGTCAATCCTTCCTCTTGCCACTCATTCTGGTGTAATTCGTCTAAAGGTAAATCCAACCACTACGGTAAACACCCTGGATTTACTGATTCCGTTTTTAAAAAAACATATCGGTAAAAGCTTCATCAATTATCTGGTTATTGTTCGTTCGGCCGGTATCCGTTGGATATCCACGGCCGATTGACTGAGTTTTCGGGTTGTGCAACCAGCTTAATCATTTGCGCACACGGATTGGCGAGCAATAAATCCTGCCTTGATCATTGATTCTCGTTACGAAGCTCCTGCTTCGTAACGTACTGGTACGACGAGCTCCTGCCTGGCGTATTCGGCAAACTGGAGCTTGGTCTACAACACCCCGCACAGCTTCCTGACATCCCCTGCGTTATCCCCATCCGGCAACAACTCCAGATACTTCTTGCAGAAGAAGGTATTCCCCTTGGCGATCTCGTCGTACATCAACGGCTCGACTTTGGCCTTCATTTCCGCCCGGTATTTCCCCTTGGGCATTTTGTCCAGATATTCGATGTTGGATTCCAGCATATTGGTTGATTTGGCAAATTCGTACATCTGGGTGTCGAGCGCCTCAGCCACCTTGCGGGCCCGTTTGCCGCGTGGGTATTTGTCAAGGAATGTTTGCAGATCGTTGACGGATTTGCTTTTCATGGCGGCGGAATAGGCGGTGAATTCGGTGAATTCAGTGGAAAAGTCAGCATTCAGTGACCTTATTATTTTACTGATAAGATCTGCCACCACAGATTCTGCGCCGTTTACCAGTTGTTGTCCCGCTGCCGCATCGGCGGCGTGGCCAAGAGTCAAGGCCGCCGCCATGCCACCAACAAAAGCTCCTCCTGCTTCCAGTTTGCCTGTGCCCTTGGCAAGATAGTTATCTTTGCCGAAAACTTCCCCGGTTACAGTCTTGGTGGTAACTCTTGTTTTCATATTGAGGAAAAAACCGCCCTGGGTCTTGCTGTTGAACCCTGCTGCCGCACCTTGTCCGCTAACCACCGGCTGGTCCGGATCAACCTCCAGCACAACAGTCGTGTTGTAAGGATTAAAAGCGGCGTTGCCACCGCTCTTGATAGCAGAACTTTCATCAATTACTTCTGAGCATTTTCCTCGCAAGGCGCTTAAAAGACTTTCTTTCAGTCCAGCCCCCATGGCTACGCCCAATTGCTCATTCTGTTTCTCATTGTTGATCGAAACTTTCATTTGATAACCAGCCGTCGCCCGAAGTTTATCAACACTTGGCGCAAATGATACACGGCAGGTCATGGGGAGTTTTTTCCCCATGTCAAGTTCCTCATAGGAAATTTTCGGCGTGGTACGCTCTATCGTGCCGCAACCAGCGACAAGCATAACAACAATAATGACTGTCGAAAATTGAAGAATATATTTATGCATTATCCCCCCAGGCCAAAAAATGGCAGCCAATGTGTCTGGCTGCCATTAATGCTCATATAATGTTATTTTACTTCGCTACTGGCAGCTTTGCATCTTATATCGCCTTGAACCTCACATAAATCTGGTTTCCTCATTTTCTTGTTGAGCTCATCAAAGCCATTAGGACAGCGTTGAAGTGCTTCTTTATTAAATCGCTCTTTTGCAGTATCACAGCCTAAACTTCCAATTGGAAAATTGAAATCATTTGCGTAAATCGTGTAAGTGTTATCAGATAGTTGCTTTACTATCGGGGTACTACCACATCCAGTCATAAATGAAACAATTGTCGCCATAATAACAATCATTATTTTCTTCATTTTCATCCTCCTTTTTATTGTTGTGTTGCCACCATTTCAAAATTGAATTTCGCACGTTTTGTTGGCACACCAGCTTCGTTTACCATGGTCGGAAGGTCGTAAATCCCGATATTGATCTTATTTATGATTTCGTCCTCCTTTCTCTTGCTGAACGGCACAAGCACCTTTTCGCTTCTACCTGGCAAAATATTGATAGGCTGATAGATGCCGCTGGTAATTACCCCTTTCAATGTTTCAGGTATCTTTTTATCAATTTGCTGAGCATGGAAATTTTTTATTTTCTCCATTGCAGAAGCCACCCCACTGTTACTCGCATCCAAAAGTTTCTTGTTTCTTGCATATAACTCTGCAGGAGAATAGTTCTTCAATGAATCGTTTATCCCCTGCATGGTGACATGGTATCCGGGCCTAGTTTCCGGAAAGCGTATTTCTACCCCTTGTGCAATTTTTGCTCTTACATCCTGAGCAAACTGATCGTATTGGGGTTTATAAATGCTGTTGATTTTGTCTTTCAAATCTTCAAGGTTTATTTTTTTAATTTGATTCAAATTATCAGCGTAAAGTTTCGCAATTTCTGCATTTGCTTGCCGCTTTATTTCCGATATTGAATTTATCATTGGATAATCGTTCTGGTTGTCGTCCTCAATTTTTACAATAGTTCGTTCCAGTGTGACGATATGATCAGTAGCATTGGTTATTTTGAGAACCAGCAACATCGGAAATACGCTGAAATTATGCTCTGTCTCACCGTCTTTGATTTTAATGGTAAAATCACTTTCACTTGATGTTGAGACAATGTCGCTAACTTCAACTGTTACGTTGTCCTGCGTAGCCTTGCCAAGACCATCCTTCGGAATATATCGGACCTTCTGCTGTGTCGAAGGCGACTTCAAAGGTATGCTTAAATCCGGCTTGAACGAGAATGACGGTGGTGTCACCGTTTCAACCGTTACCGTTGCACACCCCGCGCACAACAACATCACCAAAAGACAAATCGCGAGTACCTTCTTCATCTCACTCATCCTCCTCCCTCTCTGATTATTAATAGCACTGCAATGCAGTGAGAAAGTATATACATCATATAATGATATGCTATCAAGTAAAATTTACTATCAAAATATGAATTAGTTGCGATAGAAACAGCTTTGCTATAGTTACGGCATGTCAAATGGAATCGTTACCAGCAGGGAAATTGGCGCGGCGATACGAAAACGGCGCAAGGAACTTGGCCTGTCGCAGGAACAACTGGCCGAAAAAGCCGGTGTGTCATATCAGCAGTTGCAGCGGTATGAGAACGGCGGCAGTATGCTGAATGTGGAAAATGTGCAACGAATCGCTCAATCGCTACAGATACCGGTGTCTCATCTTTTCACCACCACTCAACCGCATGCGGTTGCAGAGCAACCTCCCCACTATGCCGCCTCCGATGAAAAAAACATCCTCAAACACTTTCGAAATCTGCGCTCCAGCGCTGACAAGAGTATGGCCATGGCACTTGTCCGGCGACTGGCGCGAAGCTAATAGCGGGAAAAATGAATTTCGGACGCGGCGATGATCGGTATAAAAGGTTGCTGATGCGGATCGCGGGATTTATGGGGGAGTGATATTGTGATTGAGTTCACTGGATTGAGATGGTGCCGTACGCATACTATTTCAGTGCATTCTTCAATCTGTGGGCCTCTTCTCGTTTCAGAGGTGCAGACGTGATACATCTTCCAATTTACTAATGAGTTGTCTGATTTATATCATCGGTTGTAAACGGCCAGTATCGCTTCGAGGACTGCTCCGCCAAGCGCCCTGGCTTTTTCGGAAACGGTGCTGCAATAACGCACGTCACACCGGGGATCAATATCTCCGATCTTGAGTCCTGCCGTAACCTTCGAACCAGGCCTGATCAATCCACGCAGAATACCGTCGATCTCGGCATGGAGCTGATTACTGCCGACAGTACCTATCAGTTCACCCTTATGAACTGGCTCTCCAATCTGTCTGGCAGTAATGAAAATACCGCCGGCAGGGGCGCGCAGCACCCGTGCTTTCGTGTGGCCGCCAATAGTGCCGGGGATACCGGTATCTGCTTCGGCCGAGCCTGAGGTGATCAATCGGCCGAGATAGTGACCACGATTTGTCTCGACCACGACGTGACAGTCTCCACCCGCTGTGAAGCCGGGACCAAGTGCGATGACGAGCGGAGCGGCGCTGATGGTGGTGCCGCAATTCCGCTTGGCAAGGATCGCATCTATCAGCACATCCGGACGGAAGATTTTGACACTCTCAGCCATCGGATCAATCCGGACAGGTATTCTCCCGGCATCCCAGGCGACCTGAGTTTCGGCCTCTCCGGCAACCTTGACAGCTTCGATCCCTTCCACATTCATCTGCTTTTCGTGAATCGCCTCGCAAAAGGAGACGCTCCTCCTGACCGCCAGAGGAGACGCGTTTTCGAGCATCAGAATACGCCTGAAGTTTGAGCGATAGAGCCGGACAGCAACTCCGGTGGCCATCTCCCCCGCCCCCCTGATGAGTATGACAAGATCATTCATTGAGATGTCCGATTACCCCTCTTAACGCACGTTTCCTGCATATCAGGCCTTCGGGCTCCAGTCGATAAGCGGACGGGCGGACTCGATATCGAAGAAGATCGCGTATTTGATCATCCGGGCTGCCTTTTCGTTAGCGATCCTGGCTACATGTTCCTTTACGCTGTCGAGTGTGGGGCCGTCCTTCTCCATGCTGCGCAGTTTGAGATAGACTCTGCATCCCTGGGTTTTCATCGGATTTTCATTCGGCACAACGCTCATGAAGGCAGCCCGGCCGGTCTCCAGCAGATTCTGGGCGCTGCGGGTCTCACCCATGCCCACCACCAGGGTCAGTTCATCCGGCATATAGGCCGAACCGAACACTGCAACGTTGGGGTTGCCCTTCCGGTCGGTGGTAGACAAAACACCAATCCGTGTTGGATCATTTACAAGTGCCATAACGGCTTTGGAATCAATCATGTTGTATTTCCTCCTGTTTTATAGATTCGATAGTCTGGCATTGGTTTTACCGTTTTCACATCCTGCTGATAACCCGGCAGAGTTCTGACAGTTATAACAACTTGCAACGTGTTGCGCCTCCCGGTTTTTGGGCCGGTCTTGGCGCTAGTTGGACTTTTCATCCTTCCCATTTATCCATAACTCCGATTCGCTAAGATCGACGTTGTCATTCCACACAACTCCGTAACCAGTCTGGTCTACGTGGACGTTTCTAAAAAAGGCGTCATCTTTAAGTGAGTAAAAAGAGGATTCATTAAGGAGGGGAGCGCAGTCATAAACTCTTGTGTCACCCGTGGTGAATGTAACAAAGAGTTGTTTTCCTGAAAGCGTTGTCACTGACTTTACTTTTGGGTAAATGGACATGGCAAAGTCACTCCAATCCGGGAAGGTGCTTAAACTGCTGTGTCTTCCACATTTCCAGCAACTCGGCTTGGTAATTTTGTGTCCAATCCCGAACCATACGATCTGCTCTGACTGGTAAATCCCCTTCGATAATTTCGCAGCTTTGAATATCATATACTCCGTTGAATTCTCCATAGATGGCGTGAAAGTGGGGGATTCCATGCTCCTTGAAGTACATTTTGATCAGAATTCCATAAAACCTTGCAATTATTGGCATAATTTCTCCTTTCGGCGCTCTTGTAGTCTGTGCTTGTTTAAGATGTCACGTGTCAAGGACAGACACATCTGAGATCCAATTATGTTTTTTTCTTATGGTATTTTATTCTTTAACTCATTTTGGATAAATTACAAATTCAACCTGTAGATAATGGAACGGCGTAGACATAAGAGCTATGAGATATTTCTATGAAATCATTTCCAACTTTTTAAACTGTCCCGGCACAATCTGATTTTCCAGGGATGCGCAATTGATATATTCCTGACCCAACGTCGCGTTGCATATCGCATTTACTTCCAACAATCTTTTTTAAATAATCTGAAAAATTCATCGTTGTCTCCTTGGTGAACAAAGTTAATTCTGCCTAAACGGTTTCAGCGGCTTTTGCTGCACTGCTTTTATTGCCTATTTCTGTTGTTCCTTGTTACACCACCAGTTTCCTTCTTCAGCAAGTCTACGGCAATTTACCCGTCCCGCCGCCGATGCCACGAAACGCCACTGCTCCAGCCTTTTTTGTTATGGGTTCAACGCCATAAGGCTGACCAGCCCGCCCAGTCTTTCCGGGCGGTCTGGTCAAGCCGCACGTTGGACATTCGTCTCTTTCGCTTTCGGAGTGGAAATAATCTTGTCCCTATACAATCTTTGGGCTACAATGTAGCTCAAAGGAGAAATATTATGTTAACATCTCATAACTCTGTTGTCCGAGCAAGAATTGACGGAAATATTAAAATTGAGGCCGAAGCTGTGCTCGCTTCTATCGGTCTTACAGCTTCTGATGCTTTCCGCATGCTGATGATGCGCATTGCAAAAGAAAAACAGCTACCGTTTGCGCCGCTTGTTCCCAATGAGGAAACTATTGAGGCAATGAAGGCCGCGCGACGTGGTGAGCTTGTTACGGTTGGCTCCGCAGATAACCTCCTTGAGATGCTGAATGCGGGGGATTAGATACGTCGGCCGTTTCAAGCGCGACTACAAACGGGAAAAAACTGGACGGCATGGTAAAACACTCGACGCCGCACTGATGGATGTTGTGCGCCTGCTTGCCGCTGACGAGACGTTGTCACGCCGTAACTTCGACCATCCGCTCTCTGGTGATTGGCCCGATTACAGAGACTGCCACATCAAGCCTGATTTGATTTTGATTTACCGGAAACCGGATGACGATCATCTCGACTTGGTTCGTCTCGGTTCGCATAGCGAGATTGGTCTATGATTTTTTACGACCTTTCAGTCGTCTTTTAGGGTGAATTTTACTACACCCTGTCGATTCATAACTTGGCGTTGATAATTTGCTGGCAGATACAATTCTTCACCTGAAGTAACTTTCTACTTTTCTGTGCCTAAAATAGAGCCATTAAGAGTTATTTCAAAAAGGCGCCCTCTTCCCCACATCCTTAACAACCGCCCCGTTCACCGACCGTGCCACCTTCCCGTCAATTCCCGGCAGACGCTCTACACCTTGCTCTCATACCTTTCACCATCCTCACAAACCACTCCTGACGCAACCGGCTGTGATCGCGCCACCCCCGGCAACACACCCAGACTTTCGGGAAAACGATCCAGAATCCGCAACAGATTATCCATTGCACGACTCTGAACAACCTGACCATTTTCATAGCGGGCAAAACCTTTTAAACCACCGCCAAGCACGGTTGCCATCTGCTCTTGGGTCAAATGCAGCTTGCGCCGGATTCTCTTTATATCCGCTGCCATCAGCAAGCCATCAACCTGCCGCCCGAAATCCTTCAGCATCTTCTCCGTCCGGCGGGCAGAATCCTTCCTGACAACCGCCTCGCCACAAGCCGGGCATTCCAGAATACCGTAATCAGGCACAACCAGAGAGTGTCCCTTGTAGGTGAAACGCTCCTCAATCACATTTCCAATAAGACTGCCGCCACCACAAAGCGGACAGACATCACCCTGCCTGTACATGTCAGATAACCTCTTCATCCAACGGCTTGAACGAAATAATAATAATTCAAAGTGTGAAACAATTTGAGTCATTCGTCAACAACGAAGTATCACAATGATACTTTATGCAGAGAAAAACAGTGAGGGTGATATTCATGTGTCCTGTTTTCGCTTCTCATCCAAGGCCTTCAAGATCTTCTCCGGTGTAATCGGCATCTCGGTGAAGCGCACCCCGATGGCATCATATACGGCGTTGAAGATGGCCGGGATAACCGGCTGGATCGGCCCCTCCCCCGCTTCCTTGGCTCCAAACGGGCTCTCCGGGTCGTAGCTGTCAACAAAGGTGGTCTTCAACTCCGGCAGATCGGCCATGGTCGGTATCTTGTAGTCGTGCAGCGATGGATTGAGCAGGCGGCCATCCTTGCCGACTTTAAGCTCCTCGAACAGCGCCTGCCCCATCCCCATCACGATCGAGCCTTCTACCTGACCCTCGACGCTGATCGGGTTAATCGGCTGGCCGCAGTCACCGGCTTCGGTTACTCTGACTACCCGCACCTCGCCGGTTTCTATGTCGATATCAACCTCGGTGCATTGGGCCGAAAAGCCGTAGGTCGGGCTGTGACCGATGTTGGCGCCTTTGAAGTTTCCGGTGCGACGCGGCGGTGTGTAGTTGCCGGTGGCGGTCAGTGGACCGTGAGAATCGATGTACTTCTCGACCACCTTCCAGAAGTCAATCTCTTTCCCCTTCTCGAAGACCGAGTATATCTTGCCGTGCCGTGCCTTGAGCTGTTCGGCGCTGACACCCAGCTGGATGGCCGCCACCGGTTTTAGTTTTTCGAGGATGTTGTCGGCGGCCTTGCAGACGGCGCTCCCGGCCGCCACCGTTACACGGCTGGCAAAGGTTCCCAGGTCGAAGGGGGCAAGAGATGTGTCACCGCTGACAACGTGGATTGTTTCAAAGGGAAGGCCGAATTTCTCGGCCGCCATCATGCCGAGTACCGTGTCGGAACCCTGCCCGATGTCGGTGGCGCCGCAGTACACAGTGACGCCGCTTTCGTTATCGACCCGAATCATGGCAGAGGAGTGCGGCTTGTAGGCCATGTAGAGCGTGTAGGCGGTGCCGGAGATATAATATCCGCCCGCCAGGCCGATCCCTTTGCCGAAGGGGAGTTTGCCATGTTTTTCCTTGTAGCCGGAGTTTTCAACAGCCTGATCAAGGCACTTGCGAAATTCGCTGTGCCGTACCACCTGGCCGCTGACCGTTTCGTGGCTCAGGCCGATGGCATTTTTTTTCTTCAGTTCGTAGGGGCTCATGCCGATATCAATGGCGATCTGGTCCAGCAGGCTTTCCAGGGCGAAGCGGGGCTGGACGCCTCCCAGTCCGCGCATGGCGCCGCAGGTCGGTTTGTTGGTGTAGACCCGGCGGGCGTTGAAACGTACATTTCTGACGTTATACGGCAGATGCAGCATTGCTGCAGTGTAGAACAGGATCACCAGCCCCCAGCCGCCGTAGCTGCCGCCATCCATGGTGCCGTCGTAGTCGATGCCGGTGATCATGCCGTCTTTGTCCACCCCGACCCTGACCTTCATCTCGATCGGATGTCGTCCGCGATGCTGCAGGAAGACATCTTTTCTGGAGTAGAGCACTTTTACCGGCCGCCCGGCCTTGCGGGCCAGCAGCGCCGAGATCAGCTCGTTGTTGGAGACCTCGCCCTTGCCGCCAAAGCCGCCACCGACGCCGGTGACTTTGACGTGGATCTTGTTCATCTCCATCTGAAGAACTTTGGCGAGATGCGTGTGCAGGTAGTGCGGAATCTGGGTGGTGGACCAGATGAAGAGTTCGCCGTTGGTGTCAAATTTGGAAACTGCGCAGTGCGGTTCCATGAAGACGTGATTGACGTAACTGGTTTTGAAGACTTTTTCGAGTACGTAGTGAGAGTTTTTGAAGGCTTCGTCCACGTCACCGAAATTCTGGTCGGCCTCATAGGCGATGTTACCGGGGAATTTGTTGTCCTCGTGGATCCTGACCGCACCTTCAGCCAGGGACTGTTCCGGAGTGGTGTAGACCGGCAACGCCTCGTATTCGATCTCGATCAGATCAAGCGCTCTTTCAGCTGTGTCGGCATCCACCGCCGCCACTGCCGCCACCGGCTCTCCGTAGAAACGGACCTTCTCGTGGGCCAGCGCATATTCGGTCGGCATCTGCGGGACAATGCCGTATTTGATGGGCGTTTCGGCGCCGATCAGTACGGCTTTGACGCCGGCCAGCGCTTCGGCTCTGGAGGTGTCTATGCTGATGATTCTGGCATGGCCGATGTCGGAGCGTTTGATCCGGCCATGCAGCATCATCGGAAACTGGATGTCGTCGGCAAATTCGTGCTCACCCTTTACTTTCTTCGGGCCGTCTTTTCTTTTCTGGTCTTTGCCGATTACGTCGGCTGCCCAGTTCGTCAAGATGATTCTAACTCAGCGGGCTTATTC
>JBAXVG010000087.1:0-15427 GCA_037129255.1 Desulfuromonadales bacterium | reverse complement strand
CATGGTATCGGTTTTGTCACAGGTACTGGACATTACCGAACGTACAAAAACCGAAGCTGCACTGAGATACAAGCTGTCGGAACTTGATGCAATTTATACCCATACACCGATGATGATGTGTCTGGTGGATTCTGACCGGCGAATCCTCTATGCGAACCCTGCATTCAGAGTTATTCAGGGATTTTCCGAAGAGGAACTGGTCGGGGGGCACGCTTGCGGGGTTTTCGGCTGCGTTAATGCAAAGGACGATCCGCAAGGATGTGGTTATGGAACCCAGTGCCGGGACTGTACGTTGTTAAAAGCAATTGAAGACACTTTTCAGACCGGTACAGGGCATAGCAACGAGGAACACTTCATCACCGTAAACTACAAAGAAAACCAGCGTAATTTCACTTTTTTGGGATCTACGGTACTCATATATTCGGGAGAACAGAGGCACCTGTTGCTGTCCCTGCTGGATATCAGTGAACTAAAAAAAGCTGAGGAACAGAAACTGGAGCTTGAAAAACAACTTTTCCAAGCGCAGAAGCTGGAAAGTCTGGGCGTGCTGGCGGGAGGCATTGCCCACGACTTCAACAATATCCTGGCGATCATCGTCGGCAACTGCTTTCTTGCCAAAATGTATCCCGACGCTGCAGAAAATAATCTATCCACGATTGAAAAAGCCTCGGAACGCGCCGCCGAACTCTGCCGTCAGATGCTCGCCTATGCCGGAAAAAACCAGTTTATCGAAGAACATGTTAATTTCGGAGGGCTTGTCGATGAAATGATCACAATGCTCAAGGCTACCATTTCTCAGAATATCGTTATCAATTTTTTCTGCACTGACGATATACCTCTTCTCAAAGCCGATTCCAGCCAACTCCGGCAGATTGTCATGAACCTCATCATTAATGCTGTGGAAGCCATCGGTGATGCGCACGGTGAAATTCTCATCACCCTGACAAAAACAGCAGTCAAAAGCCGCAAGGAGGACAAAGATCATCTCGGTAAAACCATCCCGGCCGGCTCGTACATCTGTCTGAAGGTCACTGACGACGGCTGCGGCATGGATGAAGAGAACACGCGAAGGATTTTCGAACCATTCTACTCCACCAAATTCACCGGACGGGGTCTCGGCATGTCGGCAGTGCTCGGCATCATAACGGCGCACAAGGGGGCGCTCCAACTGGTCAGTCAACCGGGTCTCGGCACCACGTTCAAAATATTTCTTCCTGTTGAGAGCATTTATCTTGCCGGGAGTGACTATCCGGAACACCCCTCCAGCTTGGAAGAAGCTCAATAAACGGTATTATGATGAAAATATCGTTACCTGCTCTCTGTTGGCAACTCCGGAGGCTATTGCATGCCGTCCCTGCTCCCCGATACTCTTCTCGTTGTTTCTTAAACCTGACTGTTATGAAGTTACAGATGGAAGTGGTCTGGAATATGAAGTGTTGATGTTGAATTAAAATATAAAATATATAGACATTGAATTTTTGTATTGACACTCTTTTTTGAGTTTGCTAGATTGTCCACAACAAAACGTATAAGTCCGGGGTAGCGATCCCGGGTACACAAGTTCAAACAACCTGCGACTGACCAGAAAAACTGGAGGTCAAGGAAAGAGCGAATCTGCTCTCCATCCTTGACCTCTTTTTTTATTTGTTCGCAACAACTGAGGAAATCAATCATGGCAGAGCAGAAAAAACTTTCCATTATCAGCATGAGCGGAGACTTCGACAAGGTTATCGCCGTATTCACCCTGGCTTCCGGGGCGGCTGCCGTCGGTTACGAGGTCAACATCTTCTTCACCTTCTGGGGATTGAACAGCATCAAAAAAGAGACCGGGAGGAAGTTTCTCGGGAGCGGTTTCATGGCTCGCTTTTTTAACTTCCTGCTTGGCGGCCGGAGGAATCTGCCGCTCAGCCGTCTCAACTTTGGCGGCCTCAGTCCGATCCTGATGACCGGCATGATGAAAGGGAAAAATGTGGCGACTCTGGAGGAACTGTTCGATGCATCAAAGGCATTGAAGGTCAACTTCTTTGCCTGCGAGATGGCCATGCATGTTCTGGGATTAACCAAAGACGATTTTATACCGGAAGTGAAGGACGTTCTGGGTGTCGCTTCCTTTCTGGAACTCTCCAAAGGGGGTCAGACACTGTTTATATGAGCACATTTAACCTCGACATAACCAAAGAGCGCTGCCCGATGACCTTCGTCAAGGCAAAACTGCATCTTGAGCAGCTGGAATCCGGTGACACCACGGAGATCCTGCTGGTGGCCGGAGAACCGTTGGACAATGTTCCCCGTACCGCAACGGAACAGGGCTATCAGGTGCTGGAAACCACCCATGTAAAAGACAATATTCATAAACTGACTATCAGGAAGCCGTAAAGCAAATCCCCCTCAATCCCCCTTTATTGAAGGGGGAAGTTTTACTAAATAAAAGGAGATACCAAAATGGCAGACAATCTTATTCAGCGCAGCGTAACAACCTCGGTAGCCAGAAATCTGGCCAGCACAACCAAAACAGCACCTCAGCTGGCATCAATCACTCCGCGACACCTGCTCAGCCTGCTCCCCTGGGTGCATGTAGAAGGTGGCACCTACCGTGTCAACCGCACCAGGGTCGAGCTGCCCAATGCCGAACGGGTCGAGTTCACATTGACAGACGGTATCGCTAAATTCGAGCCCCAGGCTCTGCGGAGCGTGCCGCTGTTTGCCAAGCTCTCAGACAGTATAATTGATAAGATCGCCATCAGTTTCAAAACCGAGCAGGTTACTCTCGGTAACACCCTGGTGGTTGAAGGCAAGGATCGCAACAAATTCTTTGTGATCGCCCAGGGACAGGTCGAAGTTCTCAGCAAGGGGGTACATGGCAGCGATCTGCGCATCGCGCTTCTGAGTGAAGGTGAATACTTCGGCGAGGCAGATCTGGTTTCGGACAAACCTTCTGACGTTACCATTCGCACTATCAATTCATGCGTACTGCTGACTCTTTCCCGCAAGGATCTGGATGCACAGTTAAGCAAAAATGCCGGTTTGAAACAGGAGTTCAAAAGGGCTGTGGAAGAGCACCTGGAGTTGCTGGCTGCAGTCAACAAATATGGTGAGCGGAACATTGATCTGGTCTCCGGACTGGCCGAGAACGTCATCATCCCTGAGACTTTCGTGGATTACTCTGAAGCGCCGCGCGAATACTCGCTCAGTGCCGTGCAGACCGTTGTACGTGTGCACACCCGTGTGTCCGACCTCTATAACAATCCCTACAATCAATTGGAAGAGCAACTCCGCCTGACAATCGAGGAGATCAAGGAACGTCAGGAGTGGGAACTGATCAACAACAAATCATTCGGACTGCTGCACTCCGTACATCCATCCCACCGCATCAGTGCACGCTACGGCGCACCGACTCCTGATGATCTTGATGAACTGCTGGCCTTGGTCTGGAAAAAACCGGCCTTCTTTCTTGCTCACCCCAAAGCCATCGCTGCTTTCGAGCGGGAATGCACCTGGCGTGGTGTGCCGCCAAACACGACCACGGTATTTGGTACGCCGGTCATCCTCTGGCGAGGGATTCCTCTGATTCCTTCAGACAAACTGGAGGTCAAGAGCCGTTACGCCCACAATCAGTGGCTCGGCACAACCAGCATTCTGCTTGTGAGAGTCGGAGTGGAGGATCAGGGCGTTGTCGGTCTGCACCAGCAGGGAATTCCGGGTGAAATCTCCCCCAGTCTGTCGGCGCGTCTGATGGGGCTGGATAATCTCGGGGTGGCATCCTATCTGTTGTCACTGTACTTCTCGGCCGCTGTACTGACCGATGACGCCATCGGTGTTTTGGAGAATGTCGAAGTCGGCTACTACCATCATTACGAACACAGCGTTCCGGTGGCATTCAACTCCGGCGCGGGGATATAAAGGGTGGCCGCTATGCCAGACATAACTCCTGACCTGGTTGCCCAGGTCGCTACACGGCTTTATAATGAGCTTCCGGGTGAGCAGGCAGTGCACTCCGGAAACGCCACAGATAGTCGCTGCATTGCCGCCACCCTGTTTGAGCGGGCGCAGCATGAAGCCTACTCCATTCCGGGAGCTGCAACCACGATAGGCAGCATTCCCGGAAGCGGTGATGGGCTGGATCTGATAGCCAGAGCTTTTGAAGCCATCAAAGGCGCAACTCCGGCAACAGCCACCGCCAACCCCTTTACCCATGATCTTTTGAACTCGGTGAACTTTTCACACACCCCGTCATTAGGGGACCATGCCGACAGCCTGGTACATCAACAGACCTATATCGGCAGTTCAGAACGGCACGGCGATCTGAAAGGGTTTGTCAAAAATATCCAGTCATTTCAGCATCACCTGACAGGCGGTTCCCTGGCAGAAGGTGTTGCGAGCGACCCGTTTGCAAGCCTGTTACGGGCGTCGCTGCCTAAAAGCAGCAGGCTGGCCGGTAATCCGGTATTCAATGTTGCAGCAATTCGCAGTGATTTTCCGATTCTGCACCAAAAGGTGCACGGCAAGCAGCTGGTCTGGTTTGACAATGCCGCCACCACCCAGAAACCGAAGCAGGTTATCGATGCCTTAAGCCGCTACTACGCAACTGATAACTCCAATATTCACCGTGGTGCCCATACCCTGGCGGCTCGTGCGACCGATGCCTTCGAAGGAGCCAGGGACAAGGTCCGCGATTATCTGAATGCCGGTTCAAGCGAAGAGATCATATTTGTGCGCGGCACCACAGAAGGGGTCAACCTGGTTGCTTATTCCTACGGCAAACGTTTCCTGCAGCCGGGTGATGAGATTCTGCTCTCCGAACTGGAACACCATGCCAATATAGTTCCCTGGCAGATCGTAGCAAAAGAGCGTGGAGCGGTAATCAAAGTGATTCCGGTTAACGAACGGGGGGAGATTCAGCTGGAGGAATATCAACGCCTGCTGAATCCGCGCACTCGACTGGTTGGTCTTGCCCATGCCAATAACAGTCTTGGCACTGTACTTCCGATTGCCGAGATGACTCATCTTGCCAAGCGGAATGGTTCCCATGTTCTGATCGACGGCGCGCAGTCGGTTGCCCATCTGCCGGTGGATGTCCAGGCCCTGGGTGTCGATTTCTTTGTATTCTCCGGGCACAAGATATTCGGGCCGACCGGTATCGGTGCTCTGTACGGACGCCGCGAACTTCTTGAGGAACTCCCTCCCTGGCAAGCGGGTGGCAACATGATCAAAGATGTAACTTTTGAAGAGACGATCTACAGCGACGTTCCGGCCAGGTTTGAGGCCGGTACCCCCAATGTGGCCGATGCCTATGGTCTGGGAGTGGCGCTCGACTATGTCACCCGTATCGGACTTGGCAACATCGCCGCTTACGAACTCCGCCTGCTGGAATACGCCACAGAGAAACTCCGGAGCGTCAACGGTCTGCGACTGGTTGGCAATGCCAGGGAAAAGGTTGCGGTGACGTCATTTGTTCTCAAAGACAAGTCGGTACCGGAGGTAGGCAAATATCTGGATCAGCATGGTATTGCCGTCCGGGCCGGGCACCATTGCGCCCAGCCCTCTTTAAGAAGATTCGGCCTGGAAGCAACGGTCCGGCCATCCTATTCGTTCTATAACACCTTCGAAGAAATCGACCGGTTGGTGCAGGCTCTCAGGCAGTTGAGGTAGGGGCGCATCCTTGTGATCGCCCGCCTTTAACTCAGGTGGTTATCCCGGCAGGGCGCATGCCATGCGCCCCTACAACGAAAGGCTCAATCATGACACCGAATTATGCACAAAAAGTAACGCTGACCAGTATTCATCAGGAGCGTAATGTCTATCGCAACATACCTGAGACAGCCGATCCGGTATGGACCCGTCTCCGTCAGGATGTATTTGTGACCGCAAAGTCGGAACCGATGCTGGCCGGCTACCTGCATGACACGGTGCTCAAACATGGCTCGCTGGAGGCTTCCATTTCCTATTTCCTGGCCGGTAAACTGGCATCGGCCTACCTGACTACGACATCGCTCCGGGATGTATTCTATGAAGCGCTGACAGCTTCCGAGGATATTCGAGAGGCTGTTCGCCGCGACCTCCTGGCGGTTCTCGAACGTGACCCGGCTGCAAAAAGTCTGGCTCTGCCATTTCTGAATTTCAAAGGTTTTCAGGCACTCCAATCGTATCGGGTCGGCCATTGGCTATGGGGAAAAGAGCGTCAGCCCCTGGCTCTTTATCTGCAAAGTCGTATATCGGAAGCCTTTGATGTGGATATTCATCCTGCCGCACGTATTGGCAAGGGCATACTGATCGATCACGGAACAAGCGTGGTGATCGGAGAAACTGCTGTCGTGGGCGATGATGTCTCAATGCTGCACGAGGTTACGCTTGGCGGTACCGGCAAAGAGTCCGGTGACCGGCATCCAAAGGTCGGAAAAGGAGTGCTGATCGGGGCGGGGGCCAAAATCCTCGGCAACATCAAGATCGGTGAAGGTTCGAAGATTGCTGCCGGCAGTATTGTGCTGAACGAAGTCCCTCCGCACAGCACTGTAGCCGGGATTCCGGCCAGGGTTGTCGGTAAGCCCAAATTTGCCGAACCCGGGAAGCAGATGGATCATTACGTGGAGTTTGATTACTGTATTTGAATAAGGAGAAAAATTATGTCCGAGGTCTTCAGACATCATTTGGGTACCTTTACGCAGATTTCCGAGTCATGATTTTGGTCTTATAAATAACGAATGCATACTCCGGCCTACTTTGCCTCTACTGTCAAAGACGACGGTTGTTGTCTGTCCTACGCCATCAATCTCTATTACGGTCTGTGCATCCATACCGACCCATTCCCCTGCCGGCTGTCGATGCAGGCCGAGAGTCAGGTCTACCGGGACAAATGTCCAGTCGCGTATGTCCAGTTCCGCACTGATCCCGTTGGCAGAGTCTACCATTAACATGAGCGCTTCAAGCGGGTCTGTGACGAGGTTCTCAATTAACGGTATGCGCGGTCTGCTCCAGACGGTCGCCGGTCCAAATGTATCATATCCCCCTTCAGTAAACCGCCAATCCATGGCTTCTCCATAAGGAAAATAGCTGACCCCCTGAAATGATTTGAAGAGTTGTGGTTCGGGGAGTGGCGGTATTATATATGAGTCAGAAACTGCGCTTGACATACCCGGTTCAGAGATGAAGCGCCACGCATGAGCTATCAGATATGTTTTGCCTTCTGCGATATATTCAGCTCTGAGAAGTTCAACCCGCCTGCCGCCTCGAACGACTTCGACATTTATCTCGCATGGCTTTACCGGAACTGCACTCAGAATCTCTAATGTTACCCTGGTAACCTGTACCGGTTGAGGTGAAGGGAAAACCCGCAGTGCATGCGTCATCAATGCCGAGGGTGGGCCGCCATGCTGAAAATCCGGAGACCAGGGGCCAATGGTGGCTTCGCTCGGCTCATATCTGTTTTCGCCTGTTTGTCTGAAAAATGCAGTCGGTAGATCTATCATTTCGTTCCTCGTTTGCTCCGTATATATTTCTAATGCTTACAGTGCACCGGAATCGTGCAGCAGTCGGGCTACCGACTCAGCCAGGATACCGTACCCGGCTGCATTGGGATGAATCGCGTCTGATTTCAGACTGCTTTTTGAAAGAATCTGTTTCAATGCTTTTCCTTCCAGGGGTATGCTGAACTCCCTGGCAAGCTCTCCGTAAAGCTTTGGTACTTCCAGCCCGAAACCGAGCTTCGGAACTCCAATGAGCACAACGCTGACGCCACGATTCCGGGCAAGAGAGATCATAGCCCTCAGATTATCAGCAGTCGCTGCTTCATCCAGATGCCTCAGAAAATCGTTGCCGCCAAGACAGAGGATCATCAATACCGGATTATACTCGTCAAGCACTGACGCAAGCCGGACTCTCCCCTCTGCCGTCACTTCCCCCGGCACTCCCGCTTTCACGACGCGCCTCTCGATACGCTTCTCAAGAACGCCCGGATAGCTCTCGGCAGGGGCAGCCCCGGTTCCGAAGGTAATGCTGTCGCCAAATGCCAACACTACCCCGTCAGAGGGCAATTTCGCCACCTGAGGCGTCTTGCTGCAGGAGAAGAGAGCCATCAATCCGCAGATGAGCAGCAGCCCTGCTGCAAAGCGGTTTAAAGTGATTCCTCTCAAAGCTTCTCTCGCACGCTTCTCACTTTATCTTCCATACTCTGTTCCCGGTCCGTCCGGGTGCCCAGTTTGATGGTCGTGGTGATTCGCGGAGCCCCCATCTCGTGCACGGCTTCATGGCAACGCTTTACCGCAGCAAACACGGCATCCCACTCACCCTCTACATTGGTGCCGTAAGAGTGAAGCGAGGTCTTCAGGCCTGCTGCTGTCAGCACTTTTTCACAAGCTGCAATGTATGGGGAAAGGGATACTCCTACACCGATCGGTACGATGCACAAATCGATCATTACGTTCATAATATCACACGCTCCTTTCTGAAGTCACTTTTCAATGTACCATATAGCGACTCCTTTTCATAATATTACGGTGTTTAGGATTGTAATTTACCGGAATGACGATATAGTTCCATTATCAATACTGTTTCAGGTGAGGTTTCAGGTGGCAATACTATTGCGCAATACAAACTCACGCAGGCTTGTAAATTCAGATGATTTAGACACCGTAATTGCCACGTCAATGGACGGTTTTCTGCTGGTTGACATGGATGGCAACATTCTTTCGGTGAATGAAAGTTATTGCCAGCTTGTCGGTTATACCCATGAACAGCTTCTGAGTATGCACGTCTCCTCGGTTGATGCTGTCGACGACCATGCGGATGTTGCAAAACGTGTGGAGAAGATCGTCCAGATGGGATCCCTGCGGTTTGAGACCAAACATCGCCACAAGAATGGAAACATTATAGATATTGAGGCCAGTTCCAACTATTCACCTGCCCATGGCGGTTCGATCTTTTCCTTTATCAGAGATATCTCCTACCAAAAACGCAACCGTCAAATAATAGCGGCCCGCCTGAAACTGATTGAATATTCTCACAGCCATTCGCTTCGTGAATTGCTTCGTGAAACGCTGGACGAGGCAGAGATACTGACCGGCAGCCGTATCGGTTTTTATCATTTTATGGATTCCGACTCACAGATGCTGACTCTGCAGGCCTGGTCAACCCGAACTGCCGCCGAATTCTGCAAAACGGAAGGATCGGGCAGCCATTACCCGATCGCTCAGGCTGGAGTATGGGTTGATTGTGTACATGAGCGCCGTCCGGTTATCCATAACGATTATGCTTCACTGCCTCATCGCAAGGGTATGCCTGAAGGGCACGCTGCCGTAGTGCGTGAGCTTGTGGTGCCGATCTTCCGCGATGGCAATATCGTTGCCATCCTTGGTGTCGGCAACAAACTGACCGATTACGACCGGCAGGATATTGAAGTGATCACGATACTGGCCGATCTGGCCTGGGAAGTCGCTGAGCGAAAAAAAGCTGAAGATGCCCTCAAAAAATCTGAGGCTATCCTTAACTCAAGTCAACACCTGGCAAAGGTCGGTGGCTGGAAATGGGATATTGCGCTGCAATCCATGACCTGGACCGAAGAAACCTATCGCATCCACGATTTTGAACCCGGCACAATCAGGCCTGGATCATCGGATCATATCGAAAAAAGCCTGAACTGCTATGACCCGGAAGACCGCCAGAGCGTTCGGGATGCTTTTCAGCGCTGTGTCGAACATGGCGAAGAATACGATCTGGAACTTCCATTTACGACTGCAGCCGGTCGAAGGCTCTGGATCCGTACTACGGCTAAACCGGTATGGCATGAGGAGCTTGTTGCAAAGGTGATCGGCAATATCATGGACATCACCGAGAGCAGACTGGCCGAAGATGCTCTCCAGAAAGCACACAAACAGTTGGAGCAAATGTCCTCTGCCGTTCCGGGTGTTGTCTATCAGTTTCTGACGATGCCTACAGGTGAATGGAGTTTTGTATATGTGAGCAAGGGCCTTAAAGATCTTTACGAAATCGAACCTGATGAGGCGCTCCGTGATCACAACATCGTAACAAGCTGCATCGTGCCGGAGGATCGGATTTCCCATCGGGAGTCCGTGGCAAGCGCGTCCCGCAGCCTGAGTATCTGGGTACATGAGCATCGTATCCTTACACCGGGTGGTAAGTTCAAATGGGTGAGAGGTCAGGCGATACCCCAGCGAAATGAGGACGGTTCAGTCCTCTGGAATGGGATTCTTATCGATATTACTGATCGTAAACAGATGGAGGAGGAATTGCTGCTGTCCAAAGCCGCCGCTGATTCGGCCAATCGCGCAAAAAGCGAGTTCCTGGCCAACATGAGCCACGAGATTCGCAACCCCATGAACGGCGTTATTGGCACGACCCAACTTCTGGAGATGACAGAATTGAACGAAGATCAGCGGGAGTACGTGGCTGCCCTCAAGCTTTCAGGTAAAAATCTGTTGACCCTGATTAACGACATCCTCGATCTTTCAAAAATAGAAGCAGGAAAAATTACATTTGAATCAGCCGAATTCAGCCTGCAGCACTGCATCAACGATGTTGCCCTGATGCAAAAAACGGTCATCTATGAAAAGAGGCTCAAGCTTGATGTGGAGGTGTCCGATGATATTCCTCCATTTATGATGGGCGACCAGCACCGGATCAAACAGATACTCCACAACCTGATGGGGAACGCCGTCAAGTTCACGTCACAGGGTGGGATCACCATCTCGGCGCAACTTCTTGATCAGCAGGATTCTTCTCTGCTCGTCGAACTGGCGGTGCGCGACAGCGGTATCGGAATCTCGCCTGAAAACCTTGATAAGATATTCAGGCCGTTTGAACAGGAGGATGGCTCCACTACCCGCAACTATGGAGGAACCGGCCTCGGCCTGACCATCAGTCGGCGTCTGGCAGAACTGATGGGCGGAGGTATTACCGTTGAAAGCTCACCAAATGCGGGCAGCTGTTTCAAGGTGACACTTCCGCTCGCCGCAGTAAACAAGAGTTTCACCATTGAGGAGGCCCCCCCGAAAGCAGGCGTCAGTTGGGATGGCTGTCCGTTACGGATACTGCTTGTCGAGGATGACCAGGTCAGTATTACCTTAGAATCATCACTTTTCCGGAAGCTGGGGTTTGACGTGATTGTTACAAAGAGTGGGAGAGAATGTCTTGCGGCTCTGGAAAATGACAGGTTTGATATTGTGCTGATGGACATCAATATGCCGGATATGAACGGCGAAGATGCCCTGTGCAAAATCCGCAGGAATGAACAGGATACACATCGCCATCAAATGATAATTGCCCTGACGGCCTATTCGCTGAGGGGTGACAGGGAGCGTTTCCTCGATGAAGGTTTCGATGGCTATGTTTCCAAGCCGATGGCTATCAGTGAGCTTGTGCGCGAGATGAAAAGGGTATTGGGTGTGGAAATGGTGAAAGGAACAGAAAACCGTGAATAATAGACACGTAATACTTGCTGTGGATGATGATCCTGGAAATATTAAAATCATGACATCTGCACTCAAAGACGAGTACGACATCATGTCGGCACTGAACGGTCACGATGCTATCGACCAGCTTAAGGATCATAAACCGGACCTGATTCTCCTTGATGTGATGATGCCTGAGTTGAGTGGTTTTGAAGTCTGCAGCATCATCAAGTCCGATGTGGCGTTTGCAGATATTCCGGTTATCTTCCTGACGGCTGTGGATACTCAGGAGGCAGAACTTGAGGGGCTTGAAGTCGGCGGCATTGACTATCTGACAAAACCGGTGAATCTTGTACTGCTCAAACTGCGGGTACGCAATCATTTAGCATTGAATGAGCAGAGGAATCTGTTAAAGCAAAAAAATGAAGAACTTGAAGCGGCGCTGGCACGAGTCAAACAGCTCGAAGGCATTATCCCGATCTGCATGTACTGCAAAAAGATCAGGGATGACCAGCAGACCTGGCAGCAATTAGAGGCCTATATCAGTAATCATTCAGAGGCGAAGTTCAGCCACGGCATTTGTCCGCATTGCACTGAAGAGCAGATGAAAATAATTAAGGGTATGAAGCTGATGCCTATATAAACCAGTATTGCGGAAATTTCAGTGTGTCGTTTTTTCTTTTCTTTATTCAGGTGACCATAATGCCAGCCACACCAACTGAAACAGCCCAGGAACTCCGGAAGCGTGCCAAAGAAAAGTTACGCTCAAACAAGGATTCATCTCCGGAAATATATTCTCACGGGGAGTATTTACGTAACTTCCACGACCTTGGGGTGTATCAGATCGAGCAGCAATTGGTTTTTGCCAGGGCTTTAAACGAAATTGCTGAAATAATCATTACTAACGACAATTCTGAAGATATTCTAGAAAGAGCAAACTGCATTATCGGGGAAACACTACAATTAGACCGGGTGCTCATTTACCATATATCGTTTGAGAAAAATTGCATTACCGGTCTGTGCGAATGGTTGAAACTGAAGCATCCGGATATTGCGCCTACAAAGAACGTATATCCCCTTGAGATGTTTATATGCCCCTTCACGGAAATCAGGAAAACTCGAAAGTATCTTGAAAGTCAATTCAATGGAGTGAATGAGCATTTTATCGAAGACGGATCAGGGAAGGTTCTGCATGAGCAAATGAATATAAAAAGTTTAATATGGTATCCCTTTGCCTTTGATGAACAAGGATACCATGTCTTTACCCTGAATCAAATCCTGGAACAGAGACAATGGACTCGGGAAGAAATCGGTTTTCTTGAATCTGTCGCAAAGCAGGTAAATCTGGCTTTGATTAAAATACAATTCCTTGAAGAGAGGAAACATGCTGAGGAGGCTCTGAAAAAGACGAACGATGAGCTGGAGCAACGGGTGGAGGAGCGGATTGCAGAGTTACATCATAGCGAGAAATTTATCATCGAAGTGCTCGACTCATTGACTTCTCATATTGCCGTCCTTGATGCCAGCGGCGTAATTGTCAAGGTAAACGAAACGTGGCGTCGTTTTGCGCAAGGAAATGGTGCGCCGGTAGATATAGAAAACTATGTTGGCGAAAGTTATTTGAAAGTATGCAGCAGGAGTGAAGCTGATGATGAGGGTGCGAGCGCCGCATTTATGGGTATAAACGCTGTGTTGCAGGGTGAAAGGATTTTTTTCAGCATGGAATACCCCTGTCATTCTCCATTTGAACAGCGCTGGTTCATGATGAGCGTATCCAGCTTAGGTGACAGTCAAGGTGTTGTTATCTCACATACCGATATTACCGAGCGGAAACAGGCTGAAGAAGCTCTCTGGCACGAGAAGGCCTTCTTACGTACACTCATTGACGCTGCCTCCGATCTTATTTATTTCAAAGACCGCAACGGTTTCTACCTTGGCTGCAACAAGGCGTGCGAAAACTTTATCGGGCTTTCAGAACAAGAGCAGATCGGCAAGTCTGACTTCGACTTCTTCTGTAAGGAGGAGGCAGAGCGCATTTCAAAGAAAGATCAGGAGATTCTGCAAAGTGGCGTTGCGATGCGTATCGAGGAGTGGGTTTCGTCATCAACGACTGGTAGAGTATTACTGGATACCACTAAAGCACCCATATGCGACAAGGCAGGACAACTCTTCGGATTGGTGGGGGTTTCACGCGACATCACCAAGCGCAAACAGATTGAAGAGAAAATCAGAAACGCCGAGGCCCTCTATCACTCTCTGGTCGAGACTTCACAGGATCTGATCTGGCAGTGTGACGGGGAAGGTCGATATACCTACCTCAATCTGGCCTGGGAACAGATCTTCGGCTATGAGATTGATGAAATGCTCGGAAAGAAATTCTTCGATTTTCAAACATCGGAGAACGTTGAGCGTGATCTGGCTGCATTCGAGCATCTGATGCAAGGAAATTCGATCAGCGGTTATGAGACTATTCATTTAGGAAAGACCGGTAACAAAATCCATCTGGTATTCAACGCTCTTTTCATCTGTGACGAAGCCGGGAACATAGTCGGCGCGAGCGGTACTGCGTACGACATCACCGAGCGCAAGCAGGCAGAACTGGATTTACTCCAGGCCAAAGCCGCCGCCGATTCCGCCAACCGCGCAAAGAGTGAGTTCCTTGCCAACATGAGCCACGAGATTCGCAACCCCATGAACGGTGTTCTCGGCATGACCCAGCTTCTGGAGATGACTGAACTGAGCGAAGAGCAGCGGGAGTTTGTGGCAGGACTCAAGATGTCAGGAAAAAATCTGTTGTCCCTGATTAACGACATCCTCGATCTATCAAAAATCGAAGCAGGAAAAATTATGTTTGAATTGGCCGAATTCAGCCTGCAGCACTGCATCAACGATGTTGTCCTGATGCAAAAATCTGTAATCCATGAAAAGAGGCTTAAACTTGATGTGGAGGTGTCCGATGATATCCCTCCATTTATGATGGGAGACCAGCACCGGATCAAACAGATCCTCCACAACCTGATGGGGAACGCCGTCAAGTTCACGTCACAGGGTGGTATCACCATCTCGGCGCAACTTCTTGAACAACAGGACGCTTCTCTGCTTGTACTGTTGGCGGTACGAGACAGCGGTATCGGAATCTCGCCTGAAAATCTTGATAAGATATTCAGGCCTTTTGAACAGGAGGATGGCTCCACTACCCGCAATTATGGAGGAACCGGCCTCGGTCTGACTATCAGTAGTCGCCTGGTGGAACTGATGGCAGGCAATATTTCCGTTGAAAGCACGCCTGGGGCGGGCAGCTGCTTCAAGGTGACCCTTCCGTTTGCCGCAGTAAATGAGAGCTCCGCCACTGTGGAGACTCCCCAAAAAACAAGCGCCAGTTGGGATGGCTCACCGTTACGGGTACTGCTTGTCGAGGATGACCAGGTCAGTATTACCTTCGAATCATCACTTTTCCGAAAACTGGGGTTTGACGTGACTGTTGCAAAGAGTGGGAGGGAATGTCTTGCGGCTCTGGAAAATGACAGCTTTGATATTGTGCTGATGGACATCAATATGCCGGATATGAACGGTGAAAAAGCCCTGAGCGAAATCCGCATGATTGAACAGGACACTCCTCTCCATCAGAAGGTAATTGCCCTGACAGCCTACTCGCTGCGCGGCGATAAGGAGCGTTTATTGGATGAAGGTTTTGATGGCTATGTTTCCAAGCCGATGGCTATCAGTGAGCTTGTGCGCGAGATGAAAAGGGTTTTGGGTGTGGGGTAACTATGAACTTTAACTGTAAGCCACTGTTTTTATTGGTGGAGCTGAAGGGATTCGAACCCTCGACCTATGCGTTGCGAACGCATCGCTCTCCCAGCTGAGCTACAACCCCAAACCTTGTATATACAACATCCTATTGATTTATTTATAATTTAAGTTTAAAAAAAACTTATACTTCTCAGTTACTACCAGAAAATCCCTCTTGTTCCCCATATTTCGCACTTTTTGAACGTGGTGTTTGAGTATTTTCGGCGCTTGATTTT
>JBAXVG010000086.1:0-15629 GCA_037129255.1 Desulfuromonadales bacterium | reverse complement strand
TGAGCTTGTCGAAGGGCATCCGTTCATGGTTCGACAAGCTCACCACGAACGGATACTTGATTAACTTATTTTGTAATGCATCCTAATAGCTTGACGCTTCGAGCATCATCGCATAACATTACCGACCGGATATTTACCTTATTTGGGAGTGGATAACTATGGAATCATTTGCCGCAGTTGTACTGGCCGCCGGAAAAGGCACCCGCATGAAATCAGGACTGATCAAGATACTTCATCCCGCCGCCGGCCAGCCTCTGATCGCCTGGCCGGTTGCAGCCGCCCGCGGCGCCGGCGCCGACCCGATTGTGCTGGTGATCGGGCATCAGGCTAACGCGGTGCAGAACGCTTTTCGCGGTGCCGGCGACATCCGTTACGCCATGCAGGAAGAGCAGCTTGGCACCGGGCATGCCGTGGCCTGCGCCCTGGATGAGCTGGCCGGTTTTCACGGGACCGTATTGATTCTGTGCGGAGACACTCCGCTCTTAAGCTCCGCGACTCTCAGTGCCCTCCTGATGTTTCATCGTGACAACTCGTCGGATATAACGGTGCTGACCGCCTTGATGGACGATCCATTCGGCTACGGCCGGGTGGTTCGCGATGCATCCGGCCGGGTGGTCCGCATCGTCGAACAGAAGGACGCCGATCCTGAAGAGCAGGAGCTCCGTGAGATCAACAGCGGCATCTACTGCGTGGAGTCCGACTTCCTGTTCGGCAACATAAGATCTATCGGCAACGACAACGCCCAGAAGGAGTTCTATCTGACCGATCTGCTCGCAATTGCCGTCCGGAAGGGGTTGGTCTGCCTGGCGATGCCGACTGCTGATGCCACCGAAATCATGGGGGTCAACGACCGTTCCCAGATGGCCGCCGCCGCCCGCGTTCTGCGTCGCCGTATCAATTATGAACTGATGCTTGCCGGCGTAACCTTGGTTGACCCCGAACAGACCTACATCGACACTGGTGTTACGATCGGCGCCGATACGATCATTCACCCCAACTGTCATATCGGCAGCGGAACAGTCATTGGGAGTGGTTGCGAAATAGACCAGGGGGTCAGTATCTCCGGTTGCCGTATCGGGGCGGACTGCCATATCAAGGCCGGTTCCGTGCTGGAAGATTCCGAACTGCATGAAAATGTGGCTGTCGGCCCGATGGCGCATCTGCGTCCCGGAACGGTACTTGGCAGCCATGTAAAGATCGGCAATTTCGTCGAGACCAAGAAGATTGTCATGGGGGAAGGTTCCAAAGCTTCGCACCTGACCTACCTGGGAGATGCCGAGATCGGCCGCGACGTCAATATCGGCTGTGGGACTATCACCTGCAATTACGATGGCGTCAAAAAACATCGCACAATAATTGGAGACAAGGTTTTCATCGGTAGTGACGTGCAGCTGGTGGCCCCGGTTGCGGTCGGGCGAAATTCACTGGTAGCGGCCGGCACAACGGTAACAGTCGATGTGCCACCCGATTCTCTGGCTATTTCCCGTGTTCCGCAGGTGAACAAGGAGGGGTGGCGCTTGAAGCACACGTAGGACATCCTATCCGGATTGGTGGTTGTTATCATACCGGATCGTGGCGACCGCTACCTGAGCACCAACCTCTTCAAATCAATGTGCGCTCAATGCCCGCCGTAGATACTGAACAGCTTAAAAGGCAACGTCTGAGAAAAACGGGAGGATTACATGATGAAAGTAGTGGCTTTTAACGGAAGTCCCAACAGGGAAGGCAATACCTGGCACGCCATCAGCATGGTCGCTGCTGAACTGGAAAAGGGGAACATTGAAACAGAAATCATTCACGTCGGTAATAAATCGATAAGAGGCTGTGCTGCGTGCGGTCAGTGCATAAAAAATAAAAACGAACAGTGCGCACTGCCCGGTGATGAGGTTAATGAGTGGATTCAGAAGATGAAAAGGGCAGATGGAATTATTCTGGGCTCTCCCGTCCATTACGCAGCCATGAGCGGCACCATGAAATCGTTTCTCGACCGGGCTTTTTACGTAACCAGTGTCAATAATGGCATGCTGAGACACAAAGTCGGCACGGCGGTTGTTGCGGTACGGCGTTCCGGGGGACTCCCCGCCTTTGAACAGCTCAACAATTTTTTGTGCTATGCCGAAATGCTGATACCAACCTCCAATTACTGGAATATCATTCATGGTGCACGTCCGGGAGAGGTGACCCGGGACGCAGAGGGAGTGCAGATCATGCGCGTGCTTGGCAAGAACATGACGTGGCTGATGAAGCTGGTTGAAAACGGCAGAGGTGTTGTTGCTGCGCCTGAAAGAGAGACAAAAATCTACATGAATTTCATTCACTGAGTACTAAAGGTCAGTTTCGAAGCTCTGCATCCAGAATGTTGAGAATTCCTGGTCTTCAACTGCGTGATAACAATAGGTGAACAGCAGCTTCGATCCTGATACCGGCTTGACGGGCAGTTTTACGGTAAAATTAGATCTTTCACCAATATTCAAAGGGTTAGGTCGTATCAGATCTACCTCTTTCGCACGCACTTTGCCATCAGGATCCAGCAGTGAGACCCAGATTTCCAGACCCTCTGCATGAAGCCACCGTACATTCCAGATAACCCCCTCGACGATAACTTCATTTTCGGCAATCCTGCTGTCCCAGGCCAGCCTGAAGTCAAATTGAGAATATTTCCGGGGTAGTTGCTCAAACTGTTCTCGCTTCAAAGTATCGAGAGGTATTATTGTACATCCTCCCAGAACAACTGCTGCCAAAAGACAAAGAAATAATCGCATGGTCAATCCTCCCAACCTTTCAATTTTATTCGGAACTTGGTTCGATATGCACCAGAATCTGACTGTAGGGCAGACTTTTTCCAATATCTGCCGTGATCTGATGGGCAAGCGTATGTCCGGCTTCCACGGTCAACTGTTTCGGCACGACCAGATGCATGTCTATATGACGGATATGGCCGGATTTGCGGGTACGCAGTTTGTGGTATTCGATGAAACTGCCTTTGTAGCGCTTCATCACGTCATGAATCAGTGCTTCTTCGTCTTCCGGAAGTTTGACGTCCAGAACATGAAAGAAAGCTGTTTTGGTAAGATCCCAGGCAGCCTTGATAATCATGAGCGCCACTACGATAGCGACTATCGGATCGAGAATGGTGATACCGGTCAGCTTGATGGCCACCAGGCCTCCAAGCACGCCGACGGATGTGTAAACATCCGTTCTCAGATGGAGTGCATCGGCCTCAAGTGCTACGGAATCGGTCTTTATCGCAATGCTGAGAAGGTGCCGTGAAACAAGATAGTTTGCAATGCCGGAAACGGCCATTACCGTTGCGCCCCATCCCAGACTCTCGATTTCCGTTGATCCGGCCCGCAGCTTATGTACCGCCTCCCAGATGATATAGAAAGCAGCTCCGAAAATGAGTATGGCTTCAATTGTCCCGGCCACATTTTCTATCTTGCCATGACCAAAGCGATGCTCGTCATCGGCAGGTTTACCGGACTCTCTGATCGAGAACCAGGCAATAATGGCAGCAACAAGGTCAAGCCCGGAATGGACCGCCTCCGATATAACACTGACCGATTGCATCATGATACCGACGATCACCTTGAGTATGATCAGGACAGAATTGGATGTTATCGACAGAAGCGCGGCCCTGCTCTTCGCCGCCTGAATTTCAGCTGATTGCATCATTGTTTCACTCCGGTTGTGCTCATTGATTATCTGAACGGATTACTTCCGCCTGCCCGGTGCCGCCAGAAACATCACCGCTGGCAGCGTTACAAGGGCGAACAGTGTGGTAAATCCGACTCCCAGATTGGTGGCCCATCCGATGGACGACATGGCGCCGTAGTCGGTGAGCGCCAGAGACCCAAAGCCGACAACTGTGGTCAGCGCCGAAAGAAATGCGGCGCGGGCAGTCTGGATATACTGCCGTTCGCGCTCATGCGGCGTGTCGGCAATCACCCGGAAGCGGATATACAGGCCAAAATCGCTTCCCATCCCCATGATGGTGACTAATACCATGACGTTCATGTAGTTGAGTCTTATTCCGCTGAGCGCCATGGAGCCCAGCATGCAGCCTGTGGCTGCCGCCACCGGAAAGATGGAGTAGAAGATGCCGCTTGGCAGTTCTACGAAGTGTATCAGCAACATTATCAGCACCAGCGTTCCGCCGAGCAGGAACGCCTTGATGAAACTGGACCGGACCACCTCTCCCAGTTGGGTGGCGACAAGGTCCATGCTGGTAGTGCGTGCGGTCGGGTCTATGGAGCGCAGTTCGGCAAGAAAAGTGTCACGTTTGAACTCAGCCCCGCGATAATGCAGGTATACCAGAGCGTGATAGCCTTTATCGTCCTTAACCAGGTGCCGGCTCACCACCCCCCTGAGCGGAGAGACCGCCAGCTGTGCGAGCGCCTCTTCGATCCCTGATGTCCCACCCTGCGCCATGTGACCGACCTGATCCAGAAAGGGATTGAACTTTTCGGCTGCAAACCCCTGTTGCTCCAGCCGGCGCCGCAGAGTCCCGGCAGAAGTAGCGGCAAGGAGCGGCTGCAGCCGCTGTGCGATCCGCTCCTGTGCGGCGGGCTGGTTGATGATGCGCGCCAGGGACGACCAGGCCACGATTTCGCCACGTTCCTGCAGGCGCTTGGCAAGGGTATCCACCTTGGCCATGCGCTCCATTACGTCACCAAGATCCCGTCCTTCAATTGCTGCCAGCAACTGCCGGGGGGCGATGCTCAGATTGCGCTCGATCCGCTCCTGGGCCAGAAAAGCCTCGGAATGTCGCGGCTGCAGATTTTTCAGATCGCCGTCGAACTGGACCCGGCCGGCTGCAAGCCAGAGCCCGACGGTCAGCAGCAGTGACGCAGCTGCGATAATGCCGGACCGGCGTTGGGACAACCTCCAGAGCGATCCCATCCCGAGCGGAGGAATGGGGCGGTAATGGATTGGAAAGCGGCGCTCCATGAAGATCAGGAGCGGCGGCAGGAAGAAAAGCGAGGCATAAAGCGAGTAAACCACACCAAGTCCCACCAGAAGCCCCAACTCCGACAGAGCGCGTACATCCGAAAAACAGAGAGCCAGAAACGGCAGCGCCGTGGTGATGGCGGCAGTGAAGATGCCATGCCCGGTGTTAATGAACGCCAGGCGCAGAGCCTCTTCACTCCCCTTCTCCGCAGCACGCTCGGTATGGAAACGATCGTAGAGGTGAATCGAGTAATCGGTGCCGATGCCGGTAATGAGAGCCGTGAAGGCAAACGAGATGATGTGGATCGAACTCATGAACAGACCCGCCGTGCCAAGCGCCAGCACGACTCCGCAGACCAGGATGACCGGTATCAGCAGCGTTGGCAGCAGACGGCGATAGACGGCATAGAATATGCCAAGCACCACCAGGAGAGACGAAACAATACTGACCATTACATTGGATTTGAGAGCCGCCTCGTCCATCACGGCGCTCATGTGTGCTCCGGCGCAGGAGATGGCGACACCGGAGCCGCGGCGGGCTTCATTGATCACCGCAACCAGCCGGCGGGAAAAAACCATGTCCTGCACCGGGCGGGCCGGCTCGGCGATCATGATCAGTACCTTGCCGTTACGGGAAATAAAATAGGGAGATGCCGGATCCAGATCGAGAGCCTGACTGCCCGCCTTGAGCCGGGGCAGTACCAGATCCCGCAGGTGGAGCGGGTCGGCGACGGCCAATCCGGTCATCTGACCACCGAACTGACCGGCCAGTTCGGTGGTCAGCCGGGTAAGCGCCTCCGTGATCTGAGCGGGGCTGAAACGCGCCGCAAACCGTTCCACCGTTTCAGGTGTCAGGAAAAGCTGCGGATGGGTGACGGCGTAGGATACGAGTCTGTTAAACGAAGCGGCCTGGCTCTCGTCGAAGATCCGCCAGGTAATACGGGTGAAAGCAGGTTGGCCGTCGATGCGGACCCGGCGCAAGCGTTCCTCGAAACGCCCCGCCTCTCGCGCAAGCGCCTCGTTTTCCCCCTCCAGCAGGAAATAGATCTCCTTTGCGCCACCGGTCCATTCAATGGAATCAAGCAGCAGTTTCAAAGCCGGTTGACGGGTGGGGAATATTCGGAATATATCGGTCTCAAAGCTGGTTGAAACGATGGCGCCTGCAGATATCAGCATGGCGGTGGCAAAAACCGTGAGCACCATCAGCGGACGGGTGGTGCTCAAGCGGAAGATCCACTCCAGATGCCGGCGCGTAAGCGCATTGGCGGTTGTGGTAATACGTGAAAACAGGGTGAGGGGCATCTGGCGCTATAATCCCTGGATGGCGGAAAGCGGCAGCAGGGTCAAACCATCCAGTCGCGGCGTGAAGATGGCGTCATCAAGGGGTCTGTTGAGCTCGGGCTCATTCAGCGTCAGGCGGATACGGTCATTACGGGCATTATGCATCTCGACTTCGGCGGCCAGCGGCACACCATCAATGACGGAGTATTTCCCATAATATACCGTATCACCGCCCGGTGATGTTTTGGAGGTCATCAAGCCATTCTCGAAGGTGACTTTTTCCATAAAACCGAGCTTCCCCATCCGCTCCAGCGTTCCGCTCAGCAGCCTGTTGGCGGACGGGTCGGCATCCATCACCCAGCGCATCATGCTCCACCCCTGCAGGCCGCCCTTGTCGGGCAACTCGTCAAAACTTCCCACATAGGCTGTTGACCGCGAAGGATACAACAGCGTGATGCGGTCACCCAGGGCAAAAGCTTCCATCATGGTCGTGCCGAAGGGAGAGAGCACCACCAGATGGAGTTGATCGGGGCGACGAAAAACCAGATAACCATTGCCCCCCATACCGCTGTCCGAGGTATGGATCGAGAGGGATACGGCGGACGAGAGCGTCTCAACGACAGCGCCCGGACGATAGTCAACGGGAGGGGGCGAAAAGGTTGCGCAGGCGGTGAGCAGTAGAAGCGGCAATATCAGTAATACTCTTAACATCGACATACGGTATACCTCAAGGTGCATCAATCGGGTTCACGTGGTTCAAGGAGTAACGTTATGCCCTTCAGAATTTCAGTCAATCGTTTGGTCGATACTGTTCCGATATATCCGTCCAGTTGTGTTTTATCCACGGTAAAAACCTGGGAAACGTTCACGACACTTTGCTTTGGTATGTTCGACTCTCCCTTTTCAAGGAGTACATTTCCGGGTGCGTTTGCACGTTTAATGTTTGAGGTAAGTGGACACACGAGGACTGTTCTGATCCGACTATGGTTGAAAAGGTTGTTTTGGACAATAACGTGAGGATGGCTGTAACCAGGTTCCGAGCCTTCAGGCTCGTCTAATTCAATCCAATAAATGTCTCCCTGGTTTATCACCATTCGTTGCCAACCAGGCGTCGATGAGCAGACCGTGACTTACTGCGAAGCCTTTGTTCCGCTGTATCGGGTTCGTCTGAACAGACCGCGTTGATCTGTGCGAGAAGTTCCCTGTTTTTTCTCCGTTCAATGTAATCCTGAAGTGCAATTACAAACAGCTTGCTGCGTGAGACCTTCATTGTGTGAGCCAGATTATCTGCTTCCTCGAACAGAGGCTTCTGGATTGAGATGGCAGTCTTTACATTTTGCATGATTACACCTCCTGTTGCAGTCAAGTATAAACAATAGTCATACTACAGTCAATACCAGGTGAGTTTCAATCGAGCCTGAAATCCTTATCCGTCAGTCCAACGTTGCGACGAACCTTGCGAAAGGTCATGACAGCACGGTCGCCATTCTGTTCGCCGATAACCAGGCGTTTGACGGTACCATCTTCCTGGAAGGTGATAATCAGTTCTCTGACCTGGCCTTTGCCCTGGGGCGTGATGGTGACGGTATAGACCGGGCCGGTGACATCGGCCTGCACCGCCATGTCTTCCGGCAATGAAACAATCGGCGTGGATATCTTTGAAAACCAGCGTTTCAGGCCCTGCTCCGGAGGCAGCACTATCCTGTTCCGATCGCTGCTGTTACTGCCCGTGATCTGTTCAACCGTACTGTCTCGCAGCAGCATGCGACTGGCATAGGGGGACGAGATTTCAAGATAGAACAGATCCGGTTTGCGGAAACGAACCACACCGTTCATCGTCATGGTGCGCTTCATCAGTGAGAGCCGCTTTTCCTGGGTAATCTCGGCCGTGAAGTCCGTGATGCCGGAAAAGGCCTTGCGCAGCGCCTCCAATCCCTCCAGTGGTGCAAGCGGACGGGCATGCACGACCGACACGAAGCTGAGCAGCATGGCAATCGCCAATGTCAAGCGTCGCATGTCACAGCCTTCCGATACCAAGGGCCAGTTGCGCCCGTGCCAGAGTGAATCCCTCTCTGGTGACATTCCCTTCGATCAGTACCAGCCGTCCGAACGACTTAATAACATGCGCCGTAATAGTCAGCGTGTCACCAGCGCTGACTTCACCTTCGAATTCTGCCTGGTCGATCGAGGCCAGAAAGCCTCCTTCCCCTTCATCGCGGACTGAGGCGATTCCACCCAACTGGGCTATACATTCCAGGAGGTAAATCTGCGGAAAACCGGTCGGAGAGCTGGTCACGCGCCGTTCGGCAACTGCAGACACACCCGGTTCGAGGGACAATACACGATCAAGCATCAGAAATGGATAGCGGTGGGGCAGATAATGGGCCGGGTCGGGATTAAACAGGAGCGCCTCCCCTGACATCGACAGAGTAGTAAGGACCTTGCGGTGATGCCGATACAAGTATTCCACGCTCACCTGCGGGAAGCGAGGCGACCAGAGCAGCCAGGGCCGTGCCGCCCAGCGCCAGAGATCTGCCGACGGCGCACCCGACATCAATGACCGTCATACCGGTGACAGCCTCCATCAGCCCCGGAACATCCGCAGCACAGCCAGAAAGTGAAGCCAGCAGGCAACCATCCACCCGGTTTGCCAGCAGATCAAACCCTTCCTGTTCATGACCATGTACGAGCATGCCGACACTCCGGATACATTCCACGGAAGCACGGGCGACCGCTCCACGCCGGAGAGCATGGCCGGCGCTTTCCAGCACGACGATGCCGCACCCCTCACCGTATGGCGCGCCCAGACGCTTCAACTGCCCCACGGATGCGAGGCCTTTTACAATAGTCGGCAGCAACTCGTCGGTTCCGCCGGTCAGCATGACATCGGCACGCCCCTCTTCAATGAACCGGCAGGCCGCCAGAAAGGCGGTCTCCGCCGAACAGAAACGTTGAATCAACGAGACATTGGGGCCTTTGAAACCATGTTCGATGGAGGCATTGCTGGCCGGGGCATTCGGGACGGTATTCGGGAAGAGCATCGGGAGCAGACCGTCAATACCGTCCCTGAAATAACCGGTCAGGAATTCGGCAGAGTTGGAGATGCCGCAAAAACCGCTACCGAGGGCGATGCCGACCCGTTCAGGGGCAAGTGATTTCATGTCCAGTCCGGCATCCTTCAGAGCCAGTCCGGTCGCTGCAACGGCAAACTGGCTGCATCGATCCATCTTGCGGGCCTTCATGGGCGGCATGAAGTCGGAGACTTTAAAACCGGTTGCTTTTCCCCATCGGTACCCTTCCGTTCCCAGCACTTCCGCAGGAATATCCGTAAAGGCGTCTGAACCGGTGCGAATCAGTTCCTGTACGGCGGCAACACCGATTCCTGCTGCGGTTATGGCGGAAGAACCGGTAATAACGATATCTCTGATCGTATGTATCATAGTGACAGCACCAGTGAGGTCACATTCCCGCCGAAAGCAAAAGAGTTTGACATGGCGACCGTGCAGTCGGTCTGGCGGATGCCGCCATGGCAATACTCCAGATCGCATTCAGGATCACGACCGCGGCAGTTGAGCGTCTGAGGAATGATATGGAGATTGAGAGCAATAACCGTAGCCACCGCCTCAATAGCTCCGGCCGCTCCCAGGCAGTGCCCGGTCATGGACTTGGTGGAAACGAGCGGAATCAGGGAAGCCCGTTCGCCGAATACCATTTTCATGGCCTGCGACTCAACCACATCATTGAGCGGCGTACCGGTTCCATGGGCATTGACCCAACCGACCAGAGAGGCATCCAGTGCGGCGTTTTCAAGAGCTTCGCGCATCACCCTGGCCGCCGTCGAACCGGAGGGGTCCGGCGCTGTCATATGATGAGCCTCACCGGCCAGGGCATAACCTGACACAGTTCCGTAAATGCGGGCATTTCGGGCACGGGCGCCTTCCTCACTTTCAAGCACCATGAAAGCGGCCCCCTCACCCAGCGAAATCCCCTGGCGGCCAAGGCTGAAAGGGGCGCATGGCGCGGGATCGACAACCCGCAGGGAATTAAAACCGGCAAAGGTCAGGATGGAAAGCGTATCGACGCCACCGGCAATGACCAGCTTCTGTTTTCCGGTGGCAACCAGGTCTGCACCCCAGCCGATAGCGGTGGAGGATGAGGAACAGGCGGTAGCAACGGTACCCTGGTAACCACCCAGATTGTAGATCCGGGCGATATCGGTCGCCGTCCGGTCGGGCAGGATGCCGCGCAACAGCGAGGGGTGTTCCTCTCTCCCCTCTGAAAGCGCTTTCAGCCAGAACTCTCCCTGAAACATTCCGGCTGCGCCGGCTCCCATGGAGACTCCCATTTCATAGGGAGAGTATGATCCTGCAGCACCGCTGTCACGAAGAGCCTCCCCGGCGGCAATCACGCCGAACTGATCTGAACGCGACAGTTTGCGTGCGGTTCGGCGATCGAAATAATCGAGTGGATCATACCCCTTGACCTGCGATCCTATTCCGGAAGGAAAAGCCGATACATCGAAGAGCTCCAGCGATTCGATGCCGCAAAGACTCTGCAAAAGCGCGTCGCTGAATTCGGCACTGTTCTTCCCGACGCCGCAGAACACCCCCAGACCGGTTATTACGACCCGTTTCTTACTCATACGATACCGCCATCGACAACAATAGACTGCCCGGTTATGTAGGAAGCACGGCCGGACGCGAGGAAGAGAACCGCAGAGGCGACTTCATCCGCAGTGCCGATCCTCCCCAGCGCCGATCCCTTGACGATCCGTTCCACGACCTCCTGCTTCAGTGTCGTCGTCATATCGGTAGCGATCATCCCGGCCACCACCGTGTTGACACGGATTCCCATCGGCCCGGCCTCACGGGCAAGAGACCGGGTAAAACTGATGGCAGCCCCTTTTGAGGCGGCATAGTTGGTCTGCCCCATGGTGCCGATCATCCCGGAGATGGAAGATATGGTGATAATAGCGCCGGAGCGTCGTCCCATCATTTTGCGCAATCCCCATTTGCAGCAGTGGAACAGCGGATTGATATTGGTGCGGATCACTGCATCCCAGTCATCATCAGACATCATGGCCAGATAGCAATCCCTGATAATACCGGCGTTATTGACCAGCACATTGATATGTCCGGACGCCGCCGAGGCGGCGTTGATCAAGCCGGTCGCTCCAGCGGATGTGGCCACATCCGCCTTTACAACCGAAATGGTTCCGGCCAGACCTTCGGAGTCAACCAGCAACGCCCGGGCCGCTTCGTCGTTATTCAGATACGCAGCAAAAACGTTGGCACCTTCACGGGCAAAAGCCAGAGAGATGGCCTTGCCGATGCCCCTTGTACCGCCGGTGACAACTACGATTGAATCCTTGAACTCCATACGTGCTCCGGAAAAAAAGATGCCGCATTATAGCGATCAACACGATGATTGTCTAACTGATTTGCAGGTGCATCCAAAAGTGCGGAGTAATTCCAAGGTAATGTGCAAGATAATCAGCAAGGCGTGGGGACGATAAAAGTTTCACTTTGGGCGCCTTGATTCAATACATTCATTTTAAGAGTTTGTCATCCCGGAACGATTCTATCCGGGATCCAGCTTTTCAGAGAGTTACAAACCGGATTCCGGCCAGAAGCCCGCCGGAATGACAGAAATTTCAAAAGTTTCCATAATGTGAGCTTTTTTGATACGCTGGATTGGAACGCACGCAGAATACGACAAGATGTCATTTTGAGGAGACCGCAATGAATTACGCGCGAGTTATAAAAAATGAAGTTGAGTATGAAGCTGCTCTGGAAGAGATTGGCACATTGATCGGCAACGATCCGCCGGTCGGTTCACACGAAGCCGACAGGCTCGAACATTTAGCGCTGCTTGTCAAAGCGTATGAAGACACACACTACCCACTTGAGTTGCCAACGGTGGTTGAAGCGATTCGTTTCCGCATGGAACAGGAGGGACTTAAACAGCGTGATCTGGCTGCTATAATAGGGAGCAAAGGACGTGTGTCGGAAGTGCTGAACGGCAAACGCGCAGTTGCATTTTCCATGGCAAAAGCGCTTCACAAAAGATTGGGGATTCCAGCGGAGATATTTCTGCGTGATGAAGCTCAAATAACGCTAAAAGCAGCCTGATGCTAATTATGGTTCGGCCATGTTTCAGGCTGCAAGTCGTTTAGGAACCTCAGAAGTGATCTTCGAACCGGCTTTAATTTCAGCAGATTTTAAGTCATAACTGATTTGCAGGTTCATCCAAAAGTGCGGAGTAGTTCCAAGATAACGTGCAAGCCTGAGAGCTGTGTCGGGTGTCATTGCACGGCGTTCCCGCACAATTTCATTAATGCGTGTCGCAGGAACCCTGAGTTCCAATGCAAGTGCATGAGCAGTCATACCGAGTGGGATTATGAATTCCTCGCGTAATACTTCGCCGGGATGAATGGGGCGCATCTTATTATTCGGGTTCATTTTTGTCTCCTCAATGATAATCTACTATCTCTACATCAAATGCATTACCATCTTCCAGACGGAAACACAAACGCCACTGATCATTGATGCGGATGCTCCATTGGCCTTTGCGGTCTCCGTGTAAAGTTTCAAGTCTATTACCCGGTGGAACGCGAATATCCTCAATGGAATATGCATCATCCAACATTTGCAGCTTACGTTCAGCCGCTCTGGCAAACGCCTTAAATTGGCGCGGGCACTTGCCGTCAAATAATGCCTGGGTGTTCTTGCAATGGAATGTTTTGATCATGGAAGAATAATATATCGCTGTGCGTTAAACGTCAAGCGGCAGTTCAGTTGTTAATGGTGTTTTTATATGTAAAACAAGTCGGCTGCTTCACCCCTCAAACGCCTTCACGATCTTGTAGATGATCCGCTGATAATCCTCGTTCATCCCCTTTACCAGCTCTTCCATATTTTTCGCCCGGGTGTCCGGGCTATCCAGATGCATGAAGTCGAAAAAATCCTTGAGCGGCACGTTCAGGGCTTCGGCGATTTTTTCCAGGCGGTCGATGGTGGGGTAGCTGTATCCACCTTCCATCCTGCTAATATGCCGAGGCTCTACCCCTATGATTTCCGCAAGTTGTTCCTGGGTCAAATCTTTTGCTTTACGAAACTCGCGAATACGAGCACCCAACAGCACTTTGGTCGTTTTCACATATACCCCCTGATTTTAACTGAAGGTATATGCTTCGGGCTGTTTGTAACATGTTTTAAAAGATCAAATTTGTATTGACTTATTGTTCTTTTATGACATAAATGCATCATTAAAGATCATGCATACCTAGTATAAATGTTATTGAATGTCTGGTGTTGGAAATGCGTGGATCGCACCGCTCTATATGCTTTCCATCGTACCTGCACTGCTTATGTGTTGTGATAAAAATTCTCCAGGAGGTAACACCATGAAGCGAAGATTTTCACCGTCAGTTCTGTGTCTCAGTGTCGTATTCTCCCTGTGCCTGTTTCAAAATGTTTGTAATGCGGGTACGACGTCACTATTGGATATTTCCAACTGGACAGTCTTTTTTGGTAAAAACGCTGGGATGAATAACGGGCTTTTGACTGTCGGTACATCGTCTGCTGTGCGATCAAAACAAACCTACTACCAACCGATGACATTCACATGGAAAGGATGGTTCCCGTTAACTAACTATTCTGGAAATGGTGCTGGGATAATACAACCTCCGTTTGATATAAATGGTTATCCATATAAGTTTGGTTATTCATTTTATGCAGACTGGGTTCATCCTAATGCGCTTGTGATAAATAATACTTATGCTGGAGTAGCCTCTCCGATTATAAATGTACCAAACGTATCAATTTCTGGCGGCTATATTTATGGTGAGTACACAATGAGTTGGCAAAATAACATTGTGTCTTTCTACTATAATGGGATCAAAGTTTATGAACAATCCTATGTAAGCTCGGATCCAATTTATTTATATTTTTCTTCATCTGATACGTATTTCAAAATCGAAAGCATCAGCGTAACCACCCCCACCAACGGCGCCTGCGGCGCCGCCAACGGAACAACCGTCACCATCGCCCCAACCACAAACCTCTGCACATCAGGCACAGCCTCAACCGTAACCGGCTCCGGCCCCTGGAACTGGAGTTGCAGCGGCAGCAACGGAGGCACAACTGCAACATGCTCGGCCAACCTGCAAGCCCCAATTACTTCCACCACCCCATCCATCACCTGGCGTCACCAGGGGGACGGCAAGGTATCCGGCACCACCACCAACGGCAGCAGCATCACCGGCGGCGCACAGTTCTACCAGGAAACCAACCAGGCCTGGTCAATCGTCGGTCAGGGTGACTTTGACGGCGATGGCGTCAAAGATCTTGTCTGGTGGAACAGCAGCACCGGCCAGGTCTACCTCATGCTGATGTCCAGCCCCACGACGGTCAAATCCGGCACAGCCATCTACACCGAACCGAACACAAACTGGAGAATAGTCGCCACCGGCGACATCAACGGAGACGGCATGACCGACCTGATCTGGTGGAACAAAACCACTGGGCAAGTCTACGCCATGCAGATAAGCGGGACAACCGTGACACAAGGGGGCATAATCTACACCGAGCCGGACACCGACTGGAAAATAGTCGCCGCCGCCGACTTCAACGGCAACGGCAGAGCCGAACTGCTCTGGTGGAACACCGTAGCCGGCAAGGTAGCCATCGGCCAGACCAACGGCACCAACGCCGCCACCGCCACCGTCATCTGGCTCGAACCGGACACAAGCTGGCGCATAGCCGGAGCAGGCGACCTTGACGGAGACGGCAAGGCTGATATCGTCTGGCACAACAAAACAACCGGCCAGGTCTACGGCATGCAGACTAACGGCTCATCCGTCACCAACGGTGCAATGATGTACACCGAACCGAACACGCTGTGGGAGATAGTCAGCGTTGGCAACTACAACGGCGACAACAAGGCTGAGCTCTTATGGTGGAACCAGCAGACCGGGCAGGTATCCCTGATGCCGATGAACGGCCTGGTGGTATCAGGAGCTGTCTCGCTCTACACCGAACCGGATACAACCTGGCGCATCCAGGGTGAGACGGAGTGGCGGGATAACCTTTATGGCAAGGGAGTTACTACTACGACGAAGTAGAGGTAAGGCAAACGGCAATAATTCTATAAAAAGCATTTGAACATGGATGAACAGGATAAGGGCGGATAAAATCAGGCAGTTACTGTAATACATTGATTCACCCAGTCGGTTATCCCTTTTTATGGATTTTGTTGTGTCATTATCTGTAGTTATCCTGTTCATCCATTTCATATATCGTTCCCACGGTCTCCGTGGGAATCTGGAGTTTGGACATTTTCAAGGTTTAAAAAGTCCCCCCGCCCCTTGCGGGAGGGGGTTAGGGGGTGGGGGAAGCCGC
>JBAXVG010000085.1:0-15736 GCA_037129255.1 Desulfuromonadales bacterium | reverse complement strand
TGCCAGCGCTTTCCATTAAACATCCCGGTCTTTCATGGAACTTTTGACACTATCCGATCTGGCAGACTTTAAAACAGTGTCACCGCAAAGCAGCCATAAAATATGTTAATTAAAAATGCCGTTGAAGTCTTATACGTGTATAAGACCTTAATAGTAAATGTCAAGAAATAATTTCAAAAAATTTGGTAGCTTTCCTGAGATACTTTGCGCGGCATTAACCTGAGCTTATTGAAAGTATACTCAAGGCTCGATATTCCGTACAGGCAGAAGATAGTAGAATTGTGTCTTGGGGAGTTCAAACAGAGTGCCGCTCCAGGTGCTCACCACGGCAACTGTATCATCCGGTGCGGATGACATCGTTGATGTCAGATAGGAACCGCTCCGTACGTTCAAAAAACCGATATGTGCGAAGTAATCGGAGATATAGCGGGAAAAACGCTCCCCCCAACCGTTTTTTCTGCCGCTTGCCGCCAGTTGTTCAAGTTCGGGAGCGCTCGGCAACCGCCAGTCGTTATATCCGGCATAGCGCCGTGCATTGAGTGTGGTGATCAATTGTAACGCATCATTCCTGAGAAGCGGCCTGGCAGAATAACCGGCATTTTTGAGCCACATGAGCTTTGTTGTTACATCAGTCACTGCCTGACGGCTTACTGCAAAGCGCTCCTCACGGATTCCATAAAGCGGAGACTCCCATTCACGGGGTAATTTCGGCGGGGGAACAGCGTCTACATTACATTTGAAGGCGGCGTTAAGCCCTTTTGGTACATCTTCCGTATAGCGCCATATGATTCTTTTCCGTGAACCAACCGTTACCTTTTCCCCGAAATCACCATCAAGAGAAAGCATGCCGGACAGATATTGCTTGCCATGAACCTCTACAGATACTGCAACTGCCGATGTTTTCTCGCCTTTTTTTCCGGTAAGCCTGTACTCCATCGTCATGACAGTGTCGTTAAAGCTGACTTCGAGATTGCTCACTTCGGCGGCATACGCAACACATTGCAGGAATAATGATCCCGAGACCACGAGGATCATGATACGCGCAGGTATCATGGTTTACTGTCAATACCGGCTTCCTGGGGTGATGTTATGGCGGAAACCGACAAATCTGATACACCCCTGATGCCTTCGATAATCATTCCATCGGTTTTGCTGTTGGAAAATTTACATCCGTCAAGATTGGCGCCGGAAAAGTTGCTGGATCTGAAATCGGCATTATCCAGAACAGCATCGTTCATTCTGGAGCCGGCGGCATAACTGTATCTGAACTTTGTTCGTGTCACCTGTGCCTTTTCCAGATTGGCAGAAAACAGATTGGTCGCTGAAAGATCCGTTTCCTGCAGCGTCGCAAGGCCAAAATTCGCATACGCAAGTGCTGCTCCCTTTAGATTGGCCCTTGTCAGATTGGCTCCCGAAAAATTGGCCTGGTACAGGTCAGCGTTGCTGAGATTAACGTCGGTAAAGTCCGAGCCAGAAAAGTCGGCTCCCGTCATCTCCAGACCGGACAGATTTTTACCTCTAAAATCCCGGTGTGTTGCAAGAATCCTGCGGACGTCTTCAAGAAGAGCCGCACGCGGAACCATCACTGCCGTATGAAGATGATCGTCGCGGGAACCTGAAATCGATTTATCAACCGCAATTAAAGACGATTTTTCATTTGACGCTGAATGTGAGGAATCTTGCGCCGGCACGTTCTTTATCGATTTATTCTTCGCTGTTTTTTTACGATGTTTTTTCGATGTGAGGATATGTTTTTTACGGTGCACTTTCTTTTCAGGAGCTGCATGGGGGGGAGTGGCAGACAAAATAATGTCCTGAGCCTGGGGTGCTTTGTTTTCACTGTCACCATTGGCGGCGCTTTGCGCAACGTAACCGGTGAAACCAAACACCAGGAAACTGAATGTAACACATAGTGCGATAAAGATATGCCGTTGCATAGATGCTCCTTTTTGATGACTGTCAGTCAATCTCGATTCGCTGAACAGCGTGGTAAGGCACGATGGCAATTTTTCCTGACTTTTCCTTGAGCACAAGCGTGTAGCCGGCCGGTGAACTGTCCATCTGCAGAATGCGTCCGGTCATAAATATGCCACCTGAAAGGTAGATGGTGACCGGTCGCAACTCTTCGCTGAGAGCCATCAGGTTCAGCCGACCAGCGCCGGTGGCTTCGATACTGAAGGCAACACTCTCACGGTATAATTCGTTGGTTGTTCGCAGACGGGCGGCGAGAATCGAGGCTAGATTACGGTAAAAACCGGCTGCGATTTCCGGTCGTTCTCTTTGAACGCCCTGAAACGAGTTCCGGGTAAGCACGAGAAATTCGCCGGGCTCCACTGTGCGCGCACCGGCGCTGCGTCTTGACTGGTCGATAAAGCTCATCTCGCCGATGACATCACCCGGCCCCAAAGAGGCAAGAGTCCGGTCGATATCACCACGAATATGTTTAAAAACATCGACACGTCCGCTCTGGATAATCCAGAGAGAATCTCCACTATCCCCCTCACTGAACAACTCCTCATCGGTCATCAGGAAGCGTTCTTCACAGGCAGCGACAATAACATCCACGTCACTGGCTGCAAGATCTGCAAACAACCGCCATTTGTCGAGTTCTACAAGTCGCATTTTCTACCTCCATAGCCCGTCATTATTTTAGCCTGTCTTCTCTTCGCTCCAGGGGCCTTTAAAACCGCTCCGGGTCAGCATCATACCAAAATCTTTCTTGACGACAGATCGGTCATACGCCTCCTGGGGTTCGACCGTGTCGGACTTGACCAGATCGAGCAGGGCATCGTTCAGGGTCTGCATTCCAAGGCCCTTGCCGGTCTGCATGATGGATGGTATCTGGAATGTTTTACCTTCGCGGATAAGATTCGATATTGCCCCGGTAACAACCAGAATTTCCAGTGCTGCAACCCGTCCGCCACCCTTTCGTTTGAGCAGGGTCTGCGCGACGATACCCTTGAGCGACTCGGCCAGCATGGTTCGAACCTGCTGCTGGCGGTCTGCAGGAAACTGATCGATAAGGCGGTCTACGGTGGAAGCCGCAGTGTTGGTATGGAGAGTTCCAAAGACGAGGTGACCGGTTTCCGCCGTTTCAATTGCAATCGCAACCGTTTCGAGATCGCGCATTTCGCCTACCAGCACTATGTCCGGATCTTCACGCAGGGCCGCCCGCAAAGCCTGCTTGAAACCGCGGGTATGCGTGCCGACCTCGCGCTGGTTGATATGGCACTGCTTATCTTTATGAACAAACTCGACCGGGTCTTCGATGGTGATCAGATGGTCATCGCGTGTATCATTAATGTAGTCGATCATTGCCGCCAGCGTGGTAGATTTTCCGGAGCCGGTCGGTCCGGTCACCACGACCAGCCCTTTATCAAAATCGCAGAAACTGAGCACCACCGAGGGGAGATTAAGCTGTTTTGCAGTGAGTATCTTCGTCGGAATCTGCCGGAAGACCCCGCCGATTCCGGCAATATCGCGAAACACGTTGGCCCGCATGCGGGACCGTTCACCCAGCTCATACCCGAAGTCGGTGTCATTGGTTTCCTTGAACTCTTCCCGGTTTTTTTCCGGTAGAATCTCATACAGAAGCCTGTTGAGCGTTTCACCATCAATCGGGCCGCGGTCGGGCATAAACGCCATTGAGCCGTCAACACGCACCATCGGGGCCTTTCCGCTCTTCAGGTGAAGATCCGACGCCTTCATGTCAAGCATCTGGTGGAAAAGTTCGTCCAGGTGACCGGGAACCGGGCCGCCGGACGGAGTGGAAGCAGTGTGAGCAGGTGTCGTCTTAATGGCGGCGGTTGCCGCAGGCGGGGGAGTCTGCGCAGATAATGTCTGAGCTGAAGAAGCTGCAGGCAGAATACGAAGAGACACTCCACCGGTCTGCCGCTCAATCTGAAGCTTGAAATTACCATACACCGAACTGTGGGGATAGGTCACGCTGCCGGTAGACAACTGTGCAGGATAGTCGGGCAGGATTTCCGTCAGAATCGCGTGTATCTGCTCTGACGTGGCCGGCTTGCTCGAAACGGAACGTGACTGACCACCGACAATCATCTCGACAGCAGCACCCACCGCAAACACGAGCGCCTCCGCCCGCTGCTTCTGAATGACTTCAAGATATCGATCTATGACTGGCATGCTGAAACCTCCATGGGGTGGTTCCTGGTTTAATCGATTACATTTTCCGGGATTATTTGTATTTCATGGATGTATGCAGCACGCGGAGAATAACCAGTTCTTCCGGCTGCACAACATAGATGATAATGAACGGAAGTCCGGCAACAACAAGTTCTCGTGTACCACGTTCGCGTCCTCGTTTACCGATGGCCGGATAGTCTGCAAGCATCCGGGCAGCATCGATGATCTTATTTAACGTAGCAACCGCTGCCGGTGGATTGTCCTGAGCAATATATTCCTCGACCTGGTCAAGATTGCCATCAGCTCCTTCAGTCCATCGTACCCTCATTACCGATCCGCCCATCGCTTGACAACATCGGCGTGGTCAATCAGCTTTCCGGCTTTCATCTCCTCCAGACCTTTTTTGATCTCTTCTCTATGCCAAGTGTCCAGTGCCTCGTCCGGCACTTCAACAGTAAATGGCAATCCGTGCCGCATTTTTACCTGTTTGTAAAAAAGAGTCACCGCCTCGGTTGTGGTCATTCCAAGTGCCTTGAAGATGCTCTCAACATTCTGTTTTAATTCCGGTTCCATTCGTGCATGAATCATTGCAGCTCGTGGCATATTGTTTCCTCCGAAGAATCATTTCCTTGAATTGTATCGCGTTTGACACATCAAATGCAAGTTTGAAATTTCACAAGATCAACATGCCGGACGAATGTCTTTCACCCGCAGTTGCAGGGTCTCTCTGTTATTCCAGATATTCAGCTCCGGATAAAAAGCCACGTCGATCAATCCGTCAGTCACCACATGCGCCTGCCGGAAGGCAATTGCGTCCAGTGTTAGACCTCCGGCGGACAGGCGCAGTTTGAGATGGCCATCCCCAACCGTCCGACGATCCGCAACCTCAACACCACGCATCAACAGGGTCGGCTCCGGGTTACCGGCACCGAACGGTTCCAGACGTTTCAACTCGTTGGCCAGGGCGACTGTCACATCAGTCGGGCGCACCTCGACATCAATCTCCAACGTCGGCGCAAGTTCCGCTCCTCCAAATATCCGGGCCGAGGTTTCCTCGAAAGCTGCCTCGAAATCATTAAACTTCGTGCCGCTCAACCCGACTCCTGCGGCATAGCGGTGACCGCCGAAGCGGTCAAGATACTCTGCACAACAGGTCAACGCTTCCAGCAGATGAAAACCGGGGATGCTGCGGCCGGACCCCTTGCCGTTGCCCTCATCATCCAGAGCAATCAGAATGGTCGGACGATAATATCGCTCGGCAATCCGCGACGCGACAATGCCGACCACTCCCTGATGCCAGGAACGGGACGCCAGGACAATACTGCGACGGGCAGGATAATCACCAGCTTTTTCGACCAGTGCAATCGCCTCCTCAAGCATTTCCCGTTCAATGGTCTGACGCTCGGCATTGGCGGCGTCAAGCTCTCCGGCAATGACGGCGGATTCCTCGATATCCGATCCAAGCAGCAATTCGACACCGGGAACAGCGCTTTCCATCCGTCCGGCGGCGTTCAGGCGCGGCGCAAGACGAAACCCGACCTGTCCGCACGTGACGGCATCCTTTATACCTGAAACACGCTTTAGCGCTTCAATGCCCGGTCTTATTGGCGTTCCAAGCTGCTTCAGTCCAAAACAGGCGTAGACCCGGTTCTGCCCGACCAGCGGCACGACGTCGGCGATAGTGCCCAGCGCCACCAGATCAAGCCATTCACGCAGGTCAGGTTCCTCCTCCTGCCCGGTAAAAAAACCTTCCAGACGCATGCGGTTGCGCAGAGCAACCAGCAGATTAAATGCAACTCCTACCCCGGCCAGTGATTTGAACGGATATGAACATCCGGATTGCAGAGGATTTACAACGGCGCAGGCATTCGGAACTGCTTCTTTGGGCATGTGGTGATCTACGATAATGAGGTCGATGTTCCGCTGGCGACAGAATGCGGCTTCTTCGAGCGAGGTGATGCCGCAATCAACAGACACGATCAGGGTGGCTCCCAACGCAATAATCCGCTCAAGTGAATCACGGTTAAGGCCATAACCGTCGTCGAAACGATTGGGGATAAAGTAGATGCAGTTCAGGCCGGTTCTTCGCAGAAACGATACCAGCAGAGCGGTGCCGCTGATGCCGTCCACGTCATAATCACCATAGATGCAGACAAGCTCCCGGCAGCGGCGTGCCTCCAGCAGTCTGGCCACGGCGGCTTCCATCCCCTTCAAAAGAAACGGGTCCGGCATGGCTGCAAATGAAGGTGAAAGAAAGGCCTGCCCTTCCACTGCCGAGGTAATGCCGCGTGCAATCAGAACTGAGGCGGCAATATGGCTTACTGCAAGAGCTTTGGCCATGTTGCCGACTGACTCTGCAACCATTTGTTTGACGACCCATTGTTTCTGCATACTATTCCCTAAACATAAAAACCCCCGTCAAGCGGGGGTTTTTAGTGTTATTTCAACGTAGGCGGCATGCCCTTGCCGGACTGTTCAATCAGCCCTTTTATCTGGAGGGCGGTCGGACTGTTCGAATCCATCTTGAGATACCTGTTCCAGTACTGAATTGCTTTATCCGGTTGTTTAAGATCAACGGCATAAACTAATCCGGCGTTATAAAGGCTCTGCAGATGATTCGGATCAATTTTGCCGGCTTTGTCGAAATTGGCGATTGCTTTGTCATACCACCCCACTTTCCTGAACATAACCCCTTGGTCGGTCAGTACGTTCGGGTTTTTTGGCTCGATCTCCAACGCTTTGTCATACGCGTTTATCGACTTTTGAGCCTGGTCGGTGTCGAAGTAATCGTTGCCAAGGGATATCCAGGCATTCAGATTTTTCGGATCCTGAGCAACGACCTTCTCTGCCTGGGCAATACGCAGGGAATAGTCTACCGGTGCAGCGGCGCCGGGTTGAGTAATCGGAGCATCCTGCCGACTTTTACCGACATTGCTGATACTGAATACCAGATAGCCACCCAACAGCCCGACAATCAGAGCAACAACAGCTATAAGTGCAGATTCTTTATTCACTGACCCCCTCCTTGTGTGAACGGTATAAAAATCATACGGTTTTAACTTCTTTGGCCAAAGCGCGATTTTCAAGCAGCACGACAATCGGACTGGCGACAAACACCGATGAATAGGTGCCTACAATAACTCCGACAAGCAGGGCAAACGCGAAATCATGAATTACCTCGCCGCCAAACAGAAACAGGGAGGCAGCGGCGAGAAATACCGTTAAAGAAGTAACTATCGTACGGGAAAGCACTTCGTTGATGCTGTCGTTAAAAATCTTGTGCAGGGCACCCTTGAGATTTTTGTGAAGATTTTCACGGATTCGGTCAAAAACGACAACCGTGTCTGTGAGTGAATAACCGGCAATAGTCAGAACGGCTGTGATAAAGAGCAGGTTAATCTCTTTATTCATCAGGTAAAAGGCAGCAAACATGGCCAGACAGTCATGCATGGTGGCGACCGTGGCGCCGACGCCGAATTTGAAATCAAATCGCCAGGCTATGTACAGTATGATACCCAGCATGGAGAGAAAAGCAGCAATCAGGGTATCTTTGCGAAGTTTGTCGCCGATTGAAGGGCCGATTTCGGTAGAGCTTTCCACCGTAAAGGCATTGTCAGCGAACTCTTTTTTGAAGGCGGTCTGCACCATCTCCGACGGCTTGCCGACCGAAGCACCGGCCATCTTGACCAGCAGTTTATTACCGTCCTTGATTTCCTGAAGATCGGCCTTGGCAATACCGTGCTTATGCAGAGCGGACCTGGCGTCGGCTATTGATAACGGTTTGCTGAATTTCAGCTGCATGGAGGTACCGCCGGAGAAATCGATCCCCATATTGGCAGCTCCACGCCCGACCTGGACAACTCCGATGATGCCGATGATACCGATGATACCGGATATGATGAACGAAATGTTACGTTTACCGATAAAATCTATGTTGGTTTTACCCAGAAGTTCCATGAACGATGCTCCCCCTATATGCTCATTTTTTTAACTGAACCCTTGTGCAGGAACAGGTCAAAGGTCACCTTGGTACCGATCAGTGAGGTGAACAGGTTGATGATTACCCCCAGGCTGAGAGAAACGGCAAAACCCTTGACCGGGCCCGTACCGAACTGAAACAGTACCGCAGCCGTAATCAGGGTAGTAACATGGGAGTCCATAATAGTAAGGAATGCCTTGTCATAACCCCCATCCAGAGCGGCTTTGGGCGTTTTGCCCAGTTTGAGCTCTTCGCGGATACGCTCAAAGATGATGACGTTCGAGTCAACCGACATACCTATCAAAAGAACAATGGCGGCAATTCCCGGCAATGTCAGAGTTGCACCCAGTGCTGCCAGTGCTCCCATCAGGTAGATAACGTTCAGAATCATTCCCAGGTTGGCAACCATGCCTGACATCTTGTAGTAAATCGCCATAAAGACAACCACCAGCAAAACACCGATCAAACCGGCATAAAGTCCCTTGTTGATGGAATCTTGACCTAAAGATGGTCCGACCGTCACGTTCTGAATGATCTGGACCGGGGCAGGCAGCGCTCCGGCACGCAGCACGATTGCAAGGTCGGCGGCGGTCTTTTCAGTGAAGCTGCCCGATATCTGGGCGCTGCCGCCCGAGATACGCTCACGGATAACAGGAGCAGAGTGTATATTATTATCCAATACGATAGCAAACCGTTTGCCGACATTGGCAGCCGTAACCTGGTCGAACAGTTTGGCACCCAGAGCGTTGAACTCGATACCAACGTAAGGCTGATTGAACTGGGAGTCGATTCTGACCTGGGCATCAGTCAGCAGATCACCGGTTATCATCGACTTTTTCTGAACCACTATCGGTATTTCAGTAACAGCACCGGTTGTCCGGTCAACCGACTTTTCCTTGAGAAGTTCGGCATCGTCAGGAATCGTTGCGGATGAAGGTGGTATGTCCTCGCGCACCATCCTGAACTCCAGACGGGCGGTACGCCCGATCAGCTCGATGGCACGCTGCGGATCCTTGATTCCCGGCAACTGAACAACAATATGATTAATTCCTTCGCGTTGGATGGTAGGTTCAGAAACACCGAACTGGTCGATCCTGTTGCGGATGGTTTCTAGCGCCTGCTGAACGGCCTTATCCTTGCGGTCCAGCGCATCTTTTTCATTGATGCGCAGTGTAAGAGCCACGAAGCCACCGTCATCAACAGGCGAACTCTGTTCATAACCGGGATACTTGTCTTTAAGCATCTTCTGAACCGTTTCGGCCGTTCCCTTCTCGTAAAAAAGCAGAGAAACCTTGTCCGCCCCGCTCCTGGAAATACGCTTGAAGCGCAGGCTCTTGCTGTTGAGGGTATCCTCCAGATCAGTGGCGACAAGATCCAGAGAGCCTTCAACCGCCTTCTGGGTGTCAACCTCCATTACAAGGTGGGTGCCACCCTGCAGATCAAGTCCGAGATGGATCTTGTCCTTGGGCAAAAGCCCGCTCCACCACTCCGGCAGTTTTGCCACCAGGGTTGGAATCAGATACAGAAACGACAGCAGGACAAAAATGCCTATCAGGCTAATACGCCAGCCAGTTCCTTTCGGCATAATACGTGGTACTCCTTTCAATTGATAATAAAACTCAGCTTTTTTTCATTGCAGCAATATAACTCTTGACTATCTTTATGTTTACGTTGTTGGCGATCTCAAGTGTCACGATCTCGTTATCAACTGCAGTGATTTTGCCATGAACACCACCGGCGGTAATCACGTTATCTCCTTTTTTCATGGCATCCAGCAGCGCTTTGTGTTCCTTGGCTTTCTTCTGCTGGGGACGTATCAGCAGAAAATAAAAAATGGCAAACATGAACACCAGCGGAATTATCTGTTGAAACGCCGCCATACCTCCAGCCTGACCGGATGCACCACCTGCAGGACCTGACATAGCAAAAGCTAATCCGAACATCTAAATATCCTCCTTCGTATTGTTGCTCCTTAAAAATTGTTTGATACTATCAGTACGAAATGCGCCAAACCTGTTTTCCTGAATAGCCTCTCTTGCCCTGCGCATCAGGTCCAGATAGAAATGCAGGTTATGATAGGTATGTAATTGCGATGCGAGAATTTCCCCGGCCCGATACAGATGCCGGAGATAGGCGCGCGAATAATTTCTGCATACTTTGCAGCTGCAGGACGGGTCCAACGGCCCGGCATCATCTTCATAGACCTTTGATTTTATGTTTATGCGTCCCTGGCTGGTGAAGAGCATGCCATTACGGGCATTCCTGGTCGGCATGACACAATCGAACATGTCGTAACCGTGCCGGATAGCCTCAATCAGATCTTCTGGAGTACCGATTCCCATGATATAGCGCGGCGAATCCTGCGGCAGCAGAGGAGCACAGCACTCCATCACACCGTACATCTGTTCTTTTTCTTCACCTACGGACAAGCCGCCCAGAGCATAACCGTCAAAGCCGATCGAGCAGATTTTTTCGATACTGCTGGCTCGCAGATCATAGTGCATACCACCCTGAATAATACCAAAAAGCTGCTGTCCCTCACGGCCATGAGCTTTCTTGCAGCGTTCGGCCCAGCGGGCCGTCAGCTCAAGGGAACGGCTGACATAATCATACTCTGCGGTTGCAGGCGGGCACTCATCGAAACACATGATGATATCGGCGCCCAATGCTTCCTGGATGTGCACAGCCAGTTCCGGAGTCAGCATGTGATAGGAACCGTCAAGATGCGACTGGAATCTGACCCCTTCCTCACTGATCTTTCGCAGCTCACCCAGACTAAATACCTGAAAGCCACCGCTGTCGGTCAGGATCGGGCCATCCCAGTTCATGAAACGGTGCAGTCCGCCCATCTGCTCTACAAGCCGATGACCCGGTCTCAGATAGAGATGATAGGTATTGGCAAGTATGAGCTGCGCCTGTACTTCCCGCAAATCCTCGGGCGTCATCGCCTTGACGGTGGCATTGGTGCCAACCGGCATGAATATCGGTGTTTCAATCACTCCGTGGGGTGTTTTCAAAGAACCAAGACGTGCGCCGCATGATGCGTCGCGGTGAATTACGGAAAACGTGCCGGACACGGTACCTCTCAATAAATGAACATTGCGTCGCCGTAACTGTAAAACCTGAAGCCTCTGTTTACCGCATCACTATAAGCATCCAGCACAAATGTTCTCCCGGCAAAAGCGGACACCAGCATCAATAATGTCGATTCCGGCAGATGAAAATTGGTAATCAGAGCATCTACTACCTTGAAAGCATATCCGGGATATATGAAAATATCAGCGTCACCCTCTCCAGATAATACCTCACCCGTGGTTCCGGCAGAATACTCAATTGTCCTGGCGCTGGTCGTGCCAACCGCTATGACCCTGCCGCCTGCCGCTTTTGTGAGGTTGATCACGGCGGCCGTTTCAGGAGAAATGGCATACCGCTCAGAATGAATGATATGATCCTCGACTCTTTCAACACGAACCGGCAGGAAAGTTCCAAGCCCGGTATGCAGGGTCAGTAAAGCTGTTCCAACGCCCTTTGATGCCAGTAAAGCCAGCAATTCCTGTGTAAAATGAAGACCTGCCGTCGGTGAGGCCACTGCGCCCGGATTCCGTGCCACAACGGTCTGGTAACGTTCCCGGTCCGAAAGACAATCCTCTCTCTGCAGATATGGCGGCAAAGGCATATGGCCTTCCCTGTCAAGCCACATATCAAAAGGTTCGTAACCTGAAAATTCGACCAGCCAGTTTTCCACTCCCGTGCGGGAAAGCACGATAGCGGTCATGCCTGATTCAAGCAGAATTTTCTGGCCGTCCCTGAATTTCTTGGAAGCACGCAGCAGGCATTCCCACTGCTCCTGAACCCCTGAAAAGCGACGCAACAGAAAGATCTCGACTCTTCCTCCGGAAGGTTTAACTCCAAAAAGGCGCGCCGGTATGACCTTGGTGTCATTCATAACCAGAAGGTCGCCAGAGCGGAGATAGGCTGACAGATTTTTAAAGCTGTCTTCTCCAATAGATTTAGTCTGACGGTCCAGGAGCATCAGACGAGAATCGTCTCGCTCCCGAGCCGGATGACGCGCAATCAGTTCGGGAGGCAGGTGATACGTAAAGTCTTTTACCAGCATATAATTCAGCTATTATCTGATGTCAGAGAACTTTTTCAATTCTGTACCTGGATAGTAGTAGGAAAGGATCTCTCCGTAACCAAAACCATCAAGAGAGCGCCGCTTTGCACCCCATTGACATAAACCCACTCCATGTCCATTACCGATGCCGGAGAAGCTGGCTTCACCCTGAGATACTTTTATCGTGAAACGGGTACTCTTGATGACTCCATATCCGAGTGCTTTGCGGAACTGATCACCACTCAACGCCAAACTGCCCTTAGACGCCACCAGAACAACCTGCTTCAGCCGGCCTCGTGAGTTCTGAGCTCCGGGCTTGATGTCGGTCAAACCCGATATCTTGTGCCCGGACACCCGCAACCTCTCTTCAATCTCGATTAAGGGCAGCTTTTGCACCCATGCTGACGCTGATGATGATGTGAGACAGTATTGACAGTCCACACCTTTTAGGTAGGCCAACGAGGCACCCCAGACATTCTCGGCTGATTCAGTTTTTCCGCCGCAGACGGAGTGGTAAAACGCCTGAATTACGGCCCCGCCGTACGATAAAACCTCGCCTTCAGTTTCTGAAACTGCGCGGCGGGCACGGCTGTCTTCGATCAGATAACCGTCATATACCTGATCAATAACGGTTGATTCCAAATGGTAGAGAGCTTTCGCCCGGGAAGCCTTTCGATTGAGCGCGTATGTTCTGGCAATCACCGCCTGTGCCTTTACCGCCTCAATCGGCCATGCAGAAGAAATTTCACTGTTGATCAGACCGACCAGATAATCTTCAAGAGGCAACTTGTTTACGACCAGAATGCCTCTCTCGGAATATGATAATTCAGCTTGACCACGATAAGGTTTGTTATTAACAAGCACTGCCGAAGAAGCAGAAAAGATGAGGCTTCGATAGAGCTTCCCTTCGGCGATCAAACCGTCTTTGAACGGCTTGACCGACACGGGCAGAGAAAGAATCACAGCTTCACCCGAGTCGCCGGTAACCAGAATGCCGTTCCCGGCAACAGTCACCTCCGAGGCGGCCTTGACAATTGCAATCCGGATTGTTTCATCCCGAAAGGCGGCATCCGTAACGCACGTGCCGTCCAAGGGCAAGATAGCCGAAGTCAATACAAGGAGCACCAGTATGTATCGTAAGATGGGCAAATGCAAAACCTGGAGATAAGACCACATAACGAACCGTCGTGTCAATTATTTTGATTGTCGACTTTGGTTACGGATTGTCGAATTTTGAGGTATACATATCAGATTTAATCATCATATTCCATAGATAACGCTCTTAATACGTTATATTTATTATCTCCGGCAGTTTTGGAGATACAATCGTCACTTTCATTGGATTGTCGAAAAGGATCTTGCCGGACTGGTCAAGCAGGCCGCATAACTTTGATCGGTTTCGAGATATGGTGCAGAGTGCGTCGGGAATGCGTAGTAGAAAAAGGCGCGGAAGTCAAATCTACTGTAGACTTTGCAGAATTCACGGTATATAACGTGAAAAATTCCATCAAGGAGGGGTTATGAACAAAGCGGAACTCGTTGCAAAGATTGCAGACGGAGCAGAACTGACCAAGGTACAGGCCGAGAAGGCGCTCAGCACATTTATTGCTGCCACCACAGCCGCACTCAAAGCCGGCGACAAAATTACCCTTGTCGGATTCGGCACATTCAGTGCGGTCACTCGCGCTGCCCGCACCGGCAGAAACCCGCAGACCGGCAAGCCACTGAAGATTGCCGCCAAAACGAATGGCAAATTTTCCCCCGGTAAAGCCCTCAAGGATCTGGCGGCCAAACCAGCCAAAGCAGCAAAAGCAGCTGTAAAGACGCCAGCTAAAAAGAAATAATGGCGACTGGCAATTAATGCATTACCCTAAAATCCGCGTCGCTCGTAATGACTGCGCCGCTTTTCCTGTCTGATTTTGAACGGAGGAGCGGCGTTTTCGTTGTATTTCCTGAGTGCTTTTGCAGACGAACGTTCCGGAGGTTGATATGTCGCAGACCAGGCAGAATGAATCGGGACACTCCATACTCATCGCTGATGACGATGCCGCGTTTCTGGATGGAGCTCGTCGTGCGCTTCTAGCTCATGGTATCGGTAATGTGACAACCTTGCAGGAAAGCAGCCAGATTCTTCGAGCACTTGCAACCGGCGCTCATACCGTCCTGTTGCTTGATTGGGTTATGCCGGATCCGTCAGGCGTGGACCTTCTCCCTGAAATAGTTCGGTACTATCCGAATATACCGGTCATTATCATGACTGGAGTGAGCGATCTTGAGAACGTGGTGAGTTGTATAAAGCAGGGGGCTTACGATTACGTAATCAAACCACTCGACACAGCGCGGCTGGTAGCTATCGTCCAGAATGCTGTCAACAGTAACGAACTGATCGTCCGAAATCGTAAACTTACCGGGTATCTTCTGGGCGAGCCACTTTCCAATCCTGAAAATTTCAGTGAAATTATTTCCCGTAGCGATCGAATGTTATCAATTTTCAAGGTGATTGAGAGCGTGGCAAGCTCACACCAGCCCATATTGATTACCGGTGAGACCGGAGTGGGAAAAGAACTGATCGCCAGGGCAATTCACCGTTACAGCGGGGTGAAGGGACGGATGGTAACGGTCAATGCAGCGGGTCTGGATGACACCATGCTTTCGGATACCCTGTTCGGCCACAAAAAAGGCGCCTATACTGGCGCGGACGAAAGTCGTGACGGCCTGATAGAACAGGCCAGGGGAGGCACTCTGTTTTTGGATGAGATCGGAGATCTTAGTAAAACTTCCCAAGTAAAGTTATTACGGTTGTTGCAGCAAAACGAATACTACCGCCTTGGTTCCGATATTCTTCATAAAAGTGATGCCAGAATTATCGCTGCATCAAATGGAAATTTTCAATCATTGTTGAACTCCGGGGTGTTCAGAAGTGATTTGTATTATCGGATGAGTGCCCACACACTCCATATTCCGTCATTACGAGAGCGGCGCGAAGACATACTGCCGCTTGTTCACCATTTTGTAAAAATCACTGCTGATTCACTCCTTCGGGCCGCTCCTGAATTGTCGAAGGAGCTTCTCCAAGCATTGATATCTTACGACTTTCCAGGAAATGTGCGCGAGTTGATCAACATGGTTCATCATGCCGTTACCCGTAATCGCACCGGAATTCTGTCGTTGGGCGAGTTCCCTGGACTTGCTCCCGGCACTGTCTCCCGCAAGGATATCGTTCGAAAAATGGGCAACAATCAGTTTGTGCTGCATGGCATTTTTCACAATTTTCCGACCATTGATGAGGTTCAGGCGTTACTGGTGGAGGATGCAATTACACTGTCAAACGGCAACAGGAGTATCGCTTCGAAGATGCTGGGGGTAAGCAGGCCGACACTCCAGAAAAAACTTGAGCGTGCCGCCGGAAAATGAGCTGAAGAGTATGATTAATAGTACATCTGTAAATCGGCATGCAATAATGACCCACTTATGAGATAAATCGGCGTCCAAAA
>JBAXVG010000084.1:0-16210 GCA_037129255.1 Desulfuromonadales bacterium | reverse complement strand
GTTCCCCGGTATCACTCCAGAGTCGCAGGGTGCAGTCTTTAGACTTATAACCACCAGCCCATGAGAGAATTCGACTGTCAGGCATAAGCAGAGCGCCTTTAACCCCATCCGTATGCCCTTCCAGTACAGCCATCGGTCCCCCAGCATTACTCCAGAGTCGCAGGGTTTTATCATCTGACCACGACAGTATGCGTCCGCTAGGGAGAAGAAGTACGTCACTAACAGAGTTAGTATGCCCGTCCAAAACTGCTAGCGGCCTCCCCCCATTACTCCAGATCCGGAGGGTATGGTCATCTGACCACGACAGTATGCGACCGTCAGGGAGTAGCAGAGCGCCATTAACAGATTCTGTATGCCCATTCAGCATTGAAAGAGGCTCCCCGCTGTCACTCAATATATGAATGGCACCTTCATCAGAGCACGACAATATCCGTCCATCAGAGAGAAAAGACACTTCACCTGAGAAAGTTGCTAGGCATTTTCCGGTATTAGTATTCCAAACCCTAGCGGCTTTGTCTAGTTCACCTTTAGAAAGTAATCGGTCTTCAAAGATCGGATTAAATATTAAGTTAAAAACTTTATTAATATGACCATCCAGAAATTCTAAGTTTTCAATAGTACGGCAATCCCATAACCGAAAAGTCTTATCATCAGAGCAAGAAATAATCAGGTCATCAGATAGAATTTTTACTCCTTCAATCCTATCTGAATGCCCTCGCAAAATTGAAAGACATTCGCCTGTCCGACTATCCCATATTCTCAGTGGATCCCAAAATGCCCAAGAAAGTATGCGCCAGTCGGCAAGAAGGAGCACACCATCAACCTCAAATTGATGTCCCTCCAGTTTTGCTATGCATTCGCCATTATTTCTGTCCAATATGCGCGGGGTATTGTCACCTCCCCAAGAAAGTATCCTGCCCTCTGGTAGGCACAATATCGTTTCCAGATCCTGTAGCTTTTCTCGTAGATGATCAAAGTTATTGTCTATATGACCTAGTTGAAGGGTATTATTATCAGAACAAAAGGTGTAACCGCCTGGTAACGGAGTCAAATCACTCAAATCGTCGACTTGTATTTTTGAGAGGTTTTGGCCGTTCAGACTATCCCACATTTGTATTGTGTTATCTAAAGAGCATGAAAGTAAATTGCCATCAGAAAGGAGTTTGACATCATTTACACTATCAAAGTGTCCTTCGAGAATCTTCAAGCAAATTCCGCTCTCCAGATCCCAAATTCTAAGTGTGCTATCATCCGACCACGATAATATCCTCTTATCTGGAAGCAGAAATGCACCATTTACTCCTCCTTCGTGCCCCTTCAGTATCCTTTGACACAAACCACTTTCTTTATCCCAAATTCTAAGCGTGCTATCATCCGACCACGATAATATCCTCTTATCTGGAAGCAGAAATGCACCATTTATTTCACCTTCATGTCCCTCTAGTATACTTAGACACAAACCACTTTCTTTATCCCAAATGCGAAGCGTATTATCAACCGACCACGATAATATATTCCCTTCTGTGATTTCTAACGCATCAATAACTAACTGATCATGCCCCTCAAAGACTGCTAAACAAGGGTCAATCCCAGCATGTTTAACCCTTAGTTCCCTCCTTATCCACGCCCAATCGCACTTACCTTCTGCCAAAAACTTCTCTGCCGCAATAGTTGCCGGACTGTCATCGGCATGTTCAATCGCAAGTTGTAGCAAAATCTTGTGCGCAGGCCATTCAAAGTTTCCCCTGCGCAGGATATTGGCATTGGTCTTGACGAAACTCTCCCATATTTTGTAATCACGGATCTTCTCGCCCTGTACCGCCCTTCTGAAGTCATCTGCCCAGTCATCTGAACGATTCAATCGGCACTTGGCCATAGCAAAGTCGAAGTCGGTGATGGTGGCTCTGGCTTCTTCATTCCTGTTGGCAAGGGTCAAGTGCCAGGCCTGTTCCATCAGCTTCCTGCCGTTGGGCTGTTGCTCGTTGTAAAGAGGCTGTTGGTCAAAATAATCCGCCAATCTGCCGTGCAGCGTCTTCCTTGTCTCCTCATCCATCTCATCCGCAACTTCACCAAACACCCGATGGAAGTATCTGTGCAGCAACTGCCCATCCATCCAATATTCGTTGATGTACGGGTCAAGTTCGGCGTACAACCTGCTCCAGAATACCGGAGGCAGCGCAGTTACAGCAGGCTGGTCCGGGTTCTTGGTCTTGTCGAACTCGGCGTGTACTTCAGGATCAGCCCACAGGAGCTCCTGCAGTTCAGTTTCAGACAATCCAAAGCGGGACAGTTTGAGGTATCTGAGGCTGGCGGTGGTGATGGCGAATCCATGCTTGTCGGCTATCCGTTCGATAACAAAGCGGGCCAGTTTCTTGATGTCGTCGGGCAGGTCTGGAGGAGCATCCCAGGAGTTCAGTTTGCGGGCTATTGGCGCCACCAGAGTCAGCCAGAGCGGCAGGCCGCTTTTTTTGCCTTTGTCGAGGATTGCTTTTCTCTGCTCTTTGGTCAGTTTTCTCCCTGGCAACAGAGCATCCAGTATCTTTCCGCAAGCGGTGGAGGACAGTTGCTTAAGCTGTATCCTTGGTGCCTTGGGATACAGTTTGTTCAGCTGGTCGGCATCTTTCCCTTCCAGTATAGATAAGACCATTTTTACGTTGTCGGGGAGTCGTTTGGGGAAAAGGTCCGAGTACTGTACCGGAGTGGTGTTGCTGAACTGATCAATGGCGTCTATGAAGATGGTGAGGGGCTGTTCGGTTGTGGCCAGTTCAAGCTGCTGGTGGAACAGTTCGGCTATCTTCTTGATGCCACCTTCTTCTGGTAGTGATGGTGATTCCTGGCCGTAGGCTTCCGCTATCTGCTGTATCAGGTCTTGCAGGAAGGTAAGAGGTTGCCATGAGCGAGGTGCGGCACCGATGAAGCGGTAGATGAGGATGGGGGCATCTTTAGAGTCAACGGCAAATCCCCCTAAATCCCCCTTTCTGAAGGGGGACTTTAATGCTCCTCCCTTTGCAAAGGGAGGCTGGGATGGATTTGCTTGCTCCCCACTTTGCAAAGGGGGGCCGGGGGGGATTTGCAGTATCGCCTTCGCCATCAACGCCGACTTCCCCGCACCCCCTTTGGCCGTTATGATAAGCGGCAGCGGTGTCTTCTTCCGGTTCAGGTAAGCTTGTATCCGCTTCAGTTCCTTATCCCTGCCGATAAGCAGCTTTCCGGTCTCTTCCAGAAATATCTGCTGAATTTCCCGTTCTTCCTGAAGGTCTGTCGTCTGGGATATTTCCTTGATTTCAGCAGTAATGATGTCACGCAGAGCCTGTTCTATGGCAGCGCAATAGTCATCAAGGTGGTGTAAGGTAATGGGGCTGGTTTCATCACCAATCCAATCAGCCTGGAAGGTCTTGATCTGGCTTTCCGGCAATACCTCGGTTATCTGGCTCTTCAGTACCTGCAGCAACTGCCTGGCTACCGGATCACGGCTACCGTCGCCAAGATGGTCGGTGAATCTCCTTGCAATTCCTTTGGGAGCAGGGTCAGGCAAACCGGAGATTTCGCGGTTGAACGAGAAAATGTGATCCTGTAATCCTTCAAGGTGGAGCAGGCCGCTGACAATCTCCATGTGGGTGGCGGAATAGAGGTACTGTTCAGGAGCAAGGCTTGCCCTGAGCGAAGTCGAAAGGGCCAGACGTTCTGCCACATCGTGCAGGATTGCAGTCAGGCTGGTTTCCACCGGCCCCCAGTCGTCATAACTGGCATATTTACCGGTTCTCGGTTTCAGGCACCAGACTGGAGGTACGGCATTGTCGTCTCTCTGGTACCACTCCTTGAGAAATGTGAAATTTTCATCCGACACATTTTTCTGAATCAACCGGAAGTCGTCGTCCGGTATCTGCACCGCCGGTGGCCGCCAGCCGTAGCGGTCGCCGATCAGCATCAGGAAGTTTGGTTTGGGTCTGGGGGAGAGTTGCTGACAGCGGATGACTTCGTCCAGACAGATCTTGATGGTGTCATGGGTGGTGGCGACACTGGGCGATATTCCCCAGCGCAGATCAACGATGTGAAAGGAAGCGCCGTGGGCAGCGCATAATGCCTCAAGCCGGGGCCAGACCTCGGCCCGCAGTTTCTCCCGCTCGGCCTGAAAGTCGCCGAAGGTGGAGCTTAGAAATACACGAAAGATGGTGCGTGGCATGGGAGCCTCCTTAACATTTAATGTCCTTCCGGCAGATTCCCGGCGTCCAAATCAGCCATAATCCTGCAGAGAACAGCTATCAATCCGGTCCAGCCGGTCTGGTGACTCGCGCCAATGCCTGCGCCGTTGTCGCCATGGAAATATTCGTAGAACAGTATCAGATCGCGCCAGTACGGATCATTCTGGAACTTCTCCGTCCCTCCAAATACCGGGCGGCGGCCTTCCTGCTGCCTGAATATCGACAGCAATCTGCCGATGATTTCATGGGCAACCTCGCGGAGTGTTTTAAAGTTGCCTGAGCGTGTCGGGCATTCCACCTTGAAGTCTGGTCCAAAATACTGATCGTATATCAGCAGGGCATTGCAGATCAGAAAGTTGACCGGAAGCCAGACCGGCCCGCGCCAGTTTGAATTGCCGCCAAAGAGGCCGGTTGTGGACTCGGATGGTTCGTAGTCCACCCGGTAGGGGTTCTGTTGCAGGGTGAACACGTAGGGGTTTTCCTGATGGTGACGGGAAAGGGATCGAATGCCGTAGGGGCTTAAAAACTCCTCCTCGTCCAGCATTCTTTCCAGAATACGGCGCAGCTTCTTCTCGTTCAGCACGGATAGAATATGCATGCCGGTTGGACCGGGCTGCGTGAGGTTAAGCATGTTATGGGCGAGCTCCGGTCTGTTGCGCGCCAGCCATTCAATACGGCTTTTCAGGTTGGGTAAACGGCTCAGCTCGTCATCCGACAGCAGAACCGTAGCGCACATCGGCAGAAGGCCTACCATGGATCGTACCTTGAGGCGCATCGCATTGTTGTCGGGAAGGAGCAGCAGGTCATAGAAGAAGCCGTCCTCCTCATCCCAGAGCTCATCCTTATTAACCCCCATGCGATCCATGGCGGAGCCTATATACACGAAGTGCTCATAAAATTTGTACGCGATATCCTGATATGACGGATCTTCCTTGGAGAGCTCCAGGGCAATCTCCATCATGTTCAAAGAAAACATGGCCATCCAACTGGTGCCGTCGGACTGTTCCAGACTCCCCCCGCACGGCAGCGGCATGCTCCTGTCAAATACACCGATGTTATCGAGGCCAAGGAAGCCCCCTTCAAAGACATTGTTGCCCATGGCGTCCTTGCGGTTGACCCACCAGGTGAAATTTATCATCAGCTTCTGGAATATCCGCTCAAGGAAACGCCGGTCACCACTTCCTTTCGCTTTGCGCTCGTGCTGGTAGAGATACCATGATGCCCAGGCATGTACCGGGGGGTTGACGTCGCTGAAGTTCCATTCGTAAGCGGGCAGTTGGCCGTTGGGATGCATGTACCAGGGGCGGGTGATCAATTCAAGCTGCTGTTTGGCAAAATCGATGTCAACCAGCGATAATGTTACGGCATGGAAGGCCAGATCCCAGGCCGCAAACCAGGGGTATTCCCATTTGTCGGGCATCGATATGACATCATCACAGACGAGGTGGGTCCACCCCATATTCCTGATTGGCGTGCGTGCTGGCCCCGGAGTGCCATCGACACCCGCACCCCTTTTCCACAGCTCGGTATCGAAGTAGTAATACTGCTTACTCCAGAGCATGCCTGCAAAAGCCTGGCGCATGATATTCCGGTCGTCATCTGATAGTGGTCCAGGCAGGATCTGTTCGTAAAACTGATCCGCCTCCTGCTTGCGGGTACGCATACTCTCTTCAAAGGGTTCGCCGAACAGTTCCTTCGGGATACCGACAGAACCGGCCGGCTGCCCTGAGATCAGCCTCAGCCGTATTGACACTGATGAAGCGGGAGGAACGGTCAGATGATAGCCGAGCGAGGCCTTTGTTCCGGTAAGATCGGGATTGACGGCATCTGATGTGCCATGAACGATGCGGTTGTCGATTCCGTCCTTTACATACCGGGATCTGTTCGGAAGATTGAACAACCGCTCCGTATTGGTCTCGTTATCGGTAAAGAGCAGTTCAGGCGCACCTTCGGCATAGAGGCTGCTGGCGCCCTGATCAGGATGGATCGCCGTAATGCAGGTGACATCTTCCTGCAGATGTTGACCGTTCAAGGATGGTTTTTCATTTTCACTCTGCAGCGCCCAGGTATTTCGGAACCAGAGGGTCGGGAGCAGGTGGAGAGTGGCTTCGGTATCGCCGCGATTGAATACGGTGACTTTAGCCAGAATATCTTCCGGTTGATGTTTTGCGTATTCAATCACGATGTCGAAATAACGGCTGCTGTCGAACACTCCGGTGTCGATCAACTCATACTCCGGGCTGAAACGGCCGAGCGTGCGGTTGGTCTTTACCAGGTTGTCGTAGGGATAGGGATTGTGCGGATATTTGTAGAGATACTTCATGTAGGAATGGGTGGGGGTGCTGTCGAGGTAGTAGTAATACTCCTTCACATCCTCGCCATGATTCCCCTCGCTGTTGGTAAGACCGAACAGGCGCTCTTTGATGATCGGATCAGTGCCGTTCCAGAAGGCGAAAGCCAGGCATAGAAGCTGCCGGTTATCGGATATCCCCGCAATGCCGTCTTCGCCCCACAGATAGGCGCGTGAACGGGCCTGATCGTGGGAAAAGTAATTCCAGGCATCGCCCTGGGGGCTGTAATCCTCTCGCACGGTACCCCACTGGCGTTCGCTCAGATAGGGTCCCCACTGCTTCCATCTCTTAAGTCCCGCACGTTCTTCCTTCAGCCTTTCCTGTTCCATGAGGTTACTCCTTTGGTAGATGTCCGAAGATTATCCTTTACATTGTCGCTTCCATAAGTGATTGGTACGAAATCTTGGCGTTGTCGAAGTATGCATATGCCAGGTCAGACACGATAAGGCTTTCGACAGATTTAAACATGTCTATTTCATTGTAACGGTCGCTGGCCTCTTTTTCTTCCCAACTTGCCCATCCTTTTTTATTCATCCAGTCATCGAATGCTTTCATCGACTCTGATCCGATTGTTATAATTACATCGAATGTAAGTAGCAGCCTGATCTCGTCACCTTTTATCCTGGCGGACGCCACTTTCTTGTTTTTAACTTCATAGCTGAATGGAAAGTCCTCCAATGTTGCATCAAAAGATGAAACGTCTTTTTTGATAGCTCTTGCGGAAGGTTTTTCCTTTAGATTATCGTTGAAAGTATATCTGCGTACCCAAGTGACGCTTAAATCTATTACCAGGTCTTTGATCGATAACGTGATGCCAACAGCCTTCCTGACACGGGGAACGTCATCTTCATCACAAAACGTATCTTTTTCCAGCTTTTCACGCAGCGCCTGGCTCCCGTCGGGCGCCGCATCCCCCAGATCATGTATCGTATAACCCGCCACCATGCGCTCCTGCCAGACTTTTGAATCAGCAAGCTCGGCCAATCCTTCGAGAGTGATACCGGTTGACTTGTTATAAGCCGCTATTGCCATGGCTGCAAACTCGTTAATTATTCTGGCATGCCCCCTCGATGCATCATCGATCATCAGCCAGAAATAGCGGATATCTTTGATAATGGTCTCTCTGTCTATGGGAGTAAATTCAGCAAGACTGCTGGTTACCTGATCGAAAAACGATTCACAGACATGGTCAAGCTCGGCGTCAGCTTCATAGATAAATTGTTCGATTTTTTCAAGGTCGCGTTGTTTTGCGAGCAGGAGAAGTTCACCGTGTTCCGCTCTTTTGCCATCGACCAGTTTTTGTATAGTTTTCTGGAGTGTTGATGGGATCAAGTCGCAGTTTGGCAGGATTTTCTTCAGTTTCTTGATGCTGCTCTTCTTCAAGGATTCACACCCCTGGGTGACATCAAGGTTATTCAGTTTGGTCAGGCCGGCCAGGGGGGATAGGTCTGTCAGGGCTTCACAGTAGCGGAGGTCCAGGTTTATGAGGTTTACAAGACCTGACAGAGGGGAGAGGTCTGTTAACGCAGAACATGAGCGGAAATCCAGAGTGCGGAGGTTTGTCAGTCCTGAAAGTGGCTTGAGATCGGAAAGAGAGCTGCAGCCCGGCAGATTAAGCCTTGCTAGGTTTGTAAGCCCGGTCAAGGGCGAAATGTCCGTGAGGGATGAAAAGTTGCGTAATATCAGATATTTGATGTCAGTGAATTTTGCCAAATCTGAAATGTCGGTCAGTGAATCCGAGCCGTTCAACTCCAGGCGAATTATTCTTCTGAAGCTGCTCAGGCATGAGCCGGTATCATCATAGTATGTGGTCTGAACAGTGTTGACTATCGCTTTAAGTTTAGTGATCTTCTCACATGATTCCGGGGCCTGAGAGATGAGTTTCAAAAGAGTATCAAAAGTAAGCTCATGATTTTCGCAGTATGTCTTACTGCCGTACTCATCGAGAAGCACCCCTTGTTCTGCCTCTGGTTTAGGGGAAATTTCCCTGATATTTCCAAGTAAACTGCCAAACGAACAATCTGTTTCACCATCAGGTCTCAGGGAAAGCTCTTCAATCCCTTCCAGAAGCATGTTGTAGTAAGCCGGTTCTCCAAGAGTCTGCAGTAGCGCCACTCCGGTATTTGCAACACCTGGATCGCTGGAGGTCACCAACTTCTTCAGCTTGGCAAATTCCTTCTTGTCGAACTTCTCAGCGGTATCTGATTGCGGGTTCTTTTTCATCCTCGTTCTCCAGGAAATTTTATTTTCTTTCCCACCCCTTCTTCACATTCTCCGCAATCATCTCGTCACACAACGCAAGAATCTGCTCCTCACTGCAGGAGGCTCGCAGCTCCCGTTTAAGCATCTCCTTCCTACCGACACTGAAGTCGGTGTAATGCAGCACGTATGCTGGAAAACGGGTGTCGGCTGTTTCCTTGTTGCTCTTCCAGACAAGGTACTTCTGAAGCATCAGCTTATCACCGGCACCCTTCGTATAAAGCTCCCTTCGGATAACTGTCGATGGCGTCAGAGTCACGGCTTCGCTTGCCGTCCCGGCCTCGTCGCCCAACAACCTTGTCAACTGGCTGATCCCGGCATTATCTGCATCCGGCAATTTGTCGTCCCGCATTCTCTCAAAAACCGGGCTGCTCATGCTGACTCCGTTGCAGGGTGCAAGCGGAGCGTAGGCCTTTCCGTCCCAGGAAATGAGCGGGTTCTGTTTGCGCTCGTTGGCCGATGATTCGGTCATAAGATCGATGAAGCTGACTTCGGCAACGTACTTCGGCTGAACCATACGGTAGGCCACGTTGCGGGAATCGGTTTCTATGTAGCGCGATTCGGCCGGGATGGCTGAGAGAAGAGTGAAGAAATCCTTCTTCTGCGCATCCGATAGGCCGTTGCCGGTTTTGCCCGGTACCTGAAACACGCCGTTATCGTGTAGCAGCGCGAAGAGCAGGTCACGCACCGTACCGCGATTGTCGCCGTCCCCTTCGGTAAAGCCGATGATCACTGCGTCAATGCTGTGTTTCGGTTTCACCTTGTAGACGATTGGCATGGTGCTGCGCAAAACTATCCCTTCCGCGCTCCCTTTGGTAACCCATTCATCGAATATTGCCGACACCTCTTTGGCTGAGCCACACTTCTTAAGCTCGACCGGGCGGCATTTTTCGGATGTGCCGAACAGTTTGACCAGGGCGGCGTGCAGTTCGTCATAACCACCATATGAAGCTGTTTCTGAATCAATCTCAAGGATGTCAAAAGGTGCCAGTGCAAGGGAGGCCGGATCGCCATCGCTGCCCAGAGCCTGTTTTACCTGGAACACTCTCTCCCGTGCGCCCGGAGCTGCAACGTACAGTTCAGCCGCTATGACCGCCTGCTTCAGCCTTGCTTTTTTCAGCAGTGCAGATGCTTCGTCAATGCAGGGGATGCCGGAACGTACCGTGCCGTTGCTGCCCGCTATGACTGCGTCAGTTCCGTCAAAAAAGATCACCGCCAGCTCGCCATTAAGCTTTTTTGTGGCAAACATCGGTGGTGCTGTCGCCTTGGCAGCCATATCATCGGATTGAATCGGAATATAGCAGCCTGCCACGCGGCGCTTGTAGTCCTGGCTGCGTTGCGCATAGTCCGGTGGGAGGCAGGATGTGTCCCCTGCCAGATAGCTGTTAGTTTTCTTAAGGGCTTTCAGGTCGATTTTCATGCGGCGCCTCCAGTTGTGGCGGGCGGCTTCATCTCCAGGTTGGAGAGATGGAGCGCCAGACAGTATTTTTCACCCTCCACCCGGCCTTCAAGGAAGGCGCGATAGGGTGTGCCGCCATGGGACATGACCACCGGGCCGCTCCCTTTGGGGCCGGCGCCCAGCAGCATCAGCGATTTCGATTCGTGCAGTTGTTTGGCCATGTCGTAGAGGAAGTCGAATGTAAGCCCGTTGACATGCTGCACCTGATAGGTGTGGGTGAAGATGAACATCCGGGCGGCCTTGGCCTTGGGCATCAGCTTGCCGGTCCAGCGCAGCGGGTCGTTACCGGAAATATTGGCGTCGGCATCCTGGCAGGGGCGGATCTCCTTGACAGCTCCGTCAGGGGTGTGGACCACCTCTTCGACCTTGACGCAGTAGGCCACCTTGTTGCCGGGGGACAGGTAGACCTTGCGGGTTTTGGACAGCAGCATGCCGAACTGTTCGACATCCGCCTCCGGATCGCCGTCAATCATGGCCTGAGCCAAGGCGGCCGGGGAGGCATGCTTTGCCAGCAGGGTTTCAAGGCTGGTGTCCAGGGTGGCCTTCAGGGCACGGGCGCTCTGTTTTGGGGTGCCATCCGGCAGCACCATCTCAATGGATGCCTTGGCTTTGCGGCTTTCAAAGCCGACCGAGGCATCACGTTTCTTTTCGTTGGACAGATTCAGGAGTCTCATAGGTTCCTTTCTGATGGACTATTATTGTGATTACATCATGCTGAAATCGAGTTCGTCGGATTCCTCAGCGGTTTCCGTTTCCAGGTCGTCAATTTTCCCTTCCTGCTCAAGCCCCACCATCTCCAGCAGAACACGCTTGCCGGTCAGGAGAAATGGTATGCCGTTGCTTGCTAGCAGGAAGGCGTCGGTAGCCTCATAATCGGCGCGGTAGTTGAACGGGAGCGCATAGACCGCCTCTTCGCCCAGCGCCTTGGCCAGTGCTGCGGCGCCGTCTCCCTGCAGGCAGTAGGCTGAGGTGATATCGTGATCAAGCAGTTCCTCCAGAGCAACCGGAGTGCCCAGGTCAATCGGCGCATCAAAGCTGGATGGCACCTTTTCCGCCGGGGTGCCGTCGGCATGGCGCGCCACCAGTTGAGCCTTGTCCAGCCAGCGTCCGTCGGGACTGAACAGCATCTGGGATATCCCCCCCTTGGGGATCAGGGTGGCGCCGTTGTCGTCCAGGTAGGCCAGCGTACATTCGGCGCCGGTTTCATCTGTCACGCGGGCATCCACCCAGCCGTACAGCTTTTTGCGGTCAACCTTTTCCGGGGCAGCTGCGTACTGGGTTCCGTTAAGGGTGAAGATCAGATCTTTTGCCATAGTTTGTTATCTCCTTGAGGGTGTTGATGTGGTGCAGTCGATGTGATATTGTCGATGTGGTTCTTGCTTCCTCTGATAATTACGGGTAAAATTCTGCTTATATTTAGATAGAAGGAGGCATGATATGCAAGCCCAACGTTTCATATACGAGCACGCTCCCCCCACAATTCCCATTCCTGCCGAATTTCAGAACCGTACCCTTGAAGTCCTGTTTCTACAGCTTAATGAACTTGAAACACGTCAAACGACTTTAAAAGTCAACTCCCAAGAGCAGTTAAAGCAGCTTCTTGCTTCCAGTCCCGCCAAACTTAACGCAATATCTATCGACACCACCGGATTCAGGTTTGATCGAGATGAAGCCAATGCAAGATAGACCTGTATTTCTGGATAGCAACGTATTTATTTATGCCTATTCGAGCAGCGATCCGCAAAAATCGGATATCGCCCGCAGGGTTATCGGTTCCGGAAATATCATTGTCAGTTCACAGGTCATCAATGAATTCGTATCTGTGACCCACCGGAAACTCCATCATTCGATTGAATCGATTGAAACTGCTGTCAGGGAATTCCTGCAATATATCCACGTTGTGCCACTCACGCTTGAAACTTCACTGCTTGCGCTTCGCCTTGCTAAAGAACATCAATTCTCATGGTACGATTGCCTTATTATCGCAGCAGCAAGAGAAAACAACTGTTCGCTCATAATTTCGGAAGACCTTCAACATGGCAGGGTTATTGAGGATGCCCTAACCATTATCAACCCCTTCAGAAATGAGTGAAACGCACCCGCGCCTGCCGTAATTTATTATCTCCTTAAGGGTATTGACATACTTTACAGTTAAGACTCATCGACTATATGCATCCGGTAGTAGTCAAGGTCGCGCATTGACTTTATCTCTTTCGCAAGTGCTTTGTTGACAAATGGGTACTGCTCCGCTTCAAGATGATAGGCGATGTCATTTCGGAAATCCTGAATAAACTGTTCCTTGTTCCGTACCCGTTCGAACAGCGCACTGACAGAGCTTTTAAAACCTTCGTAAGCATCCGGATCATTCGCCTCTTCACCTAAATCTTCAATCATTATCTTGCGGTTCTCCTTTGGATAGACAAAACTCACGCCGTCCTTAATGGATTGGGTCAGCTCTTCGTGAATCAGGCCATACTGCTCAATGTCGTCCAGCAACTGGAGGAGTTTGTCCAGGTTCTTTTTGGTGTCTTTGAAGTAATAGGGGTGCTGTGCCATCAGATGGCTCCTTGAGTGTTTGATAGTGTATCAGGTGCGGGAGGTTCTGATAATGATGTGTCTGTCATGTTGAGAAGAAGGCAGTATTTCAAAGTGCGGGTCAAAGGTTTTCATCAGCATACCCTCCGTATCGGCATTGGCGGCACACAACCAGGTTCGGCAAGTCCTAACCGGTAATGCCAGTAATACCACGAGCGAGGCGAAAACTGTCCAGCCTCGGCACAGCGTGCCATCAGAGAGTTCCATAACCGCCCTGGCCGCCATACTTCGGGCTTCGGATGGCAGCCGCTTTTGACTGTTCGATGCCAAATCTTCCTCTTTCAGGCTGTATGTGCTGCAATATGCATATCGGCCACCTGAATCGCCAGATGTATATGGTTTGTCATCAGGCAAAATGCAAGTACGCGATGGCCGTAGCGCTCAAGACCTTCCTGCATAAGCAGATAAAAACGATAACGATCTTCATCGGAAATAAAAATGTCTGCCTGGCGTTTCCTCGGAGGATTACGTGATACAATGCGCTGGGAAAATGTATGCGGGGTTTACGTGCCATATCGTGTTCATACCATTAAGCTGCTAAACTTACAATCTTTAATGGGTGACCCCAAAGACTCCCTTTTCAGTTCAGCAAACATCTTGCAGTATTATCAATAGTTTTTTATACTGCGATTATGAAGATATACCTTGACACAAGCTCAATAAACAGAATTTTTGACGATCAGTCACAGCCAAGGATATATCTTGAATCCTCAGCAATGATCACTATTCTTGCCATGATTGAAAACAAGGCATTTTCTTTGGTTTCTTCAGAAGTTCTGCTGTATGAAAATTCCCGCAACCCATTTGAGGAAAGGCGGATCTTCGTATCATCTGTTCTTGCCCGTGCAAAGGTCGTTCAAACCATAAATCCGACCTTGTTAAGCCGCGCGCAACGGATTGAATCATCATACGCAATAGCAGGGCTTGATGCACTGCACCTTGCTTGTTCCGAAAAACTGAAGTGTGAATATTTCATTTCCTGTGATGACAAGATCGTTCGTAGGTACAAGGGTACAGTATAAGCGATTAATCCGGTTCAGTTTACCATTGAAGTATTGAAGGAGTCAGAAAATGCGTAAAGCCCTTAAGAATAATGTCATTATACCGATTGGTACCCAGGTTAAAAGCGAAGCGGTTCAGACCATAATTGAGCGCATGGGAATTACCAAAGCGGCCGTTTTTCTACGTGACACTATGTCCCAACCAACCGATTATCTTGAACTTAAGACTAATATATTCCCTAAAGCTTCCGCTGCAGATATTTATTCCGCCATCAAAGCAAAGTGAAGTCCTTGCCAGTCAATTATGTTGCAACCCTCTCAAGGTTCCATCCGCACTCCTTCCTGAACATAAAAGCCGTAACGATGTGGTGTCGTTACGGCTTTTATGCCGTTGTGATTTAAGCGATTATTGTTACTGCAGATACTTCTCGACAAACTCCCGTTCGGTCATGATTGTCTTGCCGAGTTCAGTTGCTTTCTTGTTCTTGCTGCTGCCGGCCTGCCGCTATGTATTTCCTACGCCGCTTGTTCATACCATTAAGCTGCTTACAATCTTTAATGGGTGACCCCAAAGACTTCCTCTTTTCTTGCATAAAAAGCCGTGTCAGGATTGCAAGATTGCAACTTGCAATTTCTGTTGTAGCATCTGCAGCTTCTTTACACATTCCGGATTTTTTCCCCGATACACCTCAAAACGTCTGATTGCGGCGCTCAAGGTGGAAACGTCACGTTTCATTCGCTTTGCAAATTCTGTCAGCGTGCCATCAGAGAGTTCCATAACCGCCCAGGAAGACTCCTGACCCCAAAGACTTCCTCCACCCTACCACTCCCACATACAGCGCACAGGCACGGCAAACAACCTGTCACCGAAGGGAACCGCCGATTCACCGTCATAAAGTACTACACCTGCGGCAAATCGCTCTCCTGATGATTCCTTCAATTTCTTTAGGCCACGAAAATCCGCTGCAGTAACGGTTGCCGATGCCTTCACTTCAATTCCGGCAAGGCGCTGACCGCTCCCCGCCAGCACAAAGTCAACCTCCACCCCATCCTTATCGCGGAAATGGTAGAATGAAACCGGGTCTTCCTGCCAGCTTGCCTGGCGCCTCAGCTCCTGATAGACGAAAGTCTCCAGCATCTGACCAAGCAGCTTGCGGTCAGCAGCAAGAGCGTCCGCGTCAATCTTGAGAAGGGCGCAGGCCACACCCGTATCCCCCATATGGAGTTTTGGCGTCTTTATCAGACGGCTCAAAAGATTGTTATGCCAGGGGGGCAACTCCTCCAGCAGAAAAACACGGGTCAACAGGGTCAGATACTCCCGGATAGTCGGACGGCTCACCTGAAACGGCGATGCGAGGTCGGCAACGTTGAGAAGTTGTGATGTCTGACCTGCAGCCAGCGTCAGAAGACGAGGTAGCGCATCCAGGGCGCTTATACGGGCAAGATGGCGAACATCCCGCTGCACCAGGGTTTCGATATAATCTCTGTACCATGCGGCACGGCGACGAGGCGTCGAGCGTGCCAGCGCTGCCGGATAGCCGCCGGCGGCGATGCGCTCCGGCAGTTCTCGGCCCAAGCGGGCATGGGATGTACTCCTGAAGCCATTACAGAAAAGAGCGTCAAGGAAGCCGGATGGTTTCCCGGCAAGCTCCGTTTGCGCCAGCGGGTACAGGCGGAGGATTTCCATCCGCCCCGCCAGTGAATCGGCAAGGTTCGGCAGCAGAAGGACATTGGCCGACCCGGTGAGGATAAAGCGTCCCGGCGTGCGGTCACGGTCAACGGCCGCCTTTAGGGAAGTGAACAGTTCCGGCACCCTCTGCACTTCATCAAGGATCACCTTCCTGCCCAGGTCACCCACAAAACCGACCGGGTCTGATGTGGCGGCGCTCCTCTGTACATCATCATCAAAGGTGATATAGGAATATCCGGCGGCGCCGATCATCCTCGCCAGGGTGGTCTTTCCGCACTGGCGAGGCCCATGCACCAGAACCACAGGAGAATCCTCCAGGGCCTCGGTTAATCGGGGTTGTACGAAACGGTTATATAATGATGTGATTGTCATGCGTCTGATTATAAATTAGTTATCGTCTGAATGAAAGGTTTTATCCGTCCAAAAGAAAATGAAAACATCTAAAAGCCTTGTCAGTCTTGCAAGATTGCAACTTGCAATTCCTGTTGTAGCATCTGGTGTTTTTAGACCATTAAGCTACTAAACTTCCCTTGCAACCTCTGATATTTACGGGTAAACTACTTCATATATTTCAGAATAGGGCATGGAGGCACACACAAGAATCATGAGGGTCAGGGCTACACATTGCACAAACCAAGTTGATTCCCCAATTC
>JBAXVG010000083.1:0-17078 GCA_037129255.1 Desulfuromonadales bacterium | reverse complement strand
TCTGCGGTCTGCGGTCTGCGGTCTGCGGTCTGCGGTCTGCGGTCTGCGGTCTGCGTCATTGGTAGGCCTTTAGTGAATTTTTTTAAAATTTATACAAAAAATTCTTAAAGTCAACTGTTTTTTTAATACCGTTTATTAATTCTGCTTTGTCACATTCAAAAGCAAATCCCCCTTAATCCCCCTTTGCAAAGGGGGAGACTATAAAAAATCTCCCCCTTCTCTTTCACACTACTCAATAAACTGCGACATGGCCCGGAATTTCTCATAACGTTTTTCCACCAACTCATCACCCGACAGCTTGCTGAGCTCTGCCAGATTACGTGCAATTGCCTCTTTCAGGTTGTTCGCCGTGGCTTCATGATTGCGGTGCGCGCCACCAACCGGCTCTTTGATGATCTCATCAATGACGCCCAGCTTTATGATGTCCTGAGCGGTAGGTTTAAGCGCCTCAGCAGCCTGGGCTCCTTTGGTGCCGTCCGACCAGAGGATGGCGGCGCACCCTTCCGGAGAGATCACGGCGTAGACCGAATGCTCCAGCATCAGGATTCGATCGCCGACGGCGATCGCCAACGCTCCGCCGGAACCCCCTTCACCGGTAATACATACGATGATCGGAGTCTTCAACCCGGCCATCTCACGAAGATTGCGGGCTATCGCCTCGGCCTGTCCGCGCTCTTCGGCCCCAATACCAGGATAGGCGCCGGGAGTATCGACAAAAGTGATCACCGGCAGCTTGAACTGTTCGGCCATCTGCATCAGACGAAGCGCTTTGCGGTACCCTTCCGGGTTGGGCATGCCGAAGTTGCGGAATACCTTTTCCTTGGTATCGCGCCCCTTCTGGTGGCCGATAACCATGACCGCCTGACCGTCGAACCGGGCCAAACCTCCGACGATGGCGTGATCGTCTCCGAAGTTGCGATCACCATGCAGTTCTATGAATTCGGTGAACATATGACTGATGTAGTCAAGCGTGAATGGCCTGTTGATATGTCGAGCCACCTGCGCGGTCTGCCAGCGTGAGAGATGTGAAAATATATCGGCACGCATCTCTTCAACCCGTCCTTCAAGCGCCGTCACATCTGCACCAATGTCAAGCCCGTTTCCCGACAGAGCATTCAACTCCTCTATCTTTTTTTCCAGCTCAACGATCGGTTTTTCAAACTCAAGATAAAACGGAGTCGCCATATGTGCCTCCAATCATGATAACTTCAAAATAACTCTTTCACTCAAACGTCGCGGCATTATAGCCGAACAATCGTTCCACTTCCAGCCTTAAATCATCACAGGCAGCCACGTTCATCTCAGCAGGCAACGGCATTACGGAGCGGCTTCTCTCGGGTATCACAAACTGTATGCAAGCCGGAATTCCGCCACGGTGGCGTTCAATGATACCTTTCAGCGCATCAATATGCCCGGTCATTGCGCAGTCCATACGCAGAGTAAACAGCACTTTATTGGTGGTCAGAGCCCGTGCCTCGGAGAGTAGTTTAATGCTTCCGGCGGGTCCCCGGTCACGTTGGAAGCGTTTGCCGTTATTCTCCTCGCCCCCTTTCATGACCAGCACCTTGCACCCTTTTTCACCCTTTTCCAGTTTACCGATAATAAAAAGCGGATCGTCAGACTTCAGCAGTGAAGATGAAACTGAATAGATATCTGAAAACACCGTGATCTCAACCGAACCCGACAGGTCCTCGATGGTTGCAAATCCCATCCTGTCACCCTTTTTGGTGGTGATCTCCTTGAAAGCGGAAACGATTCCGCATATCCTGACCTCACTGCCATCCGTCAGTTCAACGAGATTGGCAATCTCCGAACTGGACAATCTCTTGATGTCATCACTGTAGCGGTCCAGCGGGTGACCTGAAATCAGGAAACCGAGCGCTTCCTTCTCAAAGGCCAGCTTTTCCTTATCGTGCCATTCGGGGACATCAGGAAGCTTCATACCTCCACTCCCATTACCTCTGACCACCTCTTCAGTGCCGAAAAGGGAAACCTGAGCGCTGGAGTTTTCTTCCTGAATCTTCTGACCATAGCTTGTGGCCGCTTCCAATCCCTCAAACAGGGCAGCACGGGCAGCTGCAGCAGCTGCATCAAAGGCGCCGCACTTGATCAGCGATTCAATAACCCTTTTGTTTACTCTGCGCAGATCAACCCGTTCGCAGAAATCGTACAGGCTTTTGAATGGGCCATCCTTTCGCGCTTCCAGAATGGCTTCAATAGCCCCGGCGCCGACATTCTTGACAGCGCCCAGCCCGAAACGCATCGATTTGTCCACGACAGTAAAGGAGAGGCCGGATTTGTTGATGTCCGGAGGCAACACATCAAGTCCCTGTTCACGGCAATCACAGATGTTTTTAACGACCTTTTCGGTATTGTCCATGTCGCAGGTCAACAGCGCAGCCATGAACTCGACCGGATAGTGGGCCTTCAGATAGGCGGTCTGGTAGGCAATGAGTGCGTAGGCCGCCGAATGTGATTTGTTGAATCCGTAGGCAGCGAATTTTGCCATAAGATCGAAAATAGCCTCGGCTTTTTTGAGATTCACACCCTGTTTTGCAGCTCCTTCCAAAAAAGGTACCTTCTCTTTCTCCATGACCACGGCATCCTTCTTGCCCATGGCACGCCGCAAAAGATCGGCCTGCCCCAGGGAGTAGCCTGCCAGCGATCGTGCTATCTGCATCACCTGCTCCTGATAGACGATGACTCCGTAGGTATCCTTCAGGATCGGCACAAGCTGCGGCAGCTCATAGACAACCTTCTGGCGGCCGTGTTTGCATTCGATGAAATCTTTTACCATACCCGACTCCAGCGGGCCCGGACGATAGAGAGCACAGGCGGCAATAACATCCTCAAAGCAGGATGGCTTCAGCTTGACCAGCATCTCCTTCATGCCGCTCCCTTCAAGCTGGAATACTCCGGTCGTGTTACCGGAACTGATCAGGTCATAACTGGCCTGATCATTGTCCGGAATGGTAATTATGTCGAAATGGCGATCTTTCCCTTCCCGCACCAGTTTGACTGTATTTTCGATTACAGTCAGATTTTTAAGTCCCAGGAAGTCGAATTTGACCAGCCCGACCATTTCAACGTATTTCATGGAATACTGGGTGATGAGTGAACCTGTTTTCTGATCCTTGTAAACCGGCAGAAACTCCTCAAGTTGTCGAGGGGCAACCACTACCCCTGCAGCATGGGTCGATGCATTACGCGCCAACCCCTCCAGACAGAGCGCCGTATCCAGCAGTTCCCTGATCCTGGGATCGGCATCCGCTGCTTCAGTGAGTTTTATTTCCTGCTGGATGGCATGTTTCAGAGTAATACCCAGGTTATCGGGGACCAGCTTGGCTATTCTGTCGACCGCTCCGTAATCCATGCCGATGGCGCGCCCCACGTCCCGCACAACCGCCTTGGCCTTCATGGTTCCGAATGTAATGATCTGGCACACCCTCTCGCGTCCGTATTTTTCGATCACGTACTGGATCACCTCGTCGCGGCGGTCCTGACAGAAATCCACATCGATATCAGGCATGGAGATACGTTCCGGGTTGAGGAAACGTTCAAACAGGAGGTTGTAGGGGAGCGGGTCAAGATCGGTGATGCGGGTGGCATAGGCCACCAGCGAGCCGGCGGCCGACCCCCTGCCCGGTCCAACCGGGATGCCCTTGGCTTTGGCCCAGCGTATGAAGTCGGATACGATCAGAAAATAGGCAGGAAACTTCATCTCCCGTATGCAGTCAAGTTCTGACGCCAGACGATCAAAGTAGGATTGCTGCTGTTCCAGCGACATGTCGGGATGTTTTGCCAGGACAGTGGACATCCGTTCCTTGAGTCCTTCAGTCGCCAGCTCCTTCAGCATATCATCGTGATTTTTACCTTCAGGTGGATCAAAGTGCGGGAAGTGGTATGTCTTGCCATCCACCGGCAATTCCAGGTTACACCGGTCGGCAATTACAACGGTATTGCTGATGGCCTCGGGAGCATAAGAGAAGGCGGCGCTCATCTCTTCAGGCGACTTGACGTAGAACTCATCGGCCGAAAAGCGCATATGGGTCGGGTCGTTCATGGTCTTGCCGGTCTGAATACAGAGCAACACCTCGTGGGCACGGGCATCCTCACGGTTGAGATAGTGGCAGTCATTAGTGGCCACCAGCGGAAGTTTCAACTCTGAGGCCACCTCCATCAGGCGTTTGTTGACCGTATCCTGTTCCGGCAGGGTGTTCTCCTGCAATTCGATGTAGTAGCGATCAGGAAAAAGTTCGCCGTACCAGCGGGCGGTGGCGACGGCATCCTCCATCCTTCCCCGTCCGCACTGCATGGCGACTTCTCCTTTCAGACAGGCCGACAGGGCAATCAACCCTTCGGAGTGTCCGGTCAGCAACTCGCGGTCGATACGGGGGCGATAGTAAAAACCTTCCTTGTAACCGGCTGATGTCAGATAGGAGAGGTTTCGGTAGCCTTGCATGTTTTCGCAGAGGAGAATCAGGTGGTAGGCGGCATCGGAGATTCCTTTGGCATCCCTCGAATAACGCGAATCAGGGGCCAGATACAGTTCACAGCCGATCAGCGGCTTGACACCGTACTTTTTGCACTGGAGGTAGAATTCAGCGGCGCCGAACATGTTGCCGTGATCAGTTATGGCTACCGCCGGCATGTTGTGATCTTTAGTTTTGGCAATCAGGTCGTTAAAACGAATGGCGCCGTCGAGCAGAGAATATTGGGAATGCAGATGGAGGTGGACAAAGGGGGGTGACGTTATATTTTCGGTACTATCTGATGCTTCCATGGGGTGCAGCCTCCCGGCAAATCGATGGAGGGATTATGCCTTATAACAAGATATGGTGTCAAGGAAGGAATGGGGCGCAATATTTTGTATGTAAAGGCAGGAATGTGACGTTTGAATTGTCGTATCCTCTGCAGCTCTGTAATTGAATTGACGCAGGCTTGTTGTTGGTATTACTATCAGTAAATAAATAACAAGTTATTATCCCTGTTTCAGGAGGACATCATGCTGGCACTGTACAACACGTTATTCGGCTTCGCGCCATTCATTTTTATCACCTTCGTCTGGCTCGTGAGCTGCCTGAAGGTGGTCAACGAGTACGAGCGTCTGGTGGTTTTTACTCTGGGAAAAGTGAACAAGGATCCTAAAGGCCCCGGACTCGTCTTTGTCTTCCGCCCCTTTCAGACCGCTGTACGCATCAGCCTGCGCACCGTGGTGCTGGATGTGCCGAGCCAGGACATCATAACTCGTGATAACGTGAGCCTGAAGGTCAGTGCTGTCGTCTACTTCAAGGTGCTGGATGCCAAACAGGCCATCCTTGGCGTGGAGAACTTCAATTACGCCACCAGCCAGATCGCTCAGACCACCCTGCGCTCCATTCTCGGGGAAGTAACTCTGGACGAACTGCTGGCGGATCGCGAGAAACTGAGCTTGAGACTGCGGGAGATCATCGATTCATCCACTGAGCCCTGGGGCGTCCAGGTTACCGCCGTCGAACTCAAGAGTGTGGACCTGCCCGAACAAATTCAGCGCGCCATGGGCAAGCAGGCCGAAGCTGAACGGGAAAAACGCGCCAAGGTTATAGCAGCTGAAGGTGAACTCCTGGCCAGCCAACAACTTCTGGAAGCTGCAAATACCCTCAGTCAAAACCCCGCCGCCATGCAGATGCGCTACTTGCAGACGCTTACCGAGATCGCTGTGGAGAAGAACAGTACCATCGTTTTTCCGCTACCCATTGAACTGATGAAGGTGTTTGAAAAGCTCGGGGAGAAGCAGTGAATCAGCCCGCCGCAAGAGGGAGTGCTTGAAGTTATCAGGGTGCATTGCCTGTAAGCGACTTCCCCCACCCCCCACCCCCCTCCCGCAAGGGGCGGGGGAGCAAAAGTCCAAACTCCAGAGGGTCGTACGGCGCACCCTACATAAAATGTCATCTTGAACGCAACTTGGAATTATTGCAGTACATCCCACGTGCAGTCGGGGGAATCAGCCGGAAAATTCTCGTTGTCGTAGATCAGTCCTGCACCAGACCATATCTTTTGGCCCCGTATGCTATACATCCCTCCCAATCCCTTGTCATACTGATTTGGAAAGCCGGTACCAGGAAGGATCGTGTTTTCGAAGGAGAAAGTCCAATCGTCCCGGATGTCCAGATCCGTCACCAGCTCGTCTGCGGTATAGCCGAACTGGTAGTCGGTAAGGATGTAGCCCAGGCGCTGCATATGCCCCGGCGCTACAGCCGTAGATAGTGACAGATTGTTGTCGGCAGGCGTGGCAGTGAGAGTGCTGCTGTTCGCCGGACCGGCCTTGAAATAGATGTTGCTGATACTGTGTGGAAAGACATCGCCCAGGGGATTACCGTAACTATCAGTCCCTACTGCGGCAATGGCCTCGTTGGAGCCGGAATTGTACCACTGCTGGTTGATGCAGACCTTGTCGGTGTTGTTGAAGACATCTACCGGAGTCGGTTCGGCAAGGTCAAGCTGCCCGATTGCCAGAGGTTTTTCATCCGGTGTTCCAGAGCTCCGGTAGACAACATCAAGATAGACATCGCTGGCCCAGATCGGCAACGGCGTAGCGGAAATGTCGAAGACCAGTTCCTTTGTAACCCCCTTCTGAAGGGTGTTGACACCGTTGGTTTCATTGGCGCGGATGACATAAAATGCATTAGGATCGGCGGGTTGGGTTGTAACATCCACATTCCGGAAAGGATCGCTGGAGAGACGGTATTTCAGGACCATCTCGATAATTCCGTCAGGTTGTGCCAGGTCGGTAAGGCTATTGGCGTTCACCGATATACGGCTGAAGCCGCCGGCGCTGGATGCGGCAGATGCATAGACGCTGGAGGCAGGAAGAGATAGAGCAATGTCGGAAGTATACCTGTCGAGTATTGCCGTGCCGACGGCGACTGAACCTGCCTCATTTCCAAGTTGTCCCCGATAAACCACCTGAAGCGTAACATCAGTGGCGAAGAGCGGCAGAGGGTCGTTTCCCAGATCGAAGACCTGTTCGGATTGCTGATCACGGGGGATGCCGTACTGACCGGAAAGTTTCACAACCTTGTAATGGTAGTCGCTGCTGGTGGCTGGAGGGGAGATTACGTGATCTGCGCTTTCACTTCGGAGGCGGTATTTGATGGCAAGGGAGATTTCGCCGCCGCTCATCTCTTCACCGGTGGTTGTAGTGTTTTTCAGCTTTACCCAGATATGCTTCAGAGTGCTGTTGAAGGTCACTGGCAGGACTTCTATTTTTCCGCGATAGAAATATTCGAGCATGGCTTTGGAGTAGCCAACTGCGCGTGGGAGAAGTTTGCGGGCTTGTTCAGAGAAGCACTCATTATCCTGGACAAAAGAGTCGTAAAAGAATTTTCCCTCACCCAACAGCTTGAAATACTTTGCAGTGTTTGGCCCTGGCTTTGCCAGACAGTCCAAAGGTTCTCCCGTAGTCTGATTCGCAGGTTTTGAAATCCTGAAATTCAAGTACGTTTTGTTGGTATCAAAAAATGGAATGGCCGGTAAATTGTTATCGATAAACTTTTGAATATCAGTCTCTGCCTTGCCTGGGTAAGCGAAAAAATGCTTATCGGTAACATCAAATCTCTGAGATGCAAACATCGTATCTTCGGAGAAATAGTTGGTGTTGGTATATTCTGCCAACCCTTGCGAAAATGATAGTGAAGGCCGCAACAGTGCAAAAGGTGTATCACGGGTGTCAAACAGACGAGCCACGGGGACCAGACCACCATCATAAGCGGGCGTCAGATCGACAGATACGCTGTTTATTATAAGCTTTGCATCTTCGCTGCTGAGAATAAGGTTTACATTTTGATCAATTATTTTTACCCAGGTTTCGAATCCATTTGTAAGCCTGGTTGTTCCGGAACCATCGAACATATGAGTATCATTGCGTACATGGTTCGGCTGTGACATATCATGTAACAGGTGCATCTGGTACCCCAGCCCCATGAGCGTTCGGGCAAGATTTGCTTCCTCGTCAGTTTTGCTAAGTGCGATCAGATACCCATATTGATAATCGCGTACCATCTTCCATGACCAGTCACCGCCTACTTTAGTGGTTTGAGTTGCTCCATCCTGCGCCCAAAGTACTGTAGACTTGCCATAGAGACTTGCAGGCACGTCGGTAAGACCTGCGGATGCAAGAGGTTTAGTTGGGTCGTGAAAGTGATTGAACGAGCGAACAATGCCCAATGAATATTGATACCATTCGCCGGCATCCTCAAGCTGGGATCCGTCTTGGAGCCAGATGCCAGCTAGTTTCTTTTGCCCTCCCAATTCAAGAGGAGTTTTGAGAAAAGTCGGATCAAGCAGATCAAAATATCGTACTGCTGCCTCTTGTGATAATAGTCGATGTGTTGATTTGTCCCACCAGCACCAAGAATTTGTAGCAATCATCAAACATACTAATATAATTAATATTTTTCTCATTTCTATCACTCCTCAGGAAGCAACATTTTTGTTGGGTACCCTAGTTCAAGGGTTTCTTTGTTATATTCTCGTGTAAACAGCCTGATGCTTTTTATAGGTACCATTCCAGGAAAATATATATTTCTCTTCTTTCTCTCCTCCAACGTCATCTGATGCAGCTTGATGGTTGCCTTGCCGCTCGGCCTTTCAACATCTTGAGTAAGAGTACTCCAGTAACCATGAATCTGCGTATAGCCAGCCTTAAATATATTAATTTCCATCTCCTCCATATTTGACAGGATCAACAATCCGACACCATCAATTTTGAATCTGCCTTCTTTGTCAGTCAGTACTTCCCTGCTGTCAAAATAGGTGCTTGATGCTCCACCCGGGCCAGGATGCGATTTTACCCACGTACCATGCACTACCGCCCCCTCAATCGGCTGGTTTGTCTCCGGGTCAATAACTTTGCCTTCATATGGCCCATCGTAACCGAAATAGGTTACGCAACCCCCAAGACAAAGAGCTACAAAAAGATAGAAAACAATTTTACCAACTTTCATCAATATTTTTTGAGACGCCATAGACCATCCTCCCTTTCAAAGTAGACCGGATAGCCGACAGTCACGACATTCCCCTGTACCGTCTCCTGCTGGAACACGCGACCTTTTGCCATGTCTTCCGTGGCAAAAACAAATTCCAGTGGTTGAGATTCTGCAGCCAGTTGCGGAAGGCGGGAGCCCAAAGCCGTAAACAGTTCTCGAAAATAAGATTGCTTTGTTGATGTAAGGTACATCACCGCGCCCTCTATATCGCCAGAGGCTATTTTATCGTTTATTCCTCGCCACTTGCCTGATAGCAAAGTTTCAAGCTGATATTTCGATAAAACCGTTATCGTCGCATTATGGCTATGCGTTTGCCCATCCGGCCCGACAGCGCTGGCAGTAAACGTGTACGTCCCTTCGGCAGTCAGCGTTGCAGTAAATTCCGTAGAACTCGCACCCGGTGTCAGCGTTACCGAAACCGGTCCCGTATAACTGATCTGCGGGTTGGCGATGATGAATGAGCCTTCGAGACGAAAAGAAAGATTCAGCGGTGCTGTTCCCGATTCCACGTTGGATGCGATACGCAGATACTGTCCTGCCTGCGCGGTTACACTCCGTGTTGCAGTCGCCGTCAGCCCGTTCGCATCCGTGGCTGTAACGGTTATGGTGTTGCTCCCCTTTACCAGCGGCACATGGTTAGCTATAAACCGGCTTCCCGAAACAGCGGCAGGCATTCCATTGACGGTAACCCCGGTCTCTGCGCCACCGGTGTTGATCACTGTCCCGCTCACCGTTACATCCGGCCCGGTGATGACTGAGCCGTCTGCAGGGCTGTCAACTGCAACCTGCAGCGAAGCGGTAATGTTTGCGACCGACCCTTTCCCTTGGGTCAACTCCGCAAATCTGCCGGCCCATGCCTTACGCAGTACCTCGATGGCCTGTGTTGCCGCAGTTGCGTTGTCTCCCGTCCTGGTCAGCAGCACGAAGCCGATGTTGAACTGCTTTTGTGAGCTTGCAGCGTTGGGCGTCCGCTCTCCTTCGGCGGCAACGATGTCGTCAATCGTAACCGTTTTTGCCGTGCCGGTGATCGTATCCCCCAGGTGCGGAAGTTGGGTCTTGTCGATATTCGTGTTTTCGATCAGCAGCATGGGCGGTACCTGCGTTTTCGGTATCATTCCCATCAGGTAAAGGTCCAGCGGGCTATAGCCGCTCTGTTGCGAGGTGGATGTGAACGTGCCATTGCCGTTGTCCATCCAGCCGTTGCCGTACATGAGCGACCCCTTCGAGTCAAGCAGATAGCTCCAGTGCGTGTCACCATCACCCAAAAGGGCGCTGTTCAGGACGCCGTCCGGATCCTTGAACCTCACATGGGGCCCGAAGCGGTGCATCAGCTCATGCCCCAGGATAATCAGCGTCTGATCAAGTTTAGCTCCGTAGGGTGCTGCGGCAAGAGTTGTAACGTTGCCAAGATCGATGGTCCCCTGCAGTTTGCCGTTGCTGCCGAACTGGCCCGAGTTGTCGAACAGGGGGCGATTGATCCCCTGGGTGTCGTTCTTCACACCGGTGTATAATCCCTGGGCGCCGCCGGGCAGGGCATATTCGAAGGTGGAGAGAAATACAAGAAAATCGACGTTGTCGCCATGGGTGCTCAGGTACTCCCTGGCAATCTTCTGTCGTGGCTGACTGGCGGTGGCAAGATCGCCGGCCATAACCATTACAGCAACATTGCCCACATCGCCGGTATTTTTTACGTTGAAAGTATCTCCTCCGCTCACGCACGCTACATTGTGATAATCGCTTGCCGGGGCGGAAAGGATATCGCTGCCCGGCGAGAACATATACATGTTTGAGAGATTGCCGGAAGCATCCGGCCTGCCGGACGGGGTGGCGGACAGGATGGAACAGCCGTTTGGAAAGTAGGGTTGACTTGACAGTGTCGCCAGCTCCTTGATCGTCGGTGTACGCCAGCCCCGTATGCCGGCGTACTCAAGCATACTGCAACCATTGAGCGAGCTGAGCGGGGTACAGCTGCCCAGGACGTCACACACATATGGATCGAATCCGCATGCTACCGGGTTTCCGGCCCATACCAGACCGGTACTCTGGTCGGTTGAAATCGGCGCATTGGCATAGGGGTAGCTGTTGCTTGATCTATCTCCGGTCGTACGCAGATAATTTGTGAGAGTTTCCCCACGTGTACAGCGGACAAAAGCGCTGGCGACCTTTTCCTGTGGATAGGCTTCGCCATAGGCAAAGTTGACCACCCCGGCGTAAAGGGTCGGGCTGCTGTTTTTGTTTCCCATCCCTTCATGAGTCGTCCAGTATTTCTCCGAACGGGTACCCGCAAACACGGCCGAATCAACAGCCGGATTGGCTGTGCCATAATTGATGATGGTTGTCAGCTCAAGTAAACCGGGCAAACGCCAGTCGTTAAAACCGTCAAGCGTCAGGCTTTTGCAGTAGGCGCCGGCTTCCGCCCAGGTCATGGCTGCCGCGCTTCCGTTTCGCTGCCACATGAGGCGGGTATTGCCGTCAGTTGCACTGTTCTCACTGTTCACTGCATATTGGATCGGGTTTCTCACCGATTCTCCGCGTCCGGTATCGGGCAGAAGATAGCTGACAATCCCGTCGCCGCTCAGATTCACTGCAACTGAGGGGTAATTTTCATCATTGAACGGGATATCCACGATGTCGTAAAAAGAGCCCGTATGCGTCGGCGCAAACTGTATCGTCATGGTGCAGACGGCGGAGGCAGCCAACGTTTTGCCGGAACAGGTATCGCTGGTAGTCCGGAATGGTTCGGACGGCTGCGTTGCCCCGCCGATAACAAGATCGGTGGAACCGACATTTGTCACCGTCACAACAGAGGCAAACAGATTGCCGATACTCACGCCGCCAAACGAAATCGAAGCCGGAGATACACTCATGCGGGGCTTGACAGCGGTCTCCAGAATCGTGAGGGTGAACGCTCTCAGGGCTGTTTTGTTGTTTGCGTCCTGTACCTGGACGACGAAAAAGTTGGATCTGGCGGTGGTCGCCCTGCCGGATAGCACTCCGGTGTTACTGTCCAGGGTCATTCCATACGGGATGGCGCCGTTGACTACCGACCATCTGTAGGGGGCTTTGCCGCCAGAGACAGTCAGAGTCTTGCTATAGTCCATGTATATGACACCGACCGAAAATGTGCTGGTTGTGATGCGAAGATCAGTGTTCATTGCCAGCGCCGTGTTTATGGATGCTGCCTGACCAGCTGGCAGGCTGCCGCCGGCAATGACGGTGTCGTATGGATTTTTGCTGATAACCACAGTGTACGTGCCATCGGGGAGATTCGGGAAGGAATAGGCGCCGCCGGCATCGGTGACTGCGGTCAAGGTGCGGTTGAAGGTCGTGCTGACCTGATCCGTTACCAGATAAACAGCGAGATCATGGCTGGCCAGATAGCTTGAAAGTTGGAACTGAAGCCATCCGTTCGCATCGTAATAGCTTGAGAGATCAGAGAAAATGCTTGAAATTCCGGTAAGATCATCACCACTGTATCCAAAATCTCCTTCACTGTCAGGCGTAGTGGTGTTGATTACCATTCCCAGTGAAGAAGAAGCAAACGTAGCAGCACCGCCATACATATACAGGTTACGGTTGGCTACGGTGTCGGTCGTAATATCGGGCTGGTCGTCCACGTAGGTGCGGAAAGCGAGCGGTGTTGACGCTTTTACCCATATTCCCCCCTGCTTGGAGTATGCGGAACCGCCCGCATATGTCGAACCATCCCACACTAATTCGTACAGATACTTGTAGTAGGTGGCATACACATCCGCGTATGAACCGCTTATTTCGAGATAATAATCCTGGCCGGCGATTACCGCCGCCGGTGTCGGAAAGGTAAAATCAACCCAGGCAGGGGTGGTGATATTCGCATAGCCGGTGACCGGTACATTGCTGCTGATCGCGAGATAATTGCCACGATCTCCCCCCGGCTTCGATTTGAGCAGCACTCGTATGTAACCGCCCAGAATTCCCATCGTTCCGTATAGATTATGCGGAATATGAAAGCTGGCTTTTGTCAACAGACCGCTCCTGGTCGGCTTGAAACTTTGGGCCAGGAATTCAGGATAACTGCTTTCCAGGGATGCGGAGCCGTTCCAGGTGACGGTAAACGGATCCACTGCTCCAACCGGATTGCGAACCTTGAACTGCATGATGTTGTCATTGCCGCCAACAGCCGTTTTACAGACATGCCTGACGTCATCATTAGCGGCGACGCTTGCATAATCCGCTGCAGCAAGTGGAACATTATTGCAGAGGTACAGATGGTCATTGATATTGTGATTCCTGTAATCAAGCCTGAGGTTTATTGCAACGCCCGCCAGAGGCGCCCCGGTTGTCTGATCGGTAACAATTCCACTGAGAGAAGCATACGAACTGATTTTTATCGTATATGTTTTTGTCGCTTTTGCATGATAAACATCCTGCACCTGAACGGTAAATGTACTGCTTGCCGCCGTGTTTGCAATTCCTGTGATCTTTGCAAGAGCCGGATCAAGCGTCAGTCCCGGCGGCAGACTTCCGGAAATAATGGTCCAGGTATACGGAGCCTGACCCCCCGTGGAGAGTAGTTGAATGCCATAGGAGGATTCGACGTAACTGTCATAGGCCTCGTTTGTTGATATTTTCAGTTCCGGGTAACAATAGATTATGAATGTCTCTGAAGCGGTCGAACCTTTTGAATCGGTTACCTGAATCACAAAAGCGTTATTGCCTTCGGAAGCGCCGGTCAATGTTCCTGAAAACAGTCCGGTTGCGCTGTCAAGCGACAGCCCTGCCGGAAGGGGGCCGCTGGTAACTGACCAGGCATAGGGTGGGACGCCATTTGCCGCAAGGAAGGTATGGCTGTACCCCCCTCCGATCGTTCCGTAATCATAGGTTATCGTCGGGTCGATACTTAAAGGCGTTGTCACCGTGATAGTCAGTGACTTCGTCGCAACCGCATTGTTGCCATCCTTGACTTGAACGGTGAAGGTGCTGATTCCGGGCGCTGTTGGTTTCCCGCTGATAACGCCGGCGCTGCTGAGGCTCAAACTGGCGGGGAGGCTGCCGGTTGTTCGCGACCAGCTGTACGGGGTCTTGCCACCTGTGGCGGTTAATGTCTGGCTGTATGACACGGCAACGGTTCCATTATTCAAGGTTGTTGTTGTTATTGATGGAGGCGTGGTGCTGACCGTGATTGAGAGCGCTTTGGTGGCTGTCTTGGCATTTGCGTCCGTGATTCTGAAGGTGACACTGCTGGTTCCTGTTGTGGTAGGTATGCCCGAAATAACTCCGGTCGAGGCTGCCAGCGTCAATCCGGCGGGCAGCGTTCCACTGCTGACGCTCCAGGTGCAGGCCGCCTTGCCGCCTGTTGCCGTAAGAGTCTGGCTGTAGGCCGTACCGATACCGGCCGCCGACAGAGTGGCGGTAGTGATGGATGGCAGGGCGTAAACGGTGATGGTCAGCGGCTTGCTGACGATGGTATTGGCGGCGTCCTTGACCTGAACGGTGATGCTGGCGGCGCCGGCTGCGGTCGGCGTGCCGGATATGATGCCGGTCGAGGCGGCCAGTGTCAATCCGGTCGGCAGCGTGCCGGTGATGATGCTCCAGGTGTAGGCGGTTTTGCCACCGGTCGCCGTCACTGTCTGGTTGTAGGCGGTGGTGAGGTAAGCATCGGAAAGGGTTGCTGTGGAAATGGTAAGTGGTGTCGGGTTGATGGTTATCGAGAGCGCTTTAGTGGTGCTCCTGGCATTGGCGTCCGTGATCTTGAAGGTGACACTGCTGGTTCCGGTCGTGGTTGGAGTACCCGAGATAACACCGGTCGAGGCGGCCAGCGTCAATCCGGCCGGCAGCGCGCCGCTGCTGATGCTCCACGTACTGGTGGCCTTGCCGCCCGTGGCAGACAAGGTCTGGCTATAGGCCGTGCCGACCACTCCCGCCGACAGAGTGGCGGTAGTGATGGATGGCAGGGCGTAAACGGTGATGGTCAGCGGCTTACTGACGATGGTATTGGCGGCATCCTTGACCTGAACGGTGATGCTGCCGGTACCGGTTGCGGTTGGCGTGCCGGAGATGATACCGGTTGAGGCGGCCAGAGCTAATCCGGCCGGCAGGGTTCCGGCACTGATGCTCCAGGTATAGGCACTCTTGCCGCCGGTCGCCGTTACTGTCTGGCTGTAGGCGGTGGTGAGGTAACCATCGGCAAGTGTTGCGGTGGAGATGGTGAGCGGCGCGGCGGCGATAATGATTGAGAGTGTTTTGGTAGCGGTTCTGGCCGACTTGTCCTTGACCTGCACGGTGAATGAGCCGGTTCCGGCAGTGGTTGGTGTTCCGCTGATAACCCCGGTGGTGCTGAGGGTCAATCCGGCCGGCAGGCTACCGGTGGTTCGCGTCCAGGTATAGGGGGTTGTGCCACCCGTGGCGGTCAGGCTTTGACTGTAGGATGTGCCGACCATTCCATCCGGCAGTGTCGAGGTCGTAACGCTCAGGGGGGCTGCGGCGGCCGCCTGAGAGGCGGGAGCTGACGTATATGCTCCTTCCGGATCGTCGGAAGCCGGCAACATGGCATTCACGCCTCTGACCGGCCAGATATAACTGCCGAACCGGGGATCGTACTTGCCGCGTTCGACAACCTCGCCAGTCATGAATATGTTCCATGCGTCCGATTGATTGGCGGCAGAGGTGTCGGACGACCAGTAATGATCCTGAAGATCATCGACGCCGGCCATATTCAGTTTGACGCCGGGTGTTGTCCCGGCATAGTTGACAAGCGAAACCATTTCAGCACGGTTGGGCAATCGCCAGTCGCTGTACCCCAGGTACATCCCGGTATTGAGACGCGCTACAAATTCGAGGGCGTCCGGCCAGAGCGCCGAACCGGCACCGGTGCGGGCAATGTAAGCGTCCATGATCGGATTGGCATTTTTCGGCCAGACCAGTCCGGTCAGGTTGTCGGTGATCGTACCGTTTCCGTTATCGGCAAATCGGGGCACGGGCCATGAAATCCCCATGCGCAATTCGCCGTCCTGGCCGCTTCCGGCGCACTCGGTCTGCAAACCGGCCGTATCGTAACAGGCAACCTGCCCTGTGGCGGGAAGAGTATTCGACACGCCGCGCACCGGCCAGACCAGTGCAGTGCCGCTTTTACGGAGCGTTCCCGTCGATCCCCCATCCATGTTTACTGCCCATGCTCTGGCCGCATCCTGTGCTGCGCTGCTGGAGCTCCAGTAGCGGGACGCTGCGGTATTGGAGAAGCCCTGGAAACCGAGCCACGAACTCTGTACGGGCGCTCCCTGATGTACCAGTGATGCCAGTTCGTTCAGATTTGGAAGACGCCAGTCGTCATAGCCAAGATATGTGTCCGCATTCAGCCGTTTGATTTCGTCCAGCGCTTTTCGCCAGGTAACCTCAGCTCTGCTGTCTGCGCCGGAGGAACGGGTCGAAAGAGGGTTTGCATCTCCGCTCCAGATGAGTCCGGTCAGATTGTCTCGGACGACTCCGTCACGGTCATTGGAAAACCTGGGATCAGGCCGTGGCGTGTCGATTCGTGCAGCTCTGTTATCTCCGGCTGGCGGCTCGCTGGTTTGCCCGATTGCGGAGAATACAACAGAGGACGCCCGGGCAGCGATCGGGAGCAGGATCAGCAGAGACGGGATCAGAAGCGGCAGAACGTGCAACCACAGTTTTTTCATGGCATGTCCCTCTTTTGTGTTATCAATTATCTCGCGGGTTGCAGTTACATGGATAATGCCAAATCGTGTCTGATATGAATACACCGTGACTAAAGGCAGCGATTAACCCCTGTTACAAGCAATTTCAATAATTGAGTAAAGTATAAGGTTCTTACCGGGTGAATATTCCGGATGCAGGTATTTTTACAGTCCGGGATGAAAAGCTCATGAAAGCAAGCCTGGCAAGGGTTTGAGAAATGTGCAAAGAAACTTTACATGATGCAGGATTTTTTGCAGGCAGGTTCAAAATGAGGAATGTGATGCGGCATCCTCTCCCTGAGAGCACTCATAGAGATGGAGTTCGGACTTTTGCTCCCCCGCCCCTTGCGGGAGGGGGCTGGGGGGTGGGGGAAGTCAC
>JBAXVG010000082.1:0-17104 GCA_037129255.1 Desulfuromonadales bacterium | reverse complement strand
GGGGTGGGTCAATTTTGGACGCCGATGGTGGGTCAATTTTCAAAGCCGATTGACAACATCACAATGCCGAATCATCTGCAGTTGTCGGAAGGTACACAGTAGCCACTGTTCCGGTGTCTTGCCCGGCATCAACGGACAAGCGCCCTTTGTGTTCCGATACGATAAAGTTCGATATATATAGCCCCAGTCCACTGCCGCCCTTGTCAATCCTAGTGGTGAAAAATGCTTCGAAAAGATGTTTTCTGACTTCCGGCGGAACTCCTTCTCCCTGGTCAGTTACGATTATACGCACCTCATTTTCTTCAGCCGAATAAGCGGTGCGTATTGTTACAGCTCCTTTGTTCTCGGGCATGGACTGCATGGCGTTGAGAAGCAGGTTCACTACTACCTGTTCCAACTGGTACTGATTACCGGTAATATGCGGTAATTGGGAGGACAGGACGGGGGTGATGGAAATTTCACCCTGACGGCCATGGGCTCTGATGATGGTTAGTGCTTCTTCGACAACACGGTTTACCGAAACGCCGGGGCTTAGCTCTTTGCGCTCTCCCAGATTGTAGGAGCGCAGGTCCCGAATCACCCTTTCAACTCGTTCGGCGTTGCCGAGGATTGATTCACTGGCTCCCTTGATTTCTCCTCTCGCGACGCCAAATGGTAATCCTCCCAGGGTAAAATCACCCTCCTCCTTTGTAACCTGTTCCAATATGGGCAGCGCATCTTTCCATGAAGCGGCAAGATATTGAGCGGCCAGCCTGATCGCGCCATTCGGTGTGTTTATGTTATGTGCGATGCTGGAAATCAACAACCCCAGAGATGTCATGCGGTTGGTCTGGATCAATTTGGCCATCATCATCCGCCGTTCCTCCTGCACCTCTTGTCGCATTGCGTTGACCAGTTCCTCCTGCAAGCTGCGGTTTTCAATTTCTCGCTCTATCAGGGTGGCAGAAAGCCTGTTGACCGCCTGTGCCGCATGGCTGGCCTCGTCATCCCTGTCTATGATGATCGTACCGGAAAAATTTCCTGCCATCATTCTGTCAAGCCCCTCTGTCAAGGTGGAAAAGGATCGGGTTACCTTTGTCAAAACGGGATAACAGGCAGCCACCACTGCCATCCAGAACAGGAGGGCAATTCCGCTGGTCTTGAGAATAGCTGAACGAATCGTTACTATCATATCGTCGGCATCAACGGACACTGATACCGATCCTAGCGGAGTCGCCACCACATGATCAACCCCGCTCAAGGCGGCTTCTGCCGACGGACTGGCGGCTGATGCAATTACCTGAGCCGATGATGTGACGAGAGGGACATCGTTAGTGACTACCCGTGGAGCGGTAATATCAAGCAGTTTCCTGCTGTCGTTGCTCGTAATAAAGATACGTGCCACATGGGGCGTAGAGAGCATGCCTGTTGCAAGGCGGTTCAGTTCGGACATATTTTCCGAATAAAGCGGCAGAATGACACTACCTGCCAGAAGCGACGCAAGTAACTGGGCCTTTTCTGTGGAGCGTTCTCGATAATCCAGTATCTCGCCTGTTATGAGAAGACATACAAAAGCGGCTGAGATAATACCGGTAACGATAGTGAAGATAACGAACAGTCGGCCGCGAAAACTGGAATGGAATTGCCGGAAACGGTACAAGAGGTTCATTCGGTCAGATCCGGCTTCAGGTTGAGTCGACGCAGTATGGACGGATTACTTTTCACGGTTGTCTTGCGGGGCGATTCCGGTGGGACGTTTGATACTACGTTACCATCCATGAGCGAGGCAGCCATTTTGCCACCCTGTTTTCCGATGTCAAAATGGTCGATTTCAAGAGCAAGGGCGGCTCCGGATGGCAGATAAGCACTTGAAAAGGTAACCACGGGAACCTTGTGGCTGGCAGAGAACATAAAATGGGCATCTGCCGCTTCGCCGCTGGCGGTAACATTGTCCGGCAGCATCCAAAGCGCATCCACCAATCCCGCCAGCGAACTCAGCTGCCCCGGTACCTCCCTGGATGATTTTACGTCCCGTACCAGCAAGTCAATTTCAAATCCGGCAGCAACCTTACGCGCGAGCTTGATATATGCGGCACTACGGGAGGAGTTGCTTACAATTCCAACCTTGCGTACCTTGATTGAGGTGAAGATGAGAAGGAACTGTTCCGGTGGTGGCTGCACCTCTACACCGGTCATAGTAGGGTGCTCTTCCATACTAGCCCGGTAATTGATTGCCATAAGGGCAATGACCGGTGTCTGTCGCACCTTGCGAGCAATTGCCAGAGCATTATCGCCCAAGGTTACGATGGCAACCGGAGTTTCTTCGCGTGCAATCCGCGCGAGGTCAATCTCGTTATGTTCGGTGAGCACGATGACGCGCTCAGAAAATCGCGACACTGAGCGCAATCCTCTCAGCACATCTTCATACGCCGGGGAACGCCGGCTCTGAACGATCAGCAGGTCACAGCACCAGATTCTGTCGGGTATCAACAGCCACAGGACTGCTATCAATAGTATATGCAGAAAGGTTCGAGCATGCATGCGCCTTGATAACATGTTCCATGCCGCCATGTCCACTGCTGCGACGGTCTCTCTTCTATTGCATTAACAGGGGATTTACTTGGCAGAAAAGGGTGGAACTGGCATTAACAAATTTAGTCGAGTATGAAAACGATACGGATTCAAATAACATCCAACCCCGGATCATACATCAGAAAAAAATATAAAAACAGACTGTTTTTTATTGCCTCGAGAGTATATATTTAATTCAGGTAGCGCTATCTGGCAGCATATTTCAAAGAGGAAAGAGTAACAGAGCATCAATGGATCTTTGCAGTAACAGACAAAGAGTTATACCGAAGGATGGCCCGTATGAATGAGGATACTCCGCCAGACCGTAGTAAGGACATAGGAAGCCAACTTCGGACTGTTTAGTTCAAGTCCGTAATCCCCTGAAACAGGGAAAAAGCCAGGATAAATGAGGCCCGCGACCAAAGCGGGCCTTTCATTTTGTGCGCTCGCTGCCGGTATTCTTCGTTAAACTGAGCAAAGAGCTCATCGTACTTTATCTGAACCCGGGAGGCACCATGCATTATATCGACATGCTGTATCGACTGGCGGTCAGTCTCTGGGCCGGCGGTAACGCCATATTTACGCTGATGCTGACCCCAATCCTCTTCAAGACCGAGAACCGCGATACCGCCGCTCGCATTGTAGGAAACCTGTTCCCCGGTTATTTTCGTTGGGGGCTGGCCTGTGGAGTGGTCGCGTTGATTTGCCGTCTGGCTGGTCGCGGGCTTGATCTCAAACTGCCGGTGGTTGTGCTGGCCATCATGCTGGCAGTGACATCATTCCAGTCGTTCTACGTAGAACCGCACGCTGCAGAGCTGAAACGGCAGATCGGCTCTTTTGAGTCCACCGGCAAGGAGCATCCGCTGAGAAAGGAATTCTCGAAACTTCACGGAGTTTCTGCGTTCTGCAATCTGACCGTACTGGCAGGCGGAGTGCTACTGGTAGTTCTGCCGTAACGTTTTATCAACGTACTCCCAAAAGCAATAACAAAGTATTTAATTTAGACTCACAATTCAATACCATATATAGTAAGCCATGCCTGATAATGATATTTAATGCCATAATATCATTGTGTTAAGTTACCTCCCCTCTTTCAACTGTTGTTTTACACTCGTAGATTTTTCTTGACATATAAAATAGTATAGTGGTACTTCTTTGCTTAAATAAAGTGATTCATTGGCCATAAGAGCTTATCAGCAGCGTATTAATAATTCTGGTCAATCAGCTCATAAATATAGTATGGTGCGGAAAAATCTGCTGGAGGTCAAAAATGATAAGAAAAGGAGAAGGCGTTATGAAATTTGCTCAGATTCTGGCAGTACTTGCGTTCATGGTAGTTGTACTCGTTTCCCCAGTGTTGGCGGCAAAGGATACGGTCAAGATCGGTGCGCTGCTTGCGGTGACCGGCCCAGCCTCTTTTCTTGGAGCGCCTGAGGCCCGGTCACTGGAGATGCTGGTCGAAGGCATCAACAAAAAAGGGGGACTCAAAGGAAAGCAGATTGAACTCATCATTAAGGATACCGGCGCAAGCACAGAAAAGGCAGTTTCCTTTGCGAAACAACTGATTGAGGAAGAAAAAGTACTTGCTATCATCGGGCCTTCTACGAGCGGCGAAACGATGGGCATAAAAAAACTTGCTGAGGAAGGCAGGACGATTCTTCTCTCATGTGCGGCTGCAGAAGCGATAGTAAATCCGGTAGGAAAGTATGTTTTCAAGACCCCCCAGAAAGATAGTGATGCTGTAATCAAGATTTTAGAGCAAATCAAGAAGATGAAACTCACAAAAGTAGGCATACTTTCCAGTAATTCAGGTTTCGGCAATGCCGGCAAAGGACAGATTGAAAAGCTTATCGGTGAGCACGGCCTTACGATTGTGAGCAACGAAGTATATGACAAAGCTGCAAACGACCTGACGGGAGAAGTGACCAAGGTGAAGGCATCCGGAGCAGAAGTGATCATCAACTGGTCAATTGAGCCTGCTCAAGCTATCATCATCAAGAATGCACGCCAGATTGGCTTCATCGGACCGATATTCCAGAGTCATGGCTTTGGCAATGTCAAGTATGCCGAAGCTGCCGGAGCTGCAGCTGAGGGCGTAATGTTTCCGGCTGGCAGGCTGCTGATTGCTGATACTCTCCCCAATAATCATCCGCAGAAAACCGTACTGGTAAATTACAAAAAGGATTATGAGGCGAAATTCAAGCCTGATGCAGCCAGTACATTTGGCGGCCATGCCTATGACGCAATGCTTGTTCTCCAAAAAGCCATAGAAAAGGCTAACAGTCTGGACAAAGAAGCTGTGAGAAGCGCCATTGAAGGATTAAAGGGTATCGTAGGTACCGGTGGAGTCTTCAACTTTTCTGCCACGGACCATAACGGACTTACCATCGATGCTTTCGAGATGCTGACGGTAAAAAATGGCAAATTTGTTATGCTGGAGCAGAAAGCAGAGAAAAAAGCCGAGCCGGCAAAAAAGAAGAAATAAAAATGCAGCTGTGCAGGTATTTAGGCTAAAGGCTGAATAGAATAGTATTTTCGGTATTTATTATCCCTAGACACGGGGCTTTGGCCCCGTGTTTTTTTAGAACCTTCAGAGGGTGGCATTATTATGGAACTGTTACTTCAATATATTGTTGCCGGCGTCACCTACGGTACTATTTATGCCATCGTGGCGATCGGCTTCAATATTATTTACAACACAACAGGGATCATCAATTTTGCCCAGGGTGAATTCGTAATGCTGGGGGGCATGACGGCATTTACTTTCAAGGAATACATGCCGCTGCCCCTGGCGATTGTATCTGCAGTTATAATTACCATGATTATCGGCGCATTAATTGAAATAGTCTTCATCCGATGGCTTCATAAGCCGTCAGTTCTTCGCATGATAATCATCACCATTGGCCTGTCGATACTTATCCGGGAAATGGCTCTGCACATCTGGGGCGAAGGCGTAACAGCGCTTCCGTATTTCACTGGTACTTCGGTAACTTCGGTCAATCTTGGCGGTGTTTTCATATCACCGCAGGTGTTTTGGGCGGTAGGAATAAGTTCGATAATGGTGATTCTCCTGAGTATTTTCTTCAATTTTACACTCCTCGGAAAACAGATGCGAGCCTGTTCGGCTAACCGCGAGGCGGCGCGGCTCTGTGGGATTAACGCTCAGAATATGGTGACGTTTTCGTTCATGCTCAGCGCAGCCATCGGTGCGCTCGGTGGCTGTATCGTCTCCCCAATCACCTATGTCCAGTATGACAGCGGTTCGCAGCTTGCCATCAAGGGATTCACCGTCGCGATACTGGGAGGTCTCGGCAACAGTACTGCCGCCGTTGCCGCAGCGATGATACTCGGCATTCTGGAGTCATTCAGCATCTGGGCGCTTCCGGCAGCGTATAAGGATGTTGTCTCGATCGCAATCATGCTCACCATACTTTTTGTGAAGCCGAGCGGTCTTTTTGGCAACGCCGCTGCAGCTCGCCTCAAGGAGTATTAATGTCTGCCAAATTCCTTCAGATTTCAGGATTCGCGGTTGCGATTGTTGCCATCCAGATTGTCACCCAGTTGACGGACAGTTCGTTTCTGCTCACGCAGCTCACCATGACGGCCTATTATTCACTCCTGGTAATCGGTCTCTGCATGCTTATAGGCTATGCGGGACAGATCTCGCTGGGGCATGCCGGCTTCTTTGCCATCGGCGGTTACATGTCGGCATTTCTCACAACACATGATCTTACTGTTCTGAAAGGTAAACCGTTTGTTGCACTTCTATCGAAATTTGGTCTCCTGGTTGTGAAGAAAGATCTGTACGGAGCTGAACTCCTTGCCTTTCATCCCTGGCCCGCCTGCATTCTATCCGTATGTACCGTGCTTATTGTTGCTTACGTCATTGGCGGCCCGGTTCTGAAACTGAAGGGACATTACCTGGCCATGGCGACTCTCGGTTTTGGGATCATAATTTACCGGATCGTTCTCGGCACGTCGGGCCTCGGTGCAGCTGACGGTCTCTCAGGTGTACCCGGCTTTTCGCTATTTCCCGGTGTAATGATTGGAGGCGGCGGTCCAGGGAAAATTTTGAACTATTACGTCGCATGGGGGATCGTAGTCGCAGGCATGACAGCTCTTTTGAACCTGATCGGTTCCCGGGTCGGGCGCGCTCTTTCAGCAATCCACGGGGCAGAGGATGCAGCCGAGGCCATGGGCATACCCACTGCGAACTACAAGCTCAGGGTTTTTGTTCTGAGCGCCGGCTTTGCTGCGATTGCTGGAGTGCTTCTCACCCACTACAACGGAAGTATCGGACCATCGGAGGCATCGGTTATGAAATCGGTCCGATATGTGGCGATTGTTGCCATCGGAGGCATGACGAGCCTCTGGGGGGCGATTTCCATGAGTCTGATACTTAATTATCTTTCTCTACGCGGCTCATTCGGTACTTATGACGATGCCGTTTTCGGCGTTATTTTGATCCTGATCATGCTGTTTGCTCCAGATGGGCTGATCAGGAGGCAGGTTCTGGGTGATCTGAAATCTCTCTTCGGGCGCTTCACACGTAAGGGGGCGGTGACATGACTCCCCTTCTGTCGGTTGAAAATCTTTCGAAGCGTTTTGGCGGACTTAAGGCGGTCAATGAAGTATCGTTTACTGTGCCGGAAGGTTCGATCAAGGCACTCATAGGTCCGAACGGAGCCGGCAAGACAACACTCTTCAACCTGATTTCAGGCGTGATTGCGCCCGATACCGGTGTTATCAACTTTGGCGGCAACTATGTTCAGGGTCTACGGCCTCACCAGATTGCGTCCAAAGGAATGGCCCGTACATTTCAGCATATCCGCCTTTTTCCGAAGATGTCGGTACTTGAAAACGTCATGATCGGCAGGCATATCCACAGTAAAGCCGGTTTTGTCGCCGGCATGCTGAGCATGCCGTATACATGGAGTGAGGAAAAAAGGATCAAGGCGAAAGCCCACGACATTCTGGCGTTCCTGGAGCTGGAGAATCTGGCCGACATTGAGGCAACGTCGCTTTCATACGGTCAGCAGAGGAATGTCGAGCTTGGCCGCGCTCTTGCCTGCGAGCCCAGGCTGCTGTTGCTGGACGAGCCGGCCGCAGGACTCAACATGAGTGAGACAGCCGAATTGGGTTCGCTGATTTCGAAAATTCGGGACACAGGCATAACCGTGCTTATCGTAGAACATGACATGACCCTTGTCATGGAAATATCGGATGAGATTTTAGTCCTCAGCTACGGTAAAAAAATTGCTGACGATATACCGCTCGCTGTCCAGTCAAACAGTGAGGTTATCAATGTTTATCTCGGAGAGGACGAGGAAGATGCTTAGGATAGAAAACCTCGAATCGGGATACGACAACCTGAAGATAATACAGAATGTTTCTATCCGGGTTAACCCGGGCGAGATCGTCTCAATAATCGGCGCAAACGGCGCCGGCAAGACCACACTTCTGAAAACAATCACCGGCCTGTTGAGGCCTCTTTCCGGAGAGATACACTTTGGCGGCCAGGAGATTACCCGGACAAGCACCGAGAAGATCGTATTTCTCGGATGTTCGCTTGTTCCCGAGGGGAGACAGGTTTTTGCTCCGATGACTGTGAGAGAAAACCTCACTCTCGGCGGTTATGTGCAATACAGGAGAAACCGGGGAAGTGACGTCCTGGAGGACCTTGAACGTATTTACAAGCTCTTTCCACGTCTTTTGGAGCGAGAGACCCAGTTTGCCGGATCACTCTCCGGCGGGGAACAGCAGATGCTCGCCATCGGCCGGGCCATGATGGCGCGTCCCAAACTGGTCATGATGGACGAGCCGTCAATGGGGCTGGCCCCGCTGGTCATCAAAGAGATTTTTTCGATAGTGCGTATGCTCCGTGATGAGGGTGCGACCATTTTACTGGTCGAGCAGAACGCCAAGGCGGCTCTCCGGCTGGCAGACCGTGGTTATGTCCTTGAGACCGGGAAGATTATTCTGGAAGGACCGGCAGCAGAGTTGCTTGAAAATGAAGAGGTTAAATGTGCCTATCTGGGGAAAGTGAAAAAAGAGACCAAAGCAAATCCCCCTTAATCCCCCTTTGCAAAGCGCCAAGTGGGATGTAATCGCGTGTGTACGCCCTCAACTGGCTCTTTGATTAATCGATACGCCTTGTTCGGCGGAAAGAATTGCCAGATTCCGATGCACGTCCGGTGGTACTCGCAGTGTAATGTTTCCCTTTTAGTGTCTGGTACCGAGAGGTTCAGGCACAACACCCCCTTCGTCTTCTAGCCAGCGAATAAATTCCGCCACTACACATTCGATCTCTTTGAGCGCCTTTTACGGAGTATTTCCATGAGTTGCCAGGGAGGGGAATTCAAGACAACGGGCAATATGGAGTTGGTCTTCTGCCGACCACTCAATACGATAGGTATATTTTCTCTGGTCATGTTTCATGATTTTTCTCCAGTTTTTCGCTTCCATGTCGGTCTTGAAGTCATCTAACAGCGCTTGTACACCGTGATTCCGGTCATAGTCGCGGTGAGTGCCGACAAACCTGATATAGACGATGCCGAAGCGGTAATTTATCGCTACAATCAGACGATAGTCGTTCCCCTTTATATCGAAAACGACACGATTGTTTGCGATGATACTGCTGTTGCGGTTACACGGACTTGATAACGTGTCAATTGTCGGAGAGAGTAGTATTTATATTACGTCCGAACTCCGGGCAGTACATCAAGCCCTTGAAGGTAATCATCAAAATCGAGTGGCGCTGTTATGCCGAACTCGGATAAAAGGTCAATGGTTTCAGAAATGGGCCGTTCCAGCTTTTCAGCAAGTGTACCAACAGAAATTTTACCAATCCGGTATTGTCGAAGCATGACAAACTCCCAACCGTAGTCGATAAGTTCTCTTGCGACGCTCGATTTGTCCTTTCGCTCTGTCAGCGACAGCTCTGTGATTCTGTTTATCTCTCTGTCGTGGAGTCTCAAGCTTAGTACAGTCATAATATTCCTCCTCCGCAAATGCGTTTTTCCGCATCCTGAATTATTTGCAGCCGATATCTGCCCACAATTGAGAGCTTTTTCAGCTTTTCCAAGGCGACAACCTGATTCATTGCGCCAGTCTGAGCGCAATTGATAACGAAATGGATAGCGGTAATGAACTTTATTCCCATTATTTTGGATGCCTTGATAGCGGGTCCGTCATCAACGGCTACGGGAGCCGATAATTCGAGCGCCAGGCAGAGCGCTTCAGCCTCCCCGTCATGTATTCTGAAATCCGTTACAAACTTTTCAAAGTTCCGCCCATTCTTTATAGACATTGTCCTGATGAGTGAGCTGTCCAGCAAATAGCGGATAGCCATTGCATCGGACGAATCAGCCGCCAATGCTTCAGTTTTCACTTTATCGGGAATGATAATGCTGTAGCATTCCGCGACGATACGAAGAAGGTCGATTTTTGCAAGCAGGATTAGCGTTGAGGCATCAAAGACAATATTCATGTAGTTCATAGTACTACAGACGTATACGGAGTCAAGATAAAAAACCCCGCGCGGCGGGTGCTGGCGGGGGTGGGTGGTTAAGCGGTCAATTTTCGGGAGGATGGTTTGATTATACCGCCACCTCAAGTCGTATGCCGCCATATTTCAAACGGGGAGCTTTGCTTTTGCCATGTTGTTCCAAGCTGACCAAATCCATACAGGAAAGCGCTTTCAGGTCTTCGGATACATTTTTGATGTCTCGCCCGGTAATTTTTGCCAATGACTGTATTGATTCAGGCTGTTTTTCACGGATAACCTTCAACAGTGCAAACCGCTGCGGAGTCATGGCCTTGCGGAAAGCCTCGAAGCTGGAAAAATAATAGGCGGAAATTTTTTTAACCTTTTCGCCCCGTTCTATGGCATTCATGCAGGCTGCTGCGTCGGAAAGACATTCGTCCAGGCTTTTAATTCCGATTGTTCTGAAATTTGCTTTCATATTATTTTCTCCGTTTGGCCGCTTCCATGTCGGTCTTGAAGTCATCTAACAGCGCTTGTACACCGCGATACCGGTACGGATGTTCTGCACCTTCAAAGTGTCTGTGATCGCCCTTGCCTCGCTCGTTGTCGTATCCTACAATACGCACACCATCAACGATGTAAACCAGTGTGTATTTGAAACCATGCGGTGTATGATCAGTAACCAGTACGCGCCATATTTTGATTTCAACGATGTTTCCGTCGCTGTCGTCGTATTTGATATGGTATTCAAGTATTGCTTTCATGTTTGGCATAGTAAACCATGCGTTATGATAGCGTCAAGTCCAGATTTGACAGAATTTTATAAAACAAAACCCCCGCGCGGCGGGTACCGGCGGGGGTTGGTGCTTAAGCGGTCAATTGTTGGGGAAAGGTGAGTTTTGTATCATGTCACCGGAACTACCCAAGGCACTCGCTGCCTTTGTTGAGTTGGGGCATTTGTCGCGTTCTTTTAATATATTTGGAAGATTATCCATCATTTGTTGCCCCTCAACTACGATGAGGTAAAATATTATCATAAATAACAGTCCGCCGATAAAATTGGCAATGTCCTTAATCGTACCACCGCACACTATTTCCGTGCACGGATCGACGGAATAGAGCATAAAATTAATCGCAAACATGCTCAAACTCAACAACGTGCCGACAGCAGCTAATGTTATATCTTTTTTCAGCGATGTATCGATGAAATCCTGTGCATCCTTGTCATCCTCCATGCAGATATTCCTGCAGTTCCTGGAAGAGTTGTAATATGCCCACACCCCTACGGCGCAGGTGCAAAAAGCCCAAAACCACCATTTAAGCGGATCAGTTAAGCTCAGGATGGCATTGATTTCAAAATATCCCAACAGTACCGGGATAGCTGAATCCTGAACTTTGGGCATCCACCTGAATACGCCGTTAAACCAGATATATTCATGCACAATGGTGATGACCGTCCCTACAGACATGATTACGAACAGCGCATTGACAATGTCTGCGGATGAAATACCGTTACGTAACAGACAAACGATGTCAAAATCGTCATATACTTCTTTTGCCAGTAAACTGATCGCCGCGCCTTGAATGATGCTGATGAGTGTCAGATATCCCGAAGGGAAATTCTGCTCCGTTCGCTTATAGAAAACATTCTGGTCCAGTGGTGTTAAAGCCATACTACCTCCCGGATCTATCTCAAATTTCAAGCTTCCCAAAACTTCAAATCCCCAAATAACCTACTGTCCGGCTCGCACGGGCCAAACATAGTTAATGATAACCTTATAGTTGCTGCTCACGTAGCCATCGTTCAAGTACACGTACCAAGCGTTGGTTGCACGGTTGGAGTAGCTGCTCGACGACCAATAGTTATTGGACTGGACAGAAGTAAACGGATGGCCGGCAGGTAATGCCGGACTATTTTTAGAGCGGTCCACCAGACTCTGCAGCTCTTTCCGGTTCGGCAGCCGCCAATCGCCAGATTTGGAGCCGTCAGTCAAACCGCAGGCGCCGCTGGCCAGCGTATTGGCGCAGGTCAGTGCGGCGGTCCATACTTGCGTGTTAAAACAGTCGGCGTTTTTCAGCCAGATCAGCCCGGTCAGGTTGTCGGTGACGGTGCCGTTGCTGTTGTCGGTGAAACGGGGCGCCGGCCAGGCGGCGCCCTTCAGCCAGGCGCCGTCCTGCCCGCTGCCGGCACAGGCGATGGCTTTGCCGTCAGCGTCTGAGCAACTTTTCTGACCGGTTTGCGGCAGCGTGATACTGGCGGCGAATGCGGAACTGAGCATGAACAGCGATGAGAGCAGCAGTGTGTGAAGCGTAATCCTGATGATTTTTTGCATGGTTTAGTCCTCCTAAATTTATAACTTTGTTAAAGGTTCGGGGTGGGCAGGTATGTTTGCCCACCGATTTTGCATGGTTCTGGCTGCCGTATCCCCTCATCCGGCCTTCGGCCACCTTCTCCTTTAGGCCCGCTTTTGGGTCCCCTGGGGCGAAGGGGATTGGGTATTGCTCCCCTCGCCCTTAGGGAGAGGGGCCGGGGGTGAGGGGAAGCCAGCTTCATGGTACTACGATAAAATCGGCAGATGATCATAACGAGCCATAAATCCCCAAATAACCTACTGTCCGGCTCGCACGGGCCAAACATAGTTATACTTACTCTTACCGTTGCCGTACACGATGCCATCGTACATGATCACGAGCCAAGCGTAGGTAGCATTGTAGGAGTAGCTGCTCGACGACCAATAGCTATCGGACTGGACAGAGGTAAACGGATGGCCGGCAGGTAGTGCAGGATTGTTGCGCTCCGAATCCACCAGGCTCTCCAGTTCGGTTATGTTGGGCAACCGCCACTGTCCGGCCGTGCTGCCGTCAGTCAGGCCGCAGGCGCCGCTGGCCAGCGTATTGGCGCTGGTCAGTGCGGCGGTCCATGCTTGCGTGCCAAAACAGTTGGCGTTTTTCAGCCAGATCAGCCCGGTCAGGTTGTCGGTGACGGTACCGTTGCTGTTGTCGGTGAAGCGCGGATTGGGCCACGCCACTCCTTTCTGCAATGCCCCGTCCTGTCCGGTGCCGGCGCAGGCGATCACCGCCCCGCTGGCGTCGTAGCAGGCGGTCTGGCCGGTTCTGGGAAGCTGTACCACACCGGTGCCGCCCCCGCTTGCTGCCGATGTAGTCGCATTGGCCTCGTTGGAGTATCCGGAATCCCCGACGCTGTTTGTCGCCCGTACCCGGTAGTAATAGGCCGTGGATGCTGTAAGCCCGGTGTCGTTGTAGCTGGCCGCATTGGCGGCGGCTGTGCCTATCTGGGCGTATGTCCCGCTGGTTCCGCTCTTGCGTTCGATCTTGAAGCCGGTTTCGGTGGTGGCGTTATCCGCCCAGGTAAGATTGATCTGTGAGGAGGAAATCGCGCTTGCCGTTAATCCGGAAGGCGCTGTCGGCGCGGTTGCCGGAGTAACAGGCAGCATGGTGATTGTGCCGACATCGGTTGTTTGCCCAGGCTGGACGGTAACATTGCTGACCGAACCCTGATAGGTAACCGTGCCGGAACCATCCAGCCCCTGTGCCGTAAAAGTCCGACCGCTCCCCGCAAGAACGCCGCCGATGGTGCCGGTTCCGGCTGATGCGGCAAAATCCTGCTGTACGGTGGCCATGCTGCTGCCGGAGATAACGAACCGCACTGTTGCCACCCCGGCCGGGGCCAGGTCAACGGTTTTGGCTGTTGGCTTGGCGTCGCTCCACACCAGCCTGGCCACGATAGCACCGGTTTCTCCGGTGGAAGAAGCGCTGTTGACGCTGCCACTGCAGCCGGTTATGAGAAACAACACCGCCAGGGCCATGATCATGTTCTGCACTATGATGATTGTGTTTTTCATGTATATCTCCTCCTTACCAGCGACCTGTAATGGAGCCGGTGTTAGTTGCCGTAAAGTCCTGAACGGTTGCATTGGCGCCATTGACAGTCACCGCTCTGCTCGCCGGAGTGAACGCGTATCCCGCAAGTGTCGGCGTGACGGTATAGCCGCCGTTCTGCGCCCCGCTGAACGAATAATTCCCGCTTGAGTCGGTGGTGGTGCTGGTTGAACCGCTGCCGGTGAGGGTCACCGTCACACCCGGTAGACCCGTGCCGTTCATGGTGACTTTGCCGGAAATGGAATAGGTTGACGGGATCGCTGTTGCGGTGAAGTTCTTGCCGGTCACGTCCGCATTGCTGACCGTTACCGACAGGCTGGCCGACATGGTATAGCCGGTTTTTGAGGCTGTTACCGTGTAGCTGCCGTTCTGTGCCCCGGAGAATACATAATTCCCGCTTGAATCGGTGGTTGTGCTGGTTGAACCGCTGCCGGCGAGAGTCACCGTCACACCTGACAGGCCGGCTCCGTTCAGGGTAACCTGTCCGGAGATCGAGTAGGTTGAGGGAATAACAGTGGCGGTGAAGTTCTTGCCGGTTACGTTGGCATTGCTGACCGTTACCGACAGGCTGGCCGACATGGTATAGCCTGTTTTTGAGGCTGTTACGGTGTAGCTGCCGTTTTGTGCCCCGGAAAATACATAATTCCCGCTTGAATCGGTGGTTGTGCTGGTTGAACCGCTGCCGGCGAGAGTCACCGTCACACCTGACAGACCGGCTCCGTTCAGGGTAACCTGTCCGGAGATCGAATAGGTCGAGGGAATGAGCGTAGCGGTGAAGTTTATGCCGCCTGCGTTGGCGCTGTTGACGGTTACAGACTGGCTGGCCGACATGGTATAGCCGGTTTTAGAAGCCGAGACCGTGTAGCTGCCGTTTGCAAGGCCACTGATGCTGTAATTGCCGCTGCCATCGGTGGTTGCCGATCCGCCGGAAGTGCTTACGGTCACGCCGGAAAGTCCGACACCGCTTGAGGTGACTTGACCGGAAATGGAATACGTTGACGGGTTAACGGTAGTGTTGGAAGTAGCAGTGAAGTTCTTGCCGGTTACATTGGCGCTGCTGACAGTTACCGACTGGCTGGCCGACATGGTATAGCCGGTTTTGGAGGCTGACACCGTGTAGCTGCCGTTTGTAAGACCGCTGATGGAGTAATTGCCACTGCCGTCAGTTGTGGCCGATCCGCCGGAAGTGCTTACAGTAACTCCGGAAAGCCCAGTACCACTTGAGGTAACCTGACCGGAGATGGAATAGGTGGATGGGGTTATGGCGGAAGTAGATTTACAAACATTTGTGCCTGTACCAGACTGATTTCCTTTAGGATCATACGCAGATATTGTGTAACAATACTGTGTAGAGGGCAGAAGTGAAGTGTCTGAATAAGTTGTTCCTGTCGTCACATTTTTAACTAATATTCCATTGCGAAATACCTTATACCCGCTAACAAGTGTGTTGTCAGTTGAGGCTGCCCAGCTTATATTTATTTGACTGGAAGATATAGTATCTGCTGTGACATTTCCGGGAATTGTAGGAGAAGTAACATCATCGTTAGTTATTTCCATCTTTACTGTAGGCGGGAGAGCCATTAATTCACCAACACTATAAAGGCAATTTGCACTACCGAATATAATATTAACCCAGCCCATCGCTAGTTTAAGAGGTTTAAGAGCTTTATTGCCCTGATTTTCAAGTACTTTTTCAGCAGCAAGGGTTACTTGCTTTACAAGTTTAACCCATGCTACCGCTCTGTCTTTATTACTACTAGCATTAATAAACTCCATAGATAAAACCGACCATTTTACCGCGTCAATACTATTTTTAACTGTGGCTGCCAGCTCAATTATTTCAGCAGAATCTGCGCCACTAATAAAGTCTAGGAATGGCAATAAAATATAATCAAACGTTGTATAAAATAATCCATCATTCCAAATCCATTGACCTAGATCACTTGATATTGAAGATGGCAATTGATCGGCAGCACTGATATTAAATCCAGGGCCAGATATCCAATATTCAACCTTCTGAATTTTTGTAAAGTCTATTTTATTGCTGTCGTTGAATATAGTCGGCGAAACTATATTTGCCCAATCAAATAAATATGATTCGATTGAAGCCTTTTTTGCGCCTTTCATATCTCTTTTTATCAAAGTAGTAGAGACAACTGAGTTATTCCAATCGATATCTCTTCGATAAACATTAACGTATCTATTAGCGTAATTTTGTAACGTAAAATAGGTACTTCCATACAAAGAAGAAATCGCATCATTTAGCGGTATAATAAAAAGATACTTCGCATTATCAGATGCTAATTTTGAGTTGATTTTTGGCGAACTTCTTACATACTTTGTTAAGTATTCATCTATACAACTTTTGTACAGATTGAAATAATCCTGAGTGGCAGTAATCTCTTCAATCGTCATTGTTCGCAGGTTAACTTTAAGATAGTCTTCAAACGCCATAAGCGTTGACAATTGTTCAATTTTATTAACAGTTGTAGTTAATGCGGATGGATCATATGTAGTCAGGCCTGGAGTAAAGAGAAGTAAGCTGATTGCCGTATTATGGGCATTTACGTCCCTTATTGTAATATTATTGGTAGTCGAATCAATTAGCGAAAATGTTAATCCTCTCAACTTATTATTTGAATCGGTTACAGCGAGTAACTGAGGCAATGTTGATGAAACGGAAATATTTGACGCTTTGCTATTTTCCCCAACCAAGGAAAGAGAATCGCTGGTTGCAGAGTTGATTGCTAGGCCATTGCCACCGATTTCAGACTTATTGACATTAACCTGCGTGTTAGCAGATGGGTTTGGTGTACCACCGCCAGCACCTCCAGCATCTCCAGCACCTCCACCACCATCACCGCCTCCACCACCCCCTCCGCAACCCATCAGCACCAAATACGCGCACAACACCAGAAATCTGACCCCAAGCCTCACGTTCATAACTCCTCCCTCCTGTAGCTGAATTTTCACAGCAACCGACACAAAAAAGGCCGCACTCCGATACTCACCGGAAAGCGGCCTGCTTATTGAACAAAAAAGCCCGCGAGGCAATGGATACCGGGCGGGCCAGAAGAAAAGAAAACTTGTATATGCTTACTACTTACTGCGGTCTGCGGTCTGCGGTCTGCGGTCTGCGGTCTGCGGTCTGCGGTCTGCGGTCTGCGG
>JBAXVG010000081.1:0-17149 GCA_037129255.1 Desulfuromonadales bacterium | reverse complement strand
GGATTCAAATACAGGGGACTTGCACCCCATAAGTTCACGCCCATGACGGGCGTACCCAAACCGTTGGACACCGACCGGGCATAAAACCGCCCGGACGTGTCAACGGCTGGCTCGTAAAAAAGAGATGAATAAAATGGCACGAGGAAAAGGACCAGAGTTTACGTGTTTCTTCCGACCAATAGTAGAAGCCTTGAAAGAAAAAGGTGGGTCGGGGACAACCTCGGAGATGATTGATCGTGCAATAGAGATTCTTGGGGGGCAATTATGCCCCGGCCTCATGCCTCGGTTGTATGGTAATGGTCAGCCCCATGCCATGAAGCACATTAAAAAGACTAGTTAGTTCCGGATTGCCGCGCTTTGAAAGCATCTGGTAAAGACTCTCGCGTTTTACGTGTGATCTTTCGGCAATTGCGGTCATGCCGCCGTTAGCCTGCGCCACTTCCCGCAAAGCTAGCAGCATCGCTGATTTGTCACCCTCTTCCAAAACTGCATTCAGATATGCAGCGGCATTTTCGGAGGATTTCAGCCATTCTTGAAGATCGGATTCGTAGTCGGTCATATGTTTCATTTTCGTTGCTCCTGATGGTTTTTCCAAAACCGTTGGGCGCTTTCTATATCGCGCTTTTGAGTCCGTTTGTCTCCGCCGCACAAAAGGAGAACAACCGTTCCATTGTCAATCGCGTAATAAACGCGGTAACCGTGGCCATGATCTATCTTCAGTTCCACAACACCTTCGCCGACGTTGCGGACTGAACCAAAATTTCCTGCCTTTACCCGCGTCAAGCGAGCGCGGATGCGCACTGCCGCGATTTGGTCACGCAAATCATTTAGCCATTCTCGGAATGGTTTGTTCCCGTTTTCATCGGTGTAATACGCTATTCTGAATGGCTCTGTTTGCATTACCAATAATGTAAGTTATATCTTACAGCAAGTCAACTGATTAAATAGTCGGGGTTTCCAACCATCGGCAAGACCCGCCGAGGGCGGGTCAGCCTCAGCCCCGTTATGAATTTCAAGTTCCCTCCCCTTCAAGGGGAGGGTTAGGGTGGGGATGGGGTAGACCTTGATCAGACAAACTAATACAAAAATACGCACCAACAACCTGCAACGGACGCTCCGCAAAGAAATGACTGATGCCGAGCAGGCGTTGTGGCGCCTCCTGCGCGGACGCCAGGTATCCGGCCTCAAGTTCCGTCGCCAGCATCCGTTCGGCGATTACATCCTTGATTTTGTCTGCCTGGAAAACGGGTTGGTTGTTGAGGTGGATGGTGGTCAACATGCTGAACAGGTGGAATATGATGAAGTACGCTCGAACCAATTGGAAAAGGCCGGATTTTATGTGTTGAGGTTTTGGAATAATGAGGTGCTGTTGGATATGGAAGCGGTGAAGGAAAAAATATGGCTGACGGTGGAGGAACTTGGGCTTCAACCCCAAATTCGACCCCATCCCCATCCTAACCTTCCCCTTGAAGGGGAAGGGACTAAAAGCACAGCGTCCCTTGAAGGGGAAGAGAATAAAAGCACAGCGTTCCTTGAAGGGGAAGAGAATAAAAGCTCCAAGCTTGTGCTGATTCCCTTTGAAGGGTGGAAGGCAAGCTCCTCCCCTGACAAGGGGAGGTCGGGAGGGGTTGTTCTTTGAACATCTCAGCCACATTCATACGCCGTCCGGTGGCTACCACACTCCTGACTCTGGGGCTTGTACTGGCCGGCATTATCGCTTTCCGGCTCCTGCCGGTTTCGCCATTGCCGCAGGTTGACTTTCCGACCATCTCGGTTTCGGCTTCCCTTCCCGGTGCCGACCCGGAGACCATGTCCACCTCGGTTGCTGCCCCTCTGGAGCGGCAGTTTGGTCGTATTGCGGGAGTGACGGAGATGACCTCTGTCAGCAATCGCGGCAGCACCAGCATCACCCTGCAGTTCGATCTGAACCGGGACATCAACGGCGCGGCGCGGGATGTGCAATCAGCCATCAATGCTGCCCGCAGCTATCTCCCGGCCAATCTCCCCAACAACCCGACCTACCGGAAAGTTAATCCTTCCGATGCGCCGATCATGATTCTGGCGCTCACCTCGGACAGCGTCAGCAAACCGAAGATGTATGATGCCGCCTCGTCGATTCTGGCCCAGAAGTTGTCACAGGTAAAGGGTGTCGGGCAGGTTTTTGTCGGCGGCGGGGCACTGCCTGCGGTCCGGGTGGAGCTGAATCCGCTTTCGCTTAACAAGTACGGCATCAGCCTGACACAGGTTCGTGCGGTTCTGGCTGCCACCAATGTTAATCGACCTAAAGGTACTCTCTCCAACGACACAACATCGTGGGAGATACATGCCAACGACCAGATATCAAAAGCCGCCGATTATCGCAATCTGGTAATCAGCTATAAATCCGGAGCTGCTCTGCGCTTGTCCGATGTCGCCAGCGTAGAGGACTCGGTCGAGGATCTGCGTGTCAGCGGTCTTGTCAATGGCGCTCCGGCTGTCATGGTGATTATTTCCCGGCAACCGGGCGCCAACATCATCGACACCGTGGACAGCATCCGTGCATTGCTGCCGCAGATGGAAGCCTCCATGCCGGGGGGTGTCAAGCTCTCCGTGGTACTTGACCGGACACCGCCCATTCGCGGTTCTCTGCATGATGTGGAGATATCGCTGCTGCTGTCCGGATTCCTGGTTATTCTGGTGGTATTCTGGTTTCTGCGCAATGTCCGTGCGACGCTGATTCCGGCGGTGGCTGTTACCACTTCAATAATCGGCACCTTCGCGGTCATGTATCTGTTCGGCTACTCACTCGACAATCTTTCCCTGATGGCGCTGACTATCTCCACCGGTTTTGTGGTGGATGACGCAATCGTCGTACTTGAAAACGTGACCCGCTACCGGGAGATGGGACAGTCGCCTCTGCAGGCGGCGCTGAACGGCAGCAGGGAGATTGCCTTTACGGTGCTCTCAATGAGCGTTTCGCTGGTGGCGGTCTTCATCCCGATCCTGTTGATGGGGGGGATGGTGGGGCGGCTGTTTCGGGAATTTGCCGTAACGCTCTCCGCTGCCATCATGGTCTCTCTGGTCATCTCGCTCAGCGTGACCCCGATGATGTGCGCGACCATCCTCAAGGATGAGGAGTCAAAGTCGCACGGCAGCTTGTATCGGATCAGCGAGGGAATGTTCGTCTGGATGCACAGCCATTACGAGACCTCGCTGAAGTGGGCTTTGAGACATCGCCGCATTATGCTCGGCCTGACTCTGATAACCGTAGCATTGAGTATTTCTCTCTTCGTGATTATCCCGAAAGGATTCTTTCCCGAGCAGGACACCGGCAGAATTACCGGGGCTATCCAGGCTGCTCAGGATATCTCGTTCCAGGCCATGCGGGACAAGCTGACCCAGGTTGTCACCATCATCAAGCAGGACCCGGATGTTGAATATGTGATCGGATTTACCGGCGGCGGAGGCGGATCGACCGTCAATTCCAGCAGGATGTTCATCACTCTTAAATCATTTGCAACGCGCAAAGCATCGGCAAATCAGATCATTGGCCGTCTGCGTAAGAAATTGGCCCATATTCCGGGCGCTCCGACGTTTCTCCAGCCGGTTCAGGATCTGCGGGTCGGCGGCAGAATGGGAAATGCCCTCTATCAATACACGCTACAGGGAGAGAACGTCACCGAGCTGAACAGCTGGGGACAGAAGATGCTGCGCAAGATGCGCAGCATGCCGATCCTGACGGATGTAAGCAGCGATCAGCAGGATCGCGGACTTGAGGCAGAGCTGGTAATTGACCGGCCAACAGCGGCCCGGCTGGGAATCTCGCCGCAACAGATTGACAGCGCACTCTATAACGCTTTCGGCCAGAGCCAGGTTTCCGTAATCTATACCCAGCTCAACCAGTATCATGTGGTTATGGAAGCAGCTCCGGCTTTTCTGCAGCAACCGGACACTCTGCGTGATATCCAGGTGCTTTCGTCCACGGGGAAACTGGTGCCGTTGTCAGCCTTTACTTCATACAAAACCAGCCCCAGCGCCCTGGCGGTTAATCACCAGAGCCAGTTTCCCGCTATAACCACATCCTTTAATCTGGCTCCAGGCGTTTCGCTGGGTGCGGCAGTTGCCGCAGTGGAAGAGGCTACCCGGGAACTGGTCATTCCGGCGACTGTCAGAGGAAGTTTTGCCGGTACGGCCCAGGCGTTTCAGGCCTCGCTGAAAAGCCAGCCGCTGCTGATCCTGTTTGCCCTGATAACCGTGTATATCGTGCTTGGCATTCTCTATGAGAGCTACATTCATCCGCTCACCATCCTTTCAACGCTTCCCTCGGCCGGTGTCGGTGCGGTGGCCGCCCTGATTATTTTCAAATCGGATCTGAATCTGATCGCCATTATCGGCGTAATCCTGCTGATCGGCATCGTCAAGAAAAACGGTATCATGATGGTGGATTTTGCCCTGGCGGTGCAGCGCAATGAAGGGAAAACGCCTGGCGATGCAATCCTGGAGGCGTGTCTGCTCCGCTTCCGCCCGATCATGATGACCACCATGGCGGCTCTGCTCGGCGCAGTGCCATTGGCTGTCGGTACCGGTGTCGGCTCGGAGCTGCGACGGCCACTTGGTATTGCCATTGTGGGGGGGCTGATCTTCAGTCAGATGCTGACGCTCTATACAACGCCGGTAGTTTACCTGTATCTTGACCGGCTCCGTATGTGGCTTGAAATGAGGCGGAAGCGGTGAAGAATTTAATTATGGTTATAAATGAAACGGGAGGAATTATGAATAATTCAGACCTAAATCTTGATTTTCCCCCTCCCTTTCGCTTAGAAGCGCCTACTTTTGGCAAGGGGAGGGTTGGGGATGGGGTAGATTGTATGATTTCAGCAAGTTGCAAAAAACAACCCCATCCCCATCCTAACCTTCCCCTTGAAGGGGAAGGGACTCAAAACTCTAAGTTGGCGCATATTCCTTTGAAATGGGATGAAAACCTGAAAAATCCCCTCCCCTTCAGGGAGAGGGTTAGAGTGGGGGTGGGGTTATGTGCTGCCTTACTGCTGACTGCTTGCACGGTCGGCCCCGATTATGTCAAGCCGACCCCGGTTGAAACAATGCCAACTGCATACAAGGAGCTGAAGGTTTGGAAGGTTGCACAGCCTGACGTCGGCACAATCAGCGAGCGCTGGTGGGAAATATACAATGATCCGGCCTTGAATGCGCTGGAAGAGCAGGTGGCAATATCAAATCTGAATGTCGCAGTTGCCGAGGCCCGATTTCGTCAGGCGCGGGCGCTGGTGCAGGCCGCAAAGGCCGGGAATTTCCCCACACTAACGGTTGGTGCATCGGCGACACGATCACAAAGTGCAGCAAATCCTGGTGCCGGAAAAAGCGGAGGAGCTACAACCTCGCTTTTTCAACTTCCGCTGGATTTAACCTGGGAACTGGATATCTGGGGCAAACTAAGGCGCGGGATCGAAGCAAGTCAGGCCAACGTGCAAGCCAGCGCTGCCGATCTGGCAGCAGCGACGCTCAGTGCTCAGGCTGCCTTGGCCGGGAACTACTTCCAGTTGCGGGTACTGGACGCCCAGAAACAGCTTATGGATTCCACAACCGCTATATATCACACGTCACTTGATATGACAAACAATCGCTATGCTGCCGGTATCGCCGCCAAGTCTGATCTGCTCCAGGCTGAGACACAGCTCAGAAGCACCGAAGCCCAGGCGATCGATCTCGGCATCCAGCGGGCCCAACTTGAACACGCCATTGCCCTGCTGATCGGCAAATCACCTGCTGCTTTTTCACTCCCGGCAACAGCATTACTATCTGCAGTCCCGCCAATTCCCGCCGGACTCCCGTCAGAACTTCTCGAACGGCGGCCCGATATAGCATCATCCGAAAGCAGGATGGTAGCCGCCAACGCTCAGATAGGTGTTGCCAAGGCTGCCTATTACCCAACCATTCAACTCTCCGCAACAGGCGGTCTGTCGTCTTCTTCGCTCGCCACATTGTTTGCCTGGCCAAGCCGCTTCTGGTCGGTCGGTCCGGCGGCATCTGCAACTTTATTCGATGGAGGCTTGCGCAGCGCCCAGTCCGACCAGGCCAGGGCAATCTATGATGCAGCGGTGGCTTCATATCGAGAGACAGTACTGACTGCATTTCAGGGCGTTGAAGATAACCTGGCGGCACTGCGTATTTTAGAGGAAGAGGCGAAGGTACAGGATCAAGCGGTGAAAGCGGCCGAACAGGTGGTATCCATTACCACTAACCAGTACCAGGCAGGAACGGTGGCCTATCTCAATGTACTTGCAGCCCAATCGACAGCGCTGGCAAACGAAAGGGCAGCTCTGGGCATTGTGGGGCAAAGGCTTGCCGCCAGCGTTTTGCTGGTCAAGGCCCTGGGTGGAGGTTGGGTTGCACATCGCTAGTAGTTATCGCACCAGCCTCCGTCGCATACCCGCAAGGGCGAGAGGGAAAAGAACCGCACTCCATATGACAAGGTAGGCGACCGCCACCAGCGTGGCTGAGGAGAATCGTCCGAGGGCAAGGGAGCGGCAGAGTTCCACCAGGTGTGTCAGGGGTAGAATTCCTGCCACAAACTGCGCCCAGCCGGGAAGATTCCCGATGGGGAAGAAGGTGCCGGAAAAGAGGAACATGGGGGTTATGAAGAGGAACAGCGGCAGGTTGAAGGTCTCGATAGTCGGTACAATAGCAGTGCAGATCATGCCGGCGCAGCCGAAGGCCAGACCGCCGAGGAAGGCAGCAGGCAGCAGCAGCAGGGCATGCGGGTAGTGCAGCAGACCGAAGAGGGAAATGACCACCATCATCAGTGCGGTGCCGATGACCGACTTGGTGGCACCCCAGAGAATTTCACCGGTGATCACCTCCTCGATTGTCAGTGGTGTGGCAAGCATGGCGTCAAAGGTTTTCTGGTAGAACATACGCACGAATGAGGCGTAGGTGTTTTCGAAAAAGGCGCTCTGCATGATGTTGATGGCAATAAGCGCCGGTGCGATGTAAGCGGTGTAGGCCGTGGACGTGCCACCGTAGGACAATGCGCCGACCAGCCCGCCGAGACCGACGCCGAAGGCGGCCAGATAGAAGAGCGGCTCAAGCAGCGGCGGCACAAAGGATATCTTCCATGTCTTGCGGTAGACCAACAGGTTGCGCTGCCAGACCCGCACGAAACGTCTGCTCAGGCTGAAACCGGTCATTCGCGCAACTCCCTTCCTGTCAACCGAAGGAAGACATCCTCAAGCGTCGCCGGACGCAGCATGCACCCCTCGCGACAGTGTTCGCCGAGTAACTCGCGATAGAGCGCTTCGCCGTCGCTGCTGTAGATCACCAGACGCTGCCCCAGATCCTCATGCAGGATTTCTTTATCCCGCAGCATTCGGCGCAGGTCACTGCAGGGTGCGACAACTTCGATCACGCTGTTTCCTACATGCTGCCGGATCAGGTAGAGCGGCGCCCCCTCCACCAGAATTTTCCCCTGGTCCATGATCACCAGACGGTCGCAGAGGCGCTGCGCCTCGTCCATGTAGTGAGTCGTCAGCAAGGTCGTCAATCCACGCTGCTTCAGTTCCTCCAGGCGGCTCCAGAGCTGGTGGCGTGACTGCGGATCAAGTCCGGTGGTCGGCTCGTCCAGAATAAGCAGCTGCGGTTCGTTGATCAGCGCCCGCGCCAGCACCAGGCGACGCATCAGGCCGCCGGAAAGATCGCGGACATTTGACAGTTCACGTCCTTCCAGAGCGGTAAAGTGCAGAAGAAACGCGACCCGCTCGCGCACAACATCGGGCGGCAGATCGAAATAGGCGGCAAAGATCTCAAGGTTCTCGCGTACCGTCAGATCTGGATCAAGATTGTTCTCCTGCTGGCATACACCTATACGGGACTTCAGAGCTCGCCATGCGTCGTCACAGTCCCTGTCGAAGAGACGCAGACGGCCGCTTTCACGAGGGGTGAAGCCGTAGACCATCCGGATAGTGGTCGTCTTGCCCGCGCCGTTTGGACCGAGCAGACCGAAACATTCTCCCGCCTGCACGGCGAAGCTGATTCCATCAACTGCAATGGCTGAGCCGTAGGATTTACGCAGGTTGTCAACTTCGATTATGGCTGGCACGTGGTCCCCTTCGGCTGGTTTGGCGGAACAGTAACTTTTTTTATTTTACATTGTATTCTGATTCCGGCAATAGATATTACACATGGGAATAGGAGGATGTATGAAGGGGGGCATCAAGGAATGGCCGGAGGACGAACGCCCGCGTGAGAAGATGCAGAAATCAGGCGCCGCCGCTCTGTCTGACGCCGAGTTGCTGGCTCTCGTCATGAGAACGGGCGATCCGGGCAGCAGGCAGAGCGCAATAGATCTTGGACGGGAACTGATCAGGCATTTCAGCGGCAACCTGCGGGAACTGGGAAACGCAGACCTGAGCGAACTGTGTGCCGTCAAGGGGGTCGGACTTGCCAAGGCTACCGGTATCAAAGCCGCCTTCACGCTGGCGGCACGCTTTCAGGCCCGCAAGCTCGAACGATTTGACCGTTTTACCTCACCGCAGCAGGTTTTCGATTATTTCAATCATGAGTTTCGCGACAGTCGTAAAGAGTATTTTCTGGCTCTGCTGCTGGACGGCAAGAATCGCATCATCAGGCGTGTTCAGATATCAGAGGGCTCGTTGAATCAGAGTATCGTACATCCGCGTGAAGTATTCAGCCCGGCAGTCAAGGAATCGGCCGCAGCCGTTATCCTGGTTCATAATCACCCCACCGGCGACCCGGCCCCCAGCAGCGAGGATATCGCCATCACACGCCGCCTGAAAGAGGCGGGTGACATCATGGGGATCAAGGTGCTGGACCATATTATCATCGGAGATGGGGAGTATTTGAGTTTTGTGGAACGGGGGTTGCTGTAGGTCGTCAACGCTACAGAATATCCACCAACTCCACCTCAAACGTCACGTCTTCGCCGGCCAGGGGATGATTCGCATCGAAGGTGACCCCTTCCTTCGTTGTTTCCAGCACGGTAACGCCGATTTCCTCGTCATCCTCGTTGGAGAGCACCAGTTCATCGCCGACCTCCGGCACAAGATCCTCGGGCAGCTCGGCACGCGGGACGGTGAAAACCTTCTCCCGGTCATATTCGCCAAAAGCATCAGCCGCCGGGATATGAATCTTCTTCTTTTCACCGGGCGCCATGCCGACAATAGCATCATCGATCTGGGGGAACAGAATGGCCTCGCCCAGAACAAAGGTCATCGGACCGGAAGCGTGTCCGCCGCAACCACATTCATCGTCACTGCAGTCGTCCTCACAGATTTCATCATTGTCACATTCCATTCCCTCAAGGGTAGAATCAAATACCGTGCCGTCTTCCAGTGTTCCGGTATAGTTGATCGCAATGGTGTCTCCTTTTTTTGCCTGTGCCATTTGTCTGCCTTTCGCTTATGTCAGTTGTACTCCTGTGAAGGTAAAATACGGGAGAGTTAATAGTTCGTCCAGAAAATTTTGCTGCCGGTAAAGAATATTTGTCCACAGATCATTGCAATTTCGTCGTTTTATTGTAAATTCATCAGCTATACTTTCAGCATGTGCTGGCCGCACAAAGATGCATAAAATCCGGAGGCATTACATGGAAATCAGAAAGAGCCGTTCACCAATCCTTGACCAGGGCGACCCGGAGCAGAAGCGGCATGAGATTTCGGCATACTTTCATGCCACTTTCGACATCGACGAGAAGCTCTACGACTCCCTCAGATATGACGATACCTTTTATCTGCGGGCCGACCGGTTACGACATCCACTGATCTTCTACTTCGGACATACCGCCACCTTTTTCATAAATAAACTGATCATAGCCAGAGTTATCGACCAGCGTATCAATCCACGTTTTGAATCAATGTTTGCGGTCGGGGTGGACGAGATGTCCTGGGACGACCTGAACGAGACTCATTACGATTGGCCCACCCGCCGGCAGGTCAAGGAGTACCGGGACAAAGTTCGCGCAGTGGTAAGCGGGCTGATCAGCACCCTTCCGCTGACCCTGCCGATCAGATGGGAATCTCCATTCTGGGGAATCATGATGGGGATAGAGCATGAACGCATCCATCTGGAGACCTCCTCGGTACTGATTCGTCAGCTCCCCATCGACCAGGTTGTGCAACTCCCCTTCTGGGAGATCTGCCCGGACAGCGGCGAGCCGCCGATCAATCAACTGCTGCCGGTAAGCGGGGGAAAAGTGGTACTGGGCAAACCCATGGGGCATCCGCTGTATGGCTGGGACAACGAGTATGGACTGCACGAAGCTGAGGTGCCGGATTTCAAAGCCGCACAATTTCTGGTCTCCAACCGTGAATTCCTGAAATTTGTCGAAGCGGGCTGCTACCGTGAGCAGAGGTGGTGGACCGAGGAGGGTTGGCATTGGCGCGAATTCAAACAGGCCGGCCATCCCCTGTTCTGGATCAGGATCAATGAAGGCTGGAAACTAAGGACAATGACCAGTGAAATTGACCTGCCCTGGAACTGGCCGGTTGAGGTCAATTACCTGGAGGCCAAGGCTTTTTGCACTTGGAAGTCAGTACTGTCAGGCCAGCCGATCCGTCTGCCGACGGAGGATGAGTGGAACCGCCTGCGGGACGTCTGCGAAATTCCGGATCAACCGTATTGGGACAGCGCACCGGGCAATATAAATCTGGAGCAGTGGTGTTCCTCCTGCCCGATCGACAGATTTGAAACCGGTGGTTTTTTCGATCTGCTGGGCAATGTCTGGCAATGGACTGAAACTCCCATCTACCCGTTCCATGGTTTCCGGATTCACCCCTGGTATGACGACTTCTCCACCCCCACCTTCGACACCAGACACAACCTGATCAAGGGGGGCTCCTGGATCTCCACCGGTAACGAGGCGACGCGGGATTCGCGCTATGCCTTCCGGCGCCACTTCTTCCAGCATGCCGGTTTCCGTTACGTGGAGAGCAACGCAGAGGTAACGATCCACAGCGATCAGTACGAGAGCGATGCCCTGGCGGCACAGTACTGTGACGCCCACTACGGCCCCTCGCACTTCGGCATACCCAACTTCTCCGTTACGGTGGTCGGCATCTGTCTGGAGCTGATGCAGAAGCGTTCGATGGGGCAGGCACTTGATCTCGGTTGTGCTGTGGGACGGGCGGCTTTCGAACTGGCCAGAGGTGGCTTTGGACGGGTAACCGGGCTGGATTTTTCGACCCGTTTTTTCCGCATGGCGGCTCGCATGCAGGAAGTCGGCTACCTTCGGTATGCTTTCCCCGAAGAGGGCGACGTGGTGTCCTTTCACGAGCTCGGCCTGAAAGAGCTGGGGCTGGAGATGGCTCGCGAGCAGGTGCAGTTCTTCCAGGCCGATGCCTGCAACCTGCCGGAGAAGTTCACCGGATACGACCTGGTGCTGGCCGCCAACCTGATCGACCGTCTTTACTCACCACGCACATTTTTGACCGGCATCCGTAACCGTATGAACCCCGGAGGTCTGCTGGTGATCACCTCGCCCTATACCTGGACGGAGGAATTCACAAAAAAGGGGGAGTGGCTGGGTGGGTACCGTGAAGCGGGGGAGCCTGTCTGGTCGCTGGACGGGCTGAAGGAGGCGTTGACGCCACATTTCCGCATGGTGGGCGAACCGCGCGACGTCCCCTTTGTGATTCGCGAGACAAAGCGCAAGTTCCAGCATTCTGTGGCTGAATTAACGGTATGGGAGCTGAAACCGTAAACATCCCGTCGAAGCCTTGCAATCAGCAGAGAATGAAAAGAGCTATGGTATGGGCGCCATAGCTCTTTGATGTGATAGACTGACAACGTTTTTCATCGCTGTCGCAGGGCAAGGCCTCGAACTCAGCGCAGCTGGAACACCGAGTTTGCCCAGCTCCCGCCGCAGTTGAGATCTGAATCGCCACTACAAGCCGAGCTGCAGCTTCTTTCCGCAATCTGTCCGTACTTGCCGTAGCGGTCGCCACAGAAGCATTGCGAGCCGTTCTGAGCGCCGGCGTACATAAATCCCTCTTTGCGGCAGAAGTTGACGCACAACTCCGGGGTCATCCTCGAATTGCTCCAGTGCTTCTCCTTGAGATCCCGGCGACTTTCATCCTTGTAGCAGCCCAGATAGGTCGCCGAGGTACCGGTTGAGGGGGGCGCCGCGCTTGGCGCGGAGCCTGCGAATACCTTGAACACCGAATTGGCCCAGCTCCCGCCGCAGTTGAGATCGGAATCGCCGCTACACGCCATGGAGCAGCTATTCTCCGATATCTGCCCGTACTTGCCGTAGCGGTCGCCGCAGAAGCAGTAGGAGCTGTATTGAAGACCGGCGTAGGCGTAACCTCCCGAACGGCATGAGCTGATACACCGTTCGGGGGTCATCCGTTCATCATTCCACTCTTTATCTTTCAGGTCCCGTCGGCCTTCGTCCTTATAGCAGCCCAGGTATTGGGCGCCGCGCGCCGAAGGCGTCTGATGGCTCTGGTGGGGCATCCGCCGCGGCTCGGACTCTTCCCGGACAGGCGGCTCGGTCGAATTGCGTAAACCATCAATGACAATATCGCCGAAATCGAGGGGATTCGGCGGCCCGGCATATGCCGTAACAGCCAGGGAAACTGCAGCGCATGTGAGTAGAACGATTCTCATAATCTTGATTCCTCCTTGGTAGTCAGATGGCGGTGCGTGCTCCATCACCGGTTCGAGTTTTCCGGATAATATCCATATTATATTTGCCGTGTAAACTATTTTTTACCGGACAGCAGGAAGGTGGCCGATATTCCTGTGTACCCGGTAGGCATATTTTTGTATGATATCCCCCAGACGCTCTGACTCATGTCACCTGTGCGGTACATTGCGGGGCTCGCTATTTTCTGACGTGTGAAAGCACAATGGAATCACGATGTCTGAACCATGATTTTCAGGATTCAAGGATTTCAGGATTTCAGGATTTTCATCATTCCTACGCTCCGGCGTAGGAATGCGCCGTTGACGCTCCGGTGTCACGCCAGACAGGACGCTGGAGCGTTCTGTGATGCATTCCCGCGGAGACCGTTGGAACTTATAAATTCACCATTGCGCTCACTTGGGGGGCATTGTGCTGAGGGTCTATCTTGAAACAACTGTTATCAGCTACCTTGCGGCCCGCAGAAGCAAGGTTATTGCCCTTGCCTGGCATCAGAAGATCACCCATGATTGGTGGGCCGTTCGCCGACATGATTTTGAACTATTCGTGTCGGAACTTGTGGTGATGGAAGCATCAAGAGGGGACGTGGAGGCAGCGGCAAGAAGGATTGACGTTTTAGGTGGGTTGTCGCTGCTTGAGATTAACAACAAAGTCTATTCTCTCGCAGAAGCTTTCATCGCTGAAGGAGTTGTTCCGACTACATTTGGGGATGATGCTTTCCATATTGCAATATCTGCTGTTCATGGTGTTGATTATCTGCTCACATGGAACTGCAAACATATTGCCAATGCTGAAATGCGGGTGAAAATTGAAAGTGTTGCCCGCAAGAACGGTTTTATCTGTCCGGTTATCTGTACACCGGAAGAGCTGATGGGGGATGTATGATGGGTAAGAGAAAAAGAGTATCAAGCGATCCGATCGTGGAAGAAATTCATGCCTTACGTGCCAGACATGCGGCAGAGTGTAACAATGACCTGAAAGCAATGTTTGAGGACATTTGGCAGCATCAGCAGCGTAGTGGTAAAACCTACATGTCATTGTCGATCCGTCCGGAATCACATTCCACTGCCGTATGTGAAGATTTGGCAGAGTATGCAACAAGAAAAACGTCTGAACCATGATTTCCAGGATTCACCATTCACCATTGCCGTTAAATCGGAGGTTCACCATGCAGCGCCTCATCTTCGCGATTTTTTTTCTCACTTCACTCTTCACCCTTCACCCTTTACACGCCGCCACCCCGCCCGCACAGGTGCCCCAAACCGGGCAGACCCTCTGTTACGATGCCGCCGGAACAGCCTACACCTGCACCGGCGCCACCGGACAGGATGGGGATTATCAAGCTGGTGTCATCTGGCCCAATCCGCGCTTTGTGGATAACGGCGACCAGAGCGTGACGGACAAACTGACCGGACTGATCTGGAGCAAAGATGCCAACCCCTCCGGCGGAACCAAAACCTGGCAACAGGCGCTGGATTACATAAAAACCCTCAACAGCAGCAACTATCAGGGGCACAACGACTGGCGGCTGCCCAACTTCAACGAACTGGCAAGCCTCGTTAACAAAGGGCATGACAACAACGCCACGTGGCTGAATGGGCTGGGCTTCTACAACGTCCAGTCCAACTACTATTGGTCTGGTACTACCTGCGTCGGCAGTACTACTAACGCCTGGTTCGTGGGTATGAGCAATGGTGTCGTGGTCTGGAGCGGCAAGTACAGCTACTACGATGTTTGGCCCGTGCGTTCGGGACAATCTGGCCACTTTGGTGCTTTGACCCTTCCAAAAACCGGGCAAACCACCTGCTACGATGCAAGCGGAGCCACCATCGGCTGCAGTGGCTCGGGACAGGATGGCGAACTGCAGAGCGGTGTAGCCTGGCCCGCTCCGCGCTTTACAGCCAACGCCGACCAGACGATGACCGACAATCAGACCGGACTGATCTGGAGCAAAGAAGCCAACCCCGCCGGTGGAACCAAAACCTGGCAAGAGGCGCTGGATTACATAATAACACTCAACAACAGCAACTACCTGGGGCACAACGACTGGCGCCTCCCCAACCGGAACGAACTGGAAAGTCTTTTCAACAAAGGACAGGTCAGCTCTGCTGCATGGTTGCAAGGACTGGGCTTCACTAACGTCCAGAACAGCTGGTGGTCTGGTACTACAGGCGCCGGCAGTACCGAGGGCGCCTGGGGCGTGGGCATGGGCAATGGCTCCGTAGGTGTCAGCACTAAGAGCATCTACTACGAATACGTTTGGCCCGTGCGTTCGGGACAGACGTGGTCCTTTGGCTCTTTGACTCTTTCAAAATCCGGCAGCGGTACCGGCAGCGTAACCCCCGATACCGGTGCCATAACCTGGACCGGTACCAGCGGCAGCGGCAGATACATCATCGGCACGCTCGTCACCCTCACCGCCACCCCCGCCGCCGGCAGCACCTTCATCGGCTGGTCCGGCGCCTGCAGCGGCAGCGGAGCCTGCCAAATCACCATGGATGCCGTCAAGAGCGTAACGGCGACGTTTAATATTACCCCCATCAACGGCACCTGCGGCAGCAGCAACACCGCGATACTCACCGCCGCCCCCACCACCAACCTCTGCACAACCGGCACAGCCTCAAGCGTCACCGGCTCCGGCCCCTGGAGCTGGAGCTGCAGCGGAGCGTACGGCGGAACCACCGCGACCTGCACAGCCTATAGCAAGGGGAAACCGGCCCTGCAGCTCCCCGCCACCGGCCAGACCCTCTGCTACGATGCCGCCGGTGCAACCATCGCCTGCATCGGCAGCAGACAGGATGGCGAACTGCAGATGGGCGCGTCGTGGCCGACGCCCCGTTTTGCGGCTAACGGCGACCAGACCGTGACCGACAAGCTGACCGGTCTGATCTGGAGCAGGGACGGCAACCTGATGAAAACCCGCGATCCGGGCTTTGATACCGATGATACCGCCGGTGATGGCGCGGTATCCTGGCAGCATGCCCTGGATTATGTCAAGAAGTTGAACAGCCAGAAATACCTGGGTTACAGCGACTGGCGGCTCCCAACCGTCATCGAGCAGGAGAGCCTGACCAGCAAGGGGGAGGCCGACATCTCCGTCCGGCTGAACAGCCAGGGCTTTATCAACGTCCAGGCAGGCGGCTACTGGGTTTCCAGCAGCTATGCCTACAGCGCGCTGGATGCCTGGTACGTTGACATGTCCTACGGCTATGTCAACAACAGTCACAAGTTCAACAGTTACTACGTCTGGCCGGTTCGTGGCGGACAATCCGGTTCCGTGCCCCTGCCGCAGAGCGGTCAAACCGTCTGCTACGATGCCGCCGGTACGACAATCGGCTGCTCCGGCACCGGACAGGATGGCGAGCTGCAGAGCGGAACAGCCTGGCCCACCCCCCGTTTCAGCGACAACGGCGACAGTACCCTGACCGACAACCTGACCGGCCTGATCTGGCCGAACGACGCCAAAACCCCCGGCCCGGCCGCCTGCAGCCCCGCTGTCTACAAGAGTTGGCAGGGTGCGCTTGATCATGTGAACTGCCTCAACGCAAACTCCTGGCTGGGTAAGGTGGACTGGCGGCTCCCCAACCGGAACGAGCAGTGGAGCCTTGTCAACAACGGAGCGTCCAACCCGGATGCCTGGCTGAACAGTCAGGGCTTTTCAAATGTTCAGTCCTATTACTACTGGTCCTCCAGTTCGTACGCCTACTACCCCGGCTACGCCTGGCTGGCGCATCTGGGGCGCGGCTACCTGGATAACAACATCAAGGCTTTCAACAGCTATGTCTGGCCGGTCCGTGGCGGACAGTCCGGGGCGTTCACCTTTTTGAGCATTTCAAAAAGCGGCAGCGGCTCCGGTATCGTAACCCCAAGCAGCGGCATCATCAGTTGGAGCGGCAACAACGGCTCCGTCGGTTATGCCCCCGGCACGATTGTAACCCTCGCCGCCACACCTGCCACCGGTTCGGCCTTTGTGAGCTGGAGCGGCTGCGACAGCAGCAGCGCCAACCAGTGCAGTGTCACCATGAACAGCTCGCGGGGCGTCACCGTCTCGTTCAAGGAAAACATCCCCCCCGTCATCACCGTTATCGACCCGCCCAACAACTCGACCCGGACCGATGTCTGGCAGCTTGCCGCGAGCGCGTCCGACAACATCGGCGTTGCTACGGTTGACTTCTCGGTCATGGTGACGATCAGCGGCGCAAGCTGGTACTTAAACAGCGGCAACACCTTCACCAAATCAACCACCCCCATCTGGGCAAGCGCCGTCTACGATGCAACCAACCTTGTCTGGACGCGTGACACCCAGACCGTCAACTGGTCCGACAACAAAACCTACACCATCACCGCCCGTGCCCGCGACGCTGCCAGCAACGAAGCTACAGTAACCTCCACCTTCACAAAAGTCGTCGTATTACCCAAAGACCCCAGCACCTTATCTTTGGATCTCTCCGCCAACTCCATAGCCAACAACGGCTCCGTCACCATCAGCGGCAT
>JBAXVG010000080.1:0-17298 GCA_037129255.1 Desulfuromonadales bacterium | reverse complement strand
TCTCATGGCTCATGTTGGCTAAAAACATACTCTTGGCGCGGCTGGCTGCCTCGGCTCGACTTTTAAGTTCAATGGTCAACAGCAGGTCATTCTCACGCTGACGGAGCACGCTGACGATGATTGCAATCCCGGCAAGCAATGCAGCAATGCTGCACAGCGCCAGGATTGCGATACCTTGCACCGAGTGACGCCAGTTTGAAAGGAAGAAATCTTCGGTAATAGACATCCCTATGATGAGCGGGTAGCGTGTAATCACCCGCGCGGCTCCAAGTCGCGCCTCGCTCAAATTATCCTGCGAAAACCTGGGGGTATTAAGATAAATGACACCATCCTGCTTCCGCATCTTTTCAACAATGGTATGCGTCGCGCCTGTTTTGTTGGGCTTGCCGATCAGTTCGTCCTTGCGCGGCCAGTTGGTCAAAACGGTATAGTCATTACGATAGAGTGTAATCGAAGCCCTTTTGCCGAGATTAAGCCCCAACTGTTCATAACAGTTGGTGAATACATCGACCGAAATACCTACCAGAACCAGTCCCATCATATTTCCATGCGTATCATCGATCCTGCGGCTGATGTAGAACACCCACTTGCCGTTACCCTTATTGCGTACCGACGTGCTGACGAACCCTCCGGCATCACGGTTTTTGGCCTGCGCCTTGAAATAATCCCTGTCAGCGAGATTGATCGGTGGTGGCGGGTATGAGCGGGTAAAATTGACAACCTCGCCATTTTCGGCGACTACCGTTGCAACATCCACTTGCGGAAGCGATTCGGTCTTGTCTTTCAACATCTGGAATATTTTTTGATGCCCCAGCTTTTTCCTGAATGATTCCGGGCTATCAGCCCCCTCGGAACGCACCTTGTCCGCAATGCCGTCAAGCGCGAGATAAGCCGATGCCATGACCTGATAGGCATGTTCCGATAAAAGCAGTGAACTGTTGCTCATCTGCTTCCGCCACACCTCGATTTCATGTGTGCGCAACGTCAGAGAGGCAAATATCGCCAGTGAAATAATTGCCAGGACAACGAGCACTCCAAAACCTATGGTGAGTCGGCTGGCATGGAATTTTTTCCAGTGATTGAACATGGTGTTTCCCCTTCAAAGGCAGTCCGTTTACTCCGGCTGATCCTGACAGGCTTGCTGAGCAACGCTGTTGAACTCCCTGAATTCCGTCTCAAGCCGCGCCAGGAGCTCAGACCACTCGTCGCGTTGTCCTTCCCGGGCCATCGTCTCCAGGAGCGAGGCGGTCTCTCGCATTCTCCGGGCGCATATGTTTGCGGCAGCCCCCTTGATGGTATGCGCCTGAACGCGCACCTGTTCATCGTCACCGGTATCGATGGCACGCTGCAGCGCCTCAAGATAGCCAGCTGTATTCGCGGAAAACATGCCCAGAAAACGCGGCAACAATTCACTGTTTCCACCCAGTCGCTCAAGGAGCTCCTCTTTGCCGAACACCGGTACGGCTTCTTCAGGGTTTGCCTGACCTGCCTGACTTGTCTGCACTGCCTGAACCGTCTGAACTGTCTGACCTGTATGAACTGCCTGAATGCGCGCAAGAACCGTTACGATATCTTCCGGCTGGAACGGTTTGCTTATGTAATCATCCATGCCGGCCTCGGAACATCTTTCCCGGTCTTCTTTCATCGCATACGCGGTCATGGCGATTATCGGAATATGCCCTCCCCGGGAGGTTTCACACTCACGAATCCTCCGAGTAGCCTGGAAACCGTCAATAACCGGCATCTGAACATCCATGAAGATGAGATCATAGCTGCTCTCCTCTCTCTGCCACGCCTGCACGGCTTCTTCCCCGTTTCCGACCACGGTCACGGCATGCCCGTAGCGGGACAGAATCGTTTCGATAAGGATCTGGTTGATGGGGACATCATCCGCAACCAGGATGGACAAGCTGTGCCCGGTACCATGGCGGGAGGTAATCTCTTCAGCAACCGGTACGACACGCTCTGCAGGAGTCTGAACCGATTGGATCCCGAAGCGGGCCGTAAAGATAAATGTGCTTCCCTTGCCGATTTCGCTTTCAACGCTGATACCGCCACCCAGCAATTCAATGAGATTCCTGGATATCGCCAGTCCCAGACCGGTGCCGCCGTATGACTTGGTGGTCGAGAGGTCACCCTGTTCAAAGGGATCGAATATCTTCTTCAGCTTTTCAGGCGCTATGCCGATGCCTTCATCCTGGACACTGAAAGACAGCAGGCAACCGTTTTCATCCTCTTCAACCAAACGCACACTCACCGACACGTGCCCGCGAGCAGTAAATTTGATAGCGTTGCCCACCAGGTTAATCAGAATCTGTCGCAGACGTCCGGGATCGCCTGTCAGCGCATCGGGGAGATCCGGCGCCGGATTGAAGAGCACTTCCAGCCCTTTTTCAGCCGCACGTACGGCAATACTCTGAAGGGTCTGATCGACGGTACTCCGCAGCAGGAAAGGCATGTTGTCGAGTTCTATCCTGCCAGCCTCGATCTTCGAGAAATCCAGAATATCATTGATTATGGAGAGAAGATTATCAGCCGAGCTTTTAACTGCGTTCAGGTAGGTTTGCTGCTCGGTGTTGAGAGTGGTGGTCAGGCATAACTCCGTCATGCCGATAATCCCGTTCATCGGCGTGCGGATCTCATGGCTCATGTTGGCTAAAAACATACTCTTGGCGCGGCTGGCTGCCTCGGCCACGAAAATGGAGTCCCGCATGTCGTGCAGATAGCGTCGTACGCCGCCGACGAGCAGGATGAGCGCCGCGCCTGAAATAAATACCAGAAAGGTAAACTGCCACTTTACTGTATGCAACTGTTCGGCTTCAACTATCTTTGCATAGGTGAAAACGGTATAGCCAGCCTTATTCATCTGGCTTTGCAGAACCATATGGGGAGTTCCACTTCCAGGCAGGATAATTGCCTGGTACGAGGAATATTGATCGCCAAAATTGCCGATTTTCAATACAGGAAAATCACGCTGTTTGTACTGCCTGTCGCGATCCGCGGGAGACATCCTGAAAACCGGCGCATCAACAAGCGCATAATGCCCGAGCACCTTATCGCTGGAAAGGATGACTACCCCCGAAGCATCGGTTACAAAGCAGTTGAAACGATCAAACCATTGGGAAAGCTTGGAAATATCGATCTTGACAGCCACGACGCCTGACATGCTCCCCTCATCATCAATGGGAGCCGAGAAAAACAAGCCGGGAATGTTGGTTTGGCGACCCACAGCGTACTGCCTCCCCCGCTGACCTGCCAGAGCGGTCTTGAAATACGCGCGATCAACATAGCTGATGCCGACAAACGATTCAGGCCGCTCATAATTACTGCTGGCAATGCAGTCTCCGTCGGGATTCAGAACCCAGATTACATCGACATCCATTTCCTTCTGCTGTGCGGCCAGATGGCGGTTAAGCACCGCCACGTCTTTCCGGGAGTTGAGAAATGAGCATGTATTCTCTTGACTGCTTCCTCTCCAGGATGATTGCCTGTTGAGCGAGCGGAGTGTGGTTATGACCGCCATATTATCGGCGACGGTCGCTGGAATGACATGCAAAAATGACAGGGAGCGCTCAAAGTGGTACGTAACCGCAGTTGCCGCCTTATTCAGCTCTGCAGAATGCCGCCTGAGATCTGCTTCAAAGCGGTTATCGGTAAACCATCTGACAGCGCAATACGAGAAGAGAAGCCAGCCAGCCAGAATTATGAGGAGAAAAACAGCTGAACCGGAGTTGAGAACAAACAGATTCTGCAACACCGATTTTTTCTGAATGCCTTTGGAATATGCAGGATTATTCTGGCGTGACGGATTCCTGCTCATTCATATTTCTCCGTTAATGAGGTGGTGTAGTGCACAAGGCAGCCCAATAAAGGCACGTCAAATCAATTTTTCTATGTCAAAAAAATCGACCAGCTCCTCCGGGGAATCCTTAAGTTGTTCTCTAATATCGACGAAACAATCAATATTGCTCATAAACAGGCCGAGCAGGTGCGGATCAAAGAAAACGCTGCGCCCCTCCTCCATGATGCCGATTGACTGCTCGAGCGGGAAAGCCTTCTTATAGGGCCGTTCCGAACAAAGCGCGTCAAAAACGTCAACAATGGAGACTATCCGGGCAAACAAATTTATTTCTTCACCCTTGAGCCCCGCAGGGTAGCCGCTGCCGTCCCACTTTTCGTGGTGCTGCGTGGCGATAATGCTGCCGGCTTCGATAACAGGGTACTGCTCTGCGTCAGATAATATCTTGCCTCCGATTACGGTATGCATCTTCATGATGTTGAATTCGTTCTGGTCCAGCTTACCCGGTTTGAGCAGAATCCGGTCCGGAATGCCGATTTTGCCAACATCGTGCAGAGGAGATGCGAATTTCAGAACTTCGCACTGATCTTCGGGGATGTCAGCCAGACTTGCCAGCATCCTGGAAAGTTCGCTGATGCGGCGGGTGTGCATGCCGGTTTCCTGATCGCGGAATTCTGCGGCCCGGCCCAGCCGGAGTGAAATCTCGTACTCAGCTTCGCGGGAGAGGTCGAGAGCTTTTTGCAGAGCTGCGGTCTTCTTGACTACCTCCGCCTCCAGAACACTGTTCATATCCTTTGTAATATCGGAAAGTTTCTTGCTCCGGACATGGTTCATGACCCGCAGTCTCAGTTCCTCCGGATTATAGGGCTTGGCGATGAAGTCATTGGCGCCCAGTGCCAGCATCCGTGTCACCTCATGTGTTCCGGCTGTAACCACGATCACAGGTATATCGCGCCAGTTGAAACTCTGCTTGATCCGTTTGATCGTCTCATAGCCATCCATAACCGGCATCTCAAGATCGAGAAGGACAACATCGATACCGGATTCTTTCTCCATGATTTCCAGGGCCTGCCGCCCATCGCCCGCCTTCAGAAGCCTGCAGCCCAGAGACATCAGCATCACCTCAAGCATCTCCAGGTTCATGCTGTCATCATCAACCGCCAGTATGGTTACTTCGTCAAACATGGTCGTCCTCCATTTGTGTCGCGAAAAAAGATAATTGAAAGATATATACTCACAAGTCATCTTTGAGTAAATATATTTTGCTGCAGGAACAGAACCGGCGAACAGAAATAATGTCTTGACCAAAGGGGCCATTTTCGTAACACTGCCGGCATGAAAGAACAAACCGTTAGTGAAACAGGTTCCTCTGACTGCGGAGTTGCAACAAAAGAACTCACCCTGTTGCTGGTGGAGGACGACCTGCTGATCAGAGAAATGCTGCTCATGCGCCTGGATGGGCTTTTCAGAAGCGTTTTTACGGCAGCCGACGGCAATGAAGGGTTCCGGTTCTATTGTGAGCATAACCCGGATATCGTGCTGACCGATCAGATGATGCCAGGGCTCTCCGGCCTTGACCTGATGCGGAAAATCCGTGAAACCGGAACGAAAACCCCTGTAGTGCTGATGACCAGCTCCATTGACAACGAAATTCTGCTGGAGGCGATCAATATCGGGATCGCACGGTTTGTTCCAAAACCGTTTGATTTTGATCTGGTACTTCACACACTTGACAGTATTGCCCGGGAGATAATCAACGTCCGGTTACTGGAACAGCATCACCATCAGGAGGTCGAACTGCTGCGTTATCGGGATGTATATAATTCCCTGCAGCAGGAGTCGGCCCGGCGCAAGGAGCGGCATGTAGTACGTCATGATCTGCGTAACCGGGTACTGGAAGGCGCCGGGGGAATCCGCTGGGGTATAAATGTAGCCTATTCCCCGCGTGACATCATGTGTGGTGACGGTTACTCCGTACGTAATCTGTTCGACGGCCGCCAGCTCATCTTTGTCGTTGATGCCATGGGTTCCGGCATGTCCGCATCATTGACCGCAATGCTCTCCACCTCGTTCTTTAACTATCAGGTTGAAAATCTGCATAAATGGGAATCCTTTACCCTCCTGCTCTTTCTCAAGCGCTTCCAGGAATATCTTTCCAGCATGCTGCTGGAGGAGGAAGTCCTCTCCTGCGGTTTTTTTCTGGTGGATCTGGTCAAGGAAGAGATTGAAACGGCCCTCTTTGCACTGCCTCCGCTGCTGCTGCGGGCAACGGACGGCTCTGTACGCCGGATTCGCGGAGAAAACCCGCCACTCGGCATTTACCCCTGTGAGCTCAGAACCAGCACCCTGTCCCTGTCCGGGATGGCCGATCTGCTGATCATGACCGATGGCGTGTCAGATGCTCTCCTCCTGCAAGGCGGGTCATACCGTGAAGTGCTTGAGAGTGATTTTCGTGCAGCGCCGACTCTGGCGGCTTTGCAGCGCCGGTTTAAGAGCAGGACAGAGCAGGGTGAGCAGGATGATCTTACTCTCATGCACCTGCGGCGACTGGATATTGATGCCGGCTGGAACTGGAAAGGAATACCTGATTTGTCTCTGCCCGGTCTGAGCAGGACAATTCGGGAGTTTCTTGGCGCCCTTATCGCTGAAACAGCTCTCGATGTTGTTGAGCATGACGAGCTGGAGGTCGTGCTGACCGAAGCGATGATCAATGCGTTCGAGCATGGCTGTCTCGGGATTGGCCGGGAAGAAAAGATCCGGTTGATAAAGGAGGGGGAATATGATGATGTTCTCGAAAGAAGATCTGCCTTGCCGGGAGCCGCTATCGTTCTCTCCGCAACCCTGTGGCGCAGCCCAACAAAGCCTCTGCTCATTCTGGAAATACGGGACAACGGACCCGGTCTGCCGGATGATGCGCTGAACACAGAGGTTGACGAAACATCTGTACATGGACGCGGACTGTGGCTGATACGTCGCTTCAGTGACTCGCTTTTTATCGGCGGGCCAGGCGGGCGTCTGATTATTTTAAAAACACTTGAAGGAGGAGATGCTCATGAAGATTGAACACCGTGGTAATCGTGAACTGGCCATCATCGGCAATATCAAGTCCATTGAAGACAGCCTGGAGATAAAAAAAGCGCTTGACGCTCTTCAACAGCAGGGGGCCAGGAACATACTCCTGAGAATCCAGGACTCATTTTCGATGACATCCACCGTTATCGGACACCTGATGAAGCTGGTTAATCTCGATAAAATCACCATCTCACTGATTGTCGGAGACCGACGTTTATACGAACTTCTGGAAGAGCTGAACCTTGTGCAGCCTTTCAATGTGCGATTTTCAGGAGAGTAGTGTCATATTCAGGGAGGATTTATGCCGAAATGGAACGTACTGGCTGTTGACGACGAGCCGGCCATACTTTACTCGATCAAGGCATTGCTGGGCAAAGAAACGTGTACGGTTGAAACCGCTGAAGATGGCGCCCGTGCCTGGGAAATACTGAACCGGCCGGATAAATCATTCAGCCTGGTCATACTCGACCGGATGATGCCCGGCATGGACGGGCTCGAACTGCTGCGGAAAATAAAGGGCGACAGCCGACTGTGCTCTTTGCCGGTTATCATGCAATCCGGTGCTTCGTCACCTCAGCAGATTGCCGAGGGAATAGAGGCGGGCGCCTTCTATTATCTGACCAAACCATATGTTCCAAATGTCCTGCAATGCATTGTCCGTTCTGTCATGGCCGACATCGAACTGAGGGCTGAGGTGTCTGCCCTGGCAGCCAGGTACAGAGAGTCGCTCACATACTTTACTTATGCTGAACTTTGTTTCTCCACGCTGGATGACGTAAACCACGTGGCCGGAATTCTTGCAGCGCTCTGTCCGGATCCTGACAAGGTATCCAGCGGTCTGGTGGAATTGCTGCTCAATGCGGTCGAGCATGGCAACCTCGGTATTTCCTACGACGAAAAAAAACAGCTCATGTATGAAGACCGCTGGGAGGATGAGATACGCCGCCGCCTTGCTCTGCCGGAGTATGCGGGGCTCACGGCTGCGGTAACCTTTACGCGTTTGCATCAAGCGCTTGAGTTCGTAATAACCGATCGGGGGAATGGGTTTGACTGGACAAGGTACCTTGTTCTCGATCCGGAGCGTTCACTGGACCCCAATGGCCGTGGCATTGCCATGTCCCGTCGTTACTCGTTCTCCAAGCTGGAATATCAGGGAGCCGGAAATGTGGTCAAGGCCACCGTTTCGCTCCCGTAAACGAAAATACATGTCAGGAGGAAAATATGACCGCTTTACGAAATTGGAAAATCAGGAACAAGGTTCTTGTTGCTCCGGCAATAATGACGTTAATCATGACGGTGTGGGTTATTGTTTATCTTGTGCCGCTCTTTGAAGGCAAGATCATGCATGAAAAACAGATCGCCACGCGCCATATCGTGGAGATGGCGTGGGCAATTCTGGCCGATTACGGCGAGCGTGTCAGGAGCGGCGCACTGCCGCTCGAAGAGGCAAAAAAACTGGCTGCGGCCCAGCTCGGCAAGCTACGCTACGAAGAGAAGGAGTATATCTGGATCAACGACCTGCATCCACGCATGGTGATGCACCCCTACAAACCGGAGCTTAATGGTACCGATCTGAGCGAAAACAAGGATCCGGCCGGGAAATTCCTCTTTATGGAGTTTGTGAAAGTCAGCAAAGAAAAGGGGGGAGGGTTTGTAAATTACCTCTGGCCCAAACCGGGTGCAAGCGCGCCGGTACAGAAGATATCCTATGTCAAGTTGTACGAGCCATGGGGCTGGATCGTCGGAAGCGGCATCTACGTTGATGACGTATTCAAACAGGTGGCGATCATCAGGTGGAGTCTGCTTGGCGGAGATATCGCCTTTACGGCTTTTATCATGATTATCTCCATACTCATCAGCCGCCAGGTGACGGTTCCGGTCAGGCAGATGGTAACTATGGCGGACGATCTGGCGCATGGCGAGGGGGACCTGACAAAACGCCTCGGACTTACCCACAGGGACGAAATCGGCGTGGCGGCCGGCCTGATTGACCAGTTTATCGCCAAGGTTCAGCACAGCGTGGCTCAATCGGCTGAAAGCTCAAACGAAACCGCTGTTGCCAGTCAGGAACTTTCTCATATCGTCGCCAACCTGTCGGAGATTCTTCGGCGGCAGTCAGCCATGATCGATGAGAGCAACCAGCTGACCCAGGATGTGGCCTGCAACCTTGATGTAACCGAGGAGATGTCGGTTTCAACTACCGAAACGATCGAAGCGACCCGCGCAACGCTATCCCGCTTTGTCGAGGAATTGACCCGTGCCGGTGGCATAATTGTCAACGAATCGGACAGTCAGGCGGCGATGGCGACTCAAACCCAGGAGGTGGCCACCAAGGCCGCCGACATCCGTCAGGTGCTGGAAATAATATCCGATATTGCTGACCAGACCAACCTGCTGGCGCTGAACGCTTCGATAGAGGCGGCCAGAGCTGGTGAGGCGGGCCGGGGATTTGCCGTTGTGGCGGATGAAGTGCGGGCGCTTGCGGCCAAGACGCAGAATTCACTTGCCCAGATAAACACCGGAGTACAGGCGGTGGTAAACGGTGTGGAGCGTGTGTGCGGAGCTAATGAAAAAAGCGCCTCACGGATGCGTGAGATTGCGGCGGAGACCAGCCGGCTGATCGCCAATGTCGGGGAGACCGATGAGCGGCTTAAAGGCGCGGTTGAGATCTCCTCGAACCTGGTACAGAAGAGCACGTTCATAGCCACACGAACCAAGCAGTTGATCGAATTGATGCAGCAGATCATCATCCTGACCGGCCAGAATCGAACCGTTGCCAGCGAGGTCGGAGGGGTCGCTTCATGCCTGGCAGAAAAGTCCGAACATTTGAGAGTGGTGCTTTCGAAATTCAGAGTCTGATTTTTGGAGAATCGCAGATGGAATTCAACAGCATCAGGTTCAAGCTCGTTCTTACCATCGGTCTGTTCATAACGCTGATTTTAGTTCTGATCGCAACAGGCACCTACTTCTATTTCCGGCATGCAACCCGCGAGCTGATCTTCAGCCAGCAGTTCGAGACGCTTACACGTTCGGCCAACATGCTTGATGATGATATTATCGCAGCCCACAAGGCTCTGATCTCCATTGCAGACGCCACTTCACCGGCAATCGTCACAGACAGCGAAGCTGCGGAATCATGGTTGGGGAGCCAGATTGCAACCCGCACCATATTCAGCGAAAGCATGTCTATTCTTGACGCCAGCGGGACAATGATAGCCGCATATCCACCCAGACCCGCCATGTACGGCACATCACGCGCCTATCGGGCGTATTTCTCCACAACCATGAAAAGCGGCACGCCACAGGTCTCCGCACCGTTCATTTCGGAATCGAAAAATAGACCGGCCATCATGCTGACCGCTCCGATCCGGGGGGGAGACGGTTCGATCAAGGGGGTGCTCTGCGGCAGGATCGAGCTTTTTGGCAAGGATGGCATTTTCGCTTCGATCCAGGATGTCAGGCAAGGTTCAAACGGCTATCTGTACCTGTTTGCCCCCGACCGCACGATGATCATGCACCCCGACAAGTCCCGAATAATGAAGCAGGATGTGAAGCCGGGGATGAACAAGCTGTTCGACAGGGCGCTGCAGGGCTTTGAAGGCTCAGGAGAAACGGTCAACTCCCGTGGAATCCATTTCCTGGCCTCTTTCAAACGGCTGCAGACCAACGGCTGGATTCTGGCAGCCAACTATCCTGCTGACGAGGCTTATCTGCCGATCACCCGTTTCAGAAATTATTTCATGTCGGCAATGCTCGTGGCATTGCTGGCGGCCATAGCTTTGACAAGCAGGCTCGGCACAGGGATCAGCAGACCGCTGACAGCCTTTACGGATCAGATACAAACTCTGAGCCGGCCCGGATCGGACAAGGGGCTGAGGCTTGACAGCAATCATACGAATGAATTGGGATTGCTGTCGTCCTCCTTCAATACCCTGCTGGACGAAATTCAGCGGAACGAACAGGAAATAAAGACAGGCGCTGTCCGCTTTCGGCAGATGTTCGAGGAGCATGGCGCCATAATGATGATGATTGAGCCTCTCTCCGGCGCCATTATGGATGCCAACCCAGCTGCTGCACAGTTTTACGGCTATTCCATCGACCGGTTGCGAACGATGAACATCACTGATATTAACCGGCTTTCGGCTGATCAGGTGTATGCTGAGCTTCAATGTGCCGCTTCAGGAGTGGAAAACTTTTTCGTGTTCCCCCACCGCCTGTCCAATGGCGAAGTCAGAACAGTCGAAGTTCACTCAACCCCGATCGGAGAAAAAGACCATCTCCTTTTGTATTCCATTATTCAGGACATTACCGACCGCATAGCGGCCGAGGAAGATGCGTTGCAGGCCCACGAGCGGGCAACGCAGATATTCCGGGTAACCCCCAGCGCCACCTTTACGGTTGATACGGACAAAACCGTCACAAGCTGGAATGAAGCCATGGTCCGTGTAACTGGCTACAGCGCCGAGGAAGCGCTCGGCAAATGCTGCGACTTTTTTTCCGTACAGCCATGTGCACATAGTTGCGGCCTCTTCGCACCTGACATTCCGAAACCGTACTTGTCAAAGCAGTGCACCATTCTGCGCAAGGATGGCCAGTATCGCGCCATCAGTAAAAATGTTGATTATCTGCGCAACGCCGACGGAGAAATCATCGGCGGCATTGAGAGTTTTGAGGACATCACCGAAAAGAATAATATGCTGGAGCAGCTCTCATCCGCCAAAGTGATGGCCGAGGCAGCCAGTCAGGCCAAAAGCGATTTTCTGGCCACCATGAGCCACGAGATCCGTACCCCGATGAACGGTGTGATCGGCATGACCGGGCTGCTGCTGGATACCAGCCTGACATCCGAACAGCGGGAATACGCTGAAATTGTTCGTAAGAGCGGCGAAAATATGCTGAGCCTCATTAACGATATCCTCGACTTTTCCAAGATCGAGGCCAGAAAACTGGATCTGGAAATTCTGAATTTCGACCTGCGGGTTACTCTGGAAGATTCAGCAGAGTCGCTTGCACTGCGGGCCTATGATGCAGGGCTGGAGCTGATATGCACCATCAATCCGGCCGTACCGCCGTACCTGAAGGGGGACCCCGGCAGGCTCCGCCAGATCATCACCAATCTGGCCGTCAATGCAATCAAGTTTACCCGGAAAGGGGAGGTTGTCATCAGCGCGTTGCTCGTATCCGACCAGAACGGCTTTGCTACCATTCTTTTTGAAATCACCGATACCGGCATCGGCATACCGAAGGAGCGGCTTGCCGCAATCTTCGAACCCTTTACACAGGCTGATGGCAGCACAACACGCAAATACGGCGGCACCGGCCTCGGATTGACGATCTGCAGGCAGTTGACAGAGTTGATGGGGGGCGAAATCGGCGTAACGAGCGAGGAGGGGAGCGGTTCTACCTTCTGGTTTACCATCTGCTTCGAGAAACAGACCGATGCTGAAACAGCGGCGTATCAACGCAACGCATCTCATCAGCAGGTAGATCTTACCGGGGCGAGGATTCTGGTCGTCGACGACAACGCGACCAACCGGATGCTTATGACGACTTTTTTCCACCATTGGGGATGCCGCCACGAGGTTGCAGTTGATGCTGCGGAGGCTTTAACGCTGATGCACGATGCGGTCCGGAGGAATGATCCTTTCCGTATCGTCCTGCTTGATCAGGAGATGCCGTGCATTGATGGCATGGAACTAGGCCGCCGGATCAAAGCAGACCCTCTGCTGACATCAACCTTGATGGTAATGGTGACATCTCTTGCCCGGCGTGGAGATGCCGCCGTTCTGGAACAGATCGGCTTTGCCGGATATCTGCCAAAGCCGGTGCGACAGGCGCAACTGCGTGATTGTCTTGAGCTTGTTTTGCGAAGAGAAGCAGAGACGCATTCTGATGCATCTCCGCAGAAACCACAGGGTATCATAACCCGGCATACGGTCGCGGAATCAGGAATAAAGGAGACCCGTATTCTATTGGCCGAAGATAACGTCATCAACCAGAAAGTCGCCCAGCATATGCTTAAAACGTTAGGCTACCGGGCTGATGTAGTGGCCGATGGCCGGGAGGCGGTGCGGGCGCTGGGGATGATCAACTACGATCTGGTGCTGATGGATTGCCAGATGCCGGAGATGGACGGTTTTGAAGCGACCGCCATGATAAGAAACGCCGGCTCGGAAGTTCTCAATCATAATGTGCCGATTATTGCGATGACCGCCAATGCCATGCAGGGAGATCGTGAGAATTGTCTGGGGGCCGGGATGGATGATTATCTGGCCAAGCCGGTCAAAAAGGATCAGCTGGCAGAAATTATTGATAGATGGACCAACAGGAGCGGATAATGTCAATTTCACCGTCTGGTAAAATACGAGTATTGATAGTCGACGATTCAGCTTCACTGCGAATGCTCATCAGCAGCATGCTTTCCGCCGATCCTGCCATTGAGGTCGTCGGCACGGCTGCCGACGGTATCGAAGCGATTGAAAAGGTACTGTTTTTGAAGCCGGATGTCGTCACCATGGACGTGGAAATGCCGCGCATGGACGGCATTACCGCACTTCGTCAGATCATGGCCAAGGCGTCCGCTACACGGGTCATCATGCTTTCGTCCCTGACCCAGGAAGGTGCAAAAACAACCTTCGAGGCGCTTGACGCCGGGGCTTTTGACTATGTCCCCAAAACCGCTGCAAACGGATTTGGCGCAGACATAACAGCCAGAGTGAAGGAGGCCGTCCGCTCTCGCTTCCTGCGTGGAGCTCCGCCTTCGGTACGGCCTGCGCCTTCCCGCCCGATTCAGCCTGCAGCCGGCACTGCTTTAAAAGGTAAAAAGATCAGCGTGGTGGGAATCGGGGCATCGACCGGTGGGCCGGTTGCGCTGCAGGAGGTACTGTCCCGCATTCCGGCCGCTTTTCCCTTCGGTATTTTTGTCGCCATCCACATGCCAAAAGCTTTTACCGGAGCGTATGCAGAGCGCATCAATTCAAAATGCGCCATTTCCGTACGCGAAGCGGCGGATGGCGAACTGCTCAGACCCGGAACGGTCCTGATCGCACCGGGAGGCATGCATGCCACCCTGGTGCGTCAGGCGGGCGGGTTGGCGGTCAAAACCTGGCCGACCAGCGATTATCCGCACCATGTCTATATTCCGTCCGTTGATGTGATGATGACGAGCATGGCCGAGCTGTCCGGAGGTTCGATGCTGGGTGTTATCCTGACCGGCATGGGGAACGACGGTTTCAAGGGGATGCAGTTGCTGAAACAGAAGGGGGGGGCGACCATGGTGCAGGATGAGGCGACTTCGACCATCTACGGTATGCCGAGAGCATGTATCGAAGGGGGCGTGGCCGACTTGGTGCTGCCGCTGGGGCAGATAGGTGTGGAGATCGCCAGACTTGGCGGGTGAAACGACAGGGAATCTCATGACTTTCTTTCCGGGAATACAATTATTGCCACGCATGTTCCGGCCGGCAGTGGCCATGTTGCTTGTACTGGCTGTTGTTTTTGGACTCTTCGTTGACACTGAAAAACAGTTCATCGCGAGCGCTCTGGGGGTGCTGCTCATACTCTGGCTGGTGTACAGGAATGTGCACAAAACGTTAGGTGGATCGGCAGACGAAGTTCACGCGCATCTCCGCAGAATTGGACAGGGAGATTTCTCTTCTGCCATTATCGTCGCCCCCGGCATGGAGGAGAGCGTACTCGCCGGTTTGGCTGCCATGCAAGGCAGGCTGCAATCCAACGAGACTGCACGCGCACAAGCCGAGGCCGATCTGCGCGTCGCCGCAGTTGCCTTTGAAGCTCAGACCGGTATGGTAGTTACGGATGCTGACGGTGTAATCCTGCGCGTCAACCACGCCTTCACGGAAATCTCCGGCTTCACGAAAGAGGAGGTAACAGGACAAAACCCCCGGATTCTCAAATCGTTCCGCCATAACGCAGACTTTTATCGCAAAATGTGGGAGAGCATCAATTGCACCGGCGGATGGCAGGGAGAAATCTGGGATCGCCGTAAAAATGGCGAGGAATATCCAAAATGGCTCACCATATCAGCGGTAAAGGGAGATGACGGGGTCGTAACTCACTATGTCGGTACGCATTACGACATTACGGAACGGAAGCAGGCGGAAGAAAAAATCCATGAGCTGGCTTTCTATGACCAACTGACCGGCCTGCCCAACCGGACCCTCCTCCTGGATCGCCTCAGACAGACCATGCTGGCCAGTTCCCGTAACGGCAGCCATGGTGCGTTGCTGTTCATCGACCTCGACAATTTCAAAACGCTCAATGACACACGTGGCCATGACATGGGCGATCTGCTGCTGCAGCGGGTTACGCAACGCCTGATAACCTGCGTGCGTGAAAGCGATACCGTAGCGCGACTGGGGGGGGATGAATTCGTGGTGATGCTGGCGAACCTGAGCATGGGCGAGAGAGAAGCCGCCACCCAGGCCGAAACTATTGGCGAAAAAATACTGGCCTCACTTAACCGCGCCTATCAGCTTGAGAATATCGCGTATCACGGCACACCGAGCATCGGTATCACCCTGTTCAATGGTCATACGACCGAGATCGATGTTCTGTTGAAACAGGCCGACCTTGCCATGTACAAATCAAAGAGTGCGGGGCGCAACACCTTACGTTTCTTTGATCCTGACATGGAGATTGTCGTGATGAAACGCGCCGCCCTGGAAAAGGATCTGCACGAGGCTGTTCAGGAAAAGCAGTTCCTGCTCCATTACCAGGCCCAGGTGGCCGATGGTCAGCTGACAGGGGCTGAAGTCCTGGTGCGCTGGCAGCACCCTCACCGCGGCATGGTCTCACCGGCAGACTTTATCCCACTGGCTGAAGAAACCCGGATGATCCTGCCTCTGGGCCGCTGGGTACTGGAAACCGCCTGTATTCGACTGGCCGCATGGGCCACCTGCCCGGAGATGTCCCATCTTACGGTCGCCGTGAATGTCAGTGCCCACCAGTTCCATCAGGCCGACTTCGTGGATCAGGTACTGGCGGTACTCCATGAGACCGGCGCCGACCCGAAGCGGCTGAAGCTGGAACTGACCGAGAGCCTGCTGGTATCCAATGTCGATGAGATTATCGAAAAGATGTTTGCGCTGAAGGCCAAGGGTGTGGGCTTCTCGCTGGATGACTTCGGCACCGGCTATTCTTCGCTGTCATATCTGAAGCGACTGCCTCTGGATCAGTTGAAAATTGATCAGTCATTCGTGCGTGATGTACTCTTCAACCCGAATGATGCCGCCATTGCCAAAACCATCATCGCGCTGGCCCGGAGTCTCGGTTTCGGCATAATAGCAGAGGGGGTTGAAACCTCGGCACAGAGGGATTTTCTGGCCGATTCAGGCTGCCATGCCTATCAGGGCTATTTCTTCAGTCGGCCGCTTTCTATCGAGAGGTTCGAGGCTTTTGCGAGGGGCTTTTACGAATAGTCCGGCTGACACACCGTAGCGGAGGATTCTGATGCCCGGAAAAACCATCATTGGTGTAGTTATCTTTGCTGTCATAGCGGTTGCGGTGTTTATTGCCGGACACCGCACAACAGAAAATCCGGCTCTCCTCAAGGTGTCGGGCACTGTTGAAGTAACTTCGGTGGATGTGTCGTTCACTATCGCTGGTCGCCTGGCAGAACGTATGGTGGATGAAGGACAGGTCGTGAAGGCCGGTCAACCAGTTGGCCGACTGGAGGACGAAGAGCTGAAAGAGGAGCGTAATGGCCGCTCTGCCGAAGAGCGTGCCTCAAAGGCAGCAGTGGCAGACCTGGAAGCGGGCAGTCGCCGGGAGGAAATCGCACAAGGCTCGGCAGTGCTGGCGCGGATGAGATCTGACGCCGAACGTCTGGCACGGGAGGCCGCCCGTGCCGAGGAGCTCTTTAAGCGGGAGGTGATCCCGTTCAAAGAGCTGGATGCTGCTTGTACCGGCCGTGATGCGGCAGCAGCCGCAGTGCGGGAAGCCGAACAGCACCTGAAACTGCTCATGGCCGGTCCACGTCCGGATACGGTGCGGCAGGCGCGGGCGCGGGCCGAAGCGGCATCCGCCGGCAGAGCGCTGGCCGAGACACGCCTCTCCAGGAGCATACTGTCTTCACCACTGGCCGGACTCGTTCTGTCCAAACATGCCGAGCCGGGCGAAATGCTTGCAGCCGGCGCGCCGGTTGTCACAATCGGCAGGATGGACGAGGTCTGGTTGCGAGGCTATATACCCGAGGCGGAACTGGGGCGGGTCAAGGTCGGTCAACCGGCTCGTGTCACCGTGGACACCTGGCCGGGACGCAACTTTGAGGGGCGGGTCAGTTTCATCGCCTCCGAAACCGAGTTTACCCCCAAGAATGTGCAAACCGAAAAGGAGCGGGTCAAACTGGTCTATCGCATCAAGATCACGCTGCCGAATCCGAAGGGGGAGCTGAAGCCTGGCATGCC
>JBAXVG010000008.1:0-130550 GCA_037129255.1 Desulfuromonadales bacterium | reverse complement strand
TGCGTGACGATGGAAACGCGATCATCGGCTACCTGCTGATCGGTACCGATAACACCGCACGGAAAGAGGCCGAAGAGGCGCTGCTCAAGGCTGGCGCTTTGCAGAGCGCGATTTTCAACAGCGCGAACTTCTCCAGTATCGCCACCGACGCCAAGGGTGTCATCCAGATATTCAATGTCGGTGCCGAAAAGATGCTCGGTTACGCGGCATTAGATGTAATGAACAAGATCACTCCGGCCGACATTTCTGATCCGCATGAGGTAATAGCACGTGCCGAAGCATTGAGTATTGAGTTGGATACTCCGATCACACCCGGCTTCGAGGCGTTGGTATTTAAAGCTTCCCGAGGTATCGAAGACATTTATGAACTGACCTACATCCGCAAGGATGGCAGCCGCTTCCCGGCGGTCGTCTCGGTTACCGCGCTGCGTGACGATGGAAACGCGATCATCGGCTACCTGCTGATCGGTACCGACAACACCGCACGGAAGGAGATGGAGGAGGAACGGCTAAGGGCGAATGAAGAACTGAAAAACCTGAATGAACGGCTGGAAAGCCTGGTGAAGGAAAGAACCGCTGAGCTTGAAGATGCCTACAGGAAATTAAGCGTAAGTATGGAACGCTACGAGGCGACCATTGAGGCAGCCAGGATTGGCACATGGGATTGGAACGCGCAGACTGGTGAAATTGCCTTTAATGAGCGCTGGGCTGAAATAGTTGGATACAGGCTGGAAGAGCTTGCTCCGATCAGCATTCAAACCTGGACGAATCTGACTCACCCGGATGATCTCATACAATCCGGTTCCTTACTGGAAAAACATTTCAACGGCGAATCGAAAGAGTATGAGTTTGAAAGCCGCATGAAGCACAAAAATGGACAATATGTTTGGGTGCTTGATACCGGCAAAGTACTGACCCGCACGGCGGATGGTAAAGCATTGCGAATGTTGGGTACGCATACTGACGTCACTGAGAAGAAGAAACTTCAGGAATCTGAGATCGCCAGGATTGCAGCCGATAGCGCAAACATGGCGAAATCCGACTTCCTGGCTAACATGAGTCACGAGCTACGCACCCCGCTTAATTCGGTGATCGGTTTTTCCGAGGTGCTGCAGGACGAACTCTATGGCCAGCTCAATGAAAAACAGCAAAAACATGTCAAAAACATCCAGATCAACGGCAAACACCTGCTCTCCCTGATCAACGATATCCTTGACCTCTCAAAGGTGGAGTCAGGCAAGATGGAGCTTGATCTAAGCACTTTTTCGCTGTTGGAATCACTGAAAGAGTCGCAGATGATGCTGAGGGAAAAGGCGATGAAATGCGGGATAGAGATCCAGCCGCACTTTGGCCCTGAAGCCGATATTTGCATAGTAGCTGACCAGAGGAAGCTGAAACAGATCATGTTTAATCTGATCTCCAATGCGGTTAAATTCGCCAAAAGCGGCGGACGTGTGGATGTCAGCGTCAGGATAGACGGTGATTTTATCAAAATTACCGTAGTGGATACCGGTATCGGGATCAAAGAGGAAGATCTGCCGAAGCTCTTTCAGGCTTTTACTCAACTTGAATCGGTCTACACCAAGGAATTTCAAGGGACAGGTCTCGGTCTTTCGCTGACCAGAAAGCTTGTGGAACTGCATGGCGGCAGAATATGGGCTGAGAGCGAGTACGGCAAGGGTAGCAGATTCTGCTTTACCTTGCCAATTGTGCAGTCATCCTTTCATGAACCACTGTCTATCCAGACAGAGACCAACCACAGCACCGCCAACACGCTTCTCAAGGAGGGAAACGCCCATGGCACACTCAATACTGATAATTGAGGATAACGAGGACAACCGCGAGCTGTTCGTGGACGTACTGGCCATTCACGGCTATGACGTAAGAACCGCCAATAATGGTCTGGAAGGGGTTGAGCTGGCCAGACAACAGATGCCGGATCTGATCCTGATGGACATACAGATGCCGGTTATGGACGGTATAACCGCGACCGGTATTCTAAAAGCAGATCAGGCAACCAGCGGGTTAAAGATCATTGCCCTGACCTCTTTTGCAATGCGTGGGGACGAAGAGAAGTTCCTTGAAACAGGGTTCGATGGCTATTTATGCAAACCGATCGACACGCGGGAGTTACCCGGTCTGGTGAAAGGGTGGCTGCAGCTGGACACAAAATCATGAATCAACGATTGACAAGAATCCTCTGCGTGGATGACGAACCCTTTAACCTTGAATTGCTGGAGGCATTGCTCGAAACACGCGGTTACGACATTCTACTGGCCGTGAACGGTCCGGATGCGCTGGAGCAGATCCGGACGGAGCAGATCGACCTTTGTCTTCTCGATGTGATGATGCCTGAAATGGATGGTTTCGAGGTCTGCCGCCGGATCAAGTCCGACGAAGAACATGTCAACATTCCGGTTATCATGATCACCGCATATGCCGACAAGGAAAACCGTATCCGGGGGATCGAGGCCGGGGCGGAGGATTTCATATCAAAGCCGTTTGATGGAACTGAGGTATTGTCGCGGGTTTCCATGTTGCTGAGGGTAAAAAAGGCCAACGACCAGCTCCACTCAGCTTATCAAAACATCAACCGTCTCACCAATTTCGGAAAGCAGATTTCGCTCAATTTCAATCCGCTCCATTACCATTTCATGGACAACATCAAACTTATTATCAGCCAGATAATTGCCGTTTCACCTGAACAGATCGATCACCCCCAAAGAGTACTTGTCGCCCTGCATAACCTGAACGGGGAATCTACCTGTCACCTCTTCAGTCACAGCAACGGCGCCATTACCATGACTTCTCTTCCACCCTCCATCTGCCGGCATCTTGAACGATTGGCATCCGGAATAGAATCGGTGTGGCTTAATCAATCCGATCTGCAGGATGGTTACCAGGAATTGCAGGCCAAACTGGGCGAGCATATGGCTATTCCGCACAACATGGTCTGTCATCAAAGCAGCCAGATTACCTTTTGTGCCCTTGATTACGGTCGCCCGATCAACAGATACGATGCTGAGGTGCTTGATACCATTGTTGCGCAGAGTCTTTTTATCAAGTCTCTTTCTGAGCAGATTCGTGAAACCGAGGACGCCTTCAGCTACACCGTATTCTCACTTGCCAGGGCGGCCGAGGTCAACGATGACGATACCGGCGAACATATCCTGCGGGTCGGTGATTACTGCGCGCTGCTGGCAGAGCAGATGGGCATGCCGGCAGAGTTCATTTCGCTTATCCGTCGGCAGTCCATCCTCCATGACGTTGGCAAAATGCACTTATCTTCGGAAATATTGAAAAAACCGGGCGCGCTTACACCGGGGGAGTTTGCTCTGGTCAAGCTGCATCCGGTCAACGGGGCCAAAATAATCAGCGACCATGTCCGTTTGGCTCTGGCAAAAAGCATCGCCATCAGCCACCACGAGCGATATGACGGCGGCGGCTACCCGTACGGAATTTCCGGCGACCAGATCCCGATCGAAGGACGTATCCTCAGTCTGGCCGACCAGTATGATGCCATGCGCAATGCCCGCTGTTACAAACCTGCTTTTGACCATGACAAGGCATTTAATATTATAACCGAAGGTGATGGCCGCACCATGCCGCACCACTTTGACCCGCGGGTATTGAGTGCGTTCAGGGCAGTTCATGGACGGTTTGCAGAGGTATTTGAAGGGGGCAATCAATGACCGGGGCGCAGGAAAAGAGCAGAACTATTCTGGCTATTGACGATACTTACCTTGCCAGTATGGAGAATACGGTGGCGGAACGGACTTCCGAACTGGCCAATGCCCTTGAATCCCTGGAGCGGGAAAATGAGGCACAAATTCAGTCGGTCGTGGATTTAGTAGCAAGTGAAGAAAAATTTAAGGCAATATTTAACGGTGCGAGTGATGGTATACTGGTGATGGATCCGGAATCCGACAAAATCTTAATCGGCAATGAAACGTTTTGCCGGATGCTTGGATACAGAGAAGAAGAGTTATCCTCTCTGCGGATGCAGGATTTACATACTGAAGAAGATCTGCCGTATGTTAGGGAACAATATATTAAACAACAGAACGACAAGATGGCTGTGTCAACGAATATACCGGTAAAACGGAAAAACGGCACAGTCTTTTATGCGGATATCAACGCAGCTCAAATAACTATTGCCGGGAAGCAACATTTAGCCGGATTTTTCAGGGACATTTCCGAACAAATTGTGGTGGAGAAAGCGTTACGGCAGTCGGAGGAAAAATTACGCATCATCACTTCAGCCGCCTTTGACGCAATTATTATGCTCAACGAAGACGGGAATGTCACATTCTGGAATGGAGCTGCCGAAAAGATGTTCGGGTACACCGAAGAAGAGATTTTCGGACGGGATCTGCACATGATTCTAGCCCCTCCCGCTTACAGGGAGGTTCACTGCCAGGCATTTTCTCATTTCAGGCAAACAGGTCAGGGAGCAGCATTAGACAGAACTGTAGAGCTTGCTGGGCTTCGCAAGAACGGAGACGAATTCCCGCTGGAGTTGTCACTTTCTGCGATGCAAACGAAAGGAGTCTGGTATTCGGTCGGAATTGTACGAGATATCAGCAAACGCAAACTGGCAGAAAGAAATCTGCTGGATAGCGAGGAAAAATTTCGAGTGATGGTTGAGGCTATTGATTGCTGTATGTATGTCTGTTCAAATAACTACCACATCGAATTTATGAACGACCAATTAATCAAGCGAACGGGGAGGGATGCGACCGGAGAATACTGCTATAAGGCACTTCACAATCTTGACAGCATTTGTGAGTGGTGCGTCAACGAACGGGTTTTTAAAGGTGAAACTGTCCATTGGGAGATTCAAAGCCCTAAAGATGGCAGATGGTATGAGATCAACAACTCGCCTATCCATAGAGCGAATGGTGCAATTTCCAAGCAGGCGATAATTACCGATATTACCGAGCGCATAGAGAGGATGCAGGATCTTGATGAAGCCAACCGGGAATTGCAGCAGGCCCTTGTATTGGCCGAGGCCGGCCATAAGTCCCGTAGTGAGTTTCTAGCTAACATTACGCACGAACTGGTGACGCCCCTGAATTCCATAATCGGGTTTTCCCAGATGCTGTTGGATGGTCACAAGGACCCTTTAAACGACAAACAGCGTAACTATGTACAGAAAATATTGCTGAGCGGGGAAAGGCTGAATGAGGCCTATTCCGAGATCCTCCAGATAACCGGTATACAATCCGGAATTGTGGAGCTTCAAGCAAGCCGATTCCATCTAAATAATTTGTTGCAATCGTCTGTCCACCCTTTCAAGAATAAGGCGCTCGAGCAAGGTATCACCCTGTCGATGGTGATCGAACCTCCTCCTGATACCGTGATCGAAGCGGATCTCCGGAAAATACAGCAGGTCAATTTTACTATTCTCGATAATGCATTTAAGTTCACCCCAGCGGGAGGTTCTGTAGAGATAAGCGCCCGTCTGATCTGTGGTGATGGTGGAGATGAATCGTGCGTACAGACGTGCAATGCTGGCGAGCGATCTTCGACAATCGTTATAAGTGTGACTGATACCGGTATCGGCATCAGGGTGGAAGACGTGCCAAGGTTGTTCCTACCGTTTCAGCAACTTGAGACTGTTAACACCAAGAAATACAGAGGAACCGGTATTGGTCTGCTGCTGGCTAAAAAGCTGGTTGAGCTGCACGGTGGCAGAATCTGGGTGGAAAGCGAGTTCGGTAAAGGGAGCACTTTCTCGTTTGCGATACCGATGCGGCAGAAAATCGAGAGTAAAGTATCCGCGCCCAAAGGACGCGGTGATGTAAGGCGCCTCTGTCAGCATTAATTTTTATTTATGCCATTATTAAAGTTGTTTGTCCAGAGAAGACGTACCAATACGGATTCACGCATACCCTGTGCAAAACCGTACTCCCGATGAGTTTTGATTCCCCTGCCCACCCGGCAGGCAGGCCCGGACTGCCGGCTTTACCTGTCGCGCACGCCGGATGCCGCCATCCCCTGAGACGACCCGCCTCCCACCCGCCCAACGATTTATCTTGCTTTCACACTAATTATTCTTATTCTCTCAGAAACTAAAGTTCTCCGTCGCCAACTTTTTGATAATCCCATTGGAAGCAAACATCAGAATGCAAAATATAACCAGGAATAAACATAAACTACTGTGGGGCGTATTCCTTGGCCTGCTCGGCTTTGCCGGCAACTGGTTCAAATTTGAGCTGTTCTTCAACGTGGATTTTCTGTTCGGTTCGCTGTTCGTCATGCTGGCAATCATTCGTTTCGGGACAGTCGCCGGTGTAGTTGCTGGAGTCATTGCAGCCAGTTGTACGTTTTTCCTGTGGAACCACCCCTGGGCAATCGTCATAATGACGGCAGAAGCACTGTTTGTTGCCTGGCGTCTTCGCAGCAGTGAGCGTGAGTGTCTGACGGAAGATATCATCTTCTGGCTGTTTCTGGGTGCTCCTCTGGTCTGGCTGTTTTATTTCAATATTCTGCACGTCGGGGCCCAAAGTACTCTGTTGATCATGCTGAAACAATCCATCAACGGCGTATTCAATGCGCTGCTGGCGAGCATCATCCATCTGGCGCTCAGAATTAGAAACAGGACTCCGAACAATTATCCATCCTTTCAGGAAATCCTCTTCATCACCATGGTTTCGATCATCCTGATCCCATCATTCGCGTATCTGACACTTAAAGTCAGAGATGAAATACGAGTCGGCCAGGAGCAGATCAGCGAAGCTGCCGTTCATTCCAGCACATCCGCCCGCAGCGCACTTGACCAGTGGCTGCAAGTGCACCTGCAGGACGTCAAACTCCTGTCAGCACTGCTTGGATTTCCTGCGGCCACCAACCCTGTAGAGATGCAGCATTTTGTTGAATTGGTGAAAAGCTCATCACCGGCATTTCTGAGAATGGGCGTACTTAACCGCGAAGCTGTTATTGTGGCCTATTCTCCTCTGGTTCAAAACGGCATATCCAACATCGGAATAAGGTTTGCCGATCGCCCTTACATCCCGATCCTCAGGGATACTTTAAAACCTTACATCCCGGATATGGTACCGGGCAAACTGGCCGACAAGGTACCAATACTCCCGCTACTGGTGCCGATGGCAGATACAAACGGCTACGCCGGCTACTGTGTCGGGATTGCAGATCTCTCGAAAATAAAACTCCTGCTTTCAGACCTTGTAACCCGCCAGCACGAAAATATTACAATCCTGGATCGAAACGGCAATGTGGTGGTCAGTACCCGCGAAGACCTGAAAACCATGGAGCATTTTCAGCGCCCTTCCGGCGCCTCGATCCGTCAAATCAGGGAGGGGTATTTTCACTGGATTCCGCAAATCAAAAAGGGATCCAGCATTATGAGCCGCTGGATGAGTTCGTTGTTTGTCAGTGAAACGATTGTCAGTACCGAACTGCCCTGGAAAGTTGTGGTGGAGATTTCGCCGCGGCCCATGCTGGAAAAACTATCGAACAGCTCAATCAACGCCTTCCTGATGATGGCCTCGATTATCATACTGTCGGCCCTGTTCGCCCGATTTATCAGCAGAAGCTATGTCAGACCGCTGCAACTGCTTCAGATGGAGACACAACATATTCCAGAGGTTTTTGATGAGCAGTTCTCCGGATTTGAAAGCCACACCAGCCGTATAAAAGAACTATACGGATTAAATGAAAATTTCCGCCAGATGACAAACACACTGCATGAAAAAATGCAGGAGGTGCGCAAAGCCGACAGGGAGCGCATCGCCAGTGTGGAGACGGAAAAGCAGCACCTCTATGAGAAAGAGATGCTGGTGAAAGACCTGCATGACGGCATCGGCGGGTTGATTACAAAAATATCCATGCTGGCCCAGTATGCCAAATCAAACAACACCTTTGAAGCCTACGATGAAATTATGGATAAAATCCTTGCATTAGCCTATGAAGGTGGCATAGAGATTCGATCGTTCATGAACAGCCTGGAAAGCGACCAGCCTGCCTGGGGCGACCTGTTGGCGGAACTGACGGAGCATTGTGAGCGGATGATTGAGCATAGTGACATAGCCCTTTCCATATCCAGTTCGATTGCGCCAGGCGCCCCGGGAGCAGGTGTATTCCGCTACGTCAATATCGTGCGCATCTTCCGTGAGGCTGTAGCCAATATCGTCAAACATTCCAATGCCCACACGGTGCGTTTTGCATTAAACATAACGCAGGAACGTTTTTCTCTGGTACTGGCGGACGATGGCGCAGGCTATGACGTAACCTCCGTTCGGAAGCGCGGTGTCGCCAACATGTACAGTCGGGCAGCTCTGCTGGGAGCTGATTTCTCTATTGAATCAGCGCCATCCGAAGGCACATCGGTTACCCTGTCGATGCAAACAGGAGAAACAGGAGTGGAGAGACCATGCGCGTAGCAATCGTTGAAGATGACTCGGTCACCCGCGAGACCCTCAAACTGTTGCTGGCAAACGAGCCGCAGATAGACGCCGTACAGGCGTTCGAATCAGGCGAAACTTTTCTGGGAAATAGTGATAATTTTGACACCGATGTGCTGCTGGTGGATCTCGACCTGCCCGGCATGCATGGCACCGAACTTATCGAGAAGGTCAAGCGGGAACGTCCCGAACTCGATATCCTGGTGTACACCATCTACGAAGATCGGGAAAATGTTTTCGCCGCCATAAAGGCCGGGGCCTCCGGCTATATTCTCAAAGGTCGCTCCGCCCGGGATCTGATCGATTCTTTGCTGGTACTCCAGCAGGGAGGCGCCCCCATGAGCCCCCGCATCGCCCGCAAAGTCCTCGGAGAATTCCAGAAAATCGCCGTTGAAGAGAACCCCCTTTCACCCAAGGAAAACCGCATCATCCGCTACATTGAGGAAGGGCTGACCTATAATATCATCGCCGAACGACTGGGCATCAGTCCGCACACCGTTCATAACCACATCAAGAACATCTATGGCAAACTCCACGCCGGTAACCGCGTTGAAGCACTTAACCGAGCCAGAAAAATAGGTATACTCTAATACCAGCCGACACAAACCCGCCTGCCCCCTCTCATCTCAGCATTAAATAGCCCGAAAATAGCCCGCCTATGGCCATTACTATCAACCCGCGCAGCTGATAACGTGCCAACGGTACAACTCTTATTTATCAGGAGCGAGCCATAGATGACTATCAGGACCCTGTGCGTAGATGATGACTCTACTGTACTTAACGTTCTCAAAGATTTTTTAGCCTCAAAAGGTCATCAGGTATTTGCCACAACATCGGTTCAGGAGGCTATTAAAGCCCTGGGGGCAGGAGAAACATTTACCTTCTGCATCAGTGATTACCAGATGCCGGAAATGAACGGCGATGACTTTCTCAGAATTGTTGCAGACAAAAGCCCGGCCACGGTCAGGCTGCTCATGTCCGGCTATTCAAACACGCACCTGCTCCATCAACTGACCCTGGATGGCGCCTGCAGCACGTTTATTGAAAAACCGTTTCAACTGTCCGCCCTGGTTGAAATCCTGGAAACGCACCTGCTTGTTGTGAGATCACACGTGTCCACAGAGCAGTTCATCGGTTCAGCTGACGGTGGGAATCATTAGATGTAACGAAGGTACAAAACTGGGGTTATCATCATCCTCCCGGGATTGGCGTACAGTTCAGAAACGCTGAGAATGATTTTGAAAGAAATCTATTTTCTCTGTTAAAAAGTGACAAGACCAAAGACCGAGATCGACAGGCCAATTAAACCTCAGGAGGAACACACATGATTAATCCGGAAATTCTTGTTCAACTTAACAGAACGGAAGAACAACTTATCAAGCTTCTTGATGCCGATGTTCGTGAAATTTTTGCCACCATGGTCGGGATAAATATCTCGCTTTGCCAAACAACAAACGTGCACACGAAATTCACGGATAGCGTCTCCGCCCTGGTCGGATTTGCCGGGTGTTATAACGGTATGATCGGTCTCAATACATCAAAAAAACTGGCAATATCCTTTACCTCACAGATGCTCGGGATGGAAGCTGCAGAATGCGATGAAGCCGATGTAACTGATGCTGTGGGGGAAATCGTGAATATGATGGGTGGTTCTTTCAAGCATCACTTTGTTAATAATGGTCACGAGGTACGGCTTTCCACTCCATCAGTGATATCAGGTGACGAATATGTCCTGTCGGTGGGAGTCGCACCAGACACATTGACGATCATGTTTGAATATGACACAGAGAAATTTATGGTTAGCCTTTATCTTGAAACAGGCGATTAACCAGGGGAGGGTCGGAAAATGAATATTCTGACCGTTGACGATTCCAGGTCAATTCGCTGTATGGTGAAAAACGTTTTAACCGGGGCGGGTCATACAGTTGTTGAGGCCTGTGATGGCGAGGAAGCCGCCGATCTGGCGGCCGGTTCTGATTTTGATCTGATCGTCACCGATATTAATATGCCGGGAATGGATGGCTTGGAACTGGCCAGACTACTTCGGAATTCTGACGAATATAAGTCAACTCCGATAATTTTCCTGACGACTGAAGCCAGTGAAGAATTCAAGGCAAAAGGTGAGAAAATCGGTACGACAACGTGGATTACCAAGCCCTTTAGCCCTGTCAATCTACTTGATGTTGTAATGGGACTGTCATGAGCAAAGCGACGCTGATAATAATTCTGGCTGCTGATTATCATGGATATTGACCGGATGTTTTCGGATGAGGAGCGGGATAGCTTCAGTGAAATATAGCGATATGACCACACAAGACAAAGACATGACACCATAAAAAGGAGAATAACCACATGGCGACCATCAGATCAAAAATCATCGTCAACGTCATCATCCTGCTGTTTACCATCATCGGCATCGTTGGCATGGAGTACCACAGCATTTCAAATCTGGGAAAAATGCAGGATGTAGGGGCAAAGAGGTCGGAAGATGCTCTACTCGCTTCAAGCGGGTCACGAGTTGGCTTGTCTCTCTATGGTGTCATAGCTGATGCAGTAATTAACCGCAATTTGGATGAAACGGCTAAAGTTTGGGCTGAGACCAAAGAACGCAATTTGAAGCGTCTTGATGATGTAGTAAAGATGGCAGATACAAAAGAGGAAAAGGAGTTGGCAGAAGCTGCTAAGAAAGCGGCTAACGAGATTGTCAGTATCTTTGAGACCAAGACTTTACCATTGCTAAAAACAACCGATGCAATAACCAAAGATATTAAAGACCTTGATGAAGCTACAGATAAACAAGTCAAGATTGTACGAGAAACGATGTTGAAAATTAACGAATCTATTGCCAAAGAAGCAAAGAAAGCTGATGAAGAGTTCGACGCAGAACGAAAATCAGCACTCATCGAAGCACTGATCATAGGCATTATAGGTATCTTGCTTCAGGCCGGTCTGGCAACCTGGCTGATGCGCACCATTATGAAACCTGTTGATGCCCTGCGTCTGATGCTGATGGATATATCACAGGGAGAAGGCGACCTGACCAAACGCCTTGATGACACTACCAAAGACGAACTGGCCGATGTCAGCAAATACTTCAACCTGTTCATTGAAAAACTGCGTACCATGATCAGTCAGATTGCCAGCACATCGTCACAGGTTTCATCTGCTGCTAGCCAACTGAATGCTACTGCAGATCAGATTGCCGCCGGATCGGAAGAAGTTGCCGCTCAGGCAGGCACTGTAGCTACGGCTGGCGAAGAAATGGCAGCTACGTCTGGTGATATTGCACAGAACTGCCAGATGGTGGCTGAAGGGGCACAGCGGGCGTCTCACACAGCGCAAAACGGTGCAGAGGTCGTCAATAATACCGTCCGGGTCATGGGGCAGATTGCTGAAAAAGTTCAGGAATCGGCCAGAACTGTAGAAAGCTTGGGTGCGCGGAGTGACCAGATAGGGGCGATTATCGGCACCATCGAGGATATTGCCGACCAGACCAATTTGCTGGCGCTTAATGCCGCCATCGAAGCCGCCCGAGCTGGAGAACAGGGACGAGGTTTTGCGGTGGTTGCTGATGAAGTTCGTGCTTTGGCAGAAAGAACCACCCGCGCTACCCGTGAAATAGGTGAGATGATCAAAGCCATCCAGAGCGAAACCAGAGGAGCGGTTGCCGCTATGGAACAGGGAGTTCACCAGGTTGAGGCCGGTACCATTGAGGCCGAAAAATCTGGACAGGCCTTACAGGATATTCTGTCGCAGGTAAATGATGTTGCCATGCAGATCAACCAGATAGCTACTGCTGCTGAGGAGCAGACCGCCACCACCGGTGAAATTTCCAGCAATATGCACCAAATTACAGAGGTTGTTCAGCAAACTTCTCGTGGTGCGCATGAATCCGCATCCGCAGCAGCAATGCTGAGTGGAAATGCCGAGGAGTTGCAGCGACTGGTGCGGCAGTTCAAGTTGAAAAACTTGTAATGAGCCCCATACGCACCTTGTGAAGTTAATCTGATTGATGCCAATTTACATCTGGAGAACCGCATGAAAGGCAGAATAACAAAACCCGTTGCCAGTTTAGAAAGACCCCCACCACTGTTTCCCATAGTCGGCATAGGCACCTCAGCCGGCGGGCTGGAAGCCTTGGAACTATTCCTGAGTCATGTCCCTTCAGAATGCGGCATGGCCTTTGTCGTTATTCAGCACCTGTCACCTACTCACGTCGGCAACCTGCCCGAACTTCTTCAACGCTCCACAACTCTGAAGGTTTCTCAGGTCGATAGCACCACCAAAGTTCAACCCGATCACGTATATGTCATCCCCCCGAACAAAGATATGTCGATCAGCAAGCGCACACTCTACCTGCATGATCCTGAAGCTGAGACAAAACATGGTCTGCGGCTGCCGATTGATACTTTTCTTCACTCTTTAGCGGAGGAAGCTGAAGAACAGAGCATCGGCGTTATCCTTTCAGGGATGGGTTCTGATGGCAGCAAGGGATTGAGTGCGATTAAAGAAAAGGGGGGCCTGACGCTGGCCCAGGAGCCATCTTCAGCCAAGTTCGACAGTATGCCCAGAAGTGCCATTGATGCCGGACTGGTTGACATCGTTGCCCCGGCAGAGGAGCTGCCGGCACGGATCATTGATTTTCTCGGTTGTGCCACTCCCCGCTGGAAAAGCGAACAGGATCTTCGAGAAAAGGAACAGAGCAGTTTTGACAGGATAACCACTCTGCTCAAGACCAAAACAAAACACGACTTCTCACTCTACAAGCCAAACTCACTTCTTCGTCGCATCGAGCGACGCATGTCGATCCATAAAATTGAGTCCATCACCAATTATGCCCAGTTCCTTCAGATGAACAGCCACGAAGTAGGTCTGCTCTTTAAGGAGCTGCTGATCGGCGTAACCAGCTTCTTCCGGGATCTGGTCATATGGGAGGAGTTGAAGAACGAAGCCCTGCCGAAGATCCTGGAGGCGTATCCCGAGGGGGGGGCTTTAAGAGCCTGGTCGTGCGGCTGCTCCACAGGTGAGGAGGCCTATTCTTTGGCGATGTCGTTCAGGGAAGCTCTGGACCAACTCCAGCAGCCGGAGGATTACAGCCTGCAGATCTTTGCCACCGACCTGGATGCCGACGCCGTTGAAAAAGCCCGTAGAGGACTCTATACCGCCGCTATCGAAGCTGATGTCACTCCGGAACGGCTCCAGCGGTTTTTTATCAAGGAAGACAATAAGTATCTGATACGCAAAGAGATCCGTGAGATGGTCACCTTTGCCCAACAGAATGTGGTCATGGACCCGCCTTTTACCAAACTGGATATCCTGATCTGCCGCAATCTTCTGATATACCTGACTTCAGAACTGCAGAAGAAACTGATGCCGCTGTTCCACTACAGCCTTAAACCGGGCGGACTGCTCTTTCTGGGGAGTGCCGAGACCATTGGCTCACAAACCGAACTATTTTCAGCCGCACATAACCGATCAAAGCTGTACTGGCGCAACAATCTAAAATTGCGAGCCGACTCGATTACGTTTCCATCCTCCTTCATATCCCACTCTATAGCATCATTGCCACAGGAGTCCCTTATGCTCAAAACAGCCGACAACTTTCAGCAACTGGCTGACAATCTCATCCTGCAGCATTGCTCGGCACCGACAGTATTGGCCACAGACCAGGGAGATGTTATCTACATCAGCGGTAAAACCGGCAAGTACCTTGAACCTGCGGCAGGCAAAGCGAATATGAACATTTTTGCCATGGTTCGAGAAGGGATACGCTATGAACTGGGGACCGCCTTCAGCAAAGCATTGCAGCAGCGTGAACCGGTCACGGTGCGGGGCACTCTGGTAGACGCACATAACTACACCCAGACCGTTGACATGATGTTCATGAAGATCGAAGAGCCTGAAGCGTTACGTGGCATGGTGCTGATAGTCTTTAGGGATGTGTCACTCGTACCAAAGGCACGTCGCAAAAAGACGGGAACACTTCCCGATAGCAAGCAGGTTGAAGAGCTTGAACAGGAACTGCTGAAATCCCATGAAGAGGCACGTACCACCCGTGAGGAGATGCAGACCACCCACGAGGAGCTGAAATCCACAAACGAAGAGCTGCAGTCCACCAATGAAGAGTTGCAGTCTACCAACGAAGAGTTGACCACTTCAAAAGAAGAGATGCAGTCCATGAATGAGGAGCTGCAGTCGGTAAACGCTGAGCAGTCAATCAGACTGGATGAGTTTATGCGGGTCAACAACGACATGGAGAATCTGCTGAACAGCACCGAGATCGTCACGGTCTTCCTGGATAATCATCTGCAGGTACGACGTTACACCACCGGGGCCAACAGGCTGTTCAAGCTGATACCGGGTGATGTGGGGAGACCACTGACAGATATAGTCTCGGATCTGGACTATCCCCAGTTGTATAACCACGTACAGGATGTACTGAGAAAGCTGATTTCCGTTGAAAACATGGTGCCAACCCACGACGGTCGCTGTTTCATGGTGCGGATCATGCCATACCGCACCATGGACAAGGTGATTGATGGCGTGGTGATTACCTGCATCGACATCACCGCGGCAAAGAAAACCGAACACGAATTATTGGATAAAATTGCAAAACTTGAAGCGCAAATCGCAGGCTGATTCAGGAGATCACGTAATGGCCGTTGATAGGGAAAATCCAAACAGTACCGCTGAACTTCGTGCGGATGCAGTGGCACAAGTTGCTGCGAGAGCTGTAGCCAGTGCCCCCCTGAGCGATCTGGATGTCAAACGGTTATATCATGAGTTGCAGGTCCACCAAGTCGAACTGGAGATGCAGAACAAGGCTTTACATCTTACAAAACTTGAGTTGGAGGCGACACGTGACAGTTATTTCGCCCTCTATGATCTTGCGCCTGTCGGCTACCTTACCCTCAACAAAGACGGGCTGATCCAGAAGGCTAATCTCACCGCGGTTACCATGCTTGGTGTTGAAAGAGATGCTCTGACCAACAAGCCGATTCAAAAATTCATTTTCAGCGATGATGTTGATTCATATTACCTGCAGAGCAGAAGTGCCGTTGAAGCAGCGGAGGACTTTACACTCGAACTGCGCTTTATGCAGGCCGATGGTTCACCGTTCTGGGTCAGTCTTCAGGCTTCCCTGCAAAACGATGACGGGTTCTGGATTGCCTTTAACGACATAAGTATCCGCAAGCAGTTGGAACAGTCACTACGGCAGGCAAACGAGACTCTTGAAGAACAGGTTGCATATCGAACTAACGAACTTTCCAAATCTGTAACCAGCCTTGAACAGGAGAACACTGAACGTAAAAAAGCTGAGGCAGAAAAAGCAAACCTCGAATATCGGCTCAACCAGGCACAGAAGATGGAAGCGATCGGGCAACTGGCCGGCGGTGTAGCCCATGATTTCAATAACAAGCTCATGGCGATTCTGGGCAATGCAGAACTTGCCAAAATGGATATTCATGACAGTGACATGGTAATGAATTATTTGAACGAGATACGACGAGCCGCCGAACATTCCAGAGATATTACCTATCGACTGCTGGCTTTCTCACGACAACAGGTTGTCACCCCCCAGGTGCTGGATGCAAACAAGATAATTGCTGATGCCCTTAAATCTCTTTCCCGTCTCATTGGAGAACACATCTCCATTGCATTTGAGCCTTGTGATAAACTCTGGAACATCCGGATGGATCCGGTACAACTTGACCAGGTTGTTATGAATCTGGCCATCAACGCCCGGGATGCAATGCCGGACGGCGGATCGTTAATCATTGAAACCAGAAATACCACCTGTGACATAAGCAGCAGTTCCAGCATTGATGCTATTCCAGGTGATTACGTCATGGTAACGTTCAGTGACACCGGAACCGGAATGGATAAGAAAACGTTGAAGCATATTTTTGAACCTTTTTTTACAACAAAGGAAGTCGGCAAAGGAACGGGACTCGGCCTTGCAACCATATACGGCATTATTCTTCAGAACAGCGGCTTCATTGATGTGGCAAGTAACGTTGGCTATGGAACTGAATTCAGGATTTACATCCCGCGATTCAGCGCACCAAAAACAGAGACTGCAAAAATAGCCGACTCCTTATATTCCGGCAGTTGTTCCATATTACTTGTTGAGGATGAGGATGCTGTCAGGAGTGTTACATCGCAGTTTCTGAGGAAAATTGGCTACACCGTTCATGAAGCCGCAACTCCCCGTGCAGCTCTGGAATTTGCGAGAGACTTTTCAAAACAGATTGATCTGGTTTTGACTGATTTTGTCATGCCGGAAATGAACGGCAGAGTGATGATGGAGCAGATACTGGAACTGAGGCCACAGTTGCAATGCATTTATGCTTCAGGCTTCTCAACCGAGCATGTCCTGCTGAGTGAAGAGGCTCATTTTATACAGAAACCCTATGACTTCATAAAGCTGAGCGGGTACTTGAAGCGGGTACTTGGCGAGAGAGAGGAACAATAATGGCGAAAATTCTGCTTATTGACGACGACGCACAGGTGTTGAAGGTCATGACCTCTTTTCTGGAGAGGGAACATCACGAGGTCTCGACTGCCGTTGATGGTAAACAGGGAATCAAACTGCTCGAAAAACATCGGTATGACCTTGTTATAACAGATGTCATCATGCCGGAGCAGGATGGTGTGGGTGTGCTGATGTGGTTATTGAACCAGGCAAACCATCAAAAAGTAATTGCCATGTCAGGCGGATCAGCGGCTCTTGATCAAGTTTTAATTCTGGATATGTGCAGGAGCTTAAAGGCTGACAAAATACTATCAAAACCTGTGGATTTCGAGACACTCACCAATGCTGTGCGTGAGGTGCTTGATCACGGAGTAACGGATGCATAGAGATAGCTCTGAATAATCCAATTTCTGTGTTATAATTCAATAAAATATCTCATCGGTGAGAATACATATGAACGATAGCACTGTGCCCTCTTCTTCGCTTCGCAGTTCCTCAGAGAGAAATTCATCCTCCAATATCCTTCCGCTTTTAGTCCTGACGGCATGTCTTGCAATTTCGCTAGTTCTCTGGAAAATGTTTGATAACACCTTGGTAGAGCGTGCTCGTGCAGTTTATTTGGACAGGACTGAAGATATCAGTACTCGTATTACTTCAAGGATGCGTGACCATGAACAGGTTCTACGTGGAGCATCAGGTCTGTTTGGGGTGAAGGATGAAGTGACTCGCACTGATTGGCGGCATTACGTAACAGCCTTACAACTGGATGAGAACCATCCTGGTATTCTTGGAGTAGGCTTTTCAAAATGGCTGACACCCCAGGAAAAAGAAGTAAACTTAAAAAAAATCAGGTCTGAAGGCTTCCCAGAATACACTATACGCCCAGAAGGTGAGCGACCTGCATATACTTCCATCATCTACCTCGAACCCTTCAACTGGCGCAACCAGAGAGCTTTTGGTTACGATATGTATTCAGAACCGATTCGTAGAGCAGCAATGGATAAGGCTCGTGACGAGAACATTGCCACCATAGCAGCAAAAATCATCCTGGTTCAGGAAACAGACAAAGACAAGCAGAGCGGCGTTCTTATGTATATCCCCGTTTATAAACAAGGGATGCCATTAGACTCTATGGAAGATCGTCGTAAAGCCTTCTATGGATTTACGTACAGCCCTATCAGGATGAATGACTTCGTTTATGGGACTCTAGTAAAATTACCTCAAGATATAGCAGTCGACATCCATGTCGGTGATACACCTATTCCAGAAAATCTGATGTTCAGTAGCTTGGTTACTGAAAAAATCAAACTCCCAGATGGTTACGATCCCGTATTCAGTTCAACCAAAACAGTCAAAGCCTATGGTCGTAGTTGGTTGCTCACGTACAAAACCCTACCAGGATTTAAGTCTGAGTTGAACAAGGGAAAGTCATACGCTGTACTCCTTATGGGTGGTCTGTTCAGCATACTTATGTCATTTGCAACTGCACTGGTTCTGAAAACAAGGAATCAGGCTGTAAGGCTTGCTGAAGAGGGTAAAAAGCATAGTGATGCCCGATATAACTCACTGCTCAAAGCCTCTCCTACGGGTGTTTTTGAAACCGATCCTGAGGGTAATTGCATCTATGTAAATGAGAAGTGGGCTGAGTTGGCTGGCATTGTTCCTGCGCAAGCTATGGGTTTTGGTTGGTCAGCTACCCTTCATCCAGATGATCGACAGAACGTGATTACGGAATGGAGCGACTCTGTATCTCAAAACAGGCCATTCAAACTGGAATATCGCTTTTTACGGCCTGGTGGTTCAATTGCCTGGGTATATGGTCAGTCAGCTGCTATCACAGAAACAGACGGAAACATAAAAGGATATTCAGGCACCATAACTGATGTTACTGAGCATAAATTGATTCAAGATAAGGTGCGTGAGAGTGAAGAGCGGTTTCGTACATTGGCAAATTCAGCTCCCGCTCTGATCTGGATTTCAGACACTGATAAGCTATGCACATGGTTCAACCAGTTCTGGCTCGACTTCACAGGCAGAACCATGGAACAGGAATATGGCAATGGATGGGCGGAAAGCGTTCATCCCGAGGACGTTGACAGGTGTATCGAAACGTACATCAGTTCTTTTGACAAACGTCAACCATTCGCAATGGAATACCGCCTTCGTAGGGCTGACGGTCAATATCGCTGGTTGTTGGACAAAGGTATGCCACTCTATGAGAAAGATGACTTCAAAGGGTATATTGGTTCATGCGTTGATATTACGGATCGTATTACTAGTGAGGAAACGTTCAGATCACTTCTTGAGCGGACACCGATACCGTTGTCCATGTCTGATCCTTCTGGAAACGTCGTCTATTTGAACCAGAGCTTTATCATGTCGACGGGTTATACCAATCAGGACATTCCTGATGTCGAATCCTGGATGATGAGTGCGTACCCTGATGAAAAATATCGAAAAGAAGTGTGCGAAGTTTGGGGGGCTGATCTGAATGAAGCTCTCTCACGTAAAACTGCACTTACACCACGAGAATACAAAGTGACATGCAAGGACTCGTCTGTAAAAACATTATTAATTTCTGGAATGCCACTTGAAGATAATTCGCTGATCGTCACCTTCACTGATATTACTGATCGCAAAATGGTAGAGGAAGCTATTACTGCTTCAGAAATTTTTGCACGATCCACTATAGATGCCGTCTGGGCTAATATCTGCGTTCTAGACAGGACTGGACGAATAATTACGGTAAATGAAGGATGGCAAAAGTTTTATATTCAGAATGGAGGAGATGCGCAAACAGATAATTATGGTGTTGGGCTTAATTATCTTGAAATTTTAGATTCTTCGGTTGGCCCTTGGTCAGACGAAGCAGTCCCAATGGCAGAAGGCATCCGAAGTGTTATGAGTGGAGAGTGTGATGAGTTCATGCTTGAATACCCTTGTCACAGTCAAAAGATTAAACGATGGTTCAATGCTCGTGTTACACGCTTTCATGGAGACTGCGGTAATATCGTTATTGCCCATGTTGATATAACCAACCGCAAACTAATTGAAAAAGAGCTACTACGGGCCAAGGAAATAGCTGAATCAGCCAATAAAGCAAAGAGCCAGTTTCTTGCCAATATGAGCCACGAGATCCGTACCCCCATGAACGGTGTTCTCGGTATGACTCAACTGCTGGAGATGACCGATTTGACGGAGGAACAGCAAAAATATGCAGAACTGCTTAAATCTTCGGGGAAAAATTTACTTTCGCTTGTAAATGATATCCTCGACCTGTCAAAGATTGAAGCCGGGAAAGTAACTATAGAGCCGGGAGAATTTGATCTGCACCGTGCCATCAATGAAGTCTACATGACGCAGAAATCTGTAATATTTGGCAAAGGACTATCTCTGGATATCAGTATTGCGGAGGATTTACCCCATATCATTACCGGGGATCAACTTCGGGTGAAGCAGATCATCCACAATCTGCTTGGGAATGCCGTAAAGTTCACCAGGCAGGGGGGGATCATCATTGCTGTGAAGATATGCACAAAACGTGATTGTGAAATTACCGTTCAAATATCGGTGACAGATACAGGCATAGGCATACCCCCAGAATCGCTTGATAATATCTTCAAACCGTTTGAACAGGCGGACGGTTCAACTACCCGCCGGTTTGGCGGCACCGGTCTGGGTTTGACCATCAGTCAGCGACTGGCGGAACTTATGGGGGGGAATATCATCGTTGAGAGTACGCAAGGCGCCGGTAGTAGTTTTATACTTACCCTTCCGTTCACGCTCCCGGCGACAACTGAAGCGGCAGATGCATCATCTCAATCGCCTGTAACTGTTTGGGATGGCCCGCCACTGCGGATTCTTATTGTGGAAGACGATCCGGTCAACATGAAATTTGCATCCATCCTGCTCGCTAAGCATGGTCACGACGTTGTGATGGCTGAAAATGGGGCGGAATGTATTGCAGTGCTTGAGTCAGGTACATTTGATCTTGTCTTTATGGACGTTCAGATGCCGGTTATGAACGGCGAAGAAGCGCTTGGCAAAATTCGTGCGAAAGAACAGGGGACATCGTCACACCAAAAGGTCATCGCACTGACGGCGTATGCCTTACGGGGCGAAAAGGAACGATTGCTTGGCGATGGGTTTGACGGTTATCTCTCTAAACCGCTTGCAGTCAGCAAGCTTATCAGTGAAATGAGGCGGGTTATGGAATTAAAGGGAGTAATCCAGGCATAAGGCATAGGCGGGGTCAGGCTTTGGTTATTGGCATTAAAGGCCAAGCGGGGTCTGGCTTTAAAGATTGCAAGTTAATGGACCGCCCGCAAACTCTTTGACAACGGCCGAGCAATCGTAGCCGAGGCAAGTGGACGGGTTAACTTTTTAAAAAAGCGGTATCTTCAGCAGCCTCTTGCAAAAGTCCAAAAAGTCCCCTCCCGTCAAGGGAGGGGGGACTGTTTCATAATACTTTTGCAAGAACCTCTTCAGGGTTTAAAGATTGCAAGTTAAGGATCAAATTTTTATCCCTTGATCTGCCCCTGAATACCAAACGTTACTTCCCTGTACGGAATCTCCTTACCACATGCTGCCAGAGCCTGACGTGCGGCCACAGCTATGCCGCCGCAGCAGGGAACTTCCATCTTCAGCACGGTTATGCTCTTCACGTCCGATTTGCTGAACAGTTCGGTCAGTTTCTGCTGATAGAAGTTGTTGTCATCAAGTTTGGGGCAACCGACTACCACCGCTTTCCCTTTAAGGAACTCTTCGTGATAGCCGGCATAGGCGAAGGGGACGCAGTCAGCGGTGACAAGGAGGTCGGCCCCCTGAAAATAGGGAGCAGTGGTAGAAACCAGGGTGAGCTGCACCGGCCACTGCCCCAGTTGGCTCTGCCGGCTGACCGGCACTGAAGCCGACGCTTCCTGCGGAGGTGCAAAGCTCATGGCACGCGAACCGGGACAGCCGCCGCCGGCATGATGATCACGGGGAACAGCATGCGGAACTGCATGATGGTGTGCCGGTGCCGGTTTGCCCTGGGCTGTCAGATGTTTTTCGACCGCAGCCTCATCGAATTCATCCGCTTCACGCTCCTCGACAGTGATGGCATCCAGAGGGCATTCGCCCAGACAGGCTCCCAGCCCGTCACAGAGGTTGTCGGCCGCCAGCACCGCCTTGCCGTTGATAATGGTGATGGCACCTTCGGCGCAGGAAGGCACGCATTCTCCACAGCCGTTACATTTGTCCGGATCGATTCTGACGATTTTTCTCAGCATGATTTGTTTCTCCTTTTTGGTTTTTAGAAAAAGTAGTGCCAGACATAATCCAGCCTGCCCCGCAGCAGCAGTCTGCGCCCCGAATACGACATGATTTCCTTCACCTTGACCCGTTGCGGCCCGGCATAGCAGTGGATACGGCAGTGCTTGCAGCTCGGCTTCTCCTCTTCCAGAGGACATGTGAGCCGCCGCGCTACTGCATAAGCCATGAACCCGGCGCACTCGGCACACATCCGGCGTTTGCCGAGATCTTCCGGAAGAGAAAAGGGCTCCCTTTCCAGCTCCCCATGTTTGCCGGCGCAGTAGACCTCGACGAACGTGCCGATCAGTCTGATATCCTTCTTTTGCTGTCTGGAAAGCGTTTTCATGGTTGTGAGCATGCCTCATGTTACTCGCAAAATACATGACAAAGATCAATTTTATGAGCTTTTTGCTTTGCGACTCTTACGGGATTGCTGTACATTCCGGATCATATTAATGCTATCGAGGATTACAATGATTGCCAAAGCCGTCTCTTTCGTCGCCAAATCCGGAACAGGCAAAACCACCCTGCTGGAAAAAGTAATCGCCGAGCTCAAACAGCGCGGATACCGCGTGGGAGTCATCAAGCATGATGCCCACCGCTTTGACATCGACCATCCCGGCAAGGACAGCTGGCGCCTGACTCAGGCCGGAGCCGACACGATGCTGGTCTCCTCCCCGGAAAAACTGGCCCTGATCAAAAAGCACGCTGACCCGCCTCCCGTCGATGAACTGATAGCCACCTACTTTGCCGATGTAGATGTGATCCTGACTGAAGGCTTCAAGAAGAGTGGTCTGCCCAAGATTGAGGTTCATCGCCGGGAACGCAGCGCCACCCTGATCTGTCGAGGGGAGCAGCATGATCCGACCCTGGTGGCGGTGGCCTCCGATTCCCCGCTGGAGCTGGATGTCCCGGTCCTGGACATCAATAATCCGGGGCAGGTGGCTGATTTCGTGGAGCGGCATATCATTCATGCAACTTACTGACTCCCTCGGAAGACACATCAATTATCTGCGTCTGTCGGTTACCGACCGCTGCAACATGCGCTGCTTCTACTGCATGCCCAAGGAGGGTGTTGTCAATAAAGGGCATGCTGCCATCCTTTCATACGAAGAGTTGCAGCTGGTTGCAGAAACCGCTGTCGAACTGGGTATCGAGAAGATCCGCATAACGGGGGGTGAACCGCTGGTAAGAGCCGGTCTGGTTGCTTTTCTGGAAAAACTGTCGGCAATACCGGGCCTCAAGCATCTGGCCTTGACCACCAACGGATTGCTGCTGTCCGAGATGGCCGCCGATCTGCACCGTGCAGGCGTTCAGCGCCTGAACGTCAGTCTCGACTCGCTCAATCCGGCCACCTTTTCGGACATCACCCGCGGTGGCGATCTGAAAAAAGTTCTGGCCGGGCTTGACGCGGCTGAACAGGCCGGCTTTCTCCCCCCAAAGATCAACTGCGTTATCATGCGCGGGATCAATGACACAGAAATCACCGCATTCGCCGAAATGACACGCAGTCGAGGTTGCGCGGTGCGTTTTATCGAGTATATGCCGGTGGTCAGGGAAGAGGGGTGGCAGCGCTACTGTATCTCCGGTGACGAAATCCTGCAGCGCATCACCGCCGGTTACACCCTGGAACAGATCGATAAAGGGCCATATTCCGGCCCTTCTCGGGACTTCCGCATCCCGGGTGCGCGTGGCAGCATCGGCATCATCACTGCCGTATCGGGCCACTTCTGCAACGAATGCAACCGTATTCGGGTCACCTCCACCGGACAGGCCAAGGGGTGTCTCTTTTCAGATGAAAAAACAGATCTGGTACCGTACCTGCGCCCGCCTGATCGTCTTCAACTGGCAGAAGTGCTGCGCGGGATCGTTTCCGGCAAACCGGAGCGGCATGGCATCTCCGGCGACGGTTACGGTCACCAGAACTTTTCGATGGCACAGGTAGGGGGATAAAGTGGCACACACAGTTGCAGTCTGCATCAGCGAAAACAAGGGAGAACGCAAGACACCGGTCGATTCGGTGGAACTGCGCGAGAATCACGGCATCGTCGGCGATGCCCATGCCGGCGACTGGCACCGCCAGGTAAGCCTTCTGGCCTCGGAGAGCATTGACAAGATGCGCAAGCTGGGTCTGGATGTCGATTCGGGCGATTTTGCCGAGAATATCACCACCAGCGGCATTGAGCTGGTCAGCCTGCCGGTCGGTACCCGTCTGCAGATTGGCAGCACCCTGCTGGAGGTGACCCAGATCGGCAAGGAGTGCCATAACCGTTGCGCCATCTACTATCAGGCCGGTGACTGTGTCATGCCCAAAGAGGGGATTTTTGCCAAAGTCATCACCGGCGGGATAATCAGGCCCGGGAATGAGGTAAGCAGGGTTATCGAGGCTTCCTGCTCTTCTCAGGTACCGGAAGCTTGAGCAGTTGCAGCACCTGCGTCATGTCGCCCCACACGTCCCAGAACGAATCCGAATTTCCACCGGTACGCAGCAGATAGGAAGGGTGATAGGTCGGCATGAGCGGGATGCCGTGGAAATCCCGGAACTTGCCGCGCAGCCTTGATATCAGTTCTTTGCTCCCCAGAAGTGTATGGCTGGCAGGTCTCCCCAGAGCAACGATCACCTCGGGATGTATCGAATGTATCTGCCGGAGCAGGAACGGTGAGCACGCCGCAACCTCATCCTGCTCCGGGTCGCGGTTGCCGGGGGGGCGGCACTTGACCACGTTACAGATGTAGACATCCTCACGCGTAAGCCCCATAGCCATGATCAGGCGATCCAGCACACCGCCCGCTTTTCCTACAAACGGTTCCCCTTTTTCATCCTCGTCCGCTCCGGGGCCCTCGCCGACAAACACCAGCCGGGCTTTGGGGTTGCCGACCCCGAATACCAGATTTTTTCTTGTTGCACCAAGTTTGCAGCGTTGACAATCACCCAGATTTCTTCTGATATGCTCCAGAGTTTCATGTTTTTCAACGGATAATGGCACTACCGCGGCTTTCCGGACTGTGTCGGGCAATTCCGAAGCTGCTCTTTGGGATGCTTCCGTAAGAAACGCGGCCGTAACCACATTGCCAGGAATGCCGTCCAGCCCGCTTTCCTGAAGATCCTGCAGATAGGCGCCTAAAGATGCCCAAAGCTGTGCCTGAACGGAATGAGTGACCACGTGGAGTGCTCCTGCCTGTCAATTTTGTATGCAACATCGTACAAGATGGCGTAAAGTACAACGGCAATTTATCAGCAAGCAGATCCCCTGTCAAAACGAAAGAAATTCATGCTTCTTCTGCTCATTGCGATTGCAGCTATTCTGGTTCCGACCGATGCCCTGGCCTGGGGCGGGGGTATTCATCTGCAACTGGGCTCCAGTGTACTGTCAAATCCGGGCGCGCTGCCGGCCGGTATGGCAGCGCTGTTGACGTCGTATCCACGCGACTTTCTGTACGGCTGTATTGCTGCGGATATAACTGTAGGCAAGAAGTTCACCCACTATCTGCTGAACTGCCATCGCTGGGGCATCGGCCGGAATATATTGAAAAATGCCGCGACTGACCGTCAGCGTGCCTGTGCGTATGGCTATCTGTGCCATCTTGCAGCGGACACAATCGCCCATAATTACTATGTTCCCCACAAGATCATACGTTCATTTGCAACGGTTACGATGAAGCATGCTTACTGGGAGATGCGATTTGAGACCTTCGTCGACAAGGAGGTCTGGGATCTGGCCCGGGATGTCTGTCGCGCCGATCAGCAGGCCAACGACAAACTGCTGCGCAGCGTACTGACGACAACAATCTTCTCCTTTGGCACCAACAAGCGCATCTTCAATTCGATCATGCTGCTGTCACGACTGGAAAAGTGGCAGCTGGTCATGCAGACCCTGTCAAGCAACTCACGGTATAAACTGGCGGAAGGCGACCGTGACGAATACCTGAAACTGGCCGGGGAGGCTGTATTCGATTTCCTGCAGGAGCCTGAAAAGTCGAGATTTCTGAAGGTGGATCCGACCGGCGAACAGGCCCTGGCGGCAGCCGACGCGCTGCGCAAAAACCTGCGACTGCTCTATCAGAACGGACGTATTACAAAAGCGGAAGGATTTGAGCAGGTGGAAAAGCTCAAGGAGATGCTGAGAAAGTCACTGCTCAAGCCGGAACTGCTGAAAGAATTGTACAGCGGATGATCAGTAGTATGCAGGTTTGCGGTCTTTGAAACAGGGAATCTGCGCCCGCCAGTCAGTCATGACCTGCATGTCCAGTTCGGCCATGATTTCACCCGCTTCTTCTCCACTCTCCTGAAGAACATCACCCTTGGGGTTGATGATCATACTCATACCGAAAAAATCCAGCTTGCCGATCAGGCCACAGGCGTTGCAGGAAACCACAAAGAGCTGGTTTTCCATGGCCCGTGCCCGGAGCAGAGTACGCCAGTGCTCCTGCCGCGGTTTGGGCCATTGGGCCGGCACGCAGAGCACCTGGGCCCCCTCAAGCGCCAGACGGCGGGAAAGCTCGGGGAAACGCAGGTCGTAGCAGATGATGATGCCAACCTTGCCGATAGTGGTATCTGCCAGAAGCCAGGAATCACCTCCGGAGAAGGCCTGATCTTCGCCGAGCAGCGAGAACAGGTGGATCTTTCGATAGACCCCCGCCAGGCGGCCATTGTCTGCCAGATAAACCGTATTGAACACCTTGTCGCCATTTGGTTCGGGCATACTGCCGACGATCACCAGTTTGTGACAGGCCGACAACTCCAACAGCTCGTCCACGATCCCCTGAGTACGCAGAGCCAGCTCGTTCAGGTTTTTGTAAGAAAAACCGCTTGACCACATCTCAGGCAGAACGGCCAGATTGCCCCCCGATCCGGCCACGCGAGCCAGCGCCTCGCGCACATAGGCCAGATTGCTGTCTACATCTCCCTGACTGACATTGAATTGTATGGCAGCAGCTTTAATCATGAGTGTTCTCCTGTGCGGTGGTGTTGCAGTCGGGTCATACAGCCGGAATGTAGGTAATATTATGCACTATGTCAATTGGAATGATGTACCATTTCAGGCTGATCTTGCGGACTGGTGCGGCGCTTTTCTTCTGTGAAAACACACTGCCCGCTGCTATACTGCTGCCATGAGCTGGAAGATCAAACAAAAACTGCGGGCCCTGCTGGCAGCGGAAACCAATCTCTGCAGCAAGGGGCACGGGCGGGGCGGCGATCTTTCCATCTGCCTGGTTTATCCCAACAGCTACCGTGCCGGTATGGGGAGCCTTGGATTCCAGACCGTATACCGTCTGCTGGCGGAAAGCGCCGGACTTCAGTGTGAGCGAGCCTTTCTCCCGGACCGTGAAGATCTTTATGAATACCGCAGGAGCGGTGCTCCACTGCTTTCACTCGAATCGCAGCGCCCGCTGGCTGATTTTGATGTCATTGCTTTTTCCACCTCCTTTGAACCGGACTACCTGAATATCACCACGATTCTGATGTTAAGCAGAATTCCGCTGTTTGCTGCCGAACGCGACGTCTCACATCCGCTGATCATTGCCGGTGGTGCAGCCTTCTTTATCAATCCGGAGCCGGTTGCAGTCTTCATGGATGCAATCTGCATAGGTGAAGGGGAAGACATTATCCCCGGACTTGCGACCGCCCTGTTGTCTCTCCGCCGGGATAAGACACGGCGGGCTTTGCTCTTGTCTCTGGCAGCTGTTCCGGGGATCTATGTCCCCTCCCTGTATCATCCGGTCTGCCACCTTGGCCAGCCAGCCGGCTACGATGTCGAAGAGGGAGCACCATATCCGGTTGTCCGGGCCGCGGCCTGCCTTGAACAGCACCGTCCCTCGTCGTCGCAGATTCTGGCCGATGCTGCCGAGTTCGGAGACATGTTTCTGATCGAGGTCAGCCGGGGCTGTCCGCGTGGATGCCGATTCTGCAGTTCCGGCTTCATCTACGGCGCTTTTCGGCAGCAACCCTATCAACATCTTACGTCGCTGGTCGACACGGGACTCGCCCATCGCACGACATTTGGTCTGGTGGGTGCGGCGGTCTCTGATTACGTCCGGATCGGTCAACTGTGCCGGTATATCGTTGCCAGGGGAGCCAGGGTTTCGGTTTCATCGTTGCGGATCGACCGGATCGATCCGGTCATGCTGGATGCCCTGCTGGCCAGCGGCCACAAGACCATCTCGCTGGCGCCGGAGGGTGGCTCGCAGCGCCTGCGCGATCTGATCCGCAAGAACCTGACGGAGCCTCAGATTCTGGACGCCTGTGATATGCTGGTTTCACGGGATATTCTCAACCTGAAGCTGTACGTCATCATCGGTTTGCCGACCGAAACGGATGCCGACCTCGACGAATTGATCCGGCTGGTGGAGGCTATCCGTCTGCGGGTCATCGAACGGGCCCGCGCCAACAGACGATTGGGCGAGATCACGCTGTCGGTCAACCCTTTCATCCCCAAACCATTTACCCCTTTCCAATGGTGCGGCATGGAGCCGCTCCCCTCACTGGAGCGCAAGGTCAAGCTGCTGGAGAACCGCCTGCGCCCTCTGTCCAACGTGCGACTCAAAGTCGAGAGTCTGCGCGAGGCGTATCTGCAGGCGCTCCTGTCACGTGGAGATCGACGCTTGTCTCCGTTGCTGGCGGCGATGGGTAAAGGGGCGAATCTCAAGAAAGCCGCCAGAGAGTGCGGTATTGATACGGACTGGTATGTGCAGCGTGACATCGCGAAGGATGCTGTGTTGCCGTGGAGTGTCATCGGTACGGCGGATATGGACATGCTGCGGCGGGAATACGAGCGAGCCTTTGTCAGATGTGGAGAAAATCCATGAAAACCTGCAGGATGTGCAAGAAGGAGTATGATGAAACGGCGGCGCGCACCGGGTATGCCGAGGCTGGAGAATGGCTGGCCGGAGAGGTATGGCATGATGCCGGAGAGTTATGCCAGCTCTGTCTTGAGAACCGCGCCCGCCTGGTGATGATGTACGATTTCGAGTATAACAGCTAACCTATCGATAAAATTATTAAAATCCTTGACATCTCTTCTCTGGATGGAATATGAGAAAATTATAGGTTACTACGGGAGGCACCGAATGAACAGAAAAACAACCGCCCTGCTTCTTTCCGCTTTGGTACTGCCGGGACTTGGCCAGCTCTATCTCGGCCGCAAGGTGGCAGGCGGCATTATTCTTGCGCTTGTCAACCTGATTCTGTTGCTGGCATTTCTTGTGCTGCTGAAAGGGCTCATGCCGGTGATCGCCTCGCAGATTGCAGGCGGTGCGGTCAGCGTATCGCCATCCGAAATCATGAAAGCGCTCGACGGGGTATCAGGGTTCGGGAAGGCGGTACTGGCGGCCTTTTTGCTGGTCTGGGCGTTTTCCGTGCTGGAAATCCTGAAAACGGCTATCCCGCCGTCATCCTGACATTGCTGTCCGTCATTTTTTCCAGCAACTCCTGCAGCGTGGTGACACGTCGTTGACGGAGGATTCTTTCCAGACGGCCGAAGATGCGCTGAGTGTAGCGTGACTGTCTCCATCCGGTTGGAGAGTGATATACGCCTACAGCTTTCCAGGTAAATCCGTGATCCTTGATTGCCATGGCCAGTATGCGTGCTCCAAAATCCACATTAAAGCAGAGATCAAGCCCCTTTTCGTAAGGTTCCCCGTATTTTTCAAACCACCAGCGATTGACCTGCATGATCCCGACATCAAAGGTGGGTCGTTCCTGAGCAAGCTGTTTCAGGATAGTCTCGGCAGCCTCTCTGTTTCGAGGAAGTATGGCTGTTCCTCCGCGATTCATTGCAAATTGCTGCAATCCGCTTTCTGCCTGTGCCACGGCAATCAGAAGCTCTGCCGGGATTGAATAGCGCTCGGCGGCCTGCTGGAAACAGGCGGCAGGGGATACAGGTGCAAGCTCCTCAGCGTACAAGGGATGTACGGCAAGCAGAGGCAGAAGCGTTGCCAGGGTGAAACAAACGACACCATATACGCATATTTTCATGCCAACAGCGGTTCTCTCACGGAGAGTTATCACTTCAAGAACACACTTTCTTTAAATTTTTTGGTTATATATTCAAGTTGATCCATGTCATTCAGGATATATGGGGTGATCTGCACGATCAATTCTGTCTTGGCGATTCCGGTTGAGTCTGTTTTAAACAGCCGGCCAATCAGCGGAATGTCACCCAAAAAGGGCACCTTGCTCTCTCCGGTACTTCTGTTGCTGCTGATAAGACCACCCAATAAAACGGTTTCACCACTCTTTACCGCCAGGGTAGTCGTAATGCTTCTTTTCAATATCAGCGGGGAGTCGATGTTTGAAACCGTGTTGTTCTGGGCTTCACTCAACTCCTGGTTAATATCGATGGTCATGGCGCCATCGGAATTAATGACCGGCTTGACCCGCAAGATGACTCCAGTGCTGCGGTACTGCACGTTTCGCAGGATGCTCGGTGTGGTGGTTGTGCCTGTAGTGCTGCCGGAGTTGTTACCTGAGATATCTGCCGCGCTTGTCTCGGAGGTTACGACCGGTACTTCTGTGCCGACGTTGATGGTTGCTTCTTTGCCATCCAGCATGGCTATATGAGGAGTCGAGATAATGTTGATCAGGTTTTGCTTGGCAAACATATTGATTTTTGCCTGAAAATCGCCCGGCAGTTTGGTGATGGCATAGTTAAGTCCGGTACTCCCGAGCGCAAGACCACCCAGCGTACTGATGGTGCCTTCAAAGTTGCCGGCATTGCTGGTATTCAGGGCATGTTTAATAAACCACTCCACACCGAACTGAAGTTGATCGTTGAGGGTTACCTCGGCGATGGTCGCCTCTATCAGAACTTGACGCGGCGGGGTATCGAGCTGTATCAGAATATTGCGGATCAGTTTATAATTGGCGGGGCTTGATGATACAATCACCGCATTGCGCCCCTTGTCGAGTATTGCCGTAAAACCTTTACCCGGTGCGACGGCACCTGCGGCCGTCGGCGCGGTTGCCGGCGTCGCCGTCCGTTGAGAGCCTGCCGCGCCCGCTACAGAGGGCACAATGCCACCGGAAGCAACAGCTTTCATAACTTCAACCAACTCTTCAGCCGGGCGGTTTTTGGGGCGATAGACAAACATCTGCATCTCATCCCCCATCGACTCCAGTGCATCAAGTTTGTCTTTCCATGTGAGGAGCGTATCCAGCCACTCTTTGCGGGCACTGATGACGAGCAGTGCATTGATCTTCTCGAATGGTATGGTAATAAGCCCGATATCTGTTGTGCTTCTCCCGAACGGTATGCCCAGCACCGGCAGAACTTCCTTCATCTTTTTATCAAAGTCCAAGACATTGATATAGTCGAAGTAGACCAGGTTGAAGTCACGATTTACAAATGTGGTGCGGTCAAGCTGCTCAAAGAGGGCGGTCACCTTTTTTAAGGCATCCACCGTGCCGGTAAGAATCATTGACTGAGTTCCGGAAAGAATTTCTGTCTTGATATCATTATTCATTAACTGCAACTGCCTGACTACCTGCAGTATCTGGTTTGCCGAGACATAGCTGGTAGTGACAACCAGCGTGATTCTCTTCTGTGGAGCGAGATCAGCAGGGATTGTCCCCACATAGATTTCAGAAGTTGTTACCACTTGAGACTGCTCTGCCTGCTGTCCTTTGCGGCTTACGTAGACCACACTGTTTTCATCCCGGATATCCAGATTGTTTTTTCGTAAAAGATTAACTGCAAAGGGAAAAAAATCCTTGCCGGGCATTTTACGGTTCATGTTGAGAGTGATTTTTTCCTGAGCAGTCTGAACATCCTGTGCGATCGTATAGTTGATCTTCAGGATTTCACCGAAGACGAGGTTGACAAAGTCATACAGCGGCATATTCTCAACCAGAATCTGCACTTCACCGGAGGCCGCCTCTGTGGAAAGCTCTAAAGGTTTCTTCTGTTCTTCCTCAGGCGCTTGTTGAGGTTTTGATTTATCCTCTTTTTCTGCTTCAGCCTTAATGATTTCCCGCTTGAGCGGGTTGGGGATAGCGATTATTTTGACAATCGGTTTTTCAACCTTTATCAGCGTAAGGTTACGGTTATCACTATCAGCAGACTGCCCAGCCTGCATGTCAGAAGTTTGACCTTCCGATTCGGCACGTCCCTTCTGACGGGATGATTCATAGATGTCCTTAAAATAAGGGGGCGTCGGTTTTGTCCCGGCGCAACCTCCCAGTATCAAGGCAGATAACGTCAGCAGCAAAATAAGATTAAAGAGTCTTTCGTTTGATTGCATAATTATCCTTTTGAGAGTGTAAGAGGTGAAGTTCAAAACGCTGCGGTTTTTTGTCATCTTTTGCTTCAAGGGTGACGCTTCCCGATCCGATGGCATGGACTTTGAGTTGTTCATCGACCAGCTCTCCCACCCCGGCATTTTTCATTTTTTTCAATCCGGAATTATACAACAAAGCCCGCCATTGACTGCCACGCATCGCAATACCCAGCAGTTCCCATCGTTCATTAGGCCGGTCGGAGCGCTGAACGGCATAAACCCTTCCAATTTGGGCGAGTACATAAACCGGTTTGAACATATCTTTGAGTCCCGGCAGCGGAACAACCGGTTTCAGATTCCAGACATCAAGAGTTGCAATGGCGCTATTGGATGGTTTCCGGAATTGCAATGGGGGGGGGGATTCCATTGACGGCGTTGCAGAAAGAACCCGTCCGTCATTAAGAGTCAAAGCTTTTCTGTTGTTCATGTGATACAGCACGGTCAGAACTGAAGCCGCTATGGTGAGGATTACGACCGGTCGCTTCATGGCGTCCCTCCGCGCTTGAACGCTACCAGCGAAAGATTAAGAACGAGTAGCTGGTCCTGAAGTCTTGACACAGAGGCCCGCTCAATCTTGATAAATTTATTACCGTACAGCAGTTTTTGGAGAAACTGATCAACATCAGCCGGAACACCTTTGAGCATGAAGGTCATCGGTATGCGTGTCATACCGGTTGTCCCATCGACGACAGGTTCACCCCAGGTTGAAGTGGTAATCTCCATTTTAGTAGCAGTCGCCGTACTTTTCACAAAATCCTGCAGATCAACCAGGGCAAGACTGGCACTGGTTTTAGACGGGTATAGATAGGTTTCATTGGTGGTTGCTGTTTTACCTGTTGCCTCAACCCGCTTTTTGAAATCGGCACTTCCCCGTTTGATCGCTTCCTGGGTGGCAATCTGACTTTCAACAACCGAAAGTCGCATTCTGGTCTGCTCACCTTTTTCGCGAGCCGGTTTTATGTAAAAAATAAAGGCCGCCGTTATCACCAATACAATCAGTAGCGAACGATCCATCAGGATTTCACTTTTGCCGGAACATCAGGTGACAGGGGACGGAGGATGATGGAGAGGTTATAGAGATTAAAGTCAGGCTTGAAGGAATCCTTGGTGGAAGCAAGCAGTTTTACCTCCTGAAAAACACCGGTGGCAAGCAGTTCCTTGATTATCGAAGCCTCGGACGATTTAATGCCGGTCCAGACCGTGAGGCGGTTTTCGTTGTATTCAACCATGTTGAGGTAGCCGCCATGGCGCTTTACCACATCCGTCAAACCGGAGAGTATCTGATAATAGTCGGGATAAATCTGCTCTTTGGCAATAAAGTCACGCCAGTAGGCTGTTTTTTCACGCACATCTTCCAAAGATGATTGCAGATCAGCATTTTCACGTTTCAAGCGTGCCAGATACTTCGTTTTATCTGCATAGTATGATTCCAGGCGGTTCTCCTGATAGATGTAAAATCCGGAGGTAATAAGCAACATCGCTATCAGGGGCGCTTTCAGCAACGCAACACATTGTTCCAGCAGATTGGATGGTTTGAGCTGAACATCGGCAAAGGTGATCATATCATGCAGTTTCACGTTAAAAGTGACTGTCGGCGAAAGACGGATAATCTCCGCATTCTGCAGTGAGTATTCCCGTTGGAGCAGATCAAGCGTCTGCGCCTCTCCTTCGTCGGCAGCCCGTGTCACCTGGGCGCGCAGCGTCCCGTTCTGTATCACCATCACGGAGAGCACCCCCTGACGGACAATCAGCACAAGAGCGTTGGTGCGATCTTTAAAAAACCGCCACACCAGATAACCTTCGGGAATCTGGATGGTCATGCCGGCTGTCAGCGGATTCTTGAGATACCAGACAAATATGCCGGTAGCGGTTTGACAGGAAAGATGACCGCCTCCGGGATAGGGTGACAGAGCTCCGTAGTTAAAGGTTATTACCTGGCGCGTCAGACGCACCTTGGGCGGTTTTTCAAAGACCCGCAGGTAGGTTTTCTCTATCGGGATAATCTGAATACGTTTCATTGCGATATTACCCAAATTATACAATGCCTGCTCCTGTGGGACACAACTCGATTACTCTCCAAATGTCTCAATAGTGTAGGGGCGATCGGTACGTGCCCTGAAACTGATAACGGCATGCTGAAGATCACCTGACACTCCGATGGTTGTGCTGATGTTAACTGCAACGGTCTTGGAAGGAAAATTAGTAATATATTCGTCCTTGCTTGTCAAAGCATTTGGATCGAACACCATGAGATCTGCTCTGCTTAGTACCCCTTTTTTCTCACGAAGCTGGATCAGTTTCCCTGCAGATTCCCGGTTGATGTCGAGTATGCCGGATAACAACGCAGCATCTGCCGTGTTCATATTAAGCGCTCCGGTGGCTGTCGGCATGATTTCGTCACGCAAAACATCAAACACAGCCCCGCTCCACCCCTTGATCAGCGCCAGTTCGTCCACCGCCTGGATAAAACGATCATTACGCGGCAGATATTTTTTTGTCTGTTCGGCGCGATAATAGTACGACTCAGCGCCGTTCAGGCGTTTAAGGTCATCTTCATCAATCCAGTCAAGCAGGCTGTCAATAGCCGTTGCAACCTCTCCCGCCTGTATGCCGTTGTGCTGCAGCATCCTTCTCAGATAATACGTGTTTGGCGGCCAAAGTCCAAAGCGGCCGGCGCTATCCTGAAGCCGCACCTGACTGTTGCCGACCATGAATGGGGTGTTGCGGAGATTGAGCAGCAGAGGGAACTCGCGGTTGGCGCTTATATTTTCGATATTCCAGCTTGAGAATCTGCCGGTTGTGCCGATGTATACAACTTTTTCCATCGTACTGCCGGAGTCAAGCCTGGCCTGCAGCTTGTCCAGAAGCTGCTGCGAGGTAGCCACCATGTCACGCGAAAGCGAAACCGTGTAGAGAGCAAGCGACATCGTCGCCATCATCAGCACCAGCACAATGATGAGTACAGAACCATTATCGCTCCGGTCAGATCGGTTCATTGATTCCCCGTATCAAGAGTGCCTTTTCTTGAAAATTCGTTGGGATCCGGCAGTAATACTCCGATTCCTTTCCATCGGCAGCCATGACGATCCGAACCAGTGAAGGGAGTGCAGCCTTGAGGGAAGACTCTTTTTTCCCATTACGGAGATACTCGAGGCGAAACGAGGTCACTCCGGCAACGATCACGGTACTTTTTTTATCTCCACTTTCAAGAGATGGTGAAAGATAGTTGGTGGTATCTGCATAAAGCGGCGCTTCTTCCAGCACTAGATCCCCATTGACAAGCGAGAGTCTGCAGACCGCCAGGGTACGACCGGATGGTGGCGTGGCAGAGATAAAGATCATACTCTCGGGCTCTCCGGTAAAAAAGGTCGCAAAACCCTTTCTGTTGTTGAATATATCCCGGGATGGCACCACATAGTTGAACATGGAGCAGATACAGTCCCTCATCCGAGAAAGCCTTTGTGTCTCTTCCGCAAAGGGTGCATCCAAGTGACGCACAACGGTAAATGAGTAGCGTAGCGAAAACATCGCCATACCGACTACCAGTGAGAAAATAGTGATCGCCACCAATAGCTCGACCAGCGTAAATCCGTCAGAATTCTTCTTCGTTATTGGTTTCATAGCGTTTTTTGTATTGAGTCTTGTAAAACTCAAAAGTTTTTCCTTCAATCTCCAGACTTACCTTGAAAAGCATGATCAAAAATGGCCCGGTGTTGCCGCTCGGGGCTTCATCTTCACCGAAAACGTAGTTGTTGACGCTCTGTTCGAGACGGCAGGTATAGCGATAGTCAAGACCGTTGAATACTCCTTTGTCTTGACGGTTGTCAGTCAAAGTCTCCCCCATTATCCTGTCACGCAATGAAAGTGTCACCGTGTAAAGCTGTTCATAGCGGTGAAGTTGCGCCCGGTTGATGCTGAACTGGCGTAACGCTGCCGTCACGGTGACAATTGAAACGACCATGATAAGTGTGGCAACCAGAACCTCTACCAGAGTAAACCCGCAGCTACGGCTTGAGAGCAGATGATATGGCTTTGTAGGGAATTCCATCATTGGCAAAGCGTGTGAAGGTCTCTTTTTTAACATTTTTTTCGTCAGCGGCCTTATCAATAAGAGTATCAAACTTTTCCCGCAGATCGTGAAGAGATGGATAGACAAGGGCAATACTGATAGAAATAAGCACCATGATTACCAGCATCTCTATCAGGGTGAATCCGTAGACACCCTTCACAACGCGACATCCCCGAGACTGACGACTGAAAGCATGATGGAAATGACGATCAGGGCGATAAAAAATCCGACGCAGACGATGATGAGAGGCTCCAGATAGGCAAGTAAACGACTGATGTCGGTTTTGAAAGAATCAAGATAACGTTTACCGAGGGTTTCAAAAATTTCTCCCATGCGCGCTGAGCTTTCACCAACCACCACCAGCGAGACCGCATCTTCCGGTATCAGATCATTGCAGCTCCATACCTGACTGATTCGATTCCCCTTGCGCACCTCTTCATTGGTTTCGGCGAGCAGATTGGTCAGTTGCCGGCTGCCTACGACCGCCGCTGACAGCTTGAGTGCGCGGCTCACATCAACCCCGCCTCCAAGCATTGATCCCAGCGACGAAAAGAGATTGGCCAGGTCCGAGAGCAGCATGAAATTGCCGACAAAGGGTAACGTATATGCCCATATTTTCAGGCGGGCAACAAAGGCGGGAGTCGTTGCCAGCCAGACGATCAGGCCGATAACCACAACTGTTGTCAAGGTAATCAAAGGGAAATGCGCATTGAGAAATTTACCGTAACCTATAGTGATTTTGGAGATGGCCGGCAGTTTTTTTAACTCTTCCGCCGTGAATATTTTGGCAAAGCGGGGCAGAATGAAACCACACACAATCACGACCGTAACCATACTCATGGCAATCAAAAAGAGCGGGTAAGAAATGGCGGACTTGATCTCTTTCAGGAGGGAAAATTTGAACTCCAGATAATCGAGCAGGTTTTTGAAAGCGCTTTTGAGATCACCTATTTCTTCACCAACCGCGAGAACATTGATGTAAAGATCACCACCGCCAAATTCATGTTGTTCAAATCCGGCCCGGAGTGCAGCCGAAAACTGCTGCCCCTCCTTGATCCGCCTTAATACCCCTTCCCAAAAATCATGCACCGACTGCTTACGGGTGTTCTTTATAACCATGGCCAACGCCTGATCCAGCTTTATTCCGGCGGAAATGAGGTGATAGAGCTCTTCGGAGTTGTTTTTGAAATCCATGAGTGAATATCTGCCGCGGCGCATCGATTTGCGGTCTTCCCTGATCGAGGTGAGGATGATTCCGCGTGAACGGATTTCGTTAACCAGATCGGCCTCAACACCAAACATCCTGCCGGAAACCTTATCGCCGTTTCTTGTCACTCCTTCATAGATATAGCGATTCAATGAGCAACCCTCAGAACTTCTTCGAGCGTGGTTCTCCCTCCCATGACTTTGACAAGACCGTCCTGCATCATGGTGCGGTAACCGATACGATTCATATCATCAAAACTCTTGTCAGTATCAAAAATCGCCTGAATTTCGGGGGTGAACGGCGCAATTTCAGCTATAACCAAGCGCCCGCGATAGCCGCTGCCGTTGCACTGCGGACATCCGACCGCACGCCGTGGAGCTGGTTTCAGCTCAGGGAACTCCTTCAGTATCCGGTGCATGTCGTAGCGTGCGGCAAGTTCTTCTGGAAAGATACCTTCCGCAGCACAGGCCGGACAGAGTCGTCGCACCAGTCGCTGCGCCATAACACCGACAATTGTCGATTTAAGCAGGAACATCTCGCTCCCCATGTCCAGCAGACGGGCGATGGAAGCGAGAGCGCTGTTGGTGTGAAGTGTAGAAACGACCAAATGTCCGGTCAATGCAGCCTGCATGGCAATTTCTGCCGTTTCGCCATCGCGAATTTCACCAACCATTATGATGTCGGGATCCTGGCGAAGGATACTTCGCAAGGCATTGGCAAAGGTATAATCAATTTCGGGGCGGATGTTGATTTGACTGATACCCTTGAATTCATACTCTACCGGATTTTCGACGGTTATTATCTTGACCCGGTCGGAATTGAGGAGCGACAAGACGGCATACAGGGTGGTTGTTTTACCCGAGCCGGTCGGTCCGGTCGTCAGAAAAACACCGCTTGTTTTCTGCGTCAGGCTGGTTATGAGTCGAATTTGATCCTGCAGGAAGCCGAGACTTTCAAGGGAATAATCGATATCCTCTTTTCCCAGCAGGCGGAGAACCAGGCTCTCGCCAAACTGGGTGGGAACTGATGAGGCACGGATGTCGATCTCTTTACCGGCAATTCGCAGCGAGATGCGACCATCCTGAGGGATACGGTTTTCGGCGATGTTCATACCGGATATCAGTTTCAATCGGGTAATAACAGCCAGTTTGAGGCTCTGAGCCACGACTTCTATGGTTGTAAGTATGCCATCAACCCGTAAACGCACTTTCATTGCACCGCGCAACGATTCAAAATGTATATCGGAGGCGTTAACTTCCATCGCTTTTGACAGGATGTTATTGACCAGTTTGATAACAGGAGCTTCAGACGCAAGCTCTTTCAGTTTGTCAATTTCTTCATCGGCGTCAACATAACCGGTTGATGCAACCAATTCCTCATCAAGTGCCATGAGCAGCTGTTTCAGCGGCTCTTCGCGTACAAGGGCCGTCAGGACCTTTTTCCCTGTAAGCGTTTCTATAAGCGAGAAAGCAGAGCTATTGAGCGGATTGGTCGTCAGAATGCGAACAGAATCCTGGGTTTCCTGATACGGAAAAAGGTTTTGTTCACGCAGAAAGCGCACGTCAAGCGGAAGGAGATGCAACGAGAGTCCCTCAACAGATCGCAAATAGGGTATCTCAAGCTGGCATGAAAGCGACTCCAGAAGCTGATCCTCGGTGATTGCACCCATGTTTAAAAGGATAGAGCCTATTTTACCGCCATAACCTTTTTGAACATCAAGCGCGCGCTTGAGGGACTCTTCGTCGCAAAAAGAGTTGGCAAGCAGAATTTGACCAAATAACGGTTTGGTCATGAAATTAATCCCAGGCGCTTATATCTTTATTTTCGCCTTCGCCACCCTCTTTGCCATCAGCGCCGAAGGATTTCAGGTCAAACGGGTGTTTGTCGGATCCCGGTGATTTGTAAAAATAGGGATTGTCCCACGGGTCGGCAGGCAGCGCCTTGGGCAGATAAGGACCTTTCCAGTTTTTAATGGACCCCGGATCTTTCCATAACACTTCCAGCTTTTCATCGGTAGTCGGGTATCTGTTAACATCAAGTCTGAATGCATCCAGCGCCGTGACGATCATCTCAATCTGCGCCTTGGCGGTCTTTTCCTTGGCAGTGCCAAGTTTGCTGAACAGCTTGGGGGTAACCAGCGACGCCAACAGACCGATAATAACAATAACGACCAGGAGTTCGATGAGGGTAAAGCCTCTGGAATTCGAAAATATTTTCACCTGTTACCTCATGTTTTCTGAGTTTCAGATTTTAAATACGGTAATAAACTATAACAGATCAATGCAGTTGAATCAAATTATTCGCTTGGCTGTCAACGTTCCGGTTTCCGTCACATTATTCATGATAATCAAACGTTTTGTATCCGTGCCTTTTTACCAGTTCATCCCGTTCTGCGCTCTTAAGATCTTCCCGCACCATTTCGTTTACCAGTTCCCTGAAGCTGATCTTCGGTGTCCAACCCAGTTTCTCGCGAGCCTTGGTCGAGTCACCCAGGAGTGTTTCAACTTCAGTAGGGCGGAAGTAGCGCGGATCGACTTTGACAAGGACATTTCCGTTCTGGTCGGTCCCGGTCTCGTCTACTCCTGTTCCCCGCCAGGTGATTTTCAGCCCCAACTCCTCTGCGGCTGTAGTGACAAAGTCGCGCACACTGAACTGTATCCCGGTTGCAATGACCCAGTCTTCCGGTTGATCCTGCTGCATCAGCAGCCACTGCATCTCGACGTAGTCCCTGGCATGGCCCCAGTCCCGCAAAGAATCAAGATTGCCAAGGTAGAGGCACTCCTGCAGATCCAGTTTGATCCTGGCCAGCGCACGGGTAATTTTGCGGGTGACAAAAGTTTCTCCCCGGACCGGCGATTCGTGATTAAAGAGAATGCCGTTACATCCGTAAATACCATAGGCTTCACGGTAGTTAACAGTGATCCAGTAAGCGTACAGCTTGGCGACAGCATAGGGAGATCTGGGGTAGAAGGGGGTGGTCTCCTTCTGTGGGGTCTCTTGCACCAGACCATACAGCTCGGAGGTGGAGGCCTGGTAGAAGCGGGACTTCTTCTCCAGTCCCAGAATACGGATTGCCTCCAGAATACGCAGAGGTCCGATACCGTCGGCATTGGCGGTGTATTCCGGGGTCTCAAAGGAGACCGCCACATGGGATTGGGCGGCCAGGTTGTAGATTTCGTCCGGTTGAACCGCCTGAATAATCCGGATTAGATTGGTGGAGTCGGTCATGTCGCCATAGTGCAATACAAGACGACGCCCCGTGTCGTGCGGGTCCTGGTAAAGATGGTCGATACGGTCGGTATTGAACAGAGAGGAGCGACGTTTAATACCATGGACTTCGTATCCTTTTTCCAACAGCAATTCAGCCAGGTAGGCGCCGTCCTGACCGGTGACGCCGGTTATGAGTGCTTTTTTCATCGAATGATTTCACCTTTCATCTATATGAGTACGGCACAATATATACCATACATACCACCTTCTTCACAGAGTAAAAAGAATGAATCACCGGTTGTTGCGCGCTTTCCACGGGAGTTGGCGAGTAAGCACGGCGAGGTTGCCTTTGATCCCGACTTGCAGTATCCTGTCTGCCTCATTCTCTATAAAGGAGTTATACATGAATCTGCTCCATGCCTTGGTTCTCGGTGCACTACAGGGTTTTGCCGAGGTACTGCCAATCAGCAGCTCCGCCCATCTTATCCTGGTACCCTGGTTGTTTCGATGGCCTGAATCCGGCCTGACGTTCGACGTTGCCCTGCATCTGGGGACTTTTCTGGCGCTGGCGCTCTATTTCTGGCGCGATATCATCGAACTGGCAGCATCATTTTTCGATGTGCTGGCAAAGCGTTCTTTTGGTACCCCCGCCAGGAGAATGCCGTTCCTGATAATCGCCGCTACAATTCCGGCCGCCATTGCAGGCAAGCTGTTCGAGCACCAGGTCGAGGCCATCTTCCGCTCCAATCCGTTGCTGATTGCATCATTTCTGGTGGTTTTCGGCCTGATTCTCGGACTGGCCGATTACTTCGGACGCAAGCGTCTGGCGCTGCATGATATCAAGGGGAGCAGTGCGCTGATAATCGGCCTGCTTCAATGTCTGGCGCTGATCCCGGGCGTCTCCCGCTCCGGTATCACCATCACCGCCGGTTTGATGCTCGGTTTTACCCGCGAGAGCGCGGCCCGTTTCTCGTTCCTGATGTCACTGCCGATCGTGGCAGGCGCAGCCTTGCTCAAAACCCTCCACATAGTAAAGCATGGCATTCCGGCTGGCGAGGGATTGCCGATGCTGGTCGGAATAACCATCTCTGCCATTACCGGCTATATCAGCGTGGCTTTTTTGCTGCGCTTCGTTCAGAAGCAGAGTCTTTCTCCGTTTGTATGGTATCGCGTCATTATTGGCGGTGGATTGATTGTCGCCATACTGTCGGGATTCAGGGGGTAAATAAAGAGTCGGCGCCATGTGAGAATCTTCAATAGCGCCGGATCTTGAAGCTTTGCCGGCGTGGCACTCAAGGACGCTTTTTGGCGGGAGTGGAGTCTGGAGTCGTATTGTCCTGCAAATAGTTCAAGTTGCCTCCCAGTGCGGTATACGCATCAAGTATATTACGAAATCCTTTTTTTTCGACGTCAGTCACAACACGTGTTGTGCTGCCCCTGGCACCTTCAATGGTCAGTGTGACTTTCCTGGCGTTCATCATGGCTTGAACAAGCCCGTACATGCGCCGGTCAAGCGGCACATCATACCATTCCGCCGCGCCTTGGTCAGTATTCTCAACGTGAGCGGAAGGCACTATGATTTCTATTTTCTTGTTGTCAGCGGTTATTCTGATTCCGTTGAATCCAAGAGGCCGTTTCGCAGATATCTGAACGCAGAATCTGGGCATAAGAGCGCCGGTTATCTCTACAAAATAAATATAGACGGCATCGGCGCTCCTGTTACGAGGCGTTGACTCATCGAAGTAGCGGATCGGAGCGGTCGGTGAAGCGGCGGTTTCCTTGCGGACACTCGGAGCTTTACGACTCTGATTCTCTTCAGCTAGTTGTTTTCTGAGCTCTTCATATTCGGGCGCTGTTTTGGAAGCATTGTTGATTTCCATGTAAGTAGTTGAATAGTTGTTTTGTTTTAGAGCTTCCCTTACCGTGCTAACAACTGATTTGGGTGGTGGAAGCTGGGTGGCGCCACCCTGTTTCGCCTGGGTTACGATAACGGTCTTTTCTTTTTCCTTCTCAACAAAAGATGCTTTTTGATCTCCTCCCATATAATAATTCAGAAGGAGCAATGCCAGCAGCAACCCCAGTACCGATAGTATAAATATGACTCCGAAGCGGGTTTCTTCCGAAAGATGAATTCTAAACATAAGCGTTTGTCCATTCTTTATCTGATGCTGCCACGGTCGCCCCTTTTCTGATGCAAATCGATCTGCATCCCAGCAGGAATACCCGGTGTCATCTCCAGATCAGCAGGCGCAGTGTCAGATGCGGAGGAATTACCATACGAAAAGCCCAAAACTACGTGGCGACCGCCATCATCAAGCCAGATAGTCCTTTTCGTGTCAAATCCTGTTGTGGAGCCTACACTGTAAACCCTTTTGGCTGTGTCGCGGCATTCTCCAGGATCGTTGCTTTCTACAATTGAGTCCAGACATTTCCTGAGGCGCCTGACACGTAGCTTCAGATCCTCGATACCATTGTGTAGCAGTTTTTTGTCAACCAGTTCCTGATAACCTACCGCCGTAGACAGGGCGAGTTTCTCCCAGCTGCCGGCGCTTTTCACGAGCTTCCAAGTCGTAACGAAGGCACCCGCCTCCCTCTTCTCGACTACCACTTTGCCTTTTGCACATCCTTTCGTGTGGCCGGACCATGCATGGGTCTCTGCAATTTCCTGAAATACGTTAATGCTGCATTCCGCAAGGTCATCAACGTCCGAGGCTGCTAAAATGGGTGAGTAGACACTCATGACAACCGTCGCAATCAATAAGAGCACTACGCTGCGAGGTACACGGATTGTCAACCTGAGTCTGTTTTTCGATAGTTGCTGAGGAAACTTCACTGGTTTCATGGCATGTTCTCAATCGTTGATCGTCCGGTTATACTTACTCTTCATGCATAACGGCAGCGAAGTATCATCGTCCTCAACAGCCTTTGATGTCAAGGAGATACTCTCATAATATTTTAACTCAACTCTATAATACTACTTTCCGCTACAAAAAGACCACACATAACGGGGCTGAGGCTGACCCGCCGGTCTTTTTGGGCGGGTCGTGCCGATGGTTGGACACTTCTCGTTATCGCCTCTTTGTTAAAAAACTGGGGCATGAAAAGCGGCCTCCTCATTCCCCAGTTATCGCATAATCAGTTTTGAGATCATGAGATAGCTTCTAATCCTTTTCTACGAATAATATCGAGCAATTTCAGAGCTGTTCCGCTGGGATGTTTCTCTCCCCGCTCCCATTTACTGATGGTGCTGACACCAACATTCAGGTAGTGCGCGAAAACAGATTGACTTACGCCGATGCTGGTGCGAGTGGCAACAATCTCATCCGGTGCTAGATTCTTAACAGGAGTGAGGCATGACGTGTCAAATTCCCGCATTGTTTTAGCATCGATAATACCGGCAACATGGAAATCCTCGGCTGTCTCGTGGATTGCTGCAAAAATTTTGCTTTTATATTGTTTAGTCATGGTATGGAATCTCCTCAATTCTACCAATTTCCAAAGCAGAAGCGATTTCATCGTCTTTAAGTCCTAAAAAGAGTTGAGCGAGTTTTCGTAGTTCACGCAGTTCATCAACTCCGATATTGTCCCGGTCACTTTTCGCAAAACCATATAAAAACAGGCTTCTCTGACCGGAAGAGAATGCGATAATAGTTCTGTAGCCACTACTTTTACCACTACCTTCACGGGCAACCCGCTTCTTTACTAGACCGCCACCAAGAACCGCGTCAAAAAGCCCCTCTTCAATCTCGCGAATGGCATCTGCTAAAGCGGTGTTCTCAATTCCTTCCTTCCTCGCATATCGTGAAAAATGTTTTGACTTGAATACTCGCACAAAACTCCCTCTTACAACAACAATATAGTACTCCGTGCCATATTTCAAGCAAAGAATAACCTTATTTTGCGCCCATTCCAACGTCTCAAGTTGGGGAGTTCAGAAGACATGTTGGCTACAAATGCAGCGTTTCCTTCTGGGGGGATTTTCCAGTACTTGCTGAGGTGAGGCTTAAATTCGTTTTTTTAAAACCCGCTGCACGGTCATATGCGATACGGATTCTGCAAAGTTGAGTTCCACCGCCTTATCGGCAAGGAGTCTGACTGTCCGTTTTATCAGTTACTGTCATACCTGAAGCGAACACATACAAGGTCTTCGCTGTATTTTTCTGACAGCCTCTTGGCTCCACGCGGGCCAGGTTTCAGAATCAGTCTGGTTTTCAGAATGCATTTCGTGCCCTGTTTTTTTGAGCAACTATACGCAAACTTTGATAAACTGCAAATATTTGGTTGACATCTCTTTGGTTGAAAAGGGGCAAGGATGGTTCATATTCCCAATCATCTTGTTGCACGATATCAGGCAGATTGCGCAGATTACCTCAAATGGCTGAGATTTTTCCTGGATTTCTGCGAAAAGTACCAGATATCGGGCGCTACTGATACCCGGATCAAGAGATTCCTGGAAAAGCTGCAAGAAAAGAAACAGTCCGCCACTCCTTCGCCACCCATCTCTTGCAGGCCGGTTACGACATCCGTGTGATTCAGAATCTGCTCGGCCATTCCAGCCTGAAAACGACGATGATCTATACCCATTGCGTACCGGTTAGAACAGTGAAGGAGCCGAAGAGCCCGCTGGATTTTCAGATATTCTAAAACTCAATAAACTATCCGAAAATGACTTGAATAAATCAGGGAGATACCAATGCGTGAAGTAAATATGTTATTGTGAGAACACCATGAACTACTGGCTTTTTAAAACCGAACCGGGCTGTTTCTCCTTCGACGATCTCAAATCCCGTCCGGACATGACCGAACCGTGGGACGGGGTACGTAACTACCAGGCCCGCAACTTCCTGCGGGATACAATCAAAGTCGGCGATCAGGTACTGTTCTATCACAGCAGCATTCCTGAACCGGCGGTGGTTGGACTGGCCGAGGTTACGCGGGGCGGGTATCCCGACTCGACCGCGCTCAATCCGAACGGCGAGCATTTTGATCCCAAATCTTCCATCGCCAACCCGATCTGGTATATGGTGGACGTGCGCTATCTTGAGTCGCTTCCCAAACCGGTCACTCTTGAAAAGATCAAGAGCAATCCACTGCTGGCGGAAATGCCGCTGGTCAAGCGCAGCCGGCTCTCGATCCAGCCGGTCTCAACAGAAGAGTGGTGCATCATCCTCGGCCTTGGAGAAGTTGATCCGGATAGAGTCCTCAGCATAACGAACAGGTGATAATGACATGAAACAGAGCAATCTGATTGGCTGGGCTCAGGTACGTGCAGGTGTATTCATCTTTGTTACTCTGCTGTTCATTGCCGGTGGTGTTGCCGTTATGGGACAGAAAACCAAGATGTTTGTCGTCAAAGGGGAACTGCTGGTGGTGATGGATGATGTGGCCGGCCTCAAAGTCGGCGCGCCGGTCTGGCTGGCCGGCGTGGATGTGGGGCTTGTAACCGATATTCACTTCGATAATCCACAGAAAACCAACCAGGTCAGCATACATCTTGAAGTGGACAGATCAGCCCTGAAAAAAATCGGTTCCGACTCGCTGATTACCATCAAGACCCGCGGCCTGATGGGTGAGAAATATGTCGATATTACCCCTTCAAGCCGATACTCGGAAAAACCACCGCCTGTATTGAAAGGCACGTCGGGCGCAAAACTGGATGATGTTGTCCAGAAGGCCGGCACTACCTTTGAGAAGATCAACGGCATCATCGACAACATCAACCAGGGAAAGGGGACACTCGGCAAACTCAGCCGGGATGAGACACTGTACACTAATGTGGCCAGTCTGGCGGTCGAGATGAAGAATCTGATGGTGACCATCAACCGCGGCGAGGGGACTCTGGGCAGACTCAACCGGGATCCTGAGCCGTACAACAAACTGATCAGCATCCTGAGCCGCGCCGACCAAACGTTGCAGGATATCCAGGCATCCGACGGCACTCTTAACAAGTTGATTTATGACAAGGCTCTCTATGAGAAGCTGACCGCCCTTGCCGACAAGAGTATACAAGCCGCCGGGGATGTGCGTGAGCTCAACAAAAAGCTCACATCCAGAGAAGGCACCATCGGCCTGTTACTGAACGATCGCGTTTTCTATGACAATGGCGTTGCGCTGTTGTCTCGGGCCGGCAATTCTGTTGCGTCGATTGAGGAGATTCTGGCCAGAATCAAAAGCGGTGACGGAACAGCCGGTAAACTGCTAAACGACAGGGAACTGTATGACCGCATGAATCGGATGGTTGAGGATGTGGGTACACTGGTAAAGGATTTCAAGGAAAACCCGGGGAAGTATATTAAATTTTCGCTGTTTTAAGGTAATACAGAGCAAGAAAGGATAGATACATGAAAAGAATGTTGCTGCTTGCTGTTTCGTTATGCCTTGTTACTGCCACCATCCATGCCGCAACGCTTGACGAGAAAGTCGTCGAGCACACCATGAAGAACGGCATGAAGCTCCTGATGGTGGAGCGGCATACATCTCCGACCGTCTCGGCCTGGATCCGCTTCCGGGTCGGGAGCGTTGATGAGCGTAGTGACGAGCGTGGCATCGCCCATCTGCTGGAGCATATGCTCTTCAAAGGAACCACGACTCTGGGGACAAAAGATTATGCCGCTGAAAAGCCGATTCTGGACAAGATAGAACAGACCGGCCAGGCGCTGATAACCGAAAAGGCCAGACGCGACAAGGCCGACCGGAACAAGCTTGATGCACTCTCCAAACAGTTGGCCACTCTGGAGGCAGACGCTTCAAAATACGTTATCAAGGATGAATTTTTCGAGCTCTATTCCAAAAACGGCGGCGTGGGTTACAACGCTTTCACCAGCCGCGACGGCACAACCTACCTGATCAGCCTCCCGTCAAACAAGCTTGAACTGTGGGCAGCCATAGAGTCTGATCGCTTGCAGAACGCGGTCTTGCGCGAGTTTTACACAGAGCGTTCGGTTGTTATGGAAGAGAGGCGGCGCTCCTATGACGCAGATCCGGAAAGTAAACTGTGGGAGACCTTCGTGGCCTCCAGTTTCCTGACTCATCCCTACGGACAACCCACCATCGGCTGGATGTCCGATATCGAGAACCTTACCCGAACCAAGGCCGAGCAGTTCTTCCATAATTACTACGCACCCAACAACGCCATAGTCGCTATTGTCGGTGATATCGATACGAAAGCGACCATTGCCATGGTGGAACGATATTTTGGATCCATCAAGCCCGGAAAATCATTGCCGCCGGTTACAGCCGAAGAGCCGGATCAGGCTGGCGAGCGCCGCATCGAACTGGTGGCCGAGGCTGAATCCGCTTTGATCATGGGTTACCATAAACCGGCCATCATGGCAGCGGATAACTACGTTTTCGACGTCATAAAAACAATTCTCGGCAATGGTCGTACTGCGCGCTTTTACAAAAAACTGGTGATCGAGAAACAGATCGCCACGGACGTTGGTGTCTTCGATGCTCCAGGCAGTCGTTTTCCGAACCTTTTTATCATCAACGCTAATCCCCGTGCGCCTCATTCGGTCAGGGAGGTCGAAGAGGCCATACAGGCTGAGCTGGACCTGCTCAAATCCGAACCGGTGGCCGAGCGGGACCTGCAACGTGTTCTGAACAAGATTGAATATGAGGAGGCCCGTCGCATGGGCACCAATGGAGGACTGGCCCGCAACCTGACCGAGTACGAGGCAACTGCCGGCAGCTGGCGCTATATGACCGAATACCGCGGCTGGATAACCAAGGTCACACCGGCCGATATTCAACGGGCAGCCCGTCAGTACTTCACCCGCGAGAACCGTACCGTCGGATTTATCACTAAAAAGGAGGTCTCCGGCAAATGAAAAAGAATATATTCCTCCTCTGCATCTTCACTCTGTTTGTTACCCCGGCCTTTGCCGGAGATATGACCAAAACGGATCCCCGTACCATGACCTTTCCCGAATTGCGCTTCAAGATCCCCAAGGCCGAAAGGGTTGTGCTGGAGTGCGGAATGCCGGTTTACCTGCTGCGGGACACCGAGCTCCCGATCATCAGCATGACGGCCATGGTACGGGTTGGATCGGTCTATGAGCCTGCTCTGAAAGCCGGACTGGCGACCATGACCGGCAGCGTCATGCGCAGCGGCGGCGCCGGCGGGGTGGCGCCCGACAAGATGGACGATGAACTGGAGTTCATGGCGTCGGCTGTTGAAAGCAGCATCGGCAGCGATATGGGCACAGTTTCGCTGACTTCACTCAAAAAGAACTTCAGCCGTACTCTGCAGATCTTTGGCGATGTGCTGCAGCGCCCTGATTTCAGTGAAAAGCGGATCGATATTGCCCGCAAACATGTGATTGAAGGGCTGAGACGCCGGAATGACGATCCGAAGGAGATTGCCGGACGGGAAGTCGAAAAGGCGATTTATGCGGGGCACCCGCTGGGGCAAGAGGTAACGTATGCATCGGTGAGCAGCATTACCCGCCAGGATCTGGTTGATTTTCATCGACGTTTCTACCGACCGGAGACCATGCTGCTGGCTGTCTCGGGCGATTTCGACAGGGATTCGCTTCTCAAAGAGCTGAATGCCATTTTTGATCCGGCGAAGAAAAGCTCCGCACTGGTGTTACCCGAAGTACCGCAGCCGGAGCAGCTTTTCAAGGGAGAAACTCTTTACGGTAAAAAGGATGTCAACCAGACGGTCATTCGCATGGGGCACCTGGGATTGAGCAAGGATAGTCCGGATATATATGCCGTTCGCGTCCTCGATTATATTCTGGGAGGCAGCTTCACTTCCCGCCTGACGATGGAAATCCGCACCAATCAGGGACTTGCCTACAGTGTCGGCAGCCATTTCGATATCGGTCGTCGCTTTACCGGCAGTTTTATAGCCGAAACCGAAACCAAGGCTGAAACAACCGTCAAGGCAATCAAACTGATGAAAGATATCATCGCCGGCATCATGAAAGAACCGGTCAGCGATCAGGAGCTGAGTGCCGCCCGTGAATATATGATCAACTCGTTCATGTTCGCCTTTACCAGCCCGGCTTCCATAGTCACCCAACGGGCGAGGCTCGAATATTACGGTTATCAGGATGGATACCTTGAGCAGTATTGCGACAACATTGCCAAAGTCACCAAAACTGATGTGCAGAATGCAGCACGAAAATATCTGCACCCGGAAGCCTTTAAACTGGTCGTAATCGGTGATGCCGCCAGATTCGATCAGCCGCTCTCGACGCTGGGGGGCGTTCGGGAGCTTGACCTGAAGGTGGATATTCCGAAACCCTGATTACAAGGATAATAAGCCGATATTTCAGTGAACCAAAATCCCGGAAAAAAAGGACATGTCCCATGAAAAAACCGCTCCTTCTGATGATTCTTGATGGCTGGGGGATAAACCCCAACCCCGATCACAATGCCGTTGCCATGGCAAAAACCCCCAACCTGACGAGGTTTCTCACCGAATACCCGCATGTTCCGATTTACACCTCCGGCATGGCGGTCGGCCTGCCGGAGGGTCAGATGGGTAACTCCGAGGTTGGACATCTGAATCTGGGGGCAGGCAGAGTTGTCTATCAGGAATTGACCCGCGTTACGAAAGCCATCCTTGACGGCGACTTCTTCACCAATCCTGTATTACTCGATTGTATCGCCAGGGTTAAAGCCTCCGGAGGGAGACTGCATCTCGCCGGACTGCTCTCCGATGGCGGGGTGCATTCGCACAATACCCACCTCTATGCTTTTCTGGAGCTGGCCAGACGGGAGGGATTGACCGACGTTTTTGTCCACTGCCTGCTGGATGGCCGTGATACCCCTCCCCAGAGCGGCATTGAATATCTGGCGCAACTGGAGGCGGAAATAGCCAGGATCGGTATCGGGAAAATCGCGACGGTAATGGGGAGATATTACGCCATGGATCGCGATAATCGCTGGGACAGGGTTGAGAAAGCTTACAACGCCATCGTCTGCGGCGATGCAGAATTGCGGGCCTCCGCACAAGAGGCGATTGAGCAGAGCTATGCCGCCGGGGTGCATGATGAATTTGTACTGCCGGTTGTTGTTGCTGAAGATGCCAGGGTCAATGATGGTGACGGTTTTATCTTCTTCAACTTTCGCTCCGACCGGGCTCGCGAGATCACCCGGGCCATCGCCCTGGATGGTTTCACCGGCTTTGAACGCCATTATTGGCCGAAACTGGCGGGTTATGTCTGTCTGACCGAGTACGATGCCACCTTCGGTCTGCCGATCGCATTCGGCGCCACCGAACTGACCAATATCCTGGGCGGCGTGCTGGCCGCTGCCGGGCTGAAACAACTGCGGATCGCCGAAACCGAGAAATACGCCCATGTAACCTTTTTCTTCAACGGCGGGGTGGAAACTCCTTTCCCGGGCGAAGATCGCGCATTGATTCCCTCACCAAAAGAGGTCGCCACCTACGATCAGAAGCCGGAGATGAGCGCGTATCTTGTGACGGAAGAGCTGTTGAATCGTCTGGATCAGGATCGCTATGATGTCATCGTCCTCAATTTTGCCAACTGCGACATGGTCGGGCATACCGGTATCCTTGAAGCTGCCATCAGGGCGGTTGAAGCGGTGGATGCCTGTGCAGGCCGGGTCATCGCAAAGGTGCTGGAAAAAGGTGGTGCAGCTCTGATCACCGCCGACCACGGCAACGCCGAGCAGATGATCGATGAAAACGGTGAGCCGTTCACAGCACACACGACCAATCCGGTTTGGTTTATCCTGGTCGATGACGACCGCAAGAGTGTTACCCTGCGCCATGGTGGTCGGCTGGCTGATGTTGCGCCGACCATGCTTAAGATGCTGGGACTGGCACAGCCGGAGGAAATGACGGGTAACAGCCTTATTCCAATGCAGCACAGGAAGCACTGACGGAGTTTCGCGGTGTTGCTGCATAAGGATCCGGAGTTTGAGCGGATAGACGGTCTGCGGCAGGAGATACTGCCGTACAAATGAATATCAGAATAGACGGAGGTACTATGAAAATTCGAAAACTGATCGGAACAAACCAGGTGCTCCCCATCGGCAAAATCATCTGCCTGGCACGCAACTACGCTGAACATGCCCGTGAACTGGGCAACGAGACCCCGACGGCACCGGTGTTGTTCATGAAACCGGCCTCGTCGGTTATTGGCGATGGTGATACAGTGCGAATTCCATCCTATTCGCAGGAATGTCATTATGAAATCGAACTGGCGGTGCTGATCGGGAAACAGTGTCGTGCTGTTTCCGCCGAAAAGGCCATGGAATATATCGCCGGATACGGTATCGGCATCGATATGACCCTGCGCGACGTGCAGAACCAGCTCAAAGCAAAGGGATTGCCCTGGGAGATCGCCAAAGGTTTTGACACATCCTGCCCGTTATCTGATTTCGTACCGACCGGGATGGTGACAGACCCTCACACTTTGAATCTGAAACTTGCGGTCAACGGCGAGGAACGCCAGAATGGCTGCTCCTCCGACATGATCAACCGCATTCCTCAGATCATCGCGCAGATCTCCGCGATCTTTACTCTGGAGCGGGGGGATGTAATTCTGACCGGAACACCGGCCGGGGTCGGGCCGGTGCGGGCCGGTGATGTCATGACTGCGGAGATCGTGCCGCTGGGATGTTTGACAATACCGGTGGCGTAATACCCTGGGGGAAATCTGTCAGGAAACCCTTTTAAACATACAAAACGAATGCTCAGAATGATGCGGCTGTTGCGGCGTCTGCGCCCGACGGAACTACCGGTTACCCACCGCCACAACCGCGTCGAACTCTTCCCCGAGGGGCGGCACTATTTTTTGGAGATGCTGGCTGCCGTTCGTCTCGCACAGCACTCAATTCTGCTGGAATACTACACTATCAACAACGATACTATCGGAAATGAACTGGCAGCCGGACTGGTTGACGCCGTACAACGCGGCGTCAGAGTCCAGCTCATTTATGACTACATCGGCTGCGTCGAGACCCCCACATCCTATTTCAACAGACTCGCCCTCCAGGGAGTGGACCTGCTCCCATTCAATAAGCCTTCCTTCAGACGGGGCGTGTACTGGTTTGACAAGCGTGATCATCGCAAGATGACGATTATCGACAACCAGCTGGCATTTCTGGGGGGGTTCAACATCGGAGACGAGTATGCAGGCCGTTTTGAAGGCAGGCGCCGGTTCCGTGATCTGGGATTCAGCATCAGAGGCGAAGCTGTCGTCGAGCTGATACGGATCTTTTATGAAACATGGCAGATGGAACGGGACGATCCAGGCATACAGGCTCCTGTCAGTTACTCTGTCAGTGCCGCCAACGCGACGGGGGATGCTCTCATCTCCATCGTCAGCGGTGGTCCACATCTGCGACGTTCCTACATCCGTGAGGCGTTTCAAGTCAATATCGCCTCGGCCGCCAAGGAAATATTGATAGCCACCCCCTATTTCGTCCCCGGCCCGCGAATCATTCGGGCATTGCTGCGGGCTGCCCGGCGGGGAGTCAGGGTGAACCTGCTGCTGCCGGCCCGCAGTGACGTACCGCTGGTACTGGTGCTGGGACGCAGTTCCTACAGCACGCTCCTGCGGGGAGGAGTCGAGATATTTGAACTGGAGCGCGAGATCCTGCACGCCAAGGTCATGCTGATCGATGAAGAACGAACGGTGATCGGGTCGGCCAACCTCGACCAGCGCAGTTTTCACCGCAATTACGAGATCAACTGCATCGTGGATAACGTTGAATTCGGAGGACAGGTCCGGTCGCTTCTGCGGGAAGAGATCGCCGGTTCCCGTCAGGTGGAACTGGATATCCACGAACGGCGCGGCCTGCTGATTCGCTTCATGGAGCGGGTGATCAGTCTTTTTAGCTGGTTCCTCTGAGTAACATCCGGCACAGCCAGAGTTTTACTGCACTTTGCGCCAGAAAAGCTGCAATTCGACTCTGAAAAAACGGTTCCAGCCGGCGCCGGTAAAAATCCAGACTGCTCGAATTCACCTCTCCCGCCGTTTTTCCGGCCCGGAAAGCGCGGCGAACGTCCAGCCAGAAGAAAATCTGCCAGGCGTTGCCGGCTACGTGACGACCGGTGCCCCGCCAGAAATTGCAGCACCAGGCATGATCATGACCGGCAATCAACATGCTGATACCTTTCAGAATGGGGTGAAGCTGCAGTCGGCCGGTGTCGGTCTGGCAACGATACAGTCCGGGAAGCGCACTGAAGAATTCTGTCCACTCTGTGGCAATGCTGTTGATAATAATAGCATTCAGCACCTGCCTTTCCCACAGCCCTTCCTTTTCAAAGCGGCGGGCGGAGGTACTGATGACGGTCGGCACCAGCAGCCACGTCACATGTGCGGCCAGCGACTCGACCAGACGGACATCTTCCAGAAACGGGAGCGATTCGTCAAAACCGCCCGTCAGTGCAAGCAGGTTGCGGTTTAACAGAAACCCCTGGTCGCCACGGATGCAGTCGCTACGTGGCAGGCGGGCCTTGGCCTCGTAATAGAACCAGGCCGGTGAAGGAGAATGTTCAGAGCGGCGAAACCGCAGGCTGAAGCGTGCGGCAAAATATCGTGAGCCGGACGCAGTCTGGCGGCGATAGAGAGCAACGGCCTTATAGAGGGCGTCGCATTCATCAAAACGCGAATCGGCATGAAGAAAGAGCAGCAATCCTGAGGATGCAACGGCTGTGCCTGCATTCATCTGGCACCCTCTCCCGCGCGTGGCCTGGATCAGTCTGACCGGAAAGCAACTGCCCGCCGCATGCTCGAAATAAAGCTGCTGCGAGCCGTCGCTCGATCCCCCGTCACACAGGATCAGCTCAAACCTGACGTTCTGCTGTGCGGACAGTGAGTCCAGCAGACCAGGCAATTCCGCCTCCTCGTTGAAGATCGGCACGATGATTGATATATCAGGGTGGATGGAATTCATATAGAAAGTAGTGACATGATCGATACCCATTGTCATCTTGATCTGGAACCGCTGGTTTCAAGTCTGCCGCAGATACTGCAGGAGGCTGCTGCTGCCGGAGTTACCGGTTTTGTACTCCCGGGAGTACACCCCGACGGATGGCAGCGGATAGCGGCGCTTACAGCCGAACATCATCAGATCCTGCCTGCCTTCGGTATTCATCCCATGCATGCGTCATGCGCACACGGGCGGAATATGGCAACGCTGACGGAGCTGGCGCCGCATGGAATCGCCATTGGTGAAATCGGTCTTGACCCGGCGTACACGGTGCAGCCTGCAGTGCAGGAAGCAGCCTTTCGCGAACAGTTGCGTCTGGCGGTAAAACTGGGGTTGCCGGTGCTGGTTCACTGCCGGCGGGCTTTCGAGAGGATACTTACGATCATGCGGGAGGAGCGGGCCGCGCAGGCTGGTGGAATAATGCATGCCTTCTCGGGTTCTCCTGAAATGGCCCGCGAATTCATCCGGCTTGGATTCGCCATCTCCATCTCCGGAACCATCACGTGGACAAATGCCGTCAGGCCGCTTCGTCTGGCCGGTGAGACAGCACCGGAGCATCTGGTACTGGAAACCGACGCACCGGACATGGCGCCGCAACCATATCGCGGTCGCTTCAACCGGCCGGCCTGGATGGTGGCAACGGCTGAACGTCTGGCGGAGATCAGGGGAATATCCCCGGAAACAGTTGCAGCAACCACCACCGCCAACGCCAGGCGGGTATTGCGTTTGTCTGTCTGACATGCCCAGGAATTCTTCAGGGTGAGTCGCACCTCTTGAAATCTGACTATCTATTTCACAATCGCCACTTATTGCGGTGTTCACTCAGATACTCCAATGCAGGCAGTAATGCTTCATCTGAAGGTGAAATGATTCTACGGCCTGACAGGGCCTGCAAAGGCCCGGCAAAGTTGGGAGTGAGGTTGATTGAAGATGATGTGATGACCATGTAGCTCTTTGACACTCCCAGCATCCCCTCATCAAATCCCCAGTGGCAGAGGCGGCAGAGCGCCATGCCGTTACGAATGTCGTCATTCTTGCTTTCACACCAAGGAATTATGTGGGCTGCTTCCACAACGGTATGTCCATCCGGCGTGACGATCCTGATACCGCACAACGTGCAGCGGTGATCGTAGGTGGTAACCACAATCTTGCGAAAGCCCTGGTCTCTTGCTGCAGGCCGGTAGTTGTCTGCCTCCAGCGTCTCTTTCACCAGAGGAAGATGGGATTGTTCCTTCAGCAGTAGACTGTAATCAAAGGCTTCCCGGTTGACGAGTGACTGCTCGCGCAGATGATTCTGTGCTTCGTCAGAAAAACAGGATTGCAGCAGGGTCTCGCGCAGTGCTTCTCTGCCTTCAGCGCTCTGCATGACATGGAAAAGGTCATCTTCCAATCGAGCCCCAAGTGCATAGCGGCGGAGGTTGACTATCGACGCGGTGTTATTGATTAACGCCGGGGTGATTGTGCAATCCGGTTGTGGCACCAATTCCCAGAATGGTTCGCTGTTCAGACGCGGGAAAGGGAAGGCGATACTGCTTGTTTGGCCAATCGGCATTACTCGCCGCCAATAGAGGTTGAACAGGTCGTTAAGTTCGATGAGATTACCGGTGACATCGATAAAAGGTGTGGTGAGAACCGAGCGAGCAACAAGGTCCAGCACTGCCAGCAGAAGAATGGGTTTATGCGGGGCAAGTTTCTTTGTCGCAACAGTAAAGATGGCATTTGGTGCGCGGCGAAGATGCGCAAATTGGTATATGTAGGTTTTTAAGTCAGCCATTATTCCAGTAAGCCGCTTTATCGGGGAATATCCAGCGCACACCGCCGCGAGGATCAGGCTGGTCGCCTGCATAGCGCGGAATCAGGTGGATGTGCAGGTGCATGACGGTCTGGCCAGCGGCAGCGCCGTCGTTGATGCCGATGTTGAAGCCGTCGGGAAGAATCTTCTCCTCCCTTTCAGAAAGTGAGGTCGGGTGGGATTTATCTCCTCCCTTTGCAAAGGGAGGCTGGGAGGGATTTCGCACTTCCTCCAACAGGTCAAACAAAGCATCTCGTTCTTCCCTAGATGCCTCAAACAGTGATGCGATGTGTCGTTTCGGGATGATAAGAGCATGGCCGGGGGAGACTGGGAAGTCGTCCATGATTGCCAGGGCGTGGGTGTTATCCGCAATTATGCGAGTGGGGTCGAGTGTGCAGAAGTGGCAATTAGTTCTATGTGGCATATTATAACTCATTAAAATTAGAGTTCGCGGAGTGCGGAGAAACAAACATGCTCCGTTTTCTATAAATATATGGACAGACTCAGCGCTAGGAGTACGACGAATTCACAACTATTAAATGCGAATTCGCTCTCGAATATGCAACGTATTGCAACGCGCGCGCTTTCTCACTTGGCGCGTTTGGGGCGTGTCAATCCAATTGTGTAAATGATGTTTCGGAATTATTTTAGTTGTCGTATTATCCTGCGAACAAATAGAATCTTTCCCTCACGTCTGATTCTGTATTCCCTCTGTAACACTCTTCAACACATCCCGCAGCCGATCAAAGCTGTACGGCTTGCTGATTGAGCCGGCTATATCTTCGCTGGCTATCCGGGATTCCACAACAGAATCACCAAAGCCGCTTGATATGATGATCGGCAGATCTGATTTGAGTGTTTTCAACTCACGGAACAGCTGATAACCATCCATTACAGGCATACCCATATCAGTGATAACCAGGTTAATGTCTGCGGCATTCTTCTGAAACAACTCCAACCCTTCTTTGCCGTTCGATGCTTCAATAACCGTGAAACCTAATGCTTCAAGCATAGTTCGTGCAATCTGAAGTACCTGAACTTCATCCTCTACCAGAAGTATCGTGCCGCTACCCTGCCACGGGACTGAGGCAACCTGCAGAGGTGAATCTTCACCGGCGCAGTCACTGATCTGAACAGGCAGGTAAATTTTGAAGGTTGTCCCCTTGCCCAGTTCACTGGAGAGTTGCAGTGCCCCATGATGAGTATTAATGATGCCAAGCATTGCCGACATTCCAAGGCCACGCCCATGAAACTTGGTGGTATAGAATGGCTCGAAAAGGCGATTGTAGGTCTCATCGCTCATGCCGCAGCCGGTATCGGTAACATCCAGGCAGACATAGCAGCCGTGAGAGATAAGCTTGCCGAGATAGTCCTTTTCAGTTCCATATTTGTTAAGGACCTTCTTTGATAACGTTACCCTGACTTCGCCTTGTGCGTCGCCGATGGCTTCCGCTGCGTTGATGATCAGATTCATGAGCACCTGCCTGAGCTGACTGGCATCGCCAAGAATACACGGTACATCTGCTGCAAGCTCGGGCTTGATTACCACATTCTGCGCGATGGTTGATTGCAGCATCTTTGACATTTCAGTGACAACCATACACATGTCAACCTGAGTTATCTCGAATGGGGCTTTTCCGGCATAGGCCAACATCTGGCGGCACAATGCTGCCGCCCGTTCAACGGCTTTTTCCATTTCAGGGATGTTCTTCTCGGCCGTTTCATAATCCATCTTTGTAAGGCCACAATACCCCATAATGATCGCAAGGATATTGTTGAAGTCATGGGCGATACCACCTGCCAATACACCGAGGCTCTCCAATTTTTGAGCCTGCTGGAGTTGTTGCTCAAGTGCCTGCTTCTCTTCTTCTGCCTGTTTGCGTTCGGTAATGTCCAGCGTTACGCCGACATACCGGACGAGCTTGTTGTTCTGGTTGAAATACGGATTGGCAATATTATGCAACCACCGTAGACTGCCATCAGGCCGCACGATCCTGTGTACAATCTCGTAAACCGAGCCGTTCTGCAATGCGGCTGAGAAGGCCTGTTGCAGCCGAGCAGCATCGTCGGGATGTATACAATTTGCGAGCATGAAGTCATACGTAGGAGGTGGCTCTTCAGGATTTAACCCGTAAATGCGGAATTCCTCTTCAGACCAAACCAATGCCTGGGTATCGGCCACGTATTCAAATGTGCCCATGTGAGCAATCTTCTGTCCCTCGGACAAGAGGTTCTTCACCTTCTCCAAGCATTCCTCAGCCTGCCTGCGCTCGGTGATGTCCTGAAACGATCCGAAGAGGCGCATGACTTTTCCCACCGCCCCTCTCTCTGCAAAGCCCCTGGCGCGACATATTCGTGTTTCTCCATTTGGTCGGATAATTCGCGATTCAATTTCATAGGGTGTACCATCACTGACAGCCATCTCGATTACGCGTAAAAGATTCTTCATATCTTCAGGATTATAAATCCTGGACTGATCTTCAACAGATGGTGTTCCATCAGCAGGATTGAGCTGGGTGATGCGAAACAGTTCGTCCGACCATGTCACTGCACCGGTTGCCACATCCAGCTCCCAACTCCCGGTATGCGTGATTCTTTCAGTCCGTGCCAGCATATCCTGCTTGTATTGCAGACGTTCTTCAGCTTTTTTGCGCTCAGAGATCTCGGCAAATGAAGCGACAAAATGACCCGGCTTATATTGATAACTGACAACATCGTACCAGCGGTCGTTAAGCTGGAGGTACTGTTCAAAGTGCATGGTCTCACCGGTTCTGGCAACCTTGTCAAATGTGCCAATCCAGTCGAACGGATCATTTTCGATACCGGGAAATGCCTGTGTGACGGTTTTGCCCCGGGGGTCGACTCCGGTCAGGGTGATGTAATTTTGATTGGCATCGATAAAGAAGTAATCCACTGCCTTGCCGGTGTCATCATAGATCATTCTGTGATAGGCAACGCCAATCGGGCCGTTCTCAAACAAAGCACGGAATTTCCATTCTGCTTCCTTCAAAGCATCCTGCGCCAATTTGCGTTCGGTAATGTTTAAGTGCGACAGCAATACAGATCCATCTTTTCCCAATAACGGCAGTGCATGCAATACAAACCAGCGCTGTTCATTTCCCGATCCATGACATGGATATTCCAGACTGAAGCTTGGTAATTGACCACTTTGTACTTTGCGAACACCGTCGAACGCCTCTTCCGCCTGTTCGACATCACCGTATTTGCGATCATATGTGACAAAGTAATTTGCGCCAATGCCCCATTTGCTTGCGTCTGTACCAAGATTGTTTTTGGCGAAATTACTCCACGCTTCATTGACGCTCAGAATCACTCCATTGCTGTCGATAACTGCCATATTTGAATCGAGTGAGTTGAATACCCGCAGAGTGAAGTCGGCTTGTCTGGTCAGCTCATCTTCCAGATTCTTCCGCTCGGTGATGTCCATAATGTTGCCGATCACCTTGACCACATGGTTGCCGTGGTACTCCGGCTGAGCCGTTGTACGAATCCAGAGTTTGCGGCCAGTGACGCTGGTAAACCGACACTCCAGATCGTAACTTTCACCCTGCTCGATACAGCGCATGAAAGCATCATGGATGAGCTTTCGGTACTCCGGATGATAACAGCTCAGACTTTTTTCGATATGCGCTGCGGAGCCAGGCGTGATGGAGGATGGCTCAATATCGTGGATGCGGTAGGTTTCTTCCGTCCAGGTCATTGCTTGGAGTGCAACGTCCCACTCCCATCCGCCGACTTTTGCCAGAATCTGGCTCGCTTTCAGGATTGACTCTGACTGTACAAGAGCATCTTCAGCCTGTTTACGTGCGGAAATATCCAACACTTGAGATAAGACTGAAACCAATTTACCCTGAGAATCATTCAATACAGTGTTGTACCATTCACAAGTAATAATCTTTCTGTCTTTAGTATAATTACGGTTAGTTGAAACAACGTACTTTGAGTTCGTGTTAGAAAGTTTCCTCATTGTTTCCTGAACAACCGGGATGTCTTCTTCAAATATCATTTGTAAATCCATAATCGGTTTCCCGATTGTCTCTGCCTGAGTCCAACCGAAAATTCTTTCTGATTCGCCAGCCCACCTAGTCACGATAAAGTCGGAATCCCACTCAACTATGGCCATTGGTGAATTGTCAACATGGAAACGCAGACGCTGCTGACTTTCCAGCAGAGCCATTTCCGTCATTTTGCGTTCAGTAATTACATCAAACAAAGCAACAAAATGTTCATGTTTCGGACAATAGACCGAAACCGAGAACCACATCTGCAAGGACTCAAGATAACCTTCAAATCTCTCAGGAATACCTGACATAGCAACACGACCATAGGTCTCAATAAGCTGTGGATCAGCATCCAGAATGCCAGGAATGACCTCGGAAACTTTCTTGCCGACAACGTTATTAAGTCCAGTCTGTGACTTAAACGCTTCGTTTACATCTAGATAGATGAAATCTACCGACTTTCCATCTTCATCATACAGCATACGACAATAAGCCAAGCCGTTGAGCATACTTTCAAACAGTAAACGATAATCATCCTCGCTTTGTTGTAACGCCGCCACCTCTGAATTTACATGATCAGTCATACGACCTCCATGTCAAAGTCGATGTAATCGATCTAATTTACCCTTTGCCAGCAATTTCATGAATGCCACTTGGGGCTTCTCCTGAATCAGTACTGACAAAGAAACTATATCGTTATTCCGGCAAATTACAATCCAGTATGCCAAAAAACTGTTGAACGACAAAAACCCTAGTGGTTGGGCATTCTCCCTTCAAACAAAATACTGAATTGATTCAGTGCTGACTTCCAGTCTCTGATAGGCATCGTCCATTTATTAGCAATGTTTCCTCAGTACCTCTTCACTGATTGCATCGGTAACTTGGGAAATCAGTGCGGATGGTACATCTATCCCGTAAATCTCTTGTAGATGCCCTTGGATGTCACGGGTGGTTATTCCACGGGCATACATAGAGATTATCTTGTCATCAAAACCAGTAAAGCGGGTTTCGCCTTTAGGAAGGATGATCGGCTCAAACGTTGAATTGCTGTCACGAGGAGTGGTTACTTCGAGGTTGCCAAAATCACCAGTGTTGGTTTTATTGTAACTACCGTTTCGGGAATTGCCACTGTTCTTACCGCCGGGAGATTGTTTCTCATAACCAAGGTGATCAGTCAACTCGGCTTGCATTGCTCGTTCTAACAGCCGCTTTGTCAACTGCTTCAGAAGTCCATTTTCACCTATCAAATCTTCGGGCTTCTTGTAATTCTTCATCAAATTGTCGAGCAGTTCGTCTGTGGTAGCCATCGGTATGCCCCTCCCTGGGGTCGTTTACCGAATTTCAGCATTTACACAAACGATTGTACAGGCCCCGCGTTTGACATTTCAGCAACTATACGCGTTGACACAAAAGCGACAATCCACGTTGGCGACTATTCTCGTTGTGGACGATCTCGCTGTGTTGAAACTTGTCTGGCATCTGGATTGACTTTCCCTCTTAAGCAAAGAAGTTCAACTTCAACGCTTCATTCGTGAGATATTCCCTTAAGCTCTCAATTATGCTCTGGGTGGATAATACTCTTCTACCTCCCCCATCCAACGTCCCACCCACGATATTTTTTAACCGCCGCCTTCATTTGAAAAGTTTTCAATTGATCGAAATGTTATTTGAGGATGATAGTCAGCTATAATCTCAAACCAGTTTTGCTGCTCCACGGAATCCATGGCTCCGCATCAACCCGGTCGCCTTTGGCAATCAGACGTTCGGTTCGATGTACCTTAGTTGTCACTGCATGTTCGCTATTATCTTCAACTGTTCTTCAAGGCAGTCAGGACATGCACCGTGACTGAACACAGCCTCAGAATGTTTGGTGATGTAATCTTCCAATCTATGCCAGCTTTGTTTGTCATCCCTGATTTTTTTGCAGTAAGAACAGATCGGGATAATTCCTTCAAGTTGCTTGACTTGAGCCAGAGCCGCTTCCAGCTCTGCCTTCTGACGTGCCAGCAGATCCCGCTGCTCTTTCATTGCCAGTTGGTTGCGTACCCGTAGTTTGAGCAGAGGAAAAATAATCGGCTTGGTCAGATAATCAATAGCGCCAAGTTCAAGCCCCTGAAGTTGACCATCCTGACTGTCCAGAGCTGTCAGGAAGATAACCGGAATATCAGTGAACCTTTCATCGGCTTTGATGATTTTGCAGACATCGAACCCGGAAATATCGGGCATCATCACATCCAGAAGAATGAGATCGGGCTTGTGCTCTTCAAGATGGTTTATGGCCTCGTATCCGTTCAAAGCCGTGAGGATGCAGTATTCATCTTTGAGTACGGCCGTCATAAGCTGGATGTTGACCGGTTCATCATCCACAACCAGTATTTTGAAATGCTTATCCATGATTTTCCTCCATGACCCGTTGTATCTCAGCAACAAGCTCTCTTGTGACACGGGGCTTCGCTACATACAAGCCTAACTGAACAGCATTGAAGATGAAACTATACCGTAGCTTTAGCAGAGTACAAATGTAAATGTTTCTTACTGAACGATTTTTGCGTTAAAAAACCGGCGTACGGAAAAGCCGTAACGCCGGTTTAGATGGGCATCAGTCAAAATAATTGTTGACTGACGTATTTATTATGGGGAATCCAGCTATCCTTCCGCTTTAAGATCCCTCGCCATCAGCTCTATCACTGCCTGACGAGCAGGTTTACCTTCATGCAGAATCTGGTAGGTTTTTTCAACAATCGGCATCTCCACCCCCAGTCGGCGGGAGAGAAGATAGACCGATTCGGCTGTTTTTACCCCTTCGGCCACCATGCGCATTTCTGCCAGGATATCAACCAGAGACTGCCCCTGGCCAAGCTTGAAACCGACCGTACGGTTGCGGGAAAGATCTCCGGTGCAGGTCAGCACCAGATCCCCCATGCCGGCCAAGCCGGTGAATGTGGTGGCTTGCGCTCCCATGGCCTGACCCAGGCGGTTCATTTCGACCAGTCCTCTGGTAATCAATGCAGCCCGGGCGTTGTGTCCAAATCCGAGCCCATCACAGATACCGGCCGCAATCGCAACTACGTTTTTGACCGCTCCTCCCAGCTCCACGCCAATGACATCGCTGTTGGTATAAACTCTCAGACTAGGGCCGCTTAATGCCGCTTGAACGCGTTTTGCGCTGCTCTCATTGCAGGAGGCCGCTACGATCAGCGAGGGAAGTTCACGGGCGACCTCGCGGGCGAAAGTCGGGCCGGACAACACTACATAGCGGGATAGAGCCGGGCCACCCAGCAGTTCCGCACAGATCTGTGATACCGAGAGAAGCGTTTCCAGTTCGATCCCTTTTGAGGCATTGGCAATAACAGCATCTGCAGGCATCTGGCCGGCAAGTTGTTTCAGCACGCTTCGCATTACCTGGACCGGCGTAACCAGCAGCACAATCCCGCGCCCGCTGACCGCCTCTTCAAGGTTGCCGGTACAGGCCAGTGTCGGGTGCAAGTCGATACCGGAAAGATATACCGAGTTTGTATGTCTGGAATTTATCTCATTGACCAGCTCCGGCTCAAAAGCCCACAACAATGTGTCGTGACCTTTGGCCGCCAGACGCCCGGCCAGAGCAGTTCCCCAACTACCGCCGCCTATGACGGCTATCCGCTCGCAATCAATCATCACACTCATCGTCATCAAACCATTCTTCAAGTCTCGGGTCATAACCCTCGGCCAGGGTCTGGCGGGCGGCGTCAACACTATCCAGCAACAGTCTTCGGATAAACGGATGACGACAGTCGGGCAAAAAACCTCCCACCAGACTGAGCGCCGTCGCCAGCGTCTGCTGAACCGCAGCTTCATCAGCATCAATGTGCTGCAAATAGTCTGCAGACAGAAGCAGCCGCTTGATTATCTCGGCCCGCCGAGGAAGAATCAGTTCGTCGCAGCATCTGGCTATCTCGGTATCAAGAGCCTCGGATGTTACCGAGTCGGAACCGCCATCCCCTTCCAGGGCGATGAATCGCTCGGCAACATCGTACACCGCAGCCTCGGTCAAAACCCACCCTTCGAATCCGGGATCATCCAGCAGGCTATCACTCGCAGCCACATATCCCGGAATTTTTTCCAGGATCCCCTCCAGATGAACCAGGCTGAATCGCGGAACATAAGCCTCCGGTTTGAGAGTATCCGGACGGAAAAGACGCATATCAACATAAAAATCGGGTGGAAGATATAAACCCTGCTCGCGGCTCCGGTGAAGCGCATCGCGCAATGAAGCCACCGCATAGCATGACTCAACCGGCATCAACATCTCACCGTCGGCAACATCCTTGAGAATATGGCCATATTCTTTCTCATTTTTCATGCGGTAACTGACCGCATTCAGCATACCATCTGTCTCACCGGTCAAGACCAGCATGGCCGCAAAGGAATTGTCAGCAAACTTCCAGGCGAACCAGAGCGAGCGGGAACCGTAAAAATCAACCGGACCGGCATAAACATCATGGAGAGGGAGTGGTTGCTGGAAGGAGTGAGGCAATGTGATCGATTCGCGAATGCCGATAAAGGAGAGGCGTCTGATACTACGCTCTATCAGAGCCGCTAACTCTCCTTCAAAGCGATTCAGAGCTTTCTCAAGTATATCCCGGGCAAAACCGTTTTTGGTTCTCCCCAGCGCTATAACTGTTTCCCTGACGATCTCGGGTTTCTCGAACGTGAGCAGGATTTCCAGCAGGGCCATCGCTTCCGGAGAACCGTTTTCAGATAGTTGACGCACCATCCGCTCACGGAATTCGTCCGCCACGTCAAGAAAACTGTCTATAAAGCGCACCAGTCCTCGCTCGCCATCCCTCAGGCAATCGTCGGTAAAACCCTCCAGAGACGACGCTCCATAGCCGGTCATAGAAGCGAATGGCGGAGCGGTAACATCTACGCCGCTATCATGCAGCACGTCCAGCAGAGCCAATTTTCCATCTTCTTCCAAATCCTTGCGCTGCAGAGTGATCTGGATCAGCTGGTCCATCCAGCCCGAGGCATCGAAGAAGTCGAGCATGCAGGTGTACCGATATATGTTCGTGCCGTTCTGCTCGCGCCAAAGCTTACGCACCAGCGGCTTCAGTGCCCGTTTGCCGGACTTCTGCAATCGCCGCCCGATGCGCTCCATCTGTTCACCGGTAAGATCCTCACGCTTCAGGAAATCCAGCAGGCGATTGATGCGGCGACGTTCGCGTAACGTATGGTCAATTTTTAATTGGTTCGTCATATTTTGAGCGCTCTATTCCTCCTGGGCTTCTGCTTCATAAGCATCATCTTCATCCTTTTCGGCCAGACGGGCAACGGCGACAACTTTCTCATTATCCTCGGTATTCATCAGGGTAACGCCCTGGGTATTGCGACCAATAACCGAGAACCCGGAAACCGGTACCCGCAGGATTTTGCCCTGATCGGTGATCACCATCAGATCATGATCGTCCGCAACCTGCATCACGTTTACCACGGAGCCGTTACGCTCGGTGGTTTTAATCGTGATGATCCCCTTGCCGGCGCGTTTCTGGTCGCGGTATTCGTCCAGGTCCGTGCGCTTGCCAAAACCGTTCTCGCAGACGGTAAAAATTGTCGAGCCAACAGCCGAATTATCAACTATCTCCATGCCGATCACCCGATCATCCTCAGAAAGTGTCATGCCGCGTACACCGCGCGTGACTCGTCCCATCGGACGGGCATCCTCTTCGTTGAAGCGGATGGCTTTCCCGTTACGTGAAGCCAGAAAGATGTCCTTGTTTCCATCGGTCAAGGCTACTGCAATCAATTTGTCCCCCTCATCCAGATTGACAGCGATGATACCTCCACTGCGCACATTGGAGTATTCCACCAGCGGTGATTTTTTGACCACTCCGTTCTGGGTGGCCATGAAGAGATACGTATTTTCACTGAACTCCTTGACCGGCAGAATAGTGGTTATTTTTTCTCCGTCCGATACATTGACCAGATTAACTACCGCCTTTCCCTTGGTAGTGCGGCTTCCTTCGGGGATTTCGTAGACCTTGAGCCAGAACATGCGACCGGCGTCGGTGAAACAGAGCAGGTAGTCTTTGGTCGAAGCGATGAAGAGCTGTTCAACAAAATCTTCCTCTTTGGTCTTCATGCCGGTCTTGCCCTTACCGCCACGGCGCTGGGAGCGGTATAGATCAACAGCGCTGCGCTTGATGTAGCCGGTATGAGATATGGTAACTACCATCTCCTCATCTTCGATAGTATCTTCACGCGAGATATCGGCGCTCCTGTCAGCAATTTCAGAGCGGCGTTTATCATCAAACTTATCTCTGATTTCAGTCAATTCTACGACAATGATCTTGAGAATTTCGGTGTCTGACGACAGTATTTCGCGGAGACGGGCGATCAGCCTGGTTATTTCTTCATACTCGGAAATGATCTTGTCGCGCTCCAGTCCGGTCAATCGTTGCAGGCGCATTTCCAGAATAGCCTGGGCCTGTATCTCTGACAGCCGTACCGCAGCATTCGCACCGGCAGGCATCGGCAGATTCAGGCGCTTCAGAAATCCGGGATCGGCAAATTTGCCTTCAATCAGCCCCTGCTTGGCCTCGGGTGGCGTCTTGGACTCCCGGATCATCTCGATCACAGCATCCAGCCAGTCCAAGGCAATTTTCAAACCTTCCAGAATATGGGCTCGAGCCAGAGCCTTCTTAAGCTCAAAGTTCGTACGACGCGTCACAACCTCACAGCGATGCTCGACGAAACAGTCAATCATCTCCCGCAGGGTCAGCACCCGTGGACGATTGTGAACGATGGCCAGCATTATGATACCAAAGGAGACCTGTAACTGTGTCTGTTTGTAGAGTTGATTGAGCAATACCTCGGCATTTTCATCACGCTTGACCTCAATAACGATGCGCATTCCCTGACGGTCGGATTCGTCGCGGATCTCGGTAATCCCCTCGACTTTCTTTTCCTTGACCAGTTCAGCAATCTTCTCGATCAAACGGGCCTTATTTACCTGGTATGGGATCTCGGTTACAATAATAGCCTGGCGCTCCGAACGTTTTGACGCCTCGACATGCGCCTTTGCACGAATCTGGATGATGCCGCGACCGGTAGCGTATGCATCCCTTATTCCTTGGCGACCGTAGATAGTGGCGCCGGTTGGAAAGTCGGGGCCCGGTACCATTGTCAGCAACTCCTCAAAACCAAGCTCCGGATTTTTGATTACAGCGATGATGCCGTCTATAACTTCGCCCAGGTTGTGAGGTGGAATGTTGGTGGCCATGCCGACCGCAATGCCGGTCGAGCCGTTGACAAGCAGGTTCGGAAATTTGGATGGCAGTACCGACGGCTCCAACATTTCATCATTGTAGTTGGGAGTCATGTTGACGGTCTCTTTGTCCAGATCAGCCAACAATTCGTGTGAGAGCTGTCTCAGCCGGATTTCGGTGTACCGCATGGCGGCTGGACGGTCACCATCCACCGATCCGAAGTTACCCTGCCCATCAACCAGCATGTAACGAAGGGAAAAGTCCTGGGCCATACGTACGATTGTATCATAAGCAGCAGTGTCACCATGAGGATGATACTTACCGATCACGTCACCAACAACACGGGCCGACTTCTTGTAAGGTTTGTTGTGGTCGTTACCCATGTCGTACATTGCATACAGGCAGCGGCGGTGTACCGGTTTGAGGCCATCGCGCACGTCCGGCAGAGCCCGGCCAATAATGACCGACATGGCGTAGTCCATGTAGGAGCGTTTCATTTCATCTTCGATGTTTACCGCTATTTTATTGACGGGGACTTCGGTTGGGATCTGCATTGTTACCTCGTATCTGCCATTCTTCATCTACGTGACGAGCACATTATTGTGATAAATCAGCTTAAATATCCAGATTGACAACGTTCAGCGCATTTTTCTCTATAAATTCACGGCGCGGCTCAACCTGATCACCCATCAGAATAGTAAAAATTTCATCTGATTCAACGACATCCTCGATCTTGACCTGCAGCAGCACCCTGTTTTCAGGGTTCATCGTGGTTTCCCAGAGCTGTTCAGGGTTCATTTCACCCAAACCCTTGTAACGCTGGATTGCCAATCCTCTTTTAGCATTTTCAAGAAAGAAATTTAGTAAATCCTGGTGGTTGGATGTCTCAAACAAAACTTTCCGCCCCTCTTGCTCGACGAAGGCTCGACCATCAGCCATGGTATCTACAATCCTGCGGTGGTTATCAACCAGCATCACATACTCATGGGTGGAAAGCACCATCAGAACCTGCTGATCAATGACAGAGCGAATATTGCTTATCCGGAAGGTAATACGCTCTTCCTCAATCTGATAATCAGAGCCTTCTGCCAACACCCTCATTCCTTCCAGGTATGTCTCAAGCTGAGACAGTTCTTCCAGACCGGCCGGTACATTGCTACGTATAACTATAGAAAGCAATTCTGGTGAAATACCTTTTTTTACCACCTTGTCGAAGATGGATCGGTTCTCAATGAACTGCTTGATGACCGGAATAATCTGTTTGCCGATGTAGACCCGATCACCTTTTTCGAGCCTGAGCGTCAGATCTTCGGCCCCCTCTTCCAGCAGGAAGTTCTGCATGGCATGTTCGTTACGCAGATACTGCTCTTTTTTGCCACGTTTGACTTTGTATAGTGGCGGTTGGGCAATATAAAGATGTCCGCGTTCGATCATCTCGCGCATATTTCGATAGAAGAAGGTCAGGAGCAGCGTCAGGATGTGAGAGCCGTCGACATCGGCGTCAGTCATGACTATGATGCGATGATAGCGCAGTTTGGCAATATTGAAATCGTCCTTACCGATGCCGGTGCCGAGCGCTGTGATCAGAGTACGGATCTCCTGCGAGGCAATCATCTTGTCAAAACGGGCCTTCTCAACGTTGAGAATTTTGCCTTTGAGCGGCAGAATTGCCTGATTTTTTCTGTCCCGTCCCTGTTTGGCCGAGCCTCCGGCTGAATCACCCTCGACCAGATACAATTCACACAGAGCGGGATCCTTTTCCTGACAGTCGGCCAGTTTACCCGGCAGCCCCCCCATATCCAGAGCACCTTTGCGGCGGGTCAGGTCACGCGCTTTGCGGGCAGCCTCACGCGCACGGGCGGCTTCAATCGACTTGTTAAGTATATCCTTGGCAACCTTCGGATTTTCTTCCAGATAAACGCCTAGCCGTTCATTAAGAAGCGATTCGACGTAACCTTTGACCTCGGAGTTACCCAATTTGGTTTTGGTCTGTCCTTCGAACTGTGGCTGCGGAATTTTGACAGAAATTACGCAGGTCAGACCCTCCCGCAGATCATCACCGGAGACCGTTACTTTCTCATTTTTCAGAAGGTTATTGGATGCGGCATAGGCGTTCATAGTGCGGGTCAGGGCCGCCTTGAAGCCGGCCAGATGGGTGCCTCCCTCATGCGTATTGATGTTATTGGCGAAAGCGAAAATCTTTTCGTCGTAAGAGTCGTTGTATTGCATGGACACTTCCATCTCTACGCCCCCCTTCTCGCCTTTGAAGTACATCGGCTTGGGGTTTATGGCCGTCTTATTGCGATTCAAGTATTCTACGAAGGAGTTGATGCCCCCCTCGTAAAAGAATTCATGGTATTTGTTCTCCACTCGTTCGTCGGTTATTGTGATTCTCACTCCGGCATTGAGAAAAGCCATTTCACGCAGACGTTGGGAAAGAATATCGAAGGAGTATTCTGTCGTCTCAAATATTTCCTCATCAGGCATGAATGTAATCTTGGTTCCCCTCTTTTTAGTCTGGCCTGTCATTTCCAGAGGAGCTACCGGATCTCCACGACGGTAGGACTGGTGAAACACTTTGCCATCGCGGCGGATCTCCAGTTCCAGCCATTTGGAAAGAGCGTTCACAACTGAAACACCCACTCCGTGCAGACCGCCGGAAACTTTGTAGGAGTCGTTGTCAAACTTGCCTCCTGCATGTAGTACTGTCAGGACAACTTCAGCAGCCGATTTGCCCTCATTCTGCATTATGTCGGTTGGAATACCGCGCCCATTATCAACTACCGTCACTGAACCGTCCGTATTGATGGTCACACTGACATTATCGCAATGTCCGGCCAGTGCCTCGTCGATGGAATTATCGACTATCTCGTACACCAGGTGGTGCAGGCCTGAGCCCGAAGTTGAGCCAATGTACATGGCTGGACGCTTGCGAACAGCTGACAACCCTTCCAGAACCTTGATATTACTCGCCCCGTACTCATCGGGATTGTATGTCATGTTTTCCTGTTCACTCATGCTGTTATTTTCCCTCAAACGTCAGATTGCCGTCTTCCATAAGAAAAACGGCGCAGTGTGGAGCGACATCCAGCAGGGTTGGAGAGCGCTCCGTGGTTGTAACAAATATTTGCATGTTTCTCGTGGCAAGAAACTGCATCAGGTTATGATTGCGTATGGCATCCAGTTCGGAGTTCATATCATCCAGCAGCAGCAGTGGCGGTTCTGCAAACAGATCAAGCAAGCTGTCCATTTCCGCCATCTTCAAAGCAAGTACAAAACTTTTCTGCTGGCCTTGAGAGCCAAAAGCTTTGAGCTGTCTATCATCAAGTAAAAATGTCAAATCATCACGATGTGGGCCTAAGGTTGTCGTTCCGTGTCGTTCATCAGAATGGACATGACGCTTGAATAATTCCAGCAATTCTTCGCGAATAGAACCCCGCTCTGTCGACTGTATTCCATCAGGACTATATCTAACCAGAGCTGTCTCTCTATCATCTGAAATAGTTGCATAATACTTTCGCAACTTGTTATCCAACACAGCAACAAATCTGAGACGACGCTCTATGACTTCACCACCGGCTTCGGCAAGTTTTTCTGTCCAAGTATCCAGGCCGGTTTTATCGGAACATTTCAGAAGGTGGTTGCGCTGTTTGAGAATTCTTTGATAATCGTGCCAGCAATGTAAATAATCGATATCAGATGTATAGACGGCCCTGTCCAGGTAACGGCGCCTGGATTCCGGACCCATCTTAACCATACTTGTGTCATCAGGAGAATATACTACGGCATTCAACCTGCCATGAAGATCCGATGCTCTGTGAATACCCTTGCCATCAATGTCAACTCTGCGCCCGGCTGTTTCCAGCAAAATATTTATTTTACTTCGAGTTCCTGACGATTCGACCACTCCTGCTATCTGCGACAGCTTCTCACCATGTTTAATCAACTCAGGCAGTCTTGAGTTCCTGAATGAACGTGGACTTCCGAGTAGATAAATTGCTTCTAACAGATTGGTCTTGCCTTGTCCGTTTTGCCCGTAAAAAAGATTGAACCGTTCGTCAGGTTCTATTCGTATGGAATCAAAATTCCGGAAATTAGCAACCGCCATGTGTAGAAGGCGCATCTGGCTGCTATCAAAGCCTCATAGGCATAATAACTGCCAAGAAGCTATCTGACTTTTCAGGAACTATTATGGATGGAGACAATTCATCTCTAAATCTCATCTCCACATTGTCTGTTTCAGTCACAGCCAGTACATCCAGAAGATAACGAGCATTAAATCTGACTGAGAAAGGCTCCCCGTCATATATTACATCAAGCTCTTCCTTTGCATCACCTAACTCTGGATTACTAGATGATATATTTATTCCGGCAGTAGATATTTCAAGCATGATACCTTTGAATTTTTCGCTTGATATAATTGCCATCCTGCGAACAGAATGAGTGAAATCGTCTTTATTTACCGATACTACCCTATTGTTTGCAACTGGTATTACACGATTGTAGTCAGGAAAATCTCCATCTACTAATCGCATTACCATGTAAGAGTCACCACGCTTAATGACAGCACTGTTGTCCATAAATCCGAAAAGCAGTATTCCGCTGTCTTCTTCAGCTATCTTCTTCATTTCACTGACACCCTTTTTCGGGAGAATAACCCCTTTAAGTAATTCTGAGCCTGCTACCCCTTTGAGTGCTCCTGACGCGACAGATAGTCGATGGCCATCAGTGGCAACCATTTTAAGAATGTTGATTCCATCAGAACCAATTTCTACTTTTGTAAAAATACCATTAAGATTGTATTTCGTTTCGTCGTAGCAGATAGCGTACGAAGTTTTTTCGATCATTCCCTTTAATAGAGAACTTTCTATTTCAAAGAGACTTTCCTCTCTTACATCTGGAAAATATGGAAATTCCTCAGGAGAAAGTCCTACAATATTGAACTGTACTTTACCACATTTGATTTCAACCCAATCATTGTCTTTAGTTAAAAAAACTATTGGATGATTTGGGAGTTCCTTAACAATCTCATACAATTTTTTCGCTGATACAGTGATTTTACCTGTCGATAAGACTTCTGCAGAATAGCTGCTTTTCATGCCAACTTCCAGATCAGTGACTGTCACGTGTATCAAGGATTCTGTTGCTTCAAGCAGGACATTTGATAGTATGGGCATGGAAGTTCGTTTTTCTACAATACTCTGGATTTTTTGAAGTGCTTTGAGAAAAACATCCTTTTCAATTCTAAATTCCATATGTTTCTCCTTATGTACTGAATGTATTATATAAAAGAATTAAATCTGGTTGTATATTGTAGGTGCTGTGGAAATGGAGATAATTGATGTAACGAGCTTATATAACTGATAAAAATTTACTTAAAAGTATGTTGATATCATACATTGTTATTGGTTGTTATGAACAGGCTGGATAATTGTCAACAAGTACCAACAACATATTAACAGGTTTTTCTCACTTTAACAGTATATGTCTAATTTCATCAATAATTTTTGATAGTTTCATGTCTTCTGCTTGGGCTTTATCGATTTTTTTAAACGAATGAATAATAGTAGAATGGTCTTTACCACCGAATTTCAAACCAATATCAGGGTAGGACGATTTTGTCATGTCTCTGCAGAGCCATATTGCTACTTGTCTGGCATTTACAAGGTTTTTAAGTCTTTTTTCTGATTTTAAATCTGTTAGCTTCAAGTCAAAATAGTCAGCAACAGTTTTTTGTATAAGTTCGACGGTTATTTCTCTGCGTCGATCACCTAAGATATCTTTAAGGTTTTCTTTAGCAATACCTAAGGTAATCGGTATGTTTTTAAGGCTACTGAAAGCTCCTAGCCTTATTAGCATGCCCTCTAGTTCACGTATATTTCTGGTGTCGCTAGAAGCGAGAAAATAATAAACATCTTCAGGAAGTTTTACATGGGTTATTTCTGATTTTTTCTTGAGAATTGCTATCTTGGTCTCAATATCAGGAGGTTGAATATCAGCGATCAGTCCCCATTCAAATCGCGATCTCAAACGTTCTTCAAGATCAGAGATTTGCCGTGGATATTTGTCTGAGGTAATCACAATCTGTTTATGGGCATCGTGAAGCGCGTTAAAAGTGTAGAAAAACTCTTCCTGTGTTCCAGTCTTTCCGGAAATAAATTGAATATCATCGATCAACAACACATCCACATTCCTGAAACGACTTCTGAAAAGATCCATTTTTTTAAGTCTTAAGTGATTAACCATCTCGTACATGAATTTTTCAGCAGAACAGTAACATACGTTCATATCCGGTGAATTTGCGCGTATGACATGGCCAATAGAGCTAAGAAGGTGACTTTTTCCAAGTCCCACACCACCATAGATAAACAGGGGATTGTATGTGTCAGCCGGATTATTGGCAACAGCCATTGCAGCGGCGTGCGCAAATTGATTGCCAGTTCCACTTACAAAGAGGTCAAAAGTGTATTTCGGGTTGAGTGGTGTAAACACCGCTTCAAAACTTTTAGATGTGATCTGGTCCTGATGTCCCTTTATAATGAGTTCTTCTGTCAGAATATGCTGGGGTTCATCGTTATTCCTGATAATAAAATTGAGATTTACAGTTTGCCCGGACGTGAACGAAAGTGCTTCCGTCAGAACCTGAAGATAATGATCTTCCAACCATTCTTTGATAAATGTGTTGGGTACAGATAGAAAGATGGAAGAATTGTCATGGTGGCTGTAAAGAACCGGTTTTATCCAGGTACTAAAATCGCTTTCCGACAGAACTTTTTCCAGATTTTCGGTTGCTTGCTGCCATGCTTCGAGCATAGGGTGGTATCGCAATCACAGTATTTTGTATGGTTATCAACAATAGTTTTTGGAATAAAACAGGCAATGGATTTAGTAACTTTTAAAAGAAAATCACTGATTGAAGTGATAAGTTATCAACAATATTTTCAACACATGTTGATAACTATTAAATAGTATAAAAACAAATAGTTAAGGCTCATTTCTGATATATTCAGGCTTATGCGAGGAACTGCAGGGTACCAGAGCCTTCCATGTTTTTCAAGGCAAATCAATTGAGAATAAAAAATGCGGCTTTACAATAAAAATATTGACACATCCACTATGGTGTGTTTAATAACTTATTTCCTGTAAAAAAATATGGTAGAGGTAAACAACGATGAAAAGAACATTTCAGCCCAGCAATACTTCCCGTAAGCGCACACATGGTTTTTTGGTAAGAATGTCTACAAAAAATGGACGACTTGTCATTAAACGAAGAAGAGCAAAAGGACGTAAATGCCTATCGGTTCGAATTGCCGTCAAATAAATATCCTGGCGTGATGGTTGAGTTTCGAGCCGCTAAACTTCCTAAAGAGGCGCGTTTAAGAAAACGTTCGGAGTTTCTCATACTCTCTGGCGCTCAGCACAAAACTTTTATTAAAGGGTTTATTGTGGTTTGGCAAGATAATGCTGGCGCAACAGCAAGGCTGGGCATAACGGTAAGCAAAAAAATTGGTTGTGCTGTTGTTCGCAATCGGCTTAAACGATTTCTTCGGGAAATCTTCAGACGTAACCGTATGTTGATTGCTGCTGTAGATATGAATATCATTGCCCGTCGAGAATCGGCTCTGATGAACTATTTTGAAGTTCAATGGGAAATTAATAAGGCCTTCAGCCTCATAGGTGTGTCTTCGTGTCCAAGAGTCTGATGCTCCTTGCTATCATGGTCTACCAGAAGTTGTTTTCTCCTCTTCTTCCGCAGGTTTGCCGTTTTTACCCATCCTGTTCCGAATATTCCCGTGAATCAATAGTACTGCATGGTGTTGCCAAGGGTGTAATGCTTACCCTGTTCCGACTTGGCAAGTGCCATCCCTTTCATCCGGGTGGTTATGATCCGGTACCTTAATCAAGAATCGTATTTTCAGGAGCATATATGGAAAAGCGTGCATTTATAGCAGTTGGACTTTCGATTGCGGTATTTTATATTTCTTCCATATTATTTGGCCCAGCTAGTAAAACGGTTGAAACACCCGTCCTTCAGAAGTCGGTTCCAGAGGTTGTTGCTCCTGCTGCTAAACCTGTTCATACGACGGCTTTGCAAAATCAGACTGTTACTGACGGCGCCCAATTGATGACTGCTGCAGCTAAGGACATAATAATCGAAACAGACCTTTATTCGGCGATCTTTTCATCTCGAGGCGGTAGTCTTAAAAGTCTTACGCTTAAGCAGTACCGTGAAGAGAATTCTCCCTCAGCTAAGCAGGTAATGCTTGGAAATGACGCCGATCCGAATCTTCCGAACTTCACCACGCGAGCTACCGGAATTGTTTTTCCGACCGGAGCTGTTTTCATGACTGATGCACAAAATATCATGTTGAACAAAGGAGAATCGAAGCAGCTCACGTTTAATTACATTTCCGGCCAGGGTTTTACTGTCAGGAAAGTTTATACTTTCACCGCAGGTTCATATGGTATAAAGCTGGAAACTTTTGTATTTAATAATTCGGCAGCTCCGCTAACCGGTACTATTCAGCATGTGATGACCTATCCGTCAGAGCCGAAGGTAAAGGATAACCGTTTTGATACTGCAGGTGCATACCTTTTTTCGGATAACAGCCTGCAATCCGACAAGATTAAGGATGTTGCCAATGCGACCAAGCGTTACGATAAATCCATTCAATGGGCCGGTTTTGCCGACAAATATTTTTTGAATTCGATAATTTCAGAGAAAAGCAGTATTGCCATCGTTGAGCTAAAGAAAAACGCGGCAGGTTTTTTTGAGTTAATAGCGTCCACGCCACAGTTTATAACCAATCCGGGGCAGTCGACTACGATCACGCATAACCTGTTCGTTGGCCCAAAAGACATTGATGTCCTCAAGGCTCAAGGCAACTCGCTGGAGCAGTCCTTGGATTTGGGCTGGTTTACCGTTATTGCCAAGCCACTGCTTTATACCCTTAAATATTTCCATCATTATGTTGGCAACTACGGCGTTGCCATTATCATTATTACAATAATTCTCAAGGGCCTATTCTTTCCCTTGACTCATAAGAGCTATAAATCAATGAAAGGTATGCAGAAAATTCAACCTGAGATGGTAAGGCTGCGAGAGAAATTTAAAGATGACCGGGATGCTATGAACAAGGCTGTTATGGATCTGTATCGCGAGCATAAGGTCAATCCCATGGGCGGATGTCTGCCGATGGTTGTGCAGATACCGGTCTTTTTTGCCCTCTATAAGTCTCTTATGTTTTCCATAGAACTCCGTCATGCCCCGTTTTATTTCTGGATCACTGATTTGGCTGATAAGGATCCTTACTATGTTACCCCGGTCATCATGGGTGTCACCATGTTTATTCAACAGAAGATGACTCCGTCCCAGATGGATCCAATTCAGCAGAAAATGATGCTGGCTTTGCCTGTGGTATTTACATTCATGTTTCTAAGTTTTCCATCGGGACTGGTTCTATACTGGCTGGTTAATAACGTGTTGACGATCGGGCAGCAGATGTATATCAACAAGTTGGTCAAAGATTAATACGTGATTCAGTGAGTTAATGAATGTATCTCAGAGACACGATAGCGGCAGTTGGTACCCCGCCCGGCAATGGTGGTATAGGTATTGTGCGGGTGAGCGGTGACAAGGCTGTGGCAATCGGAAATGCTGTTTTTAAGCCAATACACGACGGTGGTCTTCGGAGCCACCGTTTTTATTTTGGCTTAATTTGTAATCCTGAAAACGATGAAACACTTGACGAGGCAATGGCTGTGATGATGCATGCGCCACGTTCTTATACGCGCGAAGATGTTCTTGAACTGCACTGTCATGGTGGCTGGCTGATAGTAGAGAAGGTTTTATCTGTTGTGCTCTGTTGTGGTGCTCGCCTGGCTGAGCCGGGTGAATTTACTCGACGTGCCTTTCTTAACGGGAGAATCGACCTTGTCCAGGCTGAAGCGGTCATGGATATTATTTGCTCGAAGACGGACGCTGCTCTTCGATTTGCGCAAAAACAACGCGAAGGATTGCTTTCCCGGCAAATTGAAGTGGTCCGTGGCCGTGTACTTCGCACACTTGCTCTGGTTGAGGCATATATAGATTTTCCTGAGGACGGTCTAGGTGAAACTGATCTGGGCACAATTCATCATTCTGCTGGACTGGCCTTCGAGGAGATCGGAGATCTGCTTAGAAATTATGATGAAGGTCGAATATTGCGTGAAGGGATTTCGGTGTTGATCATCGGTAAGCCCAATGTGGGTAAATCAAGCTTACTGAACCGATTATTGAATGAAAATAGAGCTATAGTCACTCATATTCCAGGTACAACCCGTGATATTATTGAAGAAACGGTCAATTTTGATGGTTTGGCAGTACGGTTACTTGATACAGCCGGTATCCGCCATACTAAAGACCTGATTGAGCAGGAGGGCATCAATCGTGCTCTGGAGAAGATCCCGCTGGCCGATCTTGTTCTGTTGGTTTTTGACGTGTCAAGAGCATTTAACCATGAAGACCAGCTTATTCTCGATGCTCTGTCGGACTGCAAATTTGTAACGGTACTTAACAAGAGCGATTTGCCATGCCAACTTGTTCTTCCGGAAGATAGCCGCTTTGATACAAAGGTGAACATAGCGGCGCATTCCGGGTTTGGAATTGATGACCTGAAGCGATCAGTACGCGGTTATTTTTCACAGGGCAAAGATATTGATTGTCGCGAATTTATTTCCATATCTCGGACTCGTCATCGGGACGCCCTGCTTTCTGCAGAGCGGGCTCTTAGGCGTTTTATTGCATCGCTGGATAAGTGCAATCTTGAGTTGCTGGCGATTGATCTGCGTGACGCCCTTGATGCTATTGGTTCTGTAACTGGACAGACTGTTACAGAAGATGTGCTGGATGTTATTTTCTCGTCCTTTTGTATTGGTAAATAGCATTTAGTTTCACGTGAAACATATCCATATCAGGTTGAGCATATGACGACATACGAACAGGTATACGATGTGATTGTAGTCGGTGCGGGGCATGCCGGTTGCGAGTCCGCACTGGCAGCAGCCAGAATGGGTTGCCGAACAATGCTTCTAACGATCAATCTGGATGCGATAGCCCTGATGTCCTGCAATCCTGCAATAGGAGGACTGGCCAAGGGGCATTTAGTCAAGGAAATTGATGCACTTGGCGGTGAAATGGCTAAGAATATCGACCAGACCGGTATCCAATTTCGTATACTTAACACTCGTAAAGGGCCGGCTGTGCGAGCATCGCGAGCTCAAGCCGACAAGCAGTTATATAGACTTCGAATGAAGCGAGTTCTGGAGCTTCAGGACAACCTTGATCTTAAACAGGGTGAAGTGGTTGCCCTCTACCTCGAGAAGCAAGGTATTCGAGGTGTGGACACCCGTGCAGGTATTCGCTTTCTTTGCAAAACCGTGATTGTAACTACCGGCACATTCATGCGAGGTTTGATTCACGTAGGCTTGAATAATTATCCTGGCGGTCGTGCCGGGGATATGCCCTCTATCGGCCTTTCAGACCAGCTTAGATCTATTGGTTTCTCGGTTGGCCGGTTGAAGACAGGAACACCAGCCCGGCTTAACGGGCGCACTATCGATTTTTCAAGGTTGGAGCCACAGTACGGAGACAATCCTCCTTTGCCGTTCTCGTTTTCAACGACGAGAATTTCCTTACCTCAAGTGCCTTGCCATATAGCATACACAAATCTGCGTTCTCATGAAATTATCCGATCAGGGCTGGATCGTTCACCGCTTTATTCTGGAATTATTGAGGGAATCGGACCTCGGTACTGTCCATCGATAGAAGATAAGGTCATGAGGTTTCCTGACAAAGATCGACACCAGACATTTATTGAACCAGAGGGGCTTGAAACTGTAGAGGTCTATCCAAGCGGGATGTCGACATCACTTCCGATTGATATCCAGATAGCTTTTTACCGCTCGATTGCGGGACTGGAGCGCGTCGAAATAATGCGACCCGCTTATGCCATTGAATATGACTATGTCGATCCGATACAATTGCACAACTCACTGGAAACTAAATTGATATGTAATCTGTATCACGCTGGACAGATTAACGGTACATCTGGTTATGAGGAAGCGGCTGGGCAAGGCATAGTTGCCGGAATTAATGCTGCCTTACGTGTAAAAGGTCTGGATCCGATAGTGTTTGACAGGAGTCAGGCATATATTGGAGTTATGATTGATGATCTGGTTACACAGGGTACAAAAGAGCCATACCGCATGTTCACATCAAGAGCCGAATATCGTCTGCTTTTACGTGAAGATAATGCAGATTTACGACTACGGGATTTAGGCTATAAGATTGGATTGGTGACAGACGATGAATATGCTGCTTTTTCTAAAAAGCGGCGAATGATTATTGAAGAGCAAAATCGCATATCTACTACACGCATTTTAAATACCGATTTCGAATTGGAAGTGTTGTCGCGTTTGGGTCTTGAAGACATTCAGAAGGGGACTTCCTTTGAGCAATTACTTAAACGTTCGGATGTAGGCTACGAAGAATTGACTGCACTGGATGATGTTTCACGTGAAACACCCGTTGCAATCCGCGAACAGGTTGAGATACAAACCAAGTATCGAGGATATATCGAAAGACAGCTAGATCAGGTCGAGCGCTCGAAAAAACTGGAAACGACGAAAATTCCCTCAAGCCTGGATTATGTTTCAATTAAGGGACTGACAACCGAGGTACGAGAAAAACTAATCCGACATCAACCCGGTACTCTTGGACAAGCTTCCAGAATTCCAGGTGTTACGCCAGCTGCAATTTCGATACTGTCTGTAGTGTTAAAGGCTCATGCCAAAAGTAATGGACCCAAATCATAATCCGGGACACCCAGGATGATTCGCAACTTACTTGAAAACAGTACAAGAGAAATGGGCTTAAATCTATCTGATAAGAACTTTAAATCCTTTGAGATGTTTGCTGCTGAACTTATAAAATGGAACAGGAGGATTAATCTCACAGCGATAAACTGTGATAACGAGATAGCAATCAAACATATAATAGATTCCCTGCATCTGGCTCCATACGTTTTTGATGAAGATCAAATGCTTGATATAGGGTCAGGTGCCGGACTTCCTATAATTCCTTTGAAAATAATCAAGCCTGAAACAACGATGTTGTCGGTTGATGCAGTAGCCAAAAAGGTCAATTTTCAGCGTCATGTGATTCGTGTACTTGAGTTGCAGAGCATAGAGGCTTTACACGTAAGAGCCGAGGATCTGCATGAAATGTGTGCCAATAAATTCAGCATAATTACGTCACGATCTCTTGCCAGATTGGATTTCTTTGCTTCCCTGGCCGCACCGTTGTTGGCGCAGGGTGGGCGGATGATAGCAATGAAAGGTGCTGATGCTGAGGATGAAATTGCTGCCAGCAGCGATACGTTAAGGAAGTTGGGCCTTATTGTAACAGCACTTCATAGATATAGTCTGCCATTAAATATGGGAAATCGATGTCTTGCGGAACTAAAGGCCCGCGAATCTGCTTAGAATGGGCATTTAGAAGCCGCAGGCCAATAATCGATTCTGATGTGTTCCATGGTAACAGCCTATGGCAAAGGGAGCTTTTTGTGCGTTCGTTGCTCCTGAAGCATTTAGCGGCGTCCAGAGGGGAATAAGCAAATTCTGGATATAATTCCGAGAGAATGAAGTTGCAGATGAGCAGAATCTGAACTAGAGTGTTACCTTCGTAAGAAATTTATAGCAATTCCGGATGTCCAATGAAAAAATTTAACGGCAAACATGCAGTAGCAGTAGAAGTGAGCCTGCAGATCAGTTTCCGGCTGAGAAAATAATGATGAAAGCGCATAGAATCGAACGGGAAGAAGCCCTGGGATGGTTAGTGAGGAAGGAACTCCTGGAAATTGGTGCATGTGCCGATGGAATACGTCGCATGCTTCATCCTGAAAACAGGGTGACTTTCGTCGTTGATCGAAATGTCAATTATACGAACGTCTGTGAAGCAAAATGCTCTTTTTGTGCATTCCATCGCGACAAAAATGCCACTGATGCCTATATACTTTCTTGTGAACAGATCTACGATAAGATAGCAGAATTAGTAGATCAGGGTGGAACACAGCTTTTGATGCAGGGAGGACTCAATCCGGAGCTCACAATCGATTTCTTCGAGAAGCTTTTCAGGGAGATAAAAGCGCGCTTTCCGATGGTTCAAAACCACTCCCTTTCGCCGGCAGAAATTGTCTGCATCGCCACAAATTCCGGTCTAACGACGGATGATGTCTTGTTTCGTCTTAAATCTGCCGGATTGGATTCGATGCCTGGTGGTGGCGCCGAGATCCTGGTAGACGAAGTACGGAGCAGCATATCGCCCAAAAAAATCGGATGGCAGCAGTGGGGCGAAGTCATGCAGAAGGCTGCAAAACTCGGCATGCCTACCACGGCCACTATGATGTTCGGTACTCTCGAGAAGCCGGTAGATATAATCGAGCACCTCTTTCGGGTACGCGAGATTCAGGACAGGGGAGGCTCTTTCACGGCATTTATCCCGTGGACCTATCAGCCTGGCAATACCGTACTGGGAGGCACAACCGCTACAGGAGTCGATTATCTTAAAGTGCTGGCCTTATCTCGCATGGTGTTGGACAATATACCCAATATACAAGCCAGCTGGGTCACACAAGGGCCTAAAATGGCCCAGGTAGCGCTCTTCTTCGGTGCCAACGATTTGGGAGGTACAATGCTGGAGGAGAATGTTGTCGCGGCAGCTGGCTGCAGTTTTCGCATGACGCAGGATGAAATGATCAAGCTTATACAGGGCGCCGGATTCAAGGCCGCACAGCGAAATACGACCTATGCCATGGTGCGGGAGTTCAATTCTTGAGAGTTAACAATCAGCAGACAGAAATCTGCGAGATAATAACGTCTGCTACTCGACTGTCAGAAGTGACCGCTATCCTCTCGAGCCAGATGGAAATAGCGGTAGATCTTGAAATGGACTCTCTGCATCACTACCGGGAAAAGGTGTGTCTGATCCAGATTTCGACGCGCAGTCAAAGTTGGCTGATCGATCCGCTTGCGCTCAATGATCTTTCTCTCTTAGCGGGGCCGCTGTCTAATCCGGATATCCTGGTAGTCATGCATGGCTCCGATTACGACATTCGCTCGTTGCATCGTGATTTTGGCATTGAGGTCAATAACCTGTTTGATACAATGATTGCGGCCCGTTTTTTGGGCATCACTGAGTTTGGCCTGGCGGCGCTCTTAAAAGCCCGATTTGGTATAGAGCTTGATAAAAAGTACCAGAAGGCTGATTGGAGCAAGCGTCCTTTAAGTCCTGAGATGAGCGCATATGCCATGGCCGATACATCAGACCTGCTACCGCTATATGATCAGTTCCGTGTTGAATTGCTTCAAAAAGAGAGGTTGGCGTGGCTTGAAGAAGAATGCCGCTTGGTGTGCCAGGCGCGGGTAACAGAAAAAGAAGGCCCGCTGTTTTTGTATTGCAAGGGTGCCGGGAAGCTAAGGGGGCATAGTCTGGCGATTCTGGAAGAGTTACTCCAATTGAGAGACAGGCAGGCCAGGGCTATGGATCGACCACCATTCAAGGTTGTGTCTGCCGAAATTCTGCAGGAAATTGCCGAAAGTACTCCACGCACGCTGACCGAGTTGAGCAGGATCAAGGGGATGACGCCCAGTCAGATAAATCGCCTTGGCTCAGGAATTCTGCAAGCAGTAACTCTTGGAATGGAAATGCCAGAAGAGAGGTTGCCTCGTTTTCCTCGAGCCCGGAAAAACGACCTGGTAGATGGTGCCAAGGAACGCCTCAAAAATCTTAAGTGCTGGCGTGAGCAGAGAAGTTCCGAACTTGGACTTGAACCGGGTGTGCTGGCGCCGAACTGGCTGTTGGAATCTGTCGCGGATATTAACCCTGCCTCGTATACCGGGCTGGAGAGAATCTCAGGTGTGCGGCAGTGGCAGAAGGATTTGTGCGCCAGTGATATAATCAGAATAGCGGTCGCAGCGACCATGGACGAGGGATAAATCATGGATCGGCCCTACTTGAGTATTGTCATACCTGTCTACAATGAGGAGGCCAATCTGGGACATCTCATGGAGCGCCTTTATCCGGCTATTCAGGATACAGGCCATTCATTCGAGATCATCTTCACTAATGATGGTTCCAGCGACCGCTCGCTTGAGATTTTATGCCAAATGGTAGAAGAGTTCAAAGGTGTTAAAGTATTAGAATTCACCGGTAATTTCGGCCAGCACATGGCTATTCTGGCCGCCTTCGAGGTGTCAGGCGGCGAGATAGTTATTACGATGGATGCCGATTTGCAAAATCCGCCTGAAGAGATTCCACGTCTCGTTGCCGAGATAGAAAAAGGTCATGATGTAGTCGGCACCATCCGTCAGCAGCGTCAGGACTCGGCCTTCCGTAAGATGGCCTCGCGTATCGTCAATATTACCACCAACAAGATAACCGGGATGCAGATGCAGGATTACGGATGCATGCTGCGTGCTTACCACCGTTATATTGTTGATAACATCAATCGCTGCAGGGAATCGACAACCTTCATTCCGGCCCTGGCCCAGACTTTTGCCTCCAATCCGACCGAAATCGAGGTCGGACATTCAGAACGGTCCGGGGGGGAGAGTAAATACTCATTTTACAAACTGATACGGCTTAACTTCGATCTGATGACCGGTTTTTCGGTTGTGCCGCTGCAGTTATTTGCTCTGTTTGGCATATTAACGTCAGTAGTATCAGTGGCTTTTGCAATATTCCTGATGGTGCGTCGCTTCATCGTCGGGGCTGAAGTGGAAGGGGTTTTCACCCTGTTCGCCATACTGTTTTTCTTTATCGGTATTATAATCATGGGGATAGGTATCGTTGGCGAATATGTGGGGCGGATATATCAGGAAGTTAGAAAAAGGCCTCGGTTTGTAATCAGAAGGATGTATGGTTTTGAAGAATAACAAATTGATCGTCTGCGCCTACCACAATGTAGGATACCGCTGCATTACGGAGTTACTGTGTCAGGGGGCGGAGATCGCCCTGATCTATACCCACGAAGATTCTGCGACTGAAGATATCTGGTTCTCGTCGGTGCGTGAACTTGCTGCCCTGCATGATATCCCATACCTGACCAGCGATATCTCTCTGCCGGAAAACGTGGTGCGGACGCGAGAGATTGCGCCGGATTTCATCTTTTCCTTCTATTACCGGAACATGATAAAGCCGGAGGTACTGGAAATTCCGCTCAAAGGAGCGCTCAACCTGCATGGTTCGTACCTGCCCAGGTATCGTGGCCGTGTACCGGTCAACTGGGTTGTAATAAACGGCGAGACGGAGACCGGGGCTACCCTGCACTACATGGTAGAGAAGCCGGATGCAGGCGATATTGTGGATCAGGAAAAGGTAGAGATAGCCTTTACCGACACAGCCTGCGATGTCTTCGGCAAAGTGACCGACGCGGCGGTGAGGGTCATCGGTCGCTCCTGGCCGCTCCTGCGGGAAGGAAATGCGGCCCGGATTCCGATGGATGTAACCAGGGGGAGCTACTTTGGTGGCCGTAAGCCGGCAGATGGCAATATAGTTTGGACCCGAAGTGCCATTCAGATATACAATCTGATTCGTGGCACCACTCATCCCTATCCGGGTGCTTTCACGTATCTGGACGGCAAAAAAATAATCATCTGGCAGGCTTGCCCTTTGGAAGGTCGCGGTGAGCCGGGATGCATTATATCGCATAAACCGCTGCTGATCGGTACCGGCGAAGGTCTGCTGGAGATCCGCTCGCTGCTGGTTGAAGGTGAAGTGGAAACGAGCGTACCAGGTGACTTGACGCTGCCCGGTTCGTTTGTTTCATCAACGTCGTAACAAACATCGGTTGGACGGTTACAGCCTATGCCCCGCCTTGGGGTAGGCCAGCATGTCAATCGGCTTTGAAAATTGCCCCACCCCTTCTCGGTAGTAGTTTTTACTTCTTTATCTTCATCTGATTCTCCAGCTCTCGTTTCCGGTTTAGACTATTTGTAAATACCAGAACTGGAAATGGTTCCATTTAAATTCAGTTGGCGAGATTCAGTCGTGTCAGATTACTTGAACGCCGACTATAGTCTGTCTGGCGGTCCATGTTTGTATAAGCCCGATAGTTGTCCCGGCCAGAAGGTTGGCAGACACTGGAGATTCAGCAAAGTAGTCATCGACTGAGGGGAAGTGTGAGTAATGGATCAAGCCACCCACAACAAGATTGTATCCTTCATCTGGGGCATTGCCGACGACGTGTTGCGCGATCTCTTTAAGCGTGGCAAGTATCCTGATGTCATTCTGCCAATGTGCGTGCTGCGCCGCCTGGATGCTGTGCTGGAGCCTACCAAACAGGCGGTGCTGGATACCAAAAAGATGCTCGATGATGCCGGTATTACTGAGCAGCGAGCAGCAATGTGCGATGCCGCCGGTCAGGCTTTTTACAACACCTCCCGCTTTACCCTGCGGGATCTCCGCTCCTGCAACAGCCAGCAGCAACTCCGCCAGGATTTTGAGGCATATTTGGATGGTTATTCCCAGACCGTTCAAGACATCCTGGAAAACTTCAAGTTCCGCAACCAGATACCCACCCTCTCCAAAGCCGATGCCATCGGTACTCTAATTGAAAAGTTTCTGAATCCTGATATCAATCTGAGTCCGAACCCGGTGCTGAACAACTATGGCTCGGTCAAGCTGCCAGCTATGGACAACCATTCAATGGGCACCGTGTTCGAGGAGCTGGTGCGCAAGTTCAACGAGGATAACAACGAAGAAGCGGGTGAACACTGGACACCGCGTGATGCCGTCAAGCTGATGGCCAACCTGATCTTCCTCCCCATTTCCGACAGGATTCAGTCCGGATCGTATCAGCTATATGATGGCGCAGCCGGTACCGGCGGGATGCTGACCCTGGCGGAGGAAACCCTGCTTGAACTTACTATCGCAACCGGCAAGCAGGTCAAGACCTACCTGTTCGGTCAGGAGATCAACCCGGAGACCTACGCCATCTGCAAGGCCGATATGCTGATGAAGGGTGAAGGGGAGAACGCCGACCATATCGTCGGTGGGGCCGAATGGTCTACACTGGCCCATGATGCTTTCCCGGCCAAAGAGTTTGACTTCATGCTCTCCAATCCCCCCTATGGCAAGAGCTGGAAGAAGGATCTGGAAGATATGGGTGGCAAGGACGGCATGCGCGATCCCCGCTTTAAGATTACCCATGCCGATGATCCCGAATATTCGCTGGTGACCCGCTCCAGTGATGGACAGTTGCTGTTCCTGGCCAACATGGTTTCCAAGATGAACCACAAGAGTCCACTGGGGAGCCGCATTGCCGAGGTACACAACGGTTCGTCCCTGTTTACCGGTGATGCCGGACAGGGGGAAAGTAACATCCGTCGCTGGATTATCGAAAACGACTGGCTGGAGGCGATTGTCGCCCTGCCGCTCAACCTGTTCTACAACACCGGTATCGCCACCTACATCTGGGTGCTCTCCAACCGCAAGCCGGATCACCGGAAGGGGAAGGTGCAACTGATCGACGCCAGCAGTTGGTTCAAACCACTGCGCAAGAATCTGGGGAAGAAGAACTGTGAACTGTCCGAGGATGACATCAAGCTGGTGTGTGACACCTACCTGGCATTTAAAGAGACGGAACAGTCCAAGTTATTCCCCAACCAGCATTTCGGTTACTGGAAGATTGTCATGGAGCGCCCGCTGCGGCTGCACAGCCAGTTGACGATCCCTGCCATCGAGTCGCTCCGTTTTGCCTCCGGTGATGAGGAGTTGCGTACCCAACTATATGACGAGTTTGGCGATCCCCTTTTTGATGATTTCGATAGCATTGCAAAAGCCGTTGAGAAATACCTGGCCGAATGGGGTAGCGGTGATGATGACGGTGATGACGAGGAAGGGAGCAAGAAAGGGCTGCCGGAAAAGAAAAAGAAAAAGCTGCTGGACAGTAACAGTTGGAAGCGGGACGCCCGCCTGGTGGAGGTGGCAACTGCCCTCCGTGAGACAATCGGTGGCGAGCTGTTCGAAGATCACAACCTTTTCCGCGCTGCTGTGGATGATGCGTTGAAGGAATTGAAGCGCAAGGGCGACAGGCCGGTCGCCCCTACAACACCGGAACTGAAGATGATCCTGAAGGCGGTCAGCTGGCGGGTGGAGACGGCCCCGCCGGTCATCGCCAAGGTCCATAAACCGGGTAAAGTCAAGGCTGATCGTACGCAGTAACAGTTGAATATCTAACGGGTTTAAGTCCCGTCCGGGGAATTGTCCGATTCGCCCCGGTAGTTCAAGGGAGCGGCGTTCTGGTAACAGAGGGTCGTAAGTTCCCAATTGGCAAAGCAACAGGCCGTAACGCAAGTGAACCTATAAGTAGCCACATAACCCTGCCCGAGGGAAGGAACCCTGCTTTGTTCACGCAACCAAAGAGCGGAGGAGATGGGGATTGCCTATGCTAACAACCCCGGAAACAATCAGGACGCTACAGAGGAAGCTCTACCGCAAGGCCAAGCAGGAACCGGCCTGCCGCTTCCACGCCTTGTACGACAAGGTATATCGGGTTGACATCCTTAGTCACGCCTATAAACTTGTTCGAGCCAATAAGGGGAGCGCCGGGATTGACGGCGTAACCTTCGAGGCCATTGAGGAAAACGAAGGGGCACCCGCATTCATTGGGGAGTTGGAAGAAGCACTGCGAACCAAGAGGTACAAACCCGATCCGGTCAAACGGGTCATGATACCTAAGAGCGACGGCAGTCAGCGTCCTCTTGGTATTCCGACCATCCGTGACCGGGTGGCTCAAATGGCTGCAAAACTGGTCATTGAGCCGATCTTCGAGGCGGACTTCTGCGAAACCTCGTACGGATTCAGACCGAAGAAATCGGCCCACGATGCAGTCAATGACGTAACGTATGCCATGAACACCGGCTATACCGAAATCATCGACGCCGATCTTTCCAAGTACTTTGACACCATCCCCCATGCCAACCTCATGAAAGTGGTGGCAGAACGCATCTGTGACGGCGAGATACTTCGTCTTATCCAGATGTGGCTCAAAGCGCCGATCATGGAAATGGACAAGGATGGAACGAAGCGGAACATCGGCGGCGGCAAGGGCAATCGTAAAGGGACTCCCCAAGGGGGTGTCATTTCGCCATTATTATCGAATCTGTACCTGCATATATTGGACAGAATATGGGAACGAAATAATCTGCTACAACGACTGGGCGCCCGTATCGTCAGATACGCTGACGATATTGTAATTCTTTGTCGGCGAAATAAGTCCGACAAAGCAATGGCGGTGCTGAGGCAGATACTGGAGCGGTTGGAACTTACCCTGAATGAGACAAAGACGAAGACCGTCAATGCCCACAAGGGAAAGTTTGATTTTCTTGGTTTCACAATCTGGATGGGAGAAAGCAGAAAGAGTGGGAATCTGTATCCCCACGTTCAACCATCAAAGAAAGCCTTGAAGGCGATCAAAGATCGTGTCACCGTTATCACGCAACGCAAGATGACGGTAAAGCCGCTTGAAAAGATAATGACTGAAGTCAACGCCACTGTAAGGGGTTGGGTCGGCTATTTCCATTTCAAGAACTGTAGCAAGGTTCTCACCCATTTAAAAGGGCATGTAGAAGAACGGCTTCGCACACATCTGCGCAAACGCCATAAAATCGGGGATAGAGGAACTGGTTTTATTAAATTCAGCAGTCAGAAACTCTATGGTAAATACGGATTATACAAAGTGCCGACGACAGCGGGTTGGAAGAAAGTGCATGCCTTACAGTGAAGAACACCGGAAAGCCGGATGCGGGAAAACTGCATGTCCGGTTTGATGAGGGAGGGCAGGGTGAAACCTGCTCTCTACTCTACCGCTCAAGGGACTTTATCTTGTCTCCCTCGCCCCCGGAGGGGGAGAGGGTCGGGGTGAGGGGGCGAAGCCGGTCATGGTTGAGTATGAGCCGGATACCGACCTGCGCGACACCGAGCAGGTGCCGCTGCTGGAAGTTGGTGGTGTCGAGGCATTTATCCGCCGCGAGGTGCTCCCCTACACTCCTGATGCCTGGCTGGATGAGTCCAAAACCAAGATCGGCTACGAAATTAGTTTTACCCGTCATTTTTACAAGCCGCAGCCGCTGCGGACGCTGGAGGAGATTCGGGCTGATATTCTGGCGGTGGAGCAGGAGGCGGAAGGTTTGCTGGATGATCTCCTGAAGGGTGGAAAGGTATGATTGCCGATCTCAAACCATATCCGGAGTACCAGGAAACTGAGTCTCGCTGGCTTGGGCATGTGCCTAGTAATTGGAGTCAACGTAAATTATTAACGTTAAGTACTCTACGTGTTGAACGTAATCCGGGCAATCTACAGTTGTTGTCTGTATTTCTAAATAGAGGTGTAATCCCTTACAATGAAGGTGGCGGTCAGGTACACGCACCCAGTCTCGATTTATCAAAATATCAAGTGGTTTATCCTGGCGATTTTGTACTGAATAATCAGCAAGCATGGCGTGGTTCGGTAGGAGTATCTCGTTATCACGGAATTATTAGCCCCGCATACATCGTATTACGACTCTCTTCTACACTGAACTCAGAATATACGAACTATCTCATGCAGTCGGCTGTAATGGTCGATCAGTTTGTTACAGCGTCGAAGGGTGTTGGAGATATCCAGCGAACGATTTACTGGCCCTATCTAAAAACGGCTCAAATACCACTTCCTCCCCCCGATGAGCAAGCCGGCATCGTCCGTTTTCTCAACCACACCAACCAACGGATCGAGCGTACCATCCGGGCCAAGCGGAAGATTATCGCACTGCTGAACGAGCAGAAACAGGTCATCATCCACCGTGCCGTCACACGTGGCCTTGATCCGAAGGTCCGGCTGAAACCATCGGGGATTCCGTGGCTTGGGGAGATACCGGAGGGTTGGGAACTGATTCCATTAAAGGGCGCATGTGATGTACAATCAGGAATTACTCTGGGCAAATATTACGGTAATCTTCGACTGCGAGAATATCCATATCTAAGGGTTGCAAATGTGCAGTCTGGGCATTTGAGCCTTCGTGTTGTGAAAAAACTTCGATTGCCGTCAAATGAGGCACGTCGGTCACTTCTCGCGATTGGCGACGTGCTGATGACTGAAGGTGGAGATCCAGACAAGCTTGGCAGGGGCTGTGTTTGGGATGGTCAGATAGAAAATTGCGTTCATCAGAATCATGTTTTTGCGGTTAGGCCTAATATTGTAAGGCTACAACCATATTACCTTTCAGCATTGTTAGGTTCCAATTATGCTAAAACATATTTCCTCTTAACTGCCAAACAAACAACCAATCTTGCATCGACTAACAAGACAACAATTGGACGATTTCGGGTACCGCTCCCACCCATAGAAGAACAGCAGAAAATACTTGATGGACTTGAAGTTCTTACTTCTCCAATTAGCTTGGCCATTGATCGCACCGAACGAGAAATCGACCTCCTCCGCGAATACCGCACCCGCCTGATCGCCGACGTTGTGACCGGTAAGCTGGACGTGCGGGAAGCTGCGGCACTGGTACCGGATGAGATTGACGGCACGGACGACACGGACTTTGTTATCACGGACGATATAGACAATCCATTTTTTGAGGAGGGGGATGGCGATGGCATTACCTCCACGGAGTGAACCTGAACCGCTGATTCCGAAACATGGCGGCTACCGCAAACTGAAAAGCTTTCAGGTGTCGCAACTGGTCTATGACATAACGGTCCGTTTCGTGGAGCTTTATATAAATCGCTTCAGCCGCACCTGCGACCAAATGGTGCAGGCGGCCCGCTCCGGTGTGCAGAATATCGCCGAGGGGAGCGTGGCTTCCGGCACCTCGAAAAAAACCGAGCTGAAATTGACCAATGTGGCGCGAGCCAGTCTGGAAGAGCTGCGTCTGGACTACGAAGACTTTTTACGGCAGCGTGGGCTGCCGCTCTGGGAGCCGGATCACCCGGCGTTGCAACGCTTCAAGGCAAAGCGCTGCTCCTCGCTGGAGGAGTTACGGGAGTGGGTGGAGGAGGAAAAAACACACGGACATTCACGGATTGGCACGGACAATCAAGGACTTTCACCTACGGACACGGACAGACACGAAACTACTTGCTCTGATTTGTCCGTGGGGGGCCGTGTAAGTCCGTGTTCGTCGCCTTTGCCTTCTTCCGTGCTGCCCTTGCCTGCTTCTGCCTATGTCGCCAACGCCGCCCTTTCCTTACTGAATCTTGCCTGCCATCTGCTTGATAAGCAGATAGCGGCGCAGGCCGCTACCTTTGAGAAGGAAGGCGGATTTACCGAAAGATTGTATCGAGTCAGAACTGCAAAAAGAAGTAAGTCTCGATCAACGTAAGCATGAAATGTACTCGAAAGCTGATGAAATACGTTCCTTTCTGGGTATGATTTAATTGATGGGTACTTGATTGGAATATATTTACTCACGAAGCGGAAGAGGCAATATGACTACTGACACCAGCGAACGCGGCCTCGAAGATCTGATCTGCATAGCCATGACCGGCAGGGCATCCATTGTGCCGTTGCCGGTCGAGGGGACACATTTTCCACCGGAACCGTACGGCGGCACCGGCTGGCTGCTTGGCGATGCCCGTGATTACGACCGGGAGTGTTGCGTTGATCTGGTGTACCTGCGGGACTTTTTGAAGGCAACCCAGCCAGCAATTGCCGAAGCTCTGGAGCTGGACAGCGACACCCCGGTGCGTCGCCGCTTTCTGGCGCGGTTGGAAAAAGAGTGTGGTAAACGTGGTATCATCGACCTTCTGCGTAATGGTCTGAAGCACGAGAAGTATACCATCGATCTCTTCTACGGCACCCCGTCCCCCGGCAACGACAAGGCGGCCATCAAGTACGCCGCCAACCGATTTAGTGTCACCCGCCAATTCCGCTACAGCCGCGACGAAACCCGCAGGGCGCTGGATCTGGGACTATTCATCAACGGCCTCCCCATTGCCACCTTCGAGCTGAAAAACAGCCTGACCAAGCAGACCGTGGAGGATGCTGTCGAACAGTATCGCCGTGACCGTGATCCACGCGAGCGGCTGTTCGGGTTCGGTCGCTGCATCGTTCATTTTGCGGTTGATGACAACGAAGTGCGGATGTGTACCGAGCTCAAAGGCAAGGGATCATGGTTTCTGCCTTTCAACCTGGGTTGGAACGACGGGGCTGGAAACCCTCCCAATCCAAAAGGACTTAAGACCGACTATCTCTGGAACCGAGTACTCACTCCAACAGGGATCACCAACATCATTGAGAACTATGCCCAGATCGTTGAAGAGGTTAATCCCAAAACCAGGAAGAAGACGCGCAAGCAGGTGTTCCCTCGGTATCACCAACTGGACGTAGTGCGTCGATTGCTGGCGGATGCTCTTCAGAACGGGGCGGGTCAGCGATATCTGATCCAGCACTCGGCCGGCAGCGGCAAGTCCAACTCCATTGCATGGCTGGCTCATCAGCTTGTCGCGTTACGGAAAGACGGCAAGGACATATTCGATTCGATCATTGTCATCACCGACCGCCGTATCCTGGACGACCAGATCAAAAACACAATCAAAGGATTCATGCAGGTTGGCTCCACGGTAGGCCATGCTGAACATTCTGGTGACCTGCGGAAATTCATCGAGAGCGGCAAGAAGATCATCATCAGCACAGTACAGAAATTCCCGTTTATTCTTGATGAGATCGGTGATGAGCATCGTGGCAACAGCTTTGCGATTATTATCGACGAGGCCCATTCCAGCCAGGGAGGTAAGACCGCTGGAGCTCTGAACGCTGCACTCACCGATCCAGAAGATGACATCAATGATGCCCTGGAAAAGCGGATGGCGGCCCGTAAGATGCTGACAAACGCCAGCTATTTCGCCTTCACCGCAACCCCTAAGAACAAGACCCTGGAGATATTCGGTGAACCCTATCCCGGCGAAGAGGGTAAGGTGAAGCACCGTCCATTTCACACTTACACTATGAAACAGGCGATCCAGGAAGGGTTTATTCTGGATGTACTCAAGAGCTATACCCCGGTCAACAGCTACTACAAGTTGGTCAAGAAGGTGGAGGATGATCCCGAGTTCGACAAGAACAGAGCGCAGAAGAAGCTTCGCCGCTATGTCGAAAGCCATGACCACGCTATTCGATTGAAGGCGGAGATCATGGTTGACCACTTCCATGAGCAGGTCATCGCCAAGAATAAGATCGGCGGTCAAGCCAGGGCCATGGTCGTGTGCAGCGGCGTTGAGCGGGCTATTCAATACTTCTTTGCCTTCAAGTCTTATCTGGAGGAGCGGAAGAGCCCGTATCAGCCGATTGTGGCTTTTGCCGGTGACCATGAATACAAAGGGCATAAGGTTAACGAAGCAATTCTGAACGGCTTTCCCGGCGGAGATATTGCTGACAAAATCCAGGAAGACCCATGCCGTTTCCTGATCTGCGCTGACAAGTTTCAGACCGGCTACGACGAACCGCTCTTGCACACCATGTACGTAGACAAGGTGCTGTCAGGGATCAAGGCGGTTCAGACACTGTCTCGACTCAATCGTGCCCATCCACAGAAGCATGATGTGTTCGTTCTGGACTTTATGAACGACGTTGATACGATACAGGCGGCTTTTGACGACTATTACCGCACCACTGTGTTGAGTGAGGAGACTGATCCAAACAAACTCCATGATCTGCAGACGGTGCTGGATAACTATCAGGTTTATACATCTGAACAGGTAGAAGCGTTCGTAGAGCTCTATCTTGGTGGCGCGCAGCGGGACAAGCTCGATCCCATACTGGACGCCTGTGTCAGCGTGTATTTGGCAGAGCTGAATGAAGATGGACAGGTGGACTTCAAGGGCAAGGGCAAGGCCTTCACGCGGACGTATGACTTCCTGGCATCGCTTCTACCTTACAACAACGCAGAATGGGAGAAGCTATCCATCTTCCTGACCTTCCTGGTTCCGAAGTTGCCTGCGCCGAAGGAAGATGACCTTTCCAAGGGGATTCTGGAAGCTATCGACATGGACAGCTACCGCAATGAGAAGCAGGCGACCATGAAAATTATTCTGGCTGATACGGATGCCGACATAGAGCCGTTACCCGTTGGAGGCGGCAGTCGGAAGCCGGAACCGGACCTTGATCGACTGAGCAACATCCTCAAGTCGTTCAACGAACAGTTCGGTACTCTGTTCAAAGATGTTGACCGTGTTGCCAAGCGTATCCAAGAGGACATCGCTCCGAAAGTTGCCGCAGACCAGGCATTCCAGAACGCCAAGCTGAATACCCCGAACACCGCGCGACTGGAACATGACAAGGCTCTGGCGCGGGTTATGCTGACGCTGCTCAAAGATGATACTGAGGCTTACAAGCAGTTCGTGGAGAACGAATCGTTTAAACGGTTCGTGTCGGACATGGTGTTCAATATGACGATTGATGCCCCGCAGTATCAACCACCACCAACTTTATCTTCACAAGCATAACGTTACACATATCGTACTGAACAGACCGAGTGCTGCCTGAGGGATGGTCAGCAGTCTAACTTCCGCAGGAAGAGAGCCAACACTTTTGATTGCACCCCTCGATCGGACTCGGAAGGGTTGCGGTAGAACCGGAGTGTGTGGTAATTTGACAGATTGCGAAAAACCATACCGGAACAAAGTCCGGCCTGAATACAGAGGAGAAAAAATGAAAGTACTCATCTTGGGAGTCAACGGCTTTATCGGCAATGCCCTCACCCACCGCATTTTAACAACGACGGACTGGGAAGTCTATGGTCTGGATATGGCCTGCGACAAGTTGGAACGCTCGCTGGGTGATACCCGCTTTCACTTTCTGGAAGGGGACATCACTATTAACAAGGAGTGGATCGAGTATAACATAAAAAAATGTGATGTCGTGTTGCCGTTGGTTGCAATCGCCACTCCGGTCACCTACGTCAAGGACCCGTTGCGTGTATTCGAGCTTGATTTTGAAGAAAACCTCAAAATTATCCGCATCTGTCACAAGTACAAAAAACGGGTGGTCTTCCCTTCCACGTCCGAAGTCTACGGTATGAGTCCCGATATCGAGTTTGATGAGGAAAGTTCGCCACTGATGCTGGGACCAATTGCCAAGGAACGCTGGATTTACTCCTGCGCCAAGCAGATGCTGGACCGTGTCATCTATGCCTATGGCAATCACGAGGGGTTGAAGTTCACTCTATTCCGCCCGTTCAACTGGATCGGCCCAAAGCTGGACAGTATTCACACCGCCAAAGAAGGCAGCTCGCGGGTGCTGACCCAGTTCCTTTACAATATTCTGGCCGAAGAGCCCATACAGCTTGTGGATGGAGGCAATCAGCGCCGCTCTTTCACCTTCATTGAGGACGGTATCGATTGTCTGATGAAAATCATTGCCAATGAAAATGGTTGTGCCGACGGCAGGATTTTCAACATCGGCAATCCGGCCAATGATCTCTCCGTCAAGGAGCTGGCCGTCAAGTTGCGCGACATGGTCAAGGAGTTTCCACTCTACAAGGATAAAGCCGAGAAATGCCGGATCGTGGAGATCTCTTCCGATACTTTCTACGGCAAGGGCTACCAGGATATGCTGACTCGCGTTCCATCGGTCAAGCGGGCCAGGGAGTGCCTTGGGTGGGAGCCGGTCACGACCGTTGATGATGCCTTGCGAAAAACACTGGAGTTTTATCTGGTTGATGAGCGGGAAAAGCTGAGCGAGTTCCTGTAGAATTATGGATCATTATCTCTGCGAAAATGACATCTTGAATGCAACGCGCCTGATGTCTGGGAAAAGTGCTTCAAGAAAGCATTCCGGCTTTACCCTGATAGAGATTGCCGTGGTGCTTGCAATAATCTGCATGGTAATGTTGCTGGTCATACCGCGGCTGCCTTCGTCCGAGCAGGAAAATCTGAAGATATCAGCCCGCACCCTGGCCTCGACGCTGCGCTATATGCAGGAGCGGGCCGCCACCTCCAGAGCAAACTATTATCTCGAACTGGCGCCGGGTACGGATGGCGCCAGGATTTTTGAGATCGGCGGCGATGGTGGGGGCAAGGAACCGACCGATCCGCTTTTGCAGAGAGCGTCGTTGAAAGAAGGCGTCCAGATTGCCGATGTTGTCATTCCCCGGCTGGGCAAGGTAGTGGAGGGCCAACTGCGCCTGGATGTAGGAATGGGGGGGCTGAGAGATTTTGTCTCGATCCACCTGCGTTCTTCCGGCGGGCAGTTCTGGACGGTGATGGCATTTCCCGCCGGAGGTAAGGTCAAAGTGTATGCTGGCTACCAGGAGGAACCTCTATGAGGGGTTTCACGTTGCTGGAAGTGATGGTGGCCCTGGCCATCATGGCCGGTGTCATCCTGACCGTGCTGGGATCGGTAAATTATCATATCGGTATCATAGCCGGCGAGCGCGATAACACAACCTTGACTCTGCTGGCCCGTAATCGCATGGCCGAGATGGATCAGTCGCCTGCCAAAGGGGAAGGCACCTTCGCTCCTTTCCATCCTGAGTTGAGCTGGAAAGCAGATCTGTTGCCGGCCGATCTGCCTGGTCTGCAAAAACTCGTTGTCAAGGTGTGGCGCAGAAGTGACGGCAGGGGGGTGGCGCTTGTCAGATATCTCCCGAAATAGCGGATTCACCCTGCTGGAGGTTTTGATTGCAGTCGTGTTGCTTGGGATTCTTTCAGCGGCACTCTATGGCAGCTATTTTGGTGTCACCCGGGCCAGGGATCGTGCTTCAGCCGGGATGGAGGCGCGGCGTGAACTGGGCGCTACCCTTGATCTGATCCGCCGCGAAATTTCATCGGCCATGGTCAGCCGCACTGACAAGCGGTTGCGGTTTGTAGTGGAAGATCGCGATAATTTCGGTGCTCCATCGTCAACTCTGGCTCTGACCACCCTGGCGCCGCCGGGTGGGCAGAGCCGCAGCGAGTCAGGTGTCGTTGATGTTACGTATCGGATAGTTGAAAAAGATAAAAAGCTCACATTGACACGCCAGGAACGGGATCTGTTTTATGATGCCGGTACAGCCACAACGTCCGCATATCCTCAGATGGAGCGGATCAGCGCTTTTCTGGTTGAGTGTTATGACGGATCAAAGTGGGTAAAAAGCTGGGATAGCGGTATTTATGGCGCTTTACCCAAGAGTGTGCGGGTGACGGTACAGGTCGAGGAAGAGGGTAAGCTGGCGGAGTTCACGATGCTATCTGTTCCGCGAATGAGTAGCTTATGATGAGGCGATTGCACAACAAATCCGGCTTCGCCCTGATTTTGACACTGGTTATAACGGCGCTGATGGTGGCTGTGGTGGTCGAGATGATCCATCAGGTGTATGTGGACAGCTCGCTCAGCCGTGGTTTTCGTGATGGACAACAGGCTTCGATACTGGCAGAATCCGGCGCAGCCGGGGGCGCCAGGCTCCTGCAGATGGCGCTTTCCGGTCGGGCCTATACCGCGCTTTCCGATCGCTGGGCAACACCGATCAAGCTGGAAGACGAGGCTGGTTCGCTGGAGATTGTGATCAGCGAGGAAAGTGGTAAAATCAATATCAACGGCCTGGTACAGCCGAACGGGGAATACGAACCTTTCACGCAGGCCGTGCTTCAAAGGCTCGGCAAACGTATGCAACTACCGGGAGATATCTGGAGCGCCGTTGCTGACTGGATAGACAGCGATGATCTGCAGCGATCCGGTGGAGCTGAAACACCCTATTATCGCAGCCTCAAACCGGCGTATGGCGCGCGTAACGGCAAGTTGATGACGGTGGCGGAACTGTCGCTGGTCAAGGGGGTCACGCCTGAGCTGGTTGGCAAGCTGCGGCCGCATGTGACGATATTTTCAGATCAGGCCGGCGCTCCGCTTTCAACGGTCAACATTAATACTGCGTCTAAAGAGGTACTGGTTGCGCTTGATGAGCGTATCGATGATCGGATGGCTGAGCGAATCATGGAAGAGAGGCGTTTGCAGCCCTTCAAATCTACGGCGGAACTGTCGCGGGTACCGGGGCTGGATACGGTTGCAATCGGTCTGGTCGGCAAGATCAGCGTCAAAGGCAACCTCTTCAAAATAACCGCCGTAGGCAGAGTCAAGGATTCCGGACGGACGGTTGAGGCGGTTGTGCGGCTGGCAGGCGGGGCGCCGGAATTTTTGTCCTGGCAGGAATATTGACCGCGCCGAAAAAAAATACAAAAATCATGTGTCGTAATTTCAACAGGAGAGGGTGCAACGTACCATGGATTATTTGATTCTGCAGGCAGAAGAAAAGCGGCTGACCGTTGCCCGTTTCGGAATATCCCGGAGTTTTACGGAACTTATCGCGGCCGCATCTATCGTGCTGGACGAAGAGCAAACACTGGCTGCAGCAGTCAGCACAATAGCTGAAAACATGGTCGGGTCCCCACGGGTTATTCTCTGCCTTCCGCCGGCGCTGTTTGCTCAGCGCTCTGTTTCTCTTCCTATCAGCGATCTAAAAAAGGTGCGAGAGGTATTACCGGCCCACTTACAGGGTGAAATCGCACTGCCGATTGAAGAACTTATGCTTGAGGTCATGCCGGTCAGCGAAGACCGGTTCCTCGCGCTGTGGGCCCGAAAGAAAGATCTCGGAGCGGCAATCGCAACGTTTCGTGAGGCCGGCATTGAGCCGCAGATTGTCAGTTCGCTCCCGTTCGCGCTGGCCAGACTGCCGGGAGTACCATCTGATTGCGCTGTGTGCGATGGAAGTACACTGGCAATTTTGAAGGGGGGACGGCTGACGTATTTCCGATCGTTTAATTGTGCTATCACTACATCAATTTTAGTAACCACGTTGGCGGCGCTGGAACTGTCCGGCGAGAGTCTTCCGCCGCGACTCTGCTTTGTCGGAGAAGGCGGCAGAGGGCTTGCTGATGCGGGTATCCTTCCGTTACCGGTAGTTACGGCAGAGGTGCCGCCAGAACTGGGACATCTGTTCAAAAATGATGAAACGTTTCGGCAATTGGCAGGGCTCTATGCTGTGGCGCATGCCAGCTATGCTGGTACGCTCCCCGATTTTCGACGGGGAGAGCTTGTTTGGACCGCCGGAGATGCCAGACTGCGCAGGAAACTAATGCTGGCCGGGACACTGTCAGTGGCCGTTATCGTGCTGCTGTTCATAATTAAAGGGCTCCACTACCGTGCGGCCGCTGCGGATATCGCGTCTCTGAACAAATCTGTTGCGACGATTTATCGCGAGATTTTCCCTTCCCGGGTGAAGGCTGTTGATGAGATATCTGAAATCAAAGGTGAGATCAGGAAGCTGACCGGTCTCGAAACCTCAAGCGGGTATCTTGATATTCTGAAAAAGCTGGCGGAAGCCAAGGGTAGTACCATCAACGGTCTTTATGAAGCCGAGTTGGAGGGGCGCAGCTTGCGGATCAAAGGGGACGCCCGTTCCGCTCAGGCGGTCAATGAATTTAAAACCGCGCTCGCCCCTCTGCTGGCCGTTTCAGAATTGGGCGAAGTCAAGAGCCGCCCTGATGGCACGGTCACCTTCAGTCTGACAGGAACACTCAAGGAGGGCACAAAATGAGACCATTGGAAGTTATCCACGATCGCTGGCAGGATCTTGACGACCGCTCCCGGATGTGGTGCGGCTCTGCCCTGATTGTGCTGCTGGTTGCAGCAATCGGGTGGTCGGCGTTGAGCGCAAAAGTGCAGTCGCTTGAAAAGAAACGTACAGCCCGTGAGATGGCACTGAAGGAACTGCTGCCGCTTAAAGTGACATATCTGGCAGCCCGGCAATTATCCGATCAGCTGAACGGACGGATGGCTTCTCTGCGCCCGGACGACTCACCGGCTAAAATCATCGAAGAAACAGATATAAAGGGTAAAACGATTAAAGTTATTCCGCTTAAGAGTGAAGAGCGGAGCGGCTTTATCGAGGAGGCGGCCGATATCCGTGTCGATGGTCTGACACTGAACGAAGCGGTTAACTTGCTGTATCGACTCGAAAAAGGGAGCCGTCCCCTGATTATTAAAAAATGTAATCTGAAAGTTCGTTTTGATGATCCGGCACGTTGCGATCTGACGATGATTCTGGCGCTGCTTAAGCCGTCATCCGGTCAGTCGAAGCGATGAAAGCAACTCTGCTGGCACGACGAGCGGGCTTTCTGGCTGTAGTGTCAGCTCTTTTTCTGCTGTTCAGCTACCTGCTTTTTCCCACTGCGAGGATCGATACCATGCTGGCACAGCTTCTGTCACGACAGGGGCTGACGCTTTCCCCGGCAGTACATAAGACTCTGCTCCCCGGTCTGGCCTGGGACAATCTGCAGCTTTCGTCAGAGCAGGGTGCGCTTTTGCAGAGTGAGCGGATGCAGGTCAGGGTGCTGCTGCTCCCTCTGTTTGCCGGTCGGGTCGTTATTTCCGGGGGGGCAGAGATCGGAAAGGGGCATCTGAACATTAGATATGCTCTGAACGGTAAAACTGCTCTGGGTCTTGATGCGGACGACATATCACTTTCCGGTATTCCTTTTTTCAAAAATGTCCTGGGAGCCAAGGCGGCTGGCACTCTCTGGAGCCACGGTACGCTGCAGCGAGGGGTAAAGGGTTTGAACGGAGACCTGAAACTGGAGATAAGGCAACTTGAGTTTTCCGGAGTCAAGCTGGGAGCTTTTCCACTCCCCGAGGCGGCTAATCTGAAAACACAGGGAATGGTCAGAGTCAGTGATGACAGAGTCCGCCTTGAGAGCCTGACACTCGAAGGCGATGGCATCTATATGCGGCTTTCCGGTGATGTGCCTTCGGGGGCAAACGCAGGCGTGACGCCACTCAATATGAGTCTGGATATTATGCCGAAACCGGAATTTCTGGAAAAACAGAAGCTGGTTTTCATGCTGCTGGCCAAGTTCATGGCTTCACCCGGAGTATATAAAGTGCCGATCAGGGGTACTCTGCTTAAGCCTGAGATTCTGTGACGCTGAACTCTCAAGAGGAAAAGAAATGGCTATAAAACTTGGCGAACTGTTGTTGAAAGAAAAACTGATTACCCCGGATCAACTTGATGAAGCGCTCAAAAGTCAGACACTGTTCGGTATCAAGCTGGGAAGCAGTCTGATTGAGCTGGGATTTATCACCGACGAGCAGTTGTGCGGTTTATTGAGTCGCACGCTGGGTGTCCCCGCGGCCTCTCCCCGCGCCTTGTCTTCAATACCTCCGGAGGTTCTTGCCCTGGTATCGGTTGATATGGCCGGCAAACACCGTGTGGTGCCGATCAGTGTCGACGGAAAAAAACTGGCGCTGGCCATGGCGGATCCTTCCGATTTTAATGCGATAGACGAGGTGGCATTCGCTACCGGCTATATCGTACACCCTTACATTGTGCCGGATGTCAGGATAACCTCGGCGCTTTCGAAATATTATCGGATAGCGGGAGATTTTCGGTATCTGCGGATAGAAGGGGAGCTTGCCGGCAAGCGGAGAAAAGCTCCGGCTACGGCATCTGTTAATCAAGATCAAAGAACTGAAAATCCGATGATGAGTAACAGCGGAGAGCTGCTTAATATTGGTATCCCGTTCGAATTCGAAGGGTTCGCCAACCTTCCCGGCTTTTACGATGATCACGCTATTGTAATGGGCGGGGTGGAACGTTATTCGGTTGATCGCCTTTCTACAGATTTTGCCTCCGCAAAAAACCGTGATCAGGTCGCTAATGTTTTTATCACGTATCTGGGACAGGAGTTCACCATAGGAGCACTCTTTATTATCCGCAACAACATGGTGATCGGTTGGCGCGGGATCGCGTCGGGAAAACGCATTGAAGAGCTGGAAAGTCTGATCATGCATTTGAGTAAACCTTCCGTGATTCAGGACGTATTTGAAACGGGCCAGTTTTTCATGGGCACTTTGGCTCAAACACCGGAAAATATGCAGCTTATGAAGGTTTTAAGGGTCGCCTCAGACACACCCCTGCTGGTACTGCCGGTTGTCATGCTCAATAAAATCGTGGCCGTTGTTATTGTCTCTGCCGAGATGGAGGCGCTTGGCAAACGGTTGTCTGAGCTTCAGAAGCTTGTATACAAGGCATCTCTGGCATTTGAGATGCTGATTATAAAAAACAAGATTTTAACAACATGAGAATCGGTTTGCTGGGGGGCAGTTTCAACCCGATTCATAATGCCCATTTGCGCATTGCCGAAGGGGCACAGGATGCGTGTCTGCTTGACAGGGTTATTTTTATTCCGGCTGCTGATCCACCGCACAAACTGCTGGCGGCTGATGTATCATTCGAAAATCGTTCAAAAATGGTCTGCATGGCTATAGCGGGCCGGCCGACTTTTGAAATGTCAACCATTGAAGCAGAGCGGAGTGGCAAGTCATATTCCATCGAGACGATTGGTACTCTTCGGGAGCGGCTCGCGGGTGACGAGCTCTTTTTTATCGTCGGCGGGGATTCGTTTCTGGAGATCGGATCGTGGTATCGCTATGCCGAGATATTCTGTCTGTGCAATCTGATCGTGGCCGAGCGTCCCGGCTTCCCGATTGTCAATTCAGTCAACGCCCTGCCGGATGCCGTCAGAGGGACGTTCCGTCTCAATGTCGAAACAGGTTGCCTGACGCATGAGACAGGCCACACCATTTCATTTCTTCAGGGTTCCCCGATGGAACTCTCCTCGACTGAAATCCGCCGGCTCTCCGCCGGTGGCTCCGATGTCACCCGCTATGTACCACCCGACGTAGCAACATATATCTCGAAACAGAGGATCTACTCCGAATGTCACTAGAAAAAAAGAAAAGCGTTGAAAAAACGAAGTTGACTGCCAGCGAGCGCGCCCTGAAATGTGCCGGGTTCGCCTTTGACAAAAAGGCATTCGATATCCGGGTGCGCGACATCTCCAGGGTTTCGTCGATTGCCGATTACATGGTGATCATATCCGGTGCTTCGGACAAGCAGAACCAGGCGATTGCCGATAACATCCGCACCGGGCTTAAAAAATTCGGCAAGATCCAGCATATTGAAGGCGCTACGGACGGCAAGTGGATTGTCATGGATTATGGTGATGTGCTCGTGCATATCTTCCATGATCAACTCCGCCGCTATTACGACCTGGACGGCCTGTGGAGCATGGCGCCTGAATTGGAACTGCCGGCTGAAATAAAAGCGGCCTGCAGGGACACCGATTTTTGAAAATCAAGGTATTGTGGGTCGGCAAAAGTCGTGATCTTTGGGTCAAGGAAGCGATTGACGAATACGCCGGCCGCATCAGACGCTATTGCCCGCTTGAGCTGATTGATATACGCGATGAGAAGGGTGCCGGGGCGGAAGAGATGCGTCGCCGGGAATGTGAGCGTTTGGAGAAGCAGATCCCCCCCAATGTGACCCTCATTCTGCTGGATGAACGAGGCGAGCAGATGGATTCCGCCGGGCTGGCGGCGTTCATCGGTAAACAGAGGGACACCGGGGTGGGTGAGATGGTATTCGCAATCGGCGGCGCCTACGGATTGAGCGAGGGATTCAGGCGCTGCGGCAAGCTGCTGGCGCTTTCCCGGATGACATTTACTCACCAGATGGTTCGGCCTTTTCTGCTGGAACAGATCTACCGATCGTTTACGATTCTGAATAACGAACCGTATCATCATTGATGTACTGAAGAGCGTACTTCACGTAGTTATCTGCCGACTTTTGCAACCAGGCAATTTCATCTGTCGTAAGGTCACGCCTGTATTTTGCGGGAGCACCAACCCAGAGTGTGCGTGGCGGGATGATCGTGCCTTCTGTCACCAGTGCTCTGGCGCCGACCAAGGCGCCTTCGCCCACTATGGCATGATCCATCACCATGGCCTGCATGCCTATGAAGCATCCGTTCAGCAGAGTACATCCGTGAAGTGTCACACTGTGTCCGATAGTGACGTCATCGCCTATAATCAGGGGGGCGCCGGGATCGTCGTCGTTTTTCTTGTGGGTGACGTGCAACATGGTCATGTCCTGTACGTTACTGCGGGCACCGATGCGGATGAAGTTTACGTCTCCGCGGGCGACGCAGTTGTACCAGATACTGGACTGTGGCCCCATCTTGACATCGCCTATGATTGTTGCGGTTTCTGCTACAAAGGCACTCGGATCTATTGTGGGCAGGATGCCCCGAAAAGCACGGATCATGGGTGAAAATACCCCTCTCAATTATGTACTCTTCCGGCAGAATACCGTATCTTAATATGGTTTGGCAATATTTGCGTTCCCGCTATGTATTCCGGAAGTACCTGAAGCGATAGGTAATTAAAAAGTGGGTCATTATTATGCGTTCGAGGGGAGGCGGAAGAAATAAGAACGTACTGAGATGATGAAAATACTTGTTGATGAGGCGCATATTTGCTATGTTGGCGAATCGTAGTCCCCCGCTCACACAGGAGATAAACAGGATCCATGAAATTTACTAAAATGCACGGCGCTGGAAATGATTATGTCTATGTAGACTGTTTTAAGGAGACGGTTACGGATCCCTGTCAGACCGCAGTACTGGTTTCAAACCGTAACTTTGGTATCGGTTCTGACGGATTGATTCTGATCATGCCATCCGAGGCGGCCGATGTTCGTATGCGGATGTTCAATTCCGACGGCTCTGAGTCAGAGATGTGTGGCAACGGCATCCGGTGCGTAGCCAAGTACGCGTATGATCACGGTATCGTGAACCGCACTGAAATATCAGCCGAGACCGGCGCAGGAATCTTATCCCTGCAGCTTTTTCCGGCAGCAGATGGCACTATCGAAAAAGTCCGTGTCAACATGGGATTGCCGCGCCTTGCTCGCGCAGAAATTCCGATGACCGGAGATGCTGTTTCCGGAGTGGTTGCCGAAGAGCTGGCTGTTTCTGACAAAACTTTCAAGGTCACCTGCGTTTCCATGGGTAACCCGCACTGTATAATATATGTAGACGATGTCGAACTGTTCCCGGTTGCTGTCTACGGACCGCTGATTGAAAACCACCCGAACTTCCCTCGGCGCACCAACGTTGAATTTGTCCAGATTTTATCCCGCAATGAAGTACGCCAACGCACATGGGAGCGTGGCGCCGGTGAAACTCTGGCATGCGGTACCGGTGCCAGTGCCGTCTGCGTAGCCGGTGTTTTAAATAATGTCACCGACCGTCATATCCTGAATCATCTGGCTGGCGGAGATCTTGAACTCGAGTGGAGTGAAGAAGGAGCTGTTTTTATGACCGGTCCGGCCGTCGAGGTCTTTTCCGGTGATATCAGGCTCTGATACTTCCATGTCTCGTCTCCTGAATACAATAAACGCTGTTTTGGGCGTTATCGTCATCGCCCTGCTGGCTTCTGTCGCCACCGATCGCCTTTCATTGCGTCTGACCACTGCAGTGGCGCCCAAGGGAGAGAAGGTCGCTGCTGCTGTTCCTGCTCCACCTCGAATTGAAGACCTTTCATTTTATTCACCGATACTTGCCAGCGGGCTGTTTGGTAAAGCTGCACAGGGGCAGCTCACGCTGATCACAAATGCTCCGGCGGCGGCTCAGGCAGCTCCCGTGCCTGTTACTGCCCCGACCGAACTGATGCTGCTCGGCACGGTGGTTGGATCTTTCCGTGAAACTTTTGCAATGGTGCAGCATACGACAAAAAAAGAGGAGCGGGTTTTTCGACTGGGGGATATGGTGTTCGACGTCGGTCGTCTGGTTGATGTAGGCAAAGAAAGAGCATTCATTGTGATCAATAATAAAAAGGTTGAACTGCTGACTCCCATGACGCCTCCGGCAGCAGCTCCGGCACAGGTTGCGGCAGCGAGCCCCCTGAACGCTGTTGCCAATCAGGGAGGGGGGAGCTACGTTATTGACCAGCGTGCTCTCAACCTGGCCCTCGATAATCCAACCCAGGCCATGACTGATGCCCGCCTTCTCCCAAACCAGAAAAATGGCAAGGTCGAAGGATTTCGCGCATCAGAGGTCAAGCCTAATGGTCTTTTCTCGATGATTGGTATAAAAAATGGCGATGTGCTGGTGCGTCTCAACGATTTTCCGATGGATTCACCTGACAAGGCGCTACAGTCGTTTATCGCCCTCAAAGGGCAAAACCGGCTCAAACTCGATTTGGTCAGAGATGGCCAGCCGGTGACTTTTAACTACGATATACGATGATGGGTTTCGTTTTGCATCATGAAGTCACTATGGAGGCACACTTGACACGATACTTTTTAAATACGTTATGTATCCTGCTGCTGTCGGGAGTACTTTTTGCCTCCCCCTGCCAGGCAGCCGGCAAAGGGGTGGTTCTGAATTTCAACGAAGTGGATATATCCACCATGGTGAAGTTTATCAGCGATCTGACCGGTAAGAATTTTATACTCGACGATCGGGTCAAGGGTAAGATTTCGGTCTATTCTCCCTCCAAACTCTCGATCGAAGAGGCCTATAATGTTTTTGTCTCGGTGTTGGAGCTCAAGGGTTTTACTGTGCTGCAGAGTGGCAAGGTGGCCAAGATAGTTCCTTCCACGGGGGCCAAACAATCCGGCTTCGCACTGCTGCCTGCGGGTGAAACTCCGCCGGTTAATGAAAGTTACATCGCGCAAGTGACCAAGCTGGAGAATATCACAGCCCAGGAAGCGCTGACCTTCCTGCAGCCGATGATATCCAAAGATGGACATATTTCTGCATTTGGTCCCGGCAATCTGATTCTGATGGTGGATTCCTCGCTCAACATCCGCAAGTTGTACGGCATTCTCCAAATCATCGACACCGAGCGCACCAGAGAAGGACTTGAGATCATCTTTCTGAAGAATGCCTCGGCCGAGAGTGCTGTCACAACCATTCGCCAGTGGCTGACCGGCTCGGACAGCAAGCCTGCCGGGCAACCGGCTACGGCCGGTGGAGGGGGAGCGGGAAGCGTTCTGGCTGATCAGCGTCTGAACGCTATCCTGGTTTTCGGTAATGAAAACATCAAGAAAGCGATTCGCGAGATGGTCGCGAAGCTGGATATTGCGCCTCCCGAGGCCAGCAGCAAGGTAAACGTCTACTATCTTGAAAACACTGACGCTACCGAGATGGCCAAAGTGCTGGACGGCGTGGTCAAGGGCATATCTTCTGTGCAGCCTGGTGCAGCCGCACCTCAGACATCGCCCTTTGACAGCGGTAAAATTACGGTTACTGCCGACAAAGCATCAAACTCTCTTGTAATCATGGCTGCTCCAAATGACTATAACAACCTGGTACAGGTTATTAAGAAACTGGATCGCCGCAGCAAACAGGTCTTTGTTCAGGTGCTTATTGCCGAGATTTCACTCGACAAGTCCAGAGAAATGGGGCTGCAGGGTGGCGTCATAGGCGGTGGTGTTCTTAACAAGTACTTGACGGTGGCCGGACTGTACGATCCGCTCGGGACTCTCACGAGCCTTGGAACTGCCATCAGTTCTGCCTCCGGCAGCGCACTATCTCCCAGCATTGCGGCCAGTCCGGCCAATGTGGCAGCGGTGCTCAAGGCTCTGGATAAAGATGGATTGGTGAATATCCTCTCTACTCCCAACATCTTGACATCAGACAACAAAGAGGCTGAAATCAATGTGGGTGAAAACGTCCCTTTCCAGGGCTCGGCCACCCAGAGTACGATCGGAACCACGACATCCGTTGAACGCAAGGATATCGGCATCAATCTTAAAATAAAACCCCAGATCAGTGAAGGTGACTATATCCGTCTTGATATCAATCAGGAAATATCGGCGGTAAAAAATGATAAAGGGCAGGCCATCGACCTTGTAACCACAAAGAGATCGACCAAAACCAGTATCATTGTCAAGGACAAGGAGACGGTTGTTATAGGTGGGCTCATTCAGGACACCGAAGATGATAACATTCAGAAGGTACCCTTTCTGGGGGATATTCCCGGATTGGGGTGGTTGTTCAAAACCAAGTCGAAGACGCGCAAAAAGACCAACCTGATGATTCTGCTTACACCTCGCATCGTCAAGGATGCGGCTGATCTGACAGCGGTCTCTGATGATCAGCGGGCCAGATTCGGAGGCGCCGCCCTGAATCGTGATTCGGTCGATGTCCATAAAGAGATCACCGGCAAATGAGCAGCGTGCCTGTACCTGAAGAGCTGGAGCATATCGCCCGTAAACTGGGAATCACCTGTCAAGCAGAGATCCGACATGACGAGGTCGATTCCGCGCTGTTGAGTCGGGTTCCGCTGACTTACGCCCGCAGCAACTGCATCCTGCCGTTGAGCGAGATGGGGGGGACTGTCAGGATTGCAGTCTCCGGGGCCGGTGGCCTCCTGTTGCTGGACGAACTGCGCATGCTGTTCGACAAGCCTATGGAGGCGGTTCTGGTGCCGGCCTCCGTCCTGGCCGATCAGATTAACCACGTCTACGCCGGTGTCTCCGGTACGGCCCGCGAGGTGCTTCAAGAGCTGGTGGGGGAAGATCTCTCGACCATTGCTACGGAGTTGGGGCAACCGCAGGACCTGCTGGATTTGACCGATGAAGCGCCGGTCATCAGGCTGCTGAACTCGATTCTCTCAGAAGCGGTCAAAGAGCGGGTCAGCGACGTCCATATCGAGCCGTACGAGCGCGATCTGCTCGTGCGCTTCCGCATTGACGGCATACTCTACGAAAAGTTGTCTCCCCCCAAGATCATCCAGGACGCCTTGGTTTCACGTGTAAAAATCATGGCCGGTCTCAATATAGCTGAAAAGCGTCTGCCGCAGGACGGTCGCATCCGGGTGATCGTTGCCGGCCGTGACGTGGATATCCGTGTTTCAATTATTCCGACATTCTACGGGGAACGGGCGGTACTGCGTCTGCTGGACAAGAAAAAAGGGATACTCTCACTAGCCGACATCGGTCTGGGGGAAACCGGTGTAAGCACCTTGGAACGGATGCTTACACGCACCAGCGGCATAATTCTGGTAACCGGTCCTACCGGCAGCGGTAAGTCCACGACACTGTACGCTGCGCTGAACCGGGTTAACTCCAGCGAGAAGAACATCATCACGATTGAGGATCCGATCGAATACCAGATCAGAGGTATCGGCCAGATACAGGTCAATCCGAAAATTGATCTGACGTTCGCAAGTGGTCTGCGTTCTATCCTGCGACAGGACCCGGACATCATCATGGTCGGCGAAATCCGCGATGCCGAAACGGCGGAGATCGCAATTCAGGCCAGCTTGACCGGCCATCTGGTACTTTCTACCCTGCATACCAACGACGCTGCCACCGCTGTGACTCGTCTGGTGGACATGGGGATTGAGCCGTTCATGATCGCTTCGTCGCTGACTGCCGTCGTAGCCCAGAGACTGGTGCGTGTAATATGCCCCCACTGCCGTGAAGAGTATCGTCCGGTTGAGGAGTATGCCGGAGTAACTCTGCCGGAGAAGCTGTATCGCGGGCGAGGTTGTGACAAATGTTTCGGCCTGGGAACTCTGGGACGCACAGCCATCTATGAAATCCTTCCGGTTGATCAGGAGCTCTGCTCAATGATCATCAGACGCTGCCACTCCGGTGAGATCAAGGAATACTCCGTCTCCTGCGGCATGAAGACTCTGCGGGATGATGGTATTGCCAGGGCTGCGGCCGGGGTGACCACTATAGAAGAGGTTCTGCGTGTAACTCAGGACGATTATGCCGACGTTCCGCTATAAGGCATACAATGCCGCCGGTTCTTCGGTCTCCGGCAATATCGAGGCTGACTCCGAGCGCCAGGCGATACAACAGCTGAAGGGTAAGGGGCTGTTGACGCGCGAGGTGGTGGAAGATGGTGGTGCTAAAGACACATCGAAGCGTTCTGTGTTCCAGCAGAGTGTTTCAACCTCCGATCTTTCACTTTTCACCCGCCGTCTGGCAACGCTGGTAGCCTCTGCAGTCCCTCTCTTCGAAGCGATGGGCTCGCTTTGCGAGCAGGAGGAGAACGGTCCGCTCCGCCAGGCTCTGGTGCGGGTAAAAGAGCGTATTGCAGAAGGCTCCTCACTCTCAAGGTCACTGGCGGCAGAGCCGAAGATTTTCGGTGAGAGCTACGTCAGCATGGTTGCAGCCGGCGAAGCTGGCGGAGCCCTGGATGCAGTTCTGGAGCGGCTGGCCGATTTTTTGGAAGAACAGGAACAGGTGCGCAGCAAGGTCACGTCAGCTTTAGCGTACCCGATTCTGATGGTGCTGGTGGGGGGTGGCGTGATGATCTTCCTGCTGACAGTCGTTATTCCCAAGATCGTAGTGATATTTGAGGACAGTAAAGCAGCCCTCCCCCTGATCACAATCATGTTGATAAAACTAAGTCATTTCCTGCGCGACTGGTGGTGGATCCCGGTCGGCTTGATGATCGCCTCCGTTCCCATTTATCGTAAGGCGATGAAGCGTGATGAGATGCGCCTGAAGCGGGATGGCCTGCTCTTGAAGCTTCCGGTTGCCGGCGGGATGTTGCAACGCCTGATACTCTCCCGTTTCGCCCGTGTGCTGGGGCTTTTACTTTCCAGCGGCGTTCCGATCATGCGTGCTCTGGAAATTACCAGCGAAGTACTGGTCAACCGGGTTTACCGCTCTTTCCTGCGCAACGTAATGGAAGAAGTGGCCCAGGGTGGCAGTCTGTCAGGCAGCCTGCGCAAGAGCCCGCTCTTTCCGCCGTTGCTTGTACACCTGGCAGGAGTTGGGGAAAAGGGTGGCACTTTGGAAGCCATGTTGCTTAAGGCCGGTGTCGCCTATGAGCGGGAGTTTAATGCCCGTCTCGTGCGCTTGATGGGGTTGATGGAACCTCTGCTGGTGCTGGCGATGGGGCTGGCTGTCGGAACCGTGGTGTTGGCAGTGCTATTGCCGATTTTTGAGATGAATCAGCTGATAAAATAGGAGATTGTCATGGATTTCACCAGAATGCTGCACAAGTTTACCGTAGTTCCTTCTTTGACCGATGAACTGGTCGCTTTGCAGCGGGTAGCTTACAACCTGTGGTGGTGCTGGGAACCGGACGGCATAAACCTCTTCCGCCGTCTGGACGCCGACCTCTGGAAGTCGACCCGTCACAATCCGGTCGAGATGCTGGGAATCCTGCAGCAGATGACGCTGGAGGCGCTCAAAGGTGACGAGGGTTTCATGGCCCACCTGAAAAAAGTGGACGGAAAGCTGACCGAATATCTTGAGGCAAAAACCTGGTTTCAGAAAACCTGCAATGGAAACTCAAAATTGAAGGTGGCCTATTTTTCGATGGAATATGGCCTTCACGAATCTCTGCCGATCTATTCCGGAGGTCTTGGGATCCTGGCCGGAGATCATCTGAAATCAGCCTCGGATCTGGGACTTCCGCTGGTAGGGGTCGGTCTGTTGTACCGTCAGGGTTATTTCCGTCAGTACCTCAACAACGAGGGGTGGCAGCAGGAGTATTATCCCGAAAACGACTTCTATAATTTGCCGCTGACCCTGGAGCGGGACGAAAAAGGTGTGCCATTGTCGTTTGAGCTGGATTTCGGCCCCCGAAAGTTTAAAGTTCATATCTGGCGTGTCCAGGTAGGTCGTGTGCCACTCTACCTGCTGGATACCAACCTTGAGGAAAACAGCCCCGAAGACCGCCTGATAACGGCCCAACTATACTTCGGCGACAAGGAGATGCGCATGATTCAGGAGATCCTGCTCGGGATCGGCGGCATCCGTGCGTTACGTGCCCTGGGTATCATCCCCAATATCTGCCATATGAATGAGGGGCATGCTGCTTTTCTGGCGCTGGAGCGCATCCGGCTTTTAATGGAGAAACGTAGCATACAATTTAACGAGGCAAGAGAAATTGTCAGAGCGGGTAATATATTTACCACTCATACTCCTGTTGAGGCCGGTATCGATCATTTTCCCCCCGAGCTTCTGGACAAGTTCTTCACACGCTACTTCAAATCGCTCGGAGTCAGCCATGATGAATTCGTCGGTCTGGGCCGTCAGAACCCCAATAATCAACAGGAGTCTTTCTGCATGGCGGTGCTGGCGCTCAAACTGGCCGGTCATACCAATGGTGTCAGCCAGTTGCATGGTGAAGTCTCGCGCAAGATGTGGAAAAACGCCTGGCCGGAACTGCCTGAGGAGCAATTGCCGCTCACCTCGATCACCAATGGTGTCCATACCCGCACCTGGATGTCGAACCATATGGCCAGTCTGTTGGTGCGCTATCTGGGAACCCGCTGGATGGACGATCCGACCGATCATAATGTCTGGCGCCGCATCGCCAAAATTCCGGATGCTGAACTGTGGCGCACCCAGCAGATTGGCCGTGAGAAACTGGTAGATTTTGCCCGCAAACGTCTGAAAGAGCAGCTCATCAAGGTCGGTGCAACCACCAAGGAGATTGCCACAGCCGAAGAGGTACTCGATCCCGAAGTGTTGACAATCGGTTTTGCACGTCGTTTTGCCACTTATAAGCGTGGGACGCTGCTGCTGCGGGATCTTGACCGTTTGGCGCGTATTCTCAACAGCCCGGAAATGCCGGTGCAGTTTATCTTTGCCGGCAAGGCTCACCCCCAGGACCAGGAGGGAAAGGAGCTGATCCGCCAGATAGTGCAGGCTTCGCATCAGGAACGCTTCCGTCATCGCATAGTTTTTATAGAGGACTACGACATGGAGGTGGCTCGCTATCTTGTACAGGGGGTAGATGTGTGGCTCAATACCCCGCTCAGACCGATGGAGGCCAGCGGCACCAGTGGCATGAAGGTTGCTTTTAACGGAGGTCTTAATATGAGCGTACTGGACGGTTGGTGGTGCGAGGGTTACCAGGGTAACAACGGTTGGGCCATCGGCAAGGGAGAAGTTTACGAAGATATTGACTACCAGAACCAGGTCGAGGGACGTGCTGTCTACGATCTGCTGGAGAAAGAGGTTGTACCGCATTTTTATGATCAGGGCAGCGATGGAGTTCCTCGTTCCTGGGTAGCCACCATGAAAGCCTCCATGCAGAGCCTCTGTCCGGTTTTTTCCACAGACCGGATGGTACAGGAATACGCCGATCGCTCTTATATTCCTGCTTATGGTCAGTGGAAGCAGCTGGTTGATGAGGATCTGGCACTGGCAAGGGATCTGGCCGGTTGGAAGGAGCGAATCTTCAAGGCGTGGCCTCAGGTGCGCATCGAACGGGCTGAAGCAGAGGTTGCTGATGCCGTGGCTGTCGGCAGCATGATCCCCGTATCGGCGTGTGTCGTTGTGGGAGACATCCCGGCAGATGAAATATCGGTCGAAGGCTACTTTGGTGTGTTGGACTCAACCGGCAATATCCAGGGAGGTGAAACGGTGGAGCTTGAAGTGAAGCGTGAACTCGGCAACGGCGTACATGAATTTGGCGGTGTCTTTGAATGCCGGTTCTGTGGCCGGCATGGCTTCATGATGCGGGTTATGCCGCGGCACAAGATTCTGGGTAACATCTATGAACCGGGCTACCTGATCTGGGGATAGAAACACCTCTGAAATACAATTGGCGAACACTTCTATGGCAATAGCCACCGACATCCAGCAACAGGTCTATGACCTGCTTTCCCGCGCCTCCACTATCTCCCTTGTCAGTGCTGACCAAGAGTCAGGAGTCCATATTGGGCTCACACCTGGCCAGCGGGTGATAGCGGAGGTTTTGTCAACGCAGCCCAATAACCGTACCCAAGTACGGATAGGCGGCGAACGTTTCAGCATTGACCTGCCAATGTTGGTGCGTTCCGGGCAGACTCTGGAGATGACCTTCGTCTCCTCGGACCCTCGCTCTACGTTTGCCATCGCCCGCCAGGGGAGTGTCACCCCAGCGGTAAGTCTTTCGGATGCATCCCGTCTTTTAAGTCTGCTGATTTCCAACGAACAGATCTCTGATCCCGGAATGAGATCATCGCTGCAGAGTATCGGCGACATGTTGAGGCGGTCATCCGGTGAGGCAGGTGTCCTGGCGAGCCTGCTGGACGAAGTGCTGACATACGGTGACATTCGGGAACGGGTCAAAGAGTCGCTTCAGGCTCCCGGTGACTCCATAAAGCAGCCGAGAGAGCGGAACGAAACAGATTTACAACAAGGCGCACGCCAGCTTACCCCTGATCAATCGCGGTTGGCGGCATTCGAATCCAATGCTGCCCAGATAGTAAAAAACATCGCCCGAAACTCCCGGTTTATCCTGATGGAGTCTGCCAACCAGCCGGTAACACCGCTGCCTTTTCTGCCAGGTGAGGAGATTAATGCAACAGTTGTCGGCTCCTTGCCGGGGGGGCGGGCTTTTGTGCAGCTGGCCGGCTCAATGCTGGAACTGTCACTACCGAGAACTGTCCAGGCCGGGGAGATTCTTCGGCTTATCTACATTTCATCGCAACCGAAGCCTACTTTTGCCATACCGCGATCATATCCTGACGCTTCACCCGCTTCCCTTAGTGAAGCAGGGCGATGGTTGAGCGTCTTGGAACACAACACAGGAGGAGTGTCCGAGCAGCAGATGTATGTGCTGGAACGCCTGAATACAGTTTTGAAAAGTCTGCCGTACGATTCGCCGGCATTTACGGCCATACTGGATGAATCCATCACCTATGGGACGATTATACGTACACAAGGTTCTTCAGACATGTCCTCAGATGCTCAGGTTTCGCTACAGGCAGCTCGGCAGGTTACTGACTCTCTTGGGAACGGCATAGTATTAAGTGATGACATGGCAAGGCTTCTTCAAGCCGTAATCAAAGGCAATCGATTGGCGCTGCTTGAAGTGCAGGGACAGCAGGCAATGCCAACCGGCCTGGTGCCGGGTCAGCAGTTGAAGGGAGAAGTGCTGTCGGCTCTGGGCGGCGGTCGCTTCATGGTCCAGGTGGCAGGCCAGGCTCTCGAATTCACCATGCCGAAAGGTATCAGGCGTGGTGATATGATCAACCTGTTTTTCATTACAGAAGAACCTCGAAGTACATTTTTGATGGCCCGTTTCGGCCAACAAGGAGATTCCCGTGTCAGTGATACCGGACGCTGGTTGAGTGGTTTTCTGGGGACGGTATCAGAACAGGTGACAGCACAGACGGCTTTAAATATATTCCGTACGCTTTTGTCCGCTCCTCCCGCCGACGCTTCACAGGTCAGCACTATGCTGCAACGGGGACTACGCGAGAGCGGGCTTTTCTACGAGTCACATCTGGCACTCTGGTTTGGAGGGGAATATGCGTTAGAAGACCTCCTCAAAGAACCTCAGGGGCGCCTTTCTCCTCGATTGCTTCAAATAACTTCGACACATGAGACTCCTGTAGCAGAACTGGTAAGAACCCGTACGAAGACCGACCTGGCAGACGTAATGGAAGTTATGTTCAATCGTGCCGGTTCCAGCATATCACACGAAGGCATTACAGATCAGCGTACATTTCCGGTTGTCAAAGAACAGTTGTCTGCTCTCCAGAACGGCCAACTCATGTTCTGCGGAGACTTGTTTCCCGGACAACAGCTGGAGTGGATCGTTGCCGAGCGGGAGGCGCATCGAAATAAATCAGGTGAGAGGGAACGAATCTGGGAGACCAGAGTGAATCTCAACTTGCCGCGATCGGGGCCGATCGGAGTCAAACTTAGTCTTGATGGCACCCGAATCAGCATGGATGTTCGTGCAGAAGATGCCAGTACAGTGCTTTTTCTTGAGACCGGAAGGGTCGCATTGGTCGAACAGCTTGAGGCTGCCGGACTGACTCCTGTGGCAATAGGCATACAAAATGCCGTCCTGTGATAATAAAGAACTTCGTGCGGCAGCACTCTCCTACAAACAGGGGTATTACGCGCCAGTAATGGTTGCCAGCGGCAAAGGTGTCATGGCAGAGGCAATCATAGCCTGTGCCCGCGAGGCAGGGGTTTATGTCCATGAATCGCCTGAGCTTGTCAAACTTCTGATGCAGGTGGACAGCGACCAGTTCATTCCACCGGAATTGTACAGGGCGGTAGCAGAGGTGCTGGTTTGGCTGTATGCGATGGAAAATGAGCGGATTTGATGAATACGTGAGGAGGAACGATGCAAATCAAATTTGGCACAGACGGCTGGCGCGGGATCATTGCCAGTGACTTTACCTTTGATAACCTCTCACTGGTGGCCCAAGCCACCATGGATTATCTGAACCGTGAAGGGTTGGGTAACAAAGGGTTGGTTATCGGCTACGATCGCAGGTTTTTGTCGCGGGATTTTGCACGGCGGGTGGCCGAAATTGCAGCAGGAAATGGAATCAAGGTGCGCCTGACAGAGGACTATGCACCAACGCCGGCTGTTTCGTGGGCGGTACGTGAATCCGGAGCCGGGGCCGGCGTGATGATAACAGCCAGCCACAACCCGCCCGAGTACAACGGCTTCAAGATCAAGGAAGCTTTTGGTGGCTCCGCGCTTCCCTCAACCACGAAAATCCTCGAAGAAATTATCTGCTTTAATAGGAACAACGGTCGCCGAGTCGTGGCTGTCCCGTATTGCGAGGCAATAAGCAGAGGTCTGGTCGAACTCTTTGACCCCTGCGAAGGTTATTTTTACCAGATCAGTCGTTATGTGGATATCGATCTTATTGCAAAGGCAGGCATTGCAACGGTGGTCGACCCGATGTACGGTGCCGGCTCAGGTTTTATACCTCAACTTCTTTCTGGTGTATGCGAGATCCACAACATAGAAAATCCCTGTTTCGGCGGACTTGCTCCCGAACCGATTGCCCAGAACCTCCAGGAATTGTCGGCCTTGGTAAAAAGCGGAAAATATCGGGTCGGGCTGGCCTTGGACGGTGACGCTGACCGTATAGGAGCTGTTGACGAGAACGGAGACTTTTTCTCCTCACACTGTATTTTTACCATTGTTCTGCGACATCTTATTGAATATAAGAAGCTCACCGGCGCAGTGGTAAAGACCGTATCTACAACACGCATGGTGGATCTATTGTCAGAAAAATATGGCCTTGAACTGATTGAGACACCGATCGGTTTCAAGCATATCTGCAAGCTTATGCTGGAGCTGGATATCCTGATGGGAGGAGAAGAGTCGGGTGGTCTGGGTGTAAAAGGGCATATTCCGGAACGTGACGGCATCCTGCTTGGTCTGCTGTTACTTGAGGCGATGGCGTTCAGTGGCAAGGGGTTACGGCAGATGCTCGAAGAAACGATGGATGAGATCGGCCATTTCTATTACCGTCGCTTGGATCGATGTATCGAAGATACTGCCAAGGAGCAGCTTATTGCGAAACTCAGCTCGCGACCACCAGTAGAGATTGACGGCCACCTTATTGTGGCTACCAACTTTAGTGACGGCTTCAAGTTCATTTTTGAGAGCGGAGACTGGTTGTTGATACGCCCGTCCGGAACTGAGCCCGTCTTACGTCTCTATTGTGAAGCGGGAACATCGGATCAAGTCGATCGATTTCTGCGGGCTGCGGTCACTATAACCGGAGTTTAGGTCGCATGTATTCACAGAAGCAGCGCAGTGTTGCCAATATTCCGATACTTCCTGTAAATCGGGGATTGCGAATGCAAAAAAAATGCTTATAATCTAAAGGCTGCAAGTTATGAATTGTTGACGAAGCGATCTTCGATTCGCTTATGCAAACACACCAAACAAGGAGGAGTATGGTATGGCTAACATTCTGATAGTAGATGATTCATCAACAATGAGGAAAATCATCTCGCGGTCGTTACGGCAGGCAGGACTTCCCGTTGACGAGATCTATGAAGCCGGTGATGGTATTGAGGGGCTGGGGGTTCTTGCATCGGGCAAGTTGGTTCAGCTTATTCTGTCTGACATCAATATGCCCAATATGGACGGCCTCGAATTCGTCAAGGCGGTACGTGCCAGCGGCAACTCGACACCGATCGTCATGATCACTACCGAGGGGGGGGAGGAGATCATTGCGGAGGCCATGTCGAGTGGGGCCAGCGACAGCATTAAAAAACCGTTTACACCTGACCAGTTGCAGGAAAAATTGGGAAAACTGCTATGAGCCTGAACGCCGATATAGCTGAATCGACCAGATTCACAGAAGAGCTGTTGGCTGGCTATGTCATAGATGCAACACAGCAAGTCTTTTCGACCATGGTCATGATGGAGCCGAAAGATGAATTTCCCCTGCGGGAACCGGTCAGCCGTTTTAAGTGCAGCATCACCGGCATGGTAGGGTTTGCCGGCACTTATTCCGGGGTTATCTCGATCCATTGTCCGGTCTCGTTGGCGCTGATTATTACATCCAGCATGCTTGGTTTGGAGTGTGATGAAGTAAACGACGACCTGAATGATGCCATCGGAGAAATTGCAAATATGCTGGGGGGCAGCGTCAAGCAGGTGTTGTCCAAAGGGGGGCTGGATGTCAAGCTTTCCATCCCGACGGTGATATCAGGCGAGGATTATACAGTTAACTCGCTTTCTGACAGTGACTGTGTTGTCATCCCGTTTGTCGTAGTAGGGCAGAAATTTCTGGTCGGACTGACCCTTAAGAAGGGCGATTAAACCAGTACCGTCCTGAAATGATTGCGAGAAACCTGACCGCCAGGTACGACTCGAATAGGAAGATGATATCTGATGGATGGTTACAAAACGCTATACGGGATGCTGGAGACCGCTCTGAAGCAGGCTGGAGAAGAGAGCGGCATGCTTCTTGGTCAGGAGCTTTCCATTGTCCTTTCCGATTCTCTTGCAACCAGCAAAACTTCCTACTTCGGGGATCTGGATGATGCTTGCTTTGTTCTGGGAGTAGGTTCAAGTGAGGCCTACACCGGACAGCTTTATCTGGTGTTCTCATTGCGTGATGCTATAGTAATGAGCTGTATTCTGCTTGGAATTCCCCCCGCCCGAATCCAGGAGAAAAAGCGACTTTCGATCATCGAAAACGATGATATTGATGCATTTTCCGAAATTGCCAATATGGTAAACGGTGCACTCAACACCGTCTTCCAAGGCACACTCCCCAATAAAGTCCGCCTGAAATTATTACCTCCCAAAAAGTACGTTCCTGAAATAGATCCGCTGAATGAGGAGTTTCCGCTTCCTGATGGTGATTACATCATGTTCCGATCAAAGCTGGAGATGCCGGGACAGGAAATGAATCATCTGGACGTGTTGATACCGGTTGCCTTGAGCAACCTGTTCGATCCGCAACCGGAAGCGTCTGCAGAAGCTGAAAAGAGCGAATCAGCCTCGCCGGCATCTGATGACCGGACTGACGATGGCTCCGAAGCCGGAGGAAAACATTCGGATTCTTCAGTTGTTGTGGCTGTTGGAGTGGACAGTATTGTTGTGCTGGAGGATGATGAAGTTGAGCGCCAGCATCTTGTTGAATTAATTGCTTTTACAAAATTTCAGGTTGTCGTGGGTTCTCTGGATGCTGACATCAAAGAGCTTTTCAGCGGGAGAAATGTCAGGTTGGTGCTGATAGGCTCCCAAGACGCAGATGACCGCGAGTTGGCAGTCTGTATCAAGGTCAACGCCATAAGGCAAGACTTCCCGCCTCCGATTATTATGAGTGCCGAGCACTGGACACGAACCGCTGTGCTGAAAGCCTTGAAATACGGGGCGAGGGATATTATAATAAAGCCGTTCAGCAGTGATGATGTGGTTTCCAAGGTACGACGCTTCTGCAAGTTACCGCCAGTCTAATTAATTAGGTACATTTCGGGTATCGATATGGCGCAAACCAGAGTGATTCGTACCGTTTTCATAGCAAGTGCCATGAAGGTGCCTGTCTGCTGCCTGATGTGGGTACTTGTCTGGCTTGCTCTCTGCTTGCCTCCCGAGGCGCAGGCGTCGGTTCCCAACCGAGTCTACCGGGTCGATATCCGCCCCAAGAAAGACTATACCCGCATCACCGTTCGTCTGGCTGAACCACCCGATTACAGCCTCTCTGCTATTCCCGGAAGCCGCTTGCGTATCGTTATTCAGGATACAGAGGGTGCCTTGTTCAAGAAATTCAGGCGGTATTCCGATCCGAATATCGGTGGTCTGCTCTTTTCAAGACGAGGCGAAAACCTGATTATAACATTCCAGATGTCTCCAACCGTTGGATGGCGTGATTTATCTCGTCCTGATATAAGCGCCATAACTCTGGATGTCGGCACTTCCTTCAAACCGCCTGCTCCTCATCCATCCTTGGCCGGACGTGAAAAAATATGGAACGGTGTCGAAAAGCTGGTGCGGGACTTTGATCCACCACTAAAATCGGAAATTCCCTTTTCTCCCACTGACCGGCAGGTTCTAGTAAATCTGTTGGATGAAAACGACCAGAAAGCGTTTAGTGCTGCTGAGGGAGATCTCTACAAGGGACGTCTTACAGATGCAGAGGAATTATTTACCCAGTACGCATCTCGTCAGGCGCCTATTCGTCCCCTGGCTCTGTACCGGTTGGCAGAAACGTGGTACAAATTACAGAAGTACTCGCAAGCTCTGGCAGCATTTCGTGAAGCAGAGAAACTTTGGCCGGCATACCTTGGTTTCAACCCGGCAGTCACTTTCTACTACGGAGATAGTATTGCGCGCAGCGGCGAACTGGCTCCTGCGCGCTCCTTGCTTGCCGGTCTGGTCGCCAGACTGGCGGATAAGAAGTTTGCTCCCGTTCTTCTCGTGCGGCTTGGGGATATATTGTCCCGGCAGGGGCACGAGAGTGAAGCAGCAGCTATATATGAAAATGTTTTTGAGAATTTCAAGGACAACAAGGCAAACCCGATGGTGTTGATGCGACGTGCAGATATGAAATTTCTCCGGACAACTCCCTGGAACTACCGACCGCTGAGCGATGTGTATCTGCATGTTTCCAAACAGGGTGTGGATGTAGACATGCGTGAGGAATCCCTGTTTAAGCATATTTTGCTTGAATCCATGCATGGCGAGGCTGGTGAAGCACTGCAGCTCATAACGGGTTTTCAGAGGAAATTTCCCCGAGGTGCATACGCAACAGTTATCAGGACCATGCGGGAAGTTCTGGTGGCGGAGGCGTACCGGCTCACTTCCTGGGAAAAGGAGGCCGCTGCACTGGTTCGGTTTATTGAAGAACATCACGAGTATTTGGCTGGGTGCATCGAACAAACGGATTTTCTTAAGAGAATTGTGCTTGCATACAACGAGTCCGGGCGGCCGGTCGAGCTTATAAAATTTCTCAATTCTCTGGTCGATAAGCAATGGTCTGCACCTGTTGCACCTGAAATGTATGTGGCAATAGCCGACAGTGCTGAGTTGGTTGGAGATACTGCTACTGCCGAACGTACGTTCAAGACATTTCTGCGTAAATACCCTGAAAATACACGAGCTCGATTGATGATGGAACGCCTTGGGGCGCTTTATTTTTCAACTGATAAGTACCAGCAGGCAAAAGAGATGATGATATGGTTGCTTAACAAAGGTGAAAAGGCACATAGAGCGGATAGCTACTATCTTTTGGGGCGTTCACTATGGTCGATGCAGGATTATGTCCGGGCAGGAAAAGCTATGGAACTTTTTTTGGTTAGTCCAACGGGTCGCAATCCGCAACTCATTCCCGATGCATATTTTGTTGCGTTCTCTGCCCGGGAAGCTTCCGGCGACCACAAGGGGGCTCTGAAGTTGCTTGACGCTGCTCTTAAGCTGCCGGACAACAAACGACAAGAGGAGTTTCTCTACAAAGCCGGTGAAATCAACCTGAACGGTGGCAATGTCCCGCATGCAAAGGTTTTATTTGAATACCTTGCAAAAAACGGTAAGGATCCTGACTGGCAAAAACTTGCCCAACAAGCTCTTGCATCTCTTGGCGCAAAAGCGCGTGTTCGATGATTATCAAACAACCGCTGTCAAAAATACTGATGAAGTCAGTTTTTTGACTTCATCGTGAGGTCTTTCCTTTTGAACCTGTTAGTTACTCAGGGTAACTAAAGCAGTTTATTCAAGGTTGCCCTTGAGCCATTTAGAATTTTGCTCAAAGGTACATTTTTTGCAGAAAGCTTAGTATGCAAGGAGGATCATATGAGGATTGAAGGAATATTCAGCACAACCATCGATCTGCTTGGAAAGAGCGTAGACTTGAGGGTAAAAAATCAAAATTTGATCTCATCGAATATTGCTAACGCTGAAACTCCAAATTATGTTCCTCAAACTTTGATTTTTGAAGAGGAGCTGCAGGGGGCTCTGAAGAGTTCTCAGCGTGGTGCAGGCTCCGGAATGAATGCGCTGCGGGCTGTTACCGGTAAGGTGATTGAAACCCCCTCCAAAACACCCGGAAAAGATGGCAATGCCGTAGAGCTGGAAAATGAGATGGGCAAGATGGCGGAGAACCAGCTTATGTTCAATGCCTCGGTGCAGATGTTGACAAAGAAGTTTGAAGGGCTGAAGTCGGCTATAAGAGAGGGCAAATAAATGGATTTTTTCAGCGCTATAAACGTGAGTTCATCGGCGCTCACAGCTGAACGGGCCCGAATGAACCTCATCTCCAGCAATCTGGCGAATGCCAATGCAACGCGAACCCCGGAAGGTGGCCCCTATAAACGGAAAGATGCTGTTTTTTCTGCAACGCCAATTGGAGGCCGTTTCGACCGTGCACTTGACGGGGCAACCGGCCAGCAGGTTCGCCAGGTTGAGGTTACGCAGATAATTGAAGACCAGAACCCGCCACGTCTGCAGTATGATCCCAGTCATCCGGATGCCAACCCCCAAGGATATGTTTCCATGCCAAACGTTAATGTGGTTGAAGAAATGGCTGATATGATTGGTGCCACGCGTGCGTATGAGGCCAATATTACGGCTGTCCAGGCGGCTAAAAGCATGGCCATGAAGACACTCGAAATCGGCAAGTAGCTGCCCCATCCATTAATCTGAATTCCAAATAGTCAAGTAGAGGGTTATCGATATGGACATTAAAGGTATTGAGAGCGGGATTGGTATTTCGAAGGCATTTCCGGAACTGAACAAGGTTGGTTCATCTTCGATGGCAGATAGCGCCGGGAAATTTTTCAGCGAACTCGTATCCAAGGTCAATGATATTCAGGTTCAGTCGGATAAAGCTATACAAGGGCTTGCCAGTGGAGAAAACAAGAACCTCCATGAAGTCATGATTTCAATGGAGAAGGCCAGTATTTCGTTTCAGTTTATGTCTTCTGTCCGCAACAAGGCTCTTGAAGCCTATCAGGAAGTCATGAGAATGCAAGTGTAAATCTGTTTTATCACTTAGCACCGACCCATTTTGCCGTCAGGCACCAGTTTAGGGAACATACGGAAAGGAACACGCACGACGCAATGCCGGAAGGATTACGTAGACTCATAGAGCCTTTTACGCTGCTTTCTCCAGGTAAGCAGATGCTGGTCGCCGGAGTTGCGTTTCTGTCGGCCATTGCGTTTGCCGTTTTGATTTTTGTCACCAACCGCACTGAATACCGTCCGCTTTTTACTAACCTTGCTTCCGAAGACGCGGGAGAAATAGTCAAAAAATTGAAGGAGAGCAAGACCCCTTACCAGATCACCTCAGATGGGAAAGGGGTTCTTGTGCCATCCGATAAAGTATACGAACTCAGATTGACACTGGCTTCAGAAGGTATTCCTCAGGGTGCTGGCGTCGGTTTCGAGCTGTTTGACCGTAAAATGAACTTTGGAATCACGGAATTTGCGCAGAAACTGAATTATCTGAGGGCATTACAGGGTGAATTATCACGAACAATTTCCCAGTTGGTAGGTGTTGAGCAGGCTCGGGTTCATTTGGTTATACCGGAAAAATCACTGTTCAAGGACAACGAAAAACCAGCCACGGCGTCTATCGTCATAAAGATGAAATCGAATCGAAGTTTGCGTGACTCTGAAGTACAGGGTGTGATTCATCTGGTTTCTGCGTCGATTGAAGGCCTGGAACCTGAACATGTAACTGTGCTTGACAACCATGGAAAAATTCTCAGTAAGGGCGGTAGCAGTGACCCGACATCTCGTATGACATCTGCCATGCAGGAGACCCAGCGGGCCTACGAAAAAAATGTGGAGGAACGCATACAATCTCTGCTGGACAGGATTGTTGGCGGTGGTAAGTCGGTTGCTCGTGTCACGGCAGTTTTCGACTTTAAGCATGTCGAACGGGTGGAAGAGAAGTTTGATCCTGAGTCTATTGCAGTACGCAGTGAACAGCGTACTGAGGAAAAAGGGGCCAGTGGCTCCGGTGCCTCCGGTGCCCCCGGCGTTCAGACAAATTTGGCTCGTACAAACGCAGCCAATGCATCATCAGCAAGTGGCGGATCCAAGAACGATGAAACACTCAACTATGAGGTAAGTCGTTCTACTGCCAAAATTATTGAGCCGGTTGGTGCACTGAGCAAAATATCTGTGGCAGTCCTTGTAGACGGTAAATACGAAACACCCGTTGCAGTGAAGGAAGGGCAGGCTGTCAAAGCCAAATATATTCCTCGTTCGCCGGATGAATTACAGAAAATTGAAACTCTGGTAAGGAGTGCAGTCGGATTTAGCACCGAACGAGGTGACCAATTGAGCGTTCAGAATATTCCATTCCAGGATACCGGCGAACTCGGCGCAACAGAAACGGCTACGTGGTGGACAAACCCTTTCTTTATATCGCTAGCAAAAAATCTCACGATAGGGATAGGATTTCTGGCCTTGATCATGTTCGTAATTCGTCCGCTTCTGATCTCTCTCAGGGTCGTAAGGAGCAACTCCATGAGTAGTATTGAGCCGATTGGAGAGGGTACGGAGCAGCTTTCAACGACAGAACGCGCACAGCTTGCCATTCAGTTGGCCGAACAGCAGGATCTGATAGAACAGGCAAAAAAAGATCCTTACCAGGTTGCCCAGATTTTGCAAAACTGGGTGGCTGAAGATAAGTAACAATTTTATAGAGGCGCTATGACTGGTTCAGAAAAGGCTGCCATACTTCTGCTTTACCTTGGTAATGAAGTGACCTCCAAGGTCTTTGAGCATCTTGATGACAGCGAGATTAAAAAAATAAGTAAGAGCATGGGCAAGCTGGGGCATGTATCTCGCAGTACGATTATGGAAGTAGTCGAGGGCTTTACTGAGGTTATCAATCCGGAATCCGGCATCTTTTCCCAGGGAGATGAGTTTGTCTTCAAAATTCTCGAAAAAGCCCTCGGGCCTGCCAAAGCCCAGGTGTTGATGGAAGAACTGCAGGCGTCTAGTTATGGAGACCTTGTAGATATTCTGGCTAATATGGATCCCAAGAGCGTTGCCAATTTTCTTTCTCAGGAGCACCCGCAAACCATTGCAGTCATCCTGGCAAAACTTAAATCAAAGCAGACCAGTGAAATTATAAGTCTGCTGCCTCAGGAACTGCAGGCAGAAGTAGTGTTACGCATAGCCGATGTCGAACAGGTTTCGCCTGAAATATTAAAGGATATCGACGAGGTCATCAAACGAGAGCTTAAGTCGATGGGTGGAACACAGCGTTATAAGGTGGGCGGCATCGACAAAGTTGTAGACATGTTCAATCACTTCGAACGAAGCAAAGAGAAACAAATTCTGGACAAACTGGACGTGCTCAGTCCGCCGCTATCCGAGATCATCCGTAAACACCTGTTTACTTTCGACGACGTCTTTGCTTTGGACGATCGCAGTATACAGTCTATCATGCGTGAAGTTTCTAACGACACGTTAACCTTGGCAATGAAAACCTCACCGGATGAGGTAAAAGACAAGATATTCAGGAACATTTCAAGTCGCGCAGCCGACATGATCAAGGAAGACCTGGAAGTTATGGGACCGGTGCGATTGTCTGATGTGGAAAAGGCCCAGGGCGAGATCATCAAAATCGTTCGTAAGATGGAAGAAGAAGGTAAAGTTGTCCTGGCGGGCCGTGGTGGAGACGATGTCCTTGTCTAGGATCATCAAGTCCGAGCACAAGGAAGATTCCGATATTTCCGATTTCAGTTTCAGGCAGATCGGACAATCGATGGCCGTTCCTGGGTCAGTGAAGCATCCGGCAGATTTTGTGCCGATGGCTATGCTCAAGGAAGAGAGTGGATTCACAACATGGAATGACCCATCGCAGGAAGAGCAAGTCGAGAAGGGTCCGCCTGTCTTAGAGATCTCTGAAGAAGAGTTGAACCAGAGGATCAGCGATGCATTTAACTCCGGTTTGCAAGATGGAAAAAACCTTGCAGAACGGGGGCTTGTGAACGTTTTCAGAGCACTGCGGACATCCACTGATACTATCCTCGATTTAAGGGATAAGGTGTTGCGCGAGTCAGAGGACGAATTGATCAATCTGATCATGCTGATCTCCCGCAAGGTCATTATTCGTGAGATTTCCCAAGACCGGTGTCTTCTGGCTGATATTGTCCGCAATGCTATTGCCACACTGTCGGAGCGTGAGGAGATAACAGTACGACTCAATCCGGATGATTATTCCCTGGTAACCACAGGCCGGGAAGCGTGCCTGCAAAAAGAGCTAGTCAGCGCGCGGCTGCTGCTTAAGTCTGATCCGATTGTTGCAGTCGGGTTCTGCCAGGTTGATACGGTTATGGGAACCATTGATGCGAACTTGGACGCCCAGATGGATGAAATTTACCGTCACCTTCTTGAGCAGCGCACTATTAGTGCAATAGAAGGTGACTGATACCGGGATGTGTACACATGCATGATGCGGAGCTGAACCTTGGAAAATACAGATCAGCAATTACTGCATCCAAACCGGTCAGGTTGCATGGCAAAGTAACACAGGTTGTTGGTCTGGTTATTGAAGGTTACTGTCCTGACACCTCTGTGGGGGCAATCTGCCAGATAAAGCCCCTGGAGGGTGAACCGATTCCGGCCGAGGTTGTCGGATTTCGCAACAGTAAAACGTTGCTTATGCCTCTTGGTGAGCTAAGAGGAGTTGGCCTTGACAGCCTGATAACAGTCCGGCGTGATAAAGCTTCTCTAAAGGTTGGACCGAACCTGTTGGGTCGTGTAATAGACGGGCTTGGAAATCCTATCGATGATAAAGGTCCGGTTGGTGCGAAGGAAGAATATCCGATCTATGCCTTGCCTGTTAATCCGATGTCCCGTCCGCCGATCCGAAAGCCTTTGGATCTTGGAATTCGCAGTATCAATGGACTTTTAACCTGTGGTCGAGGTCAGCGTGTCGGCATAATGGCTGGGTCGGGTGTCGGAAAATCGACGCTGTTGGGAATGATAGCCCGCTATACCGAAGCAGATGTAAACATAATTGCTCTGATTGGCGAACGCGGTCGGGAGTTACGAGAGTTTATAGAAAAGGATCTTCAAGAGCTGGGATTGAAAAAATCCGTTGTTGTTGTAGCTACTTCCGATCAGCCTCCTCTTGTGAGGATGCGTGGAGCCTACATTGCAACAACGATAGCTGAGTATTTCAAAAACCAGGGGAAGACCGTTCTGTTGATGATGGATTCGGCGACCCGTTTTGCCATGGCGATGCGCGAGGTTGGACTTGCCATTGGTGAGCCGCCGACTACCAAGGGATATACACCATCTGTTTTTGCTGCGCTGCCAAAACTGCTTGAGCGAACGGGTAATTTTCCGGAAGGAAGTATTACCGCGCTGTACACAGTGCTGGTGGAAGGGGATGACTTTAACGAACCGATTTCGGATGCCATGCGAAGTATACTGGATGGACACATCGTACTTTCTCGTGACTTGGCGGCTCGCTCGATCTATCCTCCGATAGATGTTCTGGCGAGCGCCAGCCGAGTCATGACCGATGTTGCTTCAAGGAAGCATATTGAACTTGCTTCAAAATTCAAAGAGGTATTGGCGACCTATCGCCAGTCGGAGGATCTGATAAATATTGGTGCCTACAAGACCGGTAGTAATTCCGGTATAGATTATGCTGTGTCACACATTGCAGATATGAACTCCTTTTTGAAACAGTCAGTCGATGACCCGGTGATGATGGATAAAGCGATACAGGGTCTTGCGTCGATGTTTGAAGTATGAGTAGGCAATGTGATGGGGAGTAAGTAGTCATGGCGGTCATGAGGTTTGAACTGGAACAGGTGCTTGGTTACCGTCGTGAGATGGAAAAACTTCGCAAACAAGATTTTGCAACATCCAAACAGAATCTTGAAAAGGCAAGTACTGATCTACGCCGCGGAGAAGAGCAGGTTAGTGAATTGTCAGAAGAGTTTCGTTGTCGCCAGCAGGAGCTTGGATGCATTGATGAAATGAGGATGTATTCGGATTTTTTTAATCGTAAACGAGTAGAAATCAAATACCAGAAAGTGCTGGTTGAGCAGCTTGACCTTGTTTTGAATGAACGACGGGAAGATCTGCTGGAAGCGAGCAAGGACAAAAAAGTGCTAGAATCTCTCAAGGTAAGGAAAACAAGGGAGTTTCTACTGGAAATGGAACAGAAAGAACGGAAGTTTCTTGACGAAATTTCAATCCAGAAGAAGGCTGGCCCAGATTGAATCGCACAAAAGTCATATTTTTGACAATATTGCTTTCGCTTGGAGCCGGTCTGGTATATTTCGGGCTTGCGCCTGTGGCGGCAAGCTCTGCGGCCCAGAGCGATTCTCCAGATAAGCCGTCTGCAGATACTGTAAAGGATCCAATGACGGCAAATCATCAACCGATCAATGCTTCCCGTGCAGCCCGAGAGGAGAAAGCCCTTCAGGACGCACGTCGGCAACAGTTGGCCGAGAAGGAAGCAGCCTTGGCGGCGAAAGAGCAGGAACTGAAAAAGCTCGCTTCCAAGCTCGAAGCGCAGGTAAAAGCCCTTGAAGATAGCAGGAAAAAGCTTGATGACTCGCTGAAAGTTCAGTCAGATACTCAGAAGAAAAAGCAGGACGAGAAGATACTGAAAATGGTTAAACTGTTTAAAACCATGCGCAGTGAGCAGGCCGGAAAGATGATTGACACACTGAAGGAAGATCTTGCTCTTTCACTCCTAAGCAGGATGGACACCAAAACGGTCGCAAAGCTGGTGCCGTTTATCAGTCAGCCACGCCTCGTCAAATGGGTGACCGATAACCTGCAGGAACGATAAATCTGATTTTATGGACAGCAGCACTGTCCACTCCATAAAAAATCCCGACAGAAAGGAGGTGAGAAAATTATGAATGCAGGACAGATGAATTTGAATATGCTTCAAGGAGTAACGCCGTCCATTACTTCAGACGTCACTCTGATTGGTTCAGTACCATCAGTGGGTGAGAAGAGTACCGGCAGATCATTTGCCAACCTCTTGAGCGGAATGTGCAGTAAAAAGCAAGCGATTCTCGTTACGGATAGTATGAAACACCAAGCGGTAGCGTTGCGCAGTATGCGCGAAGAAGTAACGGAAAATCCGGATGTCGCCTCAGATTCAGATTTATTGGGGTTGCCACAGATAGTACAGAATTCTCTCTTGAAGTCTGACTGTGCACTGGACGCAGCAATGAATTCCAGTACCGAACCTCCTGCAATACGAGGTGCCGATATCTTGTCAGGCTGGTTGACGCCAGATATGGTGTTGTTCGCAACAGGGGGGCTGGCAGTTGTAGCGGCTTATGAACAACGTGGAAGATTGTCAACAACAACCACTGCACTCAGTCAGGAAGTTGACATGACACAGAAAACACCTGTCAGCTTAGTACCGGATCAGTTATTGCCACACTCAGCAGTAGCAGCATTATCGGCAGAACCGCAGAAAGCAGCAGTTATAGCCCCAGTGCAGTTTCCGTCTTCAGTTGTGCAGATGCCTCTCGTGCCTGAACAACCGCAGGCGAAACAGTCCGAGACTCCGGCACCACAACAGCG
>JBAXVG010000079.1:0-17468 GCA_037129255.1 Desulfuromonadales bacterium | reverse complement strand
AGATCCTGACGCTGGCCAATTCCGTTACAGAGCAGGCCAGTCAGATCGCAACCGCCGCTGAACAACAGACTGCCACCACCTATGAAATAACCAGCAATATTCATCAGATTACCGAAGTGGTCCATCAGAGTGCCTCAAACGCCCAGATGTCCGCTGGAGCATCGAACCAACTGGCACAGATGGCTGAAACACTGCAGAACCTGGTAGCGCGCTTCAGGCTTGCATAGACAACCCAGGGTTGCGCAAGGGAAGGCTCCTATGAACTATCGATCAGCACTATGCTGCCTCCTGATATTTACGCTGTCGTTCGGCGGTGTCTGCAGCGCAGCTGAGTCGGATAACTCCAGGGACAAATTGAACCTGACGAAGGCAGAGAAGTCCTGGCTTGCAGCTCATCCGGTTGTGCGCGTCAGAATAAGCAAAACCTATCCACCTTTTGAATTTTTCAAAGATGGTGGATTTCAGGGGATTTCCTACGACCTTCTCGTGTTGATTGGCAAACAGCTTGGTGTTGAGTTTCGTCCGACGCCTGACATGCTCTGGAAGGATGCGCTTGAATCAATCCAAAAAAAGGAAGGCGTCGACCTTATCCTGATGATAACGAGAAAAGAATCCCGAGAATGGTTTATCGAGTTCACCAAAACATATATATCGTACCCGCAGATCATCATTACCCGCAGGGACAGCAGGTTTATCTCGAATATCAAGGATTTGTCCGGCGGAACTGTTGCAACGGAAAACGGATTTGTCCAGGCCGAACAGATCGGGCAGGACGTACCCGGTGTCACGGTCATTGAAACTCCAACTACGAAAACGTCGCTAGAGGCAGTTGCAACCGGAAAAGCTGATGCCTATGTCGGCAACCTGGCTGTTGCCAGCTTCCTGATTGAAGAAAACGGCTTCGCCAATCTGAAGGTTGCGGCCCCCTCCAGCTATCCCTTTGACTCCTATGCCATGGGGGTTCGCAAAGACTGGCCCGAGTTGGCAAGCATTCTGGACAAGGCGATTACGTCCTTTCCGGAAGAGGAGCGGCGAAAAATAAACCAGAAATGGCTTTCCGTCAGGTACGAGCATGGCGTTCGTCCGCTTGACATACTCAAATGGGTTCTGATTGTCTCAAGTGTTCTGCTGATATTTATTGTCCAACTGCGGAGAATGGTTCGGAAGAGAACTGGTGACCTGAAACACGAGATTGAGGCCCGCACGCTAATGGAGCAAGAGCTTCAATCATTATTTATGGCTGCACCGGTTGGTATAGCCTATGTCAAAGATCGGGTGTTCCAGAAAGTAAACGACGCTATGTGCCGTCTTTATGGATATTCCCGTGAGGAACTCATAGGACATTCCAGCAGGAAGCTCTATGCAACAGAGGCCGAATTTAAAGCCGCTGGTAGTCATGCGTATACACAGGCCATGGAAATCGGTTCTGCAATGATTGAAACCCGAACGGTTACCAAACAGGGTCTTCACCTTGATATCTTATTGGGCATTGCGCCGCTTGTCCGCGGAGCAGTATCCGCCGGTTTTGTAACCGTGGTGCTTGACATTACCCAAAGAAAGAAAGCTATTGTCGCCCTCAAAGAAAGTGAAAAGCGTTTCCAGACCATATTTGATGAAAGCCCATTGATAATTGCCTTAAATGACTTGCCGGATGGGGGCTATGTTGATGTCAACCGAAAATTTTGCGAGTGGCATGGCACGACCAAGGAAGAATTACTGGGCAAAACTTCAGTGGAAATGGGATTTATTTCGCAAGAAGAGAGCCTGAGAATCTATGAAATTTTCAAGAACAACGGGAAAATTGACAATGAGGAAATAACAACTACCGATAATCATGGCAAGTCCTCAACCAGTTTGCTCTCAACCAGAATTGTTGAAATCTCCGGTAAGTCATATTCCCTCTCAATGCTCCAGGACATCACCGCCAAAAAACTGGTAGAAACTGCTCTTGAGACGTCCGAAAAACAGTATCGTAATATCTTTGAAAACTCACCGATAGGCATATTCCAGTCTCTGCCGGGCGGACGGTTTATATCAATGAACACCGCCTATGCCGAAATATTCGGATATTCAACTGCAGATGAAATGATAGCGGACGTGACGGACATCGCGCGGCAGCTATATGTAAATCCTCGACAGCGAGATGATATCCTCATGCAGCTGAAGACGGATGACCGTGTAAATGTTTATGATCTCGAAGCCAAACGTAAGGACGGCACCCATATTTTTGCCGATCTCTTTATGAGATCGGTGAGTGGAGTTAACGGCAAGATTGAGATGCTTGAGGGGTTTCTTGTCAACGTAACGGAAAGAAAAAAAACCGAAGAAATAATGATCCTGAACGAGAAAATGTCAATGATTGCGGGCATGGCCGCAGGTATTGCCCACGAAGTAAATAATCCGCTTGGTGCCATAACACAGGATCTTCAGAACCTTGAGCGCCGGTTCTCTTCAACCTTGCCTGGCAACCGGGGGGTTGCCGAGGAACTTGGGCTGGATCTTGACAAAATGAACGAATACATGGAGCGGCGAAGTATTACCGGTTTTGTGACGAATATGCGTGGTGCTGCCAAACGGGCAAGCACGATCATTGGCAGTATGCTTCAGTTCAGCAGGCAAAGCGACTTGGGCCACCAGGATCTGGATATCAACGAGATTATAGAGCAGTCTCTCAAACTGGCCGCCAACGACTATGATCTTCGCAAGAAATACGACTTTAAAAACATCTCGATTGAAAGCACTTACGGCCAGGACTTGCCGGTTGTGTCCGTCTGTTTGACCGAGATGGAACAGGTGATTATAAACATCCTGAAGAACGCTGCACAAGCCATGTTCGACGCCGGAACGGCAAAACCCGGCATCACAATAAGCACCTATCTGGATGAGGGAAATATAGTGGTTGCTTTCGCGGACAACGGGCCGGGTATGCCCGACGCCGTGCGACAGCATATTTTCGATCCATTCTTTACCACAAAAGCGGTAGGGTCGGGCACCGGACTGGGTATGTCCGTCTCCCACACTATCATTACAAAAAACCACGGCGGAACACTTACCGTCGACTCGAAGCCGGGCCGGGGCGCCTGCTTCACAATCCGGCTTCCACTTTCGAGGAAATGACAATGGCACCTCTCCAGAATAACCTCCGGCTTTTGGTGATCGATGACGATCCTTCCGTACGTAGAAGCATATCAATATACCTTGAAGACCAGGGTTTTGACGTTTTCCAGGCCGAAGGAGGACGACAGGGGATTGAGATGTTCGATACGGTCAAGCCGGATCTCGTCTTCACCGACCTGATGATGCCGGATGTGGACGGACTGGCGGTAGTAAAGGAGCTAACCATAAAAAGCCCCGGCACCCCGGTCGTTGTGATCTCCGGCAACGGTTCCGTCGAATATGCTATTGAAACCGTTCGTAACGGGGCGTGGGACTACGTTACCAAACCGATCCATGACTTCTCGGTAATCGATATCATCACTGACAGAGTTCTTGACCGGGCTAAGACAAAACGCGAAGAGCGTGAGCACCATCTTAGTCTGCACGAGGTTGTTGACCAGGCACTTGACCCGCTGACTAAACTCCCGGGAAGGAAGCATCTGAGTGACAGATTCGGCGAATTGGTCGTGGGTGAAGATTTTACAGGCAACCTGTTCCTGGTGCTCGTTGAGCTGGGGAACTTTAAAACCGTTGTGGAAACATTCGGCCACGAATATGGCGACCGGATGGTCGAAGAACTCGCGGAACGGTTCAAGCTCCTGATTATGCAAAACGTCGTCATCTGCAGAATAGCAAGCAACGAGTTCGCCATGATGGTTTCCAATAGCCCGGAGGTATCCCGGCACGTTTCATATATCTGTTCGCTGCTTGGCAATCCATTTACCGTTTTGAATAACGAGGTGTACGCCAGCTACAATATCGGCATTGCTTCTTTTCCCCACGACGGCGAATCAGTCGATAGCCTCCTGCAGCACGCCGACGTTGCTCAAGGGCACGCAAAGACATTAGGCCGGAACCAGCATTGTTATTACTCCAGCGAGTTGATGAAGCAAGTCCAGAGCAGGATCGATCTTGAGTACGGACTGAGGAAAGCGCTTGAACGTAATGAATTCTCACTGAACTACCAGCCCAAGATCGATTCCAGGACCAGGCAGACTGTGGGCATGGAAGCCCTGCTGAGATGGCATCCGGCAGGAATGAGTCACCCCCCTGCCCCAACCTTTTTTGTACCGGTGCTTGAGGAGACCGGCCTGATAACCCAAGTTGGCGCCTGGGTTCTTGAAACGGCCTGCGAACAATACGTTGACTGGCGTAAGCAGGGCATGGGGCCTATTCGGATGTCGGTCAACATCTCCGCCATCCAACTTCACGAGGGAGGTCTGACTGATTTGGTCCAAGGGGTGCTTGGCAGAACCGGTATGGAACCAGGCTGTCTTTGTCTCGAGTTGACCGAGAGCATCATTGTCAGAGATGTGGATGCTACGATAGCAACACTGCTTTCTTTGACCGTCCTTGGCATAAAGCTTTCAATTGACGATTTCGGCACCGGTTACTCATCTCTCAGCTATCTGAGCAAGATGCCGATCAACGAGTTGAAAATCGACCGTTCATTCGTCATGAACCTCCCCGATGACCCGGCGTCTATCGCTATTGTTGAGTCAGTGCTCGGAATCTCCAAAGGTATGAATATGACCGTTGTCGCAGAAGGAGTGGAGAACGAGGAACAGGCAGACTTCCTTGCGGAGCGAGGTTGTAACGAGCTGCAGGGGTACCTGTTCAGCAAACCACTGACTGAAAATGATTTTTATGAGTTGTACAGAGGAAAAGAATTATTATTGCACTGATTGCCTTTTCAAAAAGCCAACATCCTCTTGGTGAGTCCCGGGACTGCAATGTCGATGGTCATGACGATGGTCAGCAGGATCATTATGACAACCGTGAGCCAGGCAATGATGTTGAAGACCGGCCCGTTGACGTAATTACCCATCAGCTTGGCGTCGTTGATCAGAATGATCATGAAAAACAGGACGAAAGGCAGCACGGCGCCGTTAACTACCTGTGAGATGAACATGATTGACATGAGGGGAGCGTTCGGAATCAGGATCAGCCCGGCGCTGATTACGATGATGACAGTAAAGAGCCAGAAGAACTGTGGAGCCTGCTCGAAGTCCTTGTCAACCCCCGATTCCCACCCCATCCCTTCGCAAATGTAGTAGGCCGTGGAAAGCGGCAATATACAGGCAGCGAAGAGTGAAGCATTGAAAAGCCCGAAAGCGAACAGTGCCGAGGCGTGTTGGCCCACGAGCGGCTTCAGCGCCAAGGCTGCGTCGGCAGCAGTTTCAATCTTCAATCCATGCAGGTGGATGCTTGCTGCACAGGCTACCATCATAAAGAAAGCCACCACTATGGCCATAATACATCCGAAGATCACATCAATCCGTGAAAAATTGTACTGAGCAGCAGTAATACCCTTTTCAACGACCGCCGCCTGCTGATAGAACTGCATCCAGGGGGCAATGGTCGTGCCGACGATGCCGATCAAGGTCATCAGGTAGGCGCTGTCGGATTTGAAGGAGGGGGTAACAGATGCTTTCAAAACGACCGACCAGTCCGGCCCGGCCATGAAGGCAGCGATCGGATAGGCGATGTAGACCAGGCAGGCCACCAGAAATACCTTCTCAACCACTTTGTAAGATCCCTTTACGATCAGCAGCCAGACCAGAACTGCACAGACCGGTACGGAAATATATTTACTGATGCCAAAGATCTCAAGACTGGCGGCTATGCCGGCGAATTCGGAGATGGAATTGCCCATATTGGTCAAAAGCAGCGCGATCATAACGTAAAACGTGACCTTGACGCCGAATGATTCCCGGATCAGGTCCGAAAGGCCCTTGCCGGTAACAGCTCCCATGCGGGCGCACATCTCCTGCACTACTACCAGGGCAATGGTGGTGGGGATCATCATCCATAAAATGGAGTACCCGTAATTGGCTGCGGCCAGCGAATAGGTAGTGATACCGCCGGCATCGTTATCCACGTTGGCCGTGATGATGCCCGGTCCGAGGATTGCCAGGAACAGCATGATATTCCTGATATTGAGGCCTTTGATCGGCTTAAGGAACCTGTATGAAGAAAAATCGAATGGCATCGTCGGTCTCTCTATTATCGGCGGTGCGTCTTGAGCAGCCGCGGCAGGTAGTGTTCCAGTATATCGTCGACCGTAACGATACCGGCCATAAGGCCATCTTCATCCATAACAGGCAGGGCGATCAGGTTATACTTTGTCAGAGTTTCAAGCACATCTATCAGCTCGTCGTTGACACAGACGGTTTTGATGTTTTCGACCATGACATCGCTGATGGGGCTTTCTGAAGGAGATATGAGCAGATCCTTGAGGGTAACAACCCCTTCCAGCCGATCCTCGGCATTGACTATGTAGCCGTAGTATACCGTTTCAACGTCTTTAGCCGTTTCCCGTACCTGTTCCAGGGCAACGCCGACCGTAATATCAGGTGATAATCTGAAATAGTCCGGATTCATAAACCCCCCGGCAGTGTCGTCTTCGTGCTCGAGCAGTTCCTGGATATCCTCTGCATCTTCCTGGTCCATCATCTCCAGCAGTTCCTGGGCTTTCTCCTCAGGCAGATCCGATAGAATGTCGGCAGCTTCGTCCGGCTCCATCTCTTCCAGGATGTCGGTCAATTGTCCTGCATCAAGCTGGTTGACTACGATGTTACGCATGTCAGACTCAAGTTCGTAGAGGGCATCGCCGGTTGTCTCGGCATCAATCGAGTCAAGTACCGTGCGTATGTTCTGGATAGGGATGTTTTCGATGATGTCGGCCAGGTCGGCCGGGTGGATCTCGTTCATCTGTCCTCGGGCGATGTTGAGGGCCAGTTTGGATGAATGTGGCTCCAGCGGCTGGACATATTCCCAGCTAAGCTCCGTAGTAGGAATCTCACGTTTCAGGATCCGGGCCACCTGCTCGCCCAGCTTCATATAACCCAGACGACGCAAAAGTCCACGAAATCCTATGTCCACCGAGAAAATGCACAGCTTGTCGTTGAATCTTCCGAGCTTGATATCGTTGACGCGCACTACCTTGGCTCCATCGACGTCTACAATCTGCTTGTCAAGCAGGCCCCGCCTGACAAGTATCTCGCCATCGCAGGGTTCGTATCTTGCCAGACCAGGGGGATTGGCGCCCACCGATGAAATAACGACATGGGTGAACAGTGCCACTTCAGACCAAGGCAGGGATTTGCGACCCTTACGGGATCGGAAGATAATATGCGAGACTTCGGGAAATACCTCACCCGGAACCATGATCAGGTCGCGCAACACCCCGAGAGCGTCCCCATTACTGTTAATTACAGTCTTTCCCAGCACTTCGCTGAGGTATATTTCGCTGAATTCGGTCGTCATATCATTCTTTTACACTTCATAAAGCTTTAAATTGCCCACAATAACTGTGATTGCTTACCAGCATTTAATCTACAGTAACAACCAAGAATACTCAAGTAATAACTAAAACTTAACCAACATGTCACTGAGCTGAAATACTTTCGTAACAAACAACAAATATGACCGTTGTCGCAGAAGGTGTGGAGAATGAGGAACAGGCAAAATTCCTTACGGAGCGAGGTTGTAACGAGTTGCAGGGGTACCTGTTCAGCAAACCACTCACAGGAAATGATTTTTATGAGTTGTACAGAGGAAAAGAATTATTATTGCACTGATTCGTTCAGTGAATAAGCGCTTACTTACATGGAAAGACTTTTTACAACGAATGTTACAATTGTGTTACAGGCACTTATAATTCTTGCAACGGCAAATCTCGCAACGCATAATGAAACGGAATTTTACTTTCCGGAGGTGTCCTATGAAAACAGTTCTCTCTCTGCTCCTCTTGCTCTCCACCGTTTCGTTATCCGTACTTCCCGCACGTGCCGAAAAACTCGTAATCCACGGTTCATCAACGACCATGGGTAAAATCATGTCGAAGATCAAGGAACCCTTTGAAAAAGGAACCGGCATTCAACTGGAGCTTCTGGCAAATGGTTCCGGCGCGGGTGCAAAAGATCTTGCGGCTGGAAGCTGCGAGGCCGCCATGGGATCCGAGAGCCTTGAAGACCTGAAAAAAGCTGTCAAGGAACTGGGGGGTATTCCGAATCTGGTTGAACATGTCCTGGCCCAGGACACGATGAAGGTCATTGTAAACAAGCAAAACCCGGTATCGAAACTGTCCAGGGAGCAACTCAAGGGGCTCAATACAGGCAAGATAAAAAACTGGAAAGAGGTGGGCGGTCCTGACGCCGATGTAATCGTCGTCACCTCGGTAAAGGGGTCGGGAACCAGGAGCTTCTTCAGTAAAACCATAATGGATGGGGAGCAGTATGCCGCCGATGCGGTGGAAGCCTCTACTACCATGGCGGAGATAAAGGAAGTGGCGACGATGAAGGAGGCCATTGGCGCTGTCAGCGATTCGTTCGTCAACGATACCGTTAAAACAGTAGATGGACCGCCGATCACTCGTCCGCTTATATTCGTCACCAAGGGTGAACCATCGCCCGGAATCAAAAAATTGATCGATTTTATCAGGGGGGAAGGTCAGAAGTACCTCAAGTAAGTAATGTTTTGGAAGCGTTGCAGTTAGTCGCTTCCCTGATTGAGTACAGTGAGGTACATGATCATGAATATCAAGTCCAAGCTCGCTCTGAACGTATCATTTGTTATTCTGATTGTTATATCTTTATCCTCGGTAAGTATTTACGGACTTACGTCAGTACGCCGCAACCTCTCGTATCTCCTTGCAACCAGCACCCCCTATCAGGTCAGGACTACCGACCTGCAGAGGGCCCTTCAGAGCGCCGTATCCGATCTGATCAAGGCTAGCGGCGCCCCTAACAATCAGGAACTCAAGCTGCACCGGGAGAGCTTTACCAGATCCCTGGCTGAACTGAATGATGCTGAGGTTGCACTGGAGCGGATTTCCGGTCGTTCTCGCGGCATCCACAAAGAACTGGGCCAAACCTCGACAGAAGTTTTTACCGTTACGGAAAAACGGCTGCATTCCGAAAGGGATGTCCAGGAAGCCAACACGGCCATCACCGCACGGCTGAAGGAGATGACTACCGCGCTCGGTCTGCTCGACGCCAAGGTAATCGCGCTCCAGAAGGCCAACACTGCGGCCTTCAACGGGGCGTTCGACGGCTCAAAGAAAATTGCTGCAAGACTAAAGATCGTTGAATCAGGGAAAGCGACCTCAGAACAGCTTCAGTCACTTATTTTAATGTTTCAGTTCGCCCGCGAAAGAAAGCAGGCCGTCATACTCAAGAGCAGGATCAATGGGTTATTGGACCAGTTGGCGGAGAACCAGACAATTGCCGAATCCAGAGAGATGTTGAGTGCCATCCGGGCAGTGAAACAGAGAATTGCGGAGTTAAGCGAGGCACACGCCGCGTTACTGATACAGCCCGAAAACGGCACCCTCAAACAAAAACTTGAAGCAACCGTTTCGGAGTTGCGCGATCAACTTGCAAGTGTCAGCACCACCCTTAATCAGAACGCCGATGCCGCAGCAATGGAGGCGGCATCGGCAACCAAACGCCAGGACACATCCTTTACCCAGACAAATGCCGCTTCCGGTGTTTTAAACTCAAATGCGACTCTTGTTGCGTCCGTGCTTGCCTTGGAAGGATTGAGCGCCAGACTTTTCAGCGTCTCTTCCGATTCAGAGATGGACCGGTTGCAGGGAGAGATCAATTCCGTTCTTGCCAAAGTACCAAATTATCGGAACTCGGTTGAAAAAGGGATGGTGACCATCAACGCCAAGGCGGAAACGGCTCTGCTGAATGGGGCGATGGCAAAGCTGAACGGGGTGCGCGAAATCCTGTTGGCACCAGACGGGGTTATTTCCAAGGTTCGATTGATTGCAACTGGAAATGAAGCGCAAGGCCGGTGATCTGGACGACAGGTTGCGCAAGATGGTGCAGACATACACCGAAGAAGGAAAAAAAGAGCTGCTGACCGCCCACAAAGGGCAGGAGGATGCATCTGCATCAGCCAACAAGACAGTACGTTTCAGCATAATCCTGAATATTGTTGTCGGGGCAGTTTCAATAGTCATGGCTGCCCTTTTGGGAATCATCCTTTACCGCTCCATCGTCAGGCCGGTTGTAAAAGTAAAAGAGCTGATCGAGTCGGCAGAACGGGAAAACAGCCTGATCAGGCGTCTAGATCATATACATAAGGATGAGATTGGCGAGATGTCAAACTGTTACAATACATTCCTGGACCGTTTACGCGATGCCATCTCACAGATCAGCGACATGTCGAACCAAGTCGCTGATTCGTCCCGTGAGCTATCCGTGACCTCCACACAGATGGTTGGTCGCGCCAATTCACAGGCCGAGCAGACGGCGGGTATTGCAACAGCGACCGAAGAGATGTCTGCGACAGTCAACGATGTTTCCAATAATACCCTATCAGCAGCCGACTTTTCGCGCAAGCTGAAGAGTTCTGTGCTGGATGGCGGGGAGGTCATACGACATGCTATCGCCGGCATAAAATCAGTGGCCAGAACGATCAGGGAGGCTTCCGGAACGATCGGTGCTCTTTCTCTCGAATCAGAGAAAATCGGCGAAGTAGTCTCGTTTATAAACGATATTGCCGATCAGACCAACCTGCTGGCCCTTAATGCAGCCATTGAGGCCGCTCGCGCCGGTGAGCAGGGACGCGGTTTTGCGGTGGTGGCCGACGAGGTCAGAAGGCTTGCGGAGCGAACTACCACAGCAACCAAAGAGATCGCCGGCATGATTCGCTCAATCCAGTCGGAATCAGGTAATGTGGCAAAGTCAATGGCACGTGGTATAGAAGAGGCAGAAACCGGGGTTTCACTCGCCAATCAGGCCGGAGAGGCTCTTGAAAAGATTGTGGAGGGTATCGAGGAGATTGCCGAGATGATCTCTCAAATAGCCACCGCATCGCAGGAACAGACAGCGACCATCGAAGTGATATCCACGAACATAAATCAAGTCTCCGAAGTGACCGTAGATTTTGCATCCGGTATGAACCAGTCTGCCGCTTCAGCGGAAAAGCTCAATCAGCTTGCAAAGGGCATGAAACAACTGGTGGGGCAGTTCAAGATTTAGTCGAACATTATTTGTAGGAAAAACTGAAAAGAAGGGGTGACGACAATGCCATTACATCTTGTCGAATGTGACACGGAGTCACATCACAAACAACATCTCTGCACTCTTGCCGATCGCAAACAGATGCTCACGTTGGCTCGATTAGCGAAGGATGGAACTTACTTCTGTGCGATGTGTGGCAGAGTGGCAGCAGATTCAAAGTATGTCTGCGCACCAATGGTGCTGTCTCAAATCGATTAACAGCCAACCAAAGCATGGAATACGGAGTGATCTCGGAAAAATTTGCAAAACTTTTACCAACCCTCAATATGTATGTAACCTGATAATGCTACGATGCCTTCCAAATAATACAGAGGAGGGCATATGAGCGAAAAGGCCGCAAAGCTTCAGGTTGTTCATGGTATTCGTCCGATGGTATCAGCTTTTACAGCAGCAGCAGGATTCATGCGTGGTATCTCCATCAAGCGATATGCCCCAAAATCCCGTCGGCGTGAGTTTGCAGTGCTTGAGCAGAATCAGGATTCCTACCGGACACGTTGTCAGATCTTCCGGGAAAAAGGGCCGGGCAATGTTCCCACCATCGTGCTGGGAGGTTTCGTGCCGGACGCCACTGAGACGGTTGAGTTTCAGCGTGCATTATTGCGGCAACATGGCTCTATCTATTATCTGAATTATTCCCGCAACGGATTCTGTCAGGAGATGTTTACAGCTCAACTTACAGATCTGGTTGAAGATCTGTCACGCAAGGGACAAAAACCACTGATCATGGGTGTCAGCTTTGGCTGCGGCCTGATCTCCAACTTCCTGCGACACGCCGATGAGTGGCTGCACGAAAGCATCAGGGGACTGGTGCTCATAAGTCCTATCATAACAACCGATGATCTCATCAGAGCCAGTGAGTTAAAACGTGAAGGTCTGAGAATACTTGAAAGCAATCTTAAAAAAATCATGTCTGCCGACCCGACTAATATAGTGGATATATCAAAACACGTAGAGCGCTCGCGGCGATGTTTTCAGGCGCTCTTCAATGCGGGTGCAGAGAACCGTAACCTCAGTGTCCGCCACCTTGCCATCCGCAAGAAAATATTTGATGTCATAGAATACACTACCGCTCAAAGTGGTTTTGAAAGAGTTACTGCACTCAGGGAGTTCAGCTTTCCGATGCTTTCAAACACACTCTTTCATGGCCCGGTGCTGGTGCTTCTTGCCGAAAATGAATCCGACATCCTGGTGCCCTCGTCACCGACACTACGGCTGTTCAACGAACCTTCACTCTTCACCCGAATATTCCCGTCCTGTCTGGTAAAGACGGTAAAGTCCAGCGTAGTTGGCGACGGTGTTGCCCACGCTTCGCTCATCTTCCACCACGAAGCCTACAACACTTTGCTGGACAGCTGGTATGGCAAGCTCCTCTATCCGCGACTGCAGTTGGCTGTTTAGATGGGAATGCTTGCGAAGATACAAAATGCTGGGCCACCACAGAGGTTGCTGCATGCGCAGGCTGTAAAAAGATCCATAATATTCAACCGGTTGGAGCCGCTGGAAGTTCAGCGGAAGATATTTGGAGAGTTGCTGGAAACAGCAACTCAGACATGCTTTGGAAGGGACAATGACTTTGCCCGGTTGAAAAATGCTTCTTTTGATGCTGCCTACCATTACTACAAAAGTCGAGTGCCGATCCGTTCCTATCAGGAATTCATGACTGATTATTTTTACCGCGATCATCCTCCATTATCGATTGGACGTTCAGCCCCCAATCTGAACAATATGACGTGGCCCGGCACCATCAGGATGTTCTGCGAGACATCCGGGACTACAGCGCCAACCAAATTCATACCTTTTTCAGATCGGATGTTCGCTGAGAACCGTCGGGCAGCCATTGACATGATGTCATGCTATCTGGCAGGAAATCCGGAATCGCAGATACTGAACGGCAAAATTCTCTACATGTCCGGCTCCACCAACTTGACCAAGGTAAAACGAGGGGTCTGGTCCGGCGATATGAGCGCACTGACGCTTCGTTTCAGCCCCTGGTATCTGACACCGTTTGTGGAGCCCAAGCCGGAGATATCGGCGCTGCCCTGGGAAGCAAAGCTTGAGGCCATGGCTGAACTGCTGCTTGTTGATAATCGTATCCGCGTCATTTCCGGAGTGCCACCCTGGATCATCCTGCTTATGAGACGCTGCGTGGAGATCGGCGGCAAGCCGCTCAAGGAGCTGCTTCCGAATCTTGAGCTGATTATCCACGGCGGCACCAGTATCAAGCCCTACCGGAGTGAATTTGAAAACCTTTTTGACGGCAACCTGCCAAAGCTGATGGAACTGCTTCCCTCATCCGAAGCATTCATGGCATTTCAGCAGCCTGGCGAAGCGCAGATGCGCCTGACGCCATACTATGGCGTTTTTTTCGAATTCGTACGATTTGAAGATCTGGACGAACGCGGCCGGCCAGCCCCCTTTGCGGAGACAATACCGCTGGAACAGGTTAAAACCGGACAGCGTTACGCAGTTATCCTCAGCACCTGTTCCGGGCTGTGGCGTTACCATATCGGCGATACGATCCGCTTTACCGCAACTGCTCCCCATTTCATAGAGTTCACAGGCCGTGACCGCTTTCTGGATAAGTTTGAGGAAAAAGTTACCCAGAGCGAGGTTGAGCAGGCAGTTGCCAACCTCAACCAGCATGCGCGTTGGAATGTGCGTGAGTTCATGGTCGGCGCAAGCATTCCGGAACGGCGGCACCATTGGGTTCTGGCGGTGCGGAATAATGATTTGAATAGCGAGGATGCAACACATGAACTGGACACGACTCTGTGCAAGCTGAACGCCGACTATGCCGCCTTCAGGAATCAGAATCGTATTAAGGCCCCTGATGTTATGCTGGTGCCGGAAAATGGAATCTACCTCTGGTCGCAGGCTGAACGTGGCAAACTGGGGGGACAGACCAAGATACCGCATATTGATCCAACTCCGGATTCATCAATGATAAACAGCCTGCGAAAATTTCACGCGGATATCCAGCACCTGGCCGCATGATTGTGAACTGATTGTACCTCCCGCCTGCTTATAAACGTTCTCCATCAATCCGTTACAATCTCTTTGCCCACTTGTAACCCCAATACCCTCCGGATCAGTGTAGAATTCGCCTGAAGCCGGTATGCTGTCAATCCGCTCTGTCTTTACAGGCTGCAAAAAGAGGTTCTCTCTATGTTTACCGAAACATATGGTAATATTTTTTCATTTGTGAAAAAACTGTCTCCGGTACGGATTGCACTGTATTATTCATTTTTCGGGATTGTGTGGATAGTGCTTACAGATACTGCTACCGCCCGGTTTGCACTGAATCTTGAACAGTTCGGGCAAATTGCGAGTTTCAAGGGGATTCTGTTCATCATTGCAACCGGCGGTTTTTTGCATCTGATGATCCGCCATTATGCCAGACAACTCCACTCATCAGAGGAAACTTTTCATCTGGCCGAACAGGAGCTAAATAAACTGGCCTATTACGACCGGGAAACCGGCCTGCCCAACCTCAACCTTTTGTTGGACCGCTTGCGTCAGGTAATCTCGTTCAACAGTCGCAAGAAGAAATGCACATCTGTCATCTATATCAGCTTGACCGGTTTCAAGGCTGTTGTTGATGCTTTTGGGCATAGCGGAGGGAGCGAGGTGCTGCGCGGCATTGCAGAGCGCCTTGTTTCCGCGGTGCGTCAGTATGACACGATTGCCCGCATCCATCGCGATGAATTTGTACTCGTGTTGGGGGGAACCGTACTGGAGGGAGATGTCGGCGCAATCCTGATCAAATTGCAAAAAGTATTCTCAGAACCACTCAGGCTGGGAAAAGTTGAAACGCTGGTTCCTGCCTGTTTCGGTGTTGCCTGTTTTCCGATGGATGGTGTAACGAGCGAATTGCTTCTTCAGAATGCCCATATCGCCATGAATCAGGCACGTCAGAATGGTGAGACTTTCAAGTATTTTTCTGAAGCGCTCAATAAGATTGCGGTAGAGCGCCACAGTATTGAAACCGGCTTACTTCGAGCGATGGACGAGGGTGAATTTTTCCTCTGCTATCAGCCAAAGATGGACATTAACGGCAAAGATATCATCGGCATGGAGGCGCTTGTGCGCTGGCAGCGACCCGGCCAGGGCATCATACCGCCGGACAAGTTTATTCCTGTAGCAGAAGAGAATGGTTTGATCGTGCGGTTGGGAACCTGGGTGTTACATGAAGCCTGTCGGCAGAACAGAGCCTGGCAGGATACCGGATTGCCAAAGCTCAAGGTATCTGTCAATCTCTCGGCACGGCAGTTGCGCGACGCCGCTTTTGTGTCACTGGTCATGCAGATACTTGCAGAAACCGGACTGGATCCGCACTATCTGGAATTGGAACTGACAGAAAGTGCACTGATGGGCGACACCGACGATACGGTTTGCAAGCTCCTGCGCCTGAAAGAGCTGGGCATCAGCGTCTCGGTGGATGATTTTGGCACCGGTTACTCTTCTCTTTCGTATCTGAAACATCTACCTATTGACACGATCAAGATTGACCGGTCGTTTGTACGTGACATTGTCAATGACCCTGATGATGCAGCGATTGTGGACGCTATCGTTGCCATGGCTCACTCTCTCAAATTGAATGTAATAGCCGAGGGGGTGGAGACGCTCGAACAACTTGAATTTCTGCAGCAGCGTAAATGTCATCAGGTACAGGGGTACTTCTTCTCCAAGCCGCTCGCACCGCATCATTTTGAATACTTCCTCCGCACCGGTAAGAGCGTCGTAGCCACCACCGGTAATCTTTCCTTTCAGTTCACGCCTGACTTTTCAGCTTTTGAGGGTACCTGGAACTACCAGGACATGATTGACTGGAACTGCATCTGGAACGGGGTGCTATTGGAAGGATCCGGGCAGGACGGCGCTGTCAGGAGCTACAGGACTAACTACGGAACAGTCAGGCTCACTTTTGAAGGTGAAATTGCTTCCGGTGACCATACCTACAATGGAGGACGCATTGAGGGCATTATTCAGGGTAACCTGTTGATTGGCATCTGGAGGCAGTGTTCCAGGAAGGACTATGTGAAACCGATCACCACGGCAAAAGAGACGAGCCTGCTATTATGGAGTAAGCCTGTCTCAGCGCCGGAACTGGTGGAATTGACCAATCAGCCGGCAGCACCACTGACTTCCATTGAACATCAGCCGGAATTCATTGTGGATATAACTATCAAGGCAGAGCCTGTTCTTCCGGGAGATACCATCCCGGTTGTACTGAACCGGTTCCAGAACGACACAAACTTACTCGTTCTGCCGGTAGTCGAGCATGGCAGGGTTATCGGCGTCATTAACCGCTCGACATTTATTGAAGAACACATCGTAGGTCGTCATGGTTTCGGTTATCATATCAATCACTCAACAAAAATAAGTGAGCTCATGGTCCCAGTGGAACTATGCGTGGAAAGCACGGCCTCTATCGAAGATGCCGCCAGGCAGATCCAGGCGTCCGGCTCGATCCTCACACGCATGGATAATATCTGTGTCATCACTGATGGAGACTATTTGGGCATCGTCAATGTCAACAAACTGTTCAATGCCATCACTGAAATCAACCTCACTCTGGCGAAAGGTGCAAACCCGCTGACCGGTCTGCCGGGGAATGAAAGCATCCAGCGCGAGATTGCGTCGCGCCTGGCGGCCAGGACGCCGTTCGCCATAGGCTACATAGACATCGACAATTTCAAGCCCTACAATGACTATTACGGTTTTCAGAAGGGTGATGACGTTATCAAGACCTTGGGAGATATCGTTAACAAGGTGGTTGGCAAAAGCGGTTCTTCGTCATTTTGCGGGCACATCGGTGGAGACGACTTCATAATCATATCCGAACCGCACCAGGCAGAGACGATTTCATTACAGATCATCAAGACACTGGAAGATCATCTGCAGGAATTCCATGGTGAAAGAGATTATTCTGCTGGTAGTTACAGTGCCCTGAACCGCAAGGGATTTCAGGAAACATTCGGGTTGCTTTCAATTTCAATCGGCATCGTCAACACGCTGATTACACCGGTTACATCGTATGCCCAGCTGGCTTCCATAGCCACGGAGGTCAAGAAGAGTGCCAAGAAACGGCCCGGATCATCAATAGTCATCAACCACAGGAAGATTGGTGACACTCATATTAATAATACAATTATGCTCGTGGAGAGTGAAAACAGGCAAGTCAGCGATTTACATGGATTACCGTGGCTGGTGGAAACCCGTTGAAATACGTTGATGATGCTCCGCTGTAAGCTCCGATGTTTCTGCTGTAGA
>JBAXVG010000078.1:0-17761 GCA_037129255.1 Desulfuromonadales bacterium | reverse complement strand
ACGCTGGATTTAAAACGGAAAAGAATAAAAAACGTCAAAAAATTTGACACAACGGCTGGAAATGCGGGGATAGCTGCACATGGAAAAACCGGTAATAGTCAGCGTCAACAATGTTTCAAAATCCTATAGCCGCGGCAATCAGCCGGTGCCGGTGCTGGAGGAGATTACCTTCGATATTGCCAGAGGCGAATTTCTGGCGTTGATGGGCCCTTCCGGTTCCGGTAAATCAACGCTGCTTAATCTGATTGCCGGTATAGACACGGTTGACAGCGGTTCAATAGTGGTGGACGGGGTCAATATTGCGACACTCGGAGAAGCGGAACTGGCAACCTGGAGAGCCTCGCATGTCGGATTCATCTTTCAGTTCTATAATCTGATCCCCGTCCTGAACGCCTACGAGAATGTTGAACTTCCGCTGCTTCTGACACCGCTCTCACGCCGCGAGCGCCGCGAGCATGTCGAGACCGCTCTGGCCGTTGTCAGTCTGACTGATCGTATGGATCATTATCCATCACAGCTTTCAGGAGGTCAGCAACAGCGGGTTGCCATCGCACGAGCCATCGTGACCGATCCGACTATTCTGGTGGCCGACGAGCCGACCGGTGATCTCGACCGGGTTTCCGCCGGAGAAATTTTGAGCCTTATGGCGCGTCTGAACGCCGAATTCGGCAAGACCATCATCATGGTGACCCACGACCCGCGGGCCGCCGAAAAAGCTCATATTATCCGGCAGCTTGAAAAAGGTGTACTGAACAATGTTTCTGCTTAGGCTTCTTTCCCGAAATGCGCTCAGACACCGGCTGCGCACACTCCTGACCATTCTTGGCATCACGGTTGCCATTCTCTCCTTCGGTCTTTTACGAACGGTTGTCAGCGCCTGGTATGCCGGTGTCAACGCCTCGTCGGCCGCTCGCCTGATAACCCGGAATGCCGTTTCGCTGGTCTTCTCACTTCCGATTGCCTATCAGGAGCGGATCCGGCGGATCGAAGGGGTGTCCGCTGTGTCGTATGCGAACTGGTTCGGAGGAGTCTATATTACCGAAAAGAATTTTTTCCCCAACTTTGCTATAGAACCCCAGAGTTATCTCGCGCTCTACCCTGAATTTGTTCTCAAGCCGGATGAAAAACGGAACTTCATTCTGGATCGTAAAGGGTGTGTGGTCGGGAGAAAACTTGCTGAGCGTTTTGGCTGGAAAATCGGTGACAATGTCCCGCTCAGGGGTACCATTTTTCCCGGAAACTGGGAATTTGTCGTTCGCGGAATCTACACCGGCGCCGAAAAATCCACCGATGAGTCCCAGTTCTTTTTCCACTGGGCATATCTGAACGAAACACTCAAAAAATCGATTCCGCGGCGTGCAGACCAGATCGGTGTCTATGTAGTCGGCTTAAAAAATCCTCAGTCCGCAGCTGAGGTTTCGCTGGCTCTGGATGCGACTTTCAGGAATTCACTGGCAGAGACTCTGACTGAAACTGAGAAGGCATTCCAGCTCAGCTTTGTTTCAATGACCGAAGCGATAGTAGTGGCTATCCGAATCGTTTCATTCGTCGTCATTATCATCATTATGGTAGTTGTTGCCAACACCATGGCCATGACCGCCAGAGAGAGGATCGGTGAATATGCCATCTTCAAGGCGATGGGCTTTCAGGGGTATCACATAGCCGGCATGGTGTTCGGCGAATCACTGTTCATCTCGCTGACCGGCGGATGTATCGGAATTCTGCTGACCTTCCCGGTTGCCCGGAAATTTGGTGAGGTGATGGGAAATTTCTTCCCGGTATTTCAGGTTGAGAAGATGACCGTGTATCTGGATGTTATCTTCTGTCTTCTGGTGGGAGTTGTGGCGGCACTTTTTCCTACCTGGCGGGCGGTGAGGATAAAAATTGCGGATGGATTGAGAAGAGTGGGATGAAGGGGAAAAAACAGGGTCAAGGGTCAAGGGGAAGCAAGGGGCAAGGAGAAGCAAGGGTAAAGTTGAATCAAAGTCTTCGAACTTCCTTGACCCTTGCCCCTGATTTTTCCCTTTGTCCCTTGTCCGTTATCGGGGAGGTATCTTTATGAAAATAAAAATCCTGGTCGTTGATGATGAATTGAGCATGCGGGAATTTCTCTCCATTTTACTGGAGCGGGAGGGATACAGCGTGTCGGTTGCCGGCAATGCCGAGGAAGCGCTGCGAATGATGGAGCTGTCTCTGTTTGATCTTGTTCTGTCGGATGTAAACATGCCGGGGTTAAGCGGGATCGATTTGCTGACCCGCATCAAAAAACTCTCTCCGGAAACCGGAGTGCTCATGATCACCGCCTTCTCGGCCGCCGAGCAGGCGGTAGAAGCAATGAAACTGGGCGCCTACGATTATATCGCCAAGCCGTTCAAAATAGAGGAAATCAAACAGCTGGTAATAAACGCTCTCGAAAAGCAGGGGCTAAAGCGTGAGAATACGCTGCTTAAAAAGGATGTCCACGAGCGGGACAGTTTTTGCGGTATAATCGGCAAGAGTCAGAAGATGCGGGAGCTTTTTGATCTGATTCAGAAAGTTGCCGGCAGTCAGAGCAGTGTGCTTGTGCTGGGTGAAAGCGGCACCGGCAAGGAGCTTGCCGCACGGGCGGTGCACAGCTGCAGCCCCAGAAAATCAAAGCCTTTTGTGGCCGTCAACTGCGGGGCCATCCCTGAAAACCTGATAGAAAGCGAACTGTTCGGACATAAAAAAGGATCCTTCACCGGAGCGGTCAACGACCATCCCGGTCTGTTTGAACAGGCTGAAGGCGGAACGCTTTTTCTGGACGAGATCAGCGAACTGCCACTGCTGCTTCAGACCAAACTGCTTCGGGTGTTGCAGGAGCGGGAATTCAAACGGGTCGGCTGCGCCCTGACCCGCAAGACTGATGTCAGAATCATCTGTGCATCCAATCGCGATCTGGAGGCCAACATTCGCGAAAACTCCTTTCGGGAAGATCTGTTTTACCGCATCAATGTGGTGCAGCTCTATATGCCGCCGCTGAGAGAGCGTATCGAGGATATCCCGCTTCTGGTAGAGCATTTTTGCGGGAAATTTAAAAACAGCGGACGAGGCGTTCCGGTATCAGTTACTTCCGGCGCTCTCAAGGCGCTCATGAATCACCCTTTTCCCGGAAATATCCGCGAACTGGAAAACTGCATCGAACGAAGCCTGATTATAGATCCTGCTGTTATTTCCGAAAACAGCCTGCCTAAACAGGTGGTGGCCAACAAGGTTCCCTGTCTGTCGGCCAATGTTGAAATCCCCGAAGGTGGCATGCTGCTTGAACCGCTGCTGGAGGAGCTGGAGAAGAAATATCTGTTCAGGGCACTGGAAATGACCGGAGGGGCGAAGAAAAAAGCCGGCGAGTTACTGGGAATGTCGTTCCGTTCGTTCCGTTACCGGCTGGCCAAGTTCGGACTTGATAGCGGGGAGGAGTAGAATTCCCACATCATACATCGTCGTTTTCTTCACGGTAGCCGCAGTTGGAAGGAAGCCAGCGCAAGGTACGAACCAGTTCCGGAGTAAGTTTTATACACGTGGGATTTATCGAAAATCTGCGCTCGAATATCGCGCACTGACGGGTGACAACATCAAGATAGCGACAGGGAGTCCTGGTGTAGAAGATGTTGCCACGCTCGTCTTCAATTTTTTCAAAACAGCAGAGTCCGCACTGTCTGCAGCGGCTATCCCAGTGCTGATCTTCGCTGGAGCTTTCCGTCATCGGCTGTCCCGGTTACGCGTCATTTGTTTTTCTTTTTTGCCCTTGCCATCATCAACTCTCCCAGCGTTCCCATCCCTTTGGGCGCTTCGGCCGCCTGACGGCGGAATTCCGAAAGTGTGACCTCTTCCTCTTCGGCGGCACGAGCCGTGCCGGCCATGGCCAGGGAGAGACGGCGGTTGGCACGATCAACGCTTTCGATCCTGACTTCGATAACCTCCCCCTCCTTCAGAATCTCGCGGGGATGGTTGATGCGCTTTCCTGCTCCCATTTTTGAGATATGGATCAGGCCATCCACGCCTGAAGCCAGCGTGACAAAGGCGCCAAAGCTGTCCAGACGTGCCACCGGACCGGTATGAAAGGACCCCTCGGGATAGTGAGCAACCACATGATCCCACGGATCGGCTAGTGTATCCTTGAGGCTCAGCGAGATGCGCTCCTTTTCGCGATCGATGGTTTTAATCACCACCTGCAGCTGCTGACCGACACTCAAAACGTCCCTGACATCCCTGACTCTGCTCCACCCTATTTCGGAGACGGGAATCAGGCCTTCCAGACCGCCGATGTCGACAAAAGCACCGAAATCCTGCAGTGAGGTAACCGTGCCGGTGACCGTCATTCCTTCACGCATACCGGCCTGTGCCTCGTCTTTGAGCCGCCGCTGCTCTTCTTCCAGCAGTGCCCGGCGGGAGACCACTATGTTGCGCCCCTTTTCAGCATAGTCGCTGATTCGGAACGTCAAACGGGTCCCGATCAGTGATTCCGGGTTCTCGACACGGCGTAGCGCAATTTGAGAATAAGGGCAGAAGGCGCGAGCCGTTCCACCCAGTTTCACTTCATAGCCCCCCTTGATCTCTTTCTCAACCAGCCCCTCCACCGGCACACCGGCGCGCCAGGCCTCTTCCAGCTGGGAGCTGCCCGCCGCGCCGCCGCCGATCCTGGTCGTGAAGCGCATCTCTCCATGGTTCGAAGAGAGGAAGTATGCGGCGATGGAGTCACCTTCCCTGACGGTAACGTTACCGTCCAGGTCGAGAAATTCCTTCCGGTCGATAACCCCCTCGCCTTTCTGACCCGTATCCATGAAAATCCATTCGGCACTGATCTTCAACACCCGCCCTGTCACCTTCTGCCCCGGCTCAAGCCAGCGACTCTGCTTAGCTGAACTCTGTGCGAACATCTCGGCAAAGCTCTCTCCCTCGTCTGTTTCCTCCAGCGGTGCCTCAACTTCGTAGTCTTCGATCATACTCCGTCCCTCGTTAGTAAATTTGTCAAGCCTGTTGGTCACGTTTTCCGGTTATCACTCATCATCCTGTCAACCAGAACCCAGTTACGTTTGAAGTCCAGGTGGGTACCGCCATTTTGCTTCAGCGAATCGCCGGTAAAACGGTTAATGCGCTCCTGATCCGCCTTGAGGATGTGAATAAAGCGAAAGCCACAGCGCAGTCGCTCATCCACCCCCTTTTCCCAGGCGGTCTCCGCCAGGGCGCAGACCGGTAAATCTTTATCAATCTCGACGAAAAACATTGAAAATGGCGTCGGTTTCTTTGTCGCATCAACCGTCAACCCGATTCCACCCGCGCTCAGGTTGATCTCCGTATGCTGCATAACAAGTCCCGCCAATACACCGTTGTTGCTCAAATGATCCATGACCCGCTTCCACTCCTTTTTGAAAAAAGCGAGCGGGAAATTGCCACACCGCTGAAAGATACGTGCTGAGAGCTCAACACGAGAGACGATGCGGCGCTGGAACATCTCCAGTGTACCGTGCATCCGGAATTGGAAGATGTTTTCGGCTATGATGCCGCTCAGATCTGCCAGAACCTGGATACCGCCCCCCAAGGCTTCGCTTGTTACCTTGTAAGTCACGCTGCCGGCCTCCTGGTCAAGTGTTGTATGTCCGCCATTGGTAATCATGAGCTCAAGTGTATCCAGGCTGCTTGAGGTTACTATGCCGCTCAGCGACTCGTAGATCTCGCTGTTACGCTCGGCCGACATATTGACCAGATATACCTTTTGTCTCTGGCTGAAGTAGCGGCTGTAATCAGTGATGTGGGAGTGATGCGGCATGGTGGCGGTCCGAATTGCTTACAGTGACCTGAAAAAGACGGTAGCAGACTGTATGCTTGGATTGGAAAGCGGCTCATATTAGCTCAAACTTGAGACAAATACCAGAGGACGAAACATTTTCCTGACGAATTGAGTAAAATAAAATCAGGTGCGTCATGTACCACGCGTCATGCTGTTGTAATTTGTGAGAATGAAGGTACAATCGCAGCAGCCTTTCTGATTTTCCGGAGAGATCATGCCGACCACCAGACTCTCAACCAGCACCGCCATACCCGGCACATACAGTACCCCGCTCCTCCTGCTCCTTATCGCCGCAGGTCTGGCAGGCAACTATTTCAGATACCCGATCTTCCTCAACATCGACTTCCTGTTCGGCAGTATCTTCGCCTTGCTGGCACTGCAGATTTTCGGGCCGGGCCGCGGCATTCCGGCAGCCGCCGTTATCGCCTGCTATACCTACATAATCTGGAATCATCCTTACGCCATCATCATCATGACCGCCGAGGTTGCAGTGGTCGGTTTTCTGATGACCCGCCGCAAAATGGGGATGGTACTTGCCGACACCCTCTACTGGCTGGTCATCGGCATGCCGCTGGTTTACCTGTGCTACCACCTTGTCATGCATGTTCCGCCCAGCAATACGTATATTGTCATGACCAAGCAGACTATTAACGGCATCGCAAACGCTCTGGCCGCCCGTATGATTTTCTCTGGTTTTGCCTTTCGCTTTCGTGCGGAACAGATATCGTATAATGAAATAATCTACAACCTGCTGGCTTTTTTCGTACTGTGCCCGGCGTTGGTGCTGCTGGCAGTTTCCAGCAGGACAGATTTTATGGAAACAGACCTCCATATTCGCACCTCGCTGATTCAGGACAGTCAGCTGGCGGCTCAACGTCTGGGGGTCTGGATACAGAACAGAAAAACGGCCATTACCCATTTGAGCGAACTGGCAGCAGTTCACACGCCGCAAGAGATGCAGCCCCGACTGGAACAGGCCCGTCAGACCGATCACAATTTTGAAATTGTCACACTTCTGAATAAAGAAGCGGTAACCACTGCCTTCTCTCCGCTGATTGATGAACTGGGACAGAGTACCATCGGCAAAAGTTACGCCGACCGCCCCTATCTCCTGACGCTCAAACGGACACTCAAACCGATGCTCACGGAGGTATCCATGAGCAGGTTCGGTGTACCCAGGCCTCTAGTAAGGGTAATTGCACCGGTAGTGCTGCATGGGGAATACCGCGGTTACGTCTCAGGCGCTCTGAAACTGCAGCAGATTCAGGAGTACCTCAATAAGAGTACGGGAAATAATTCCACGCTGTACACGCTGATTGACAAAAACAGCAACATCATTATGACAAACTATCCTAACCAAAAGATCATGCAACCGCTTATGCACGATAAAGGAACGCTCAAGCGGTTTGACGATGCTGTCAGCCAGTGGATTCCGGATCTGCCCCCCAATACTCCTATCTCTGAGCGCTGGAAAAAATCGTACTATATTGTCGAGGTCATCATCGGTGACCTGGCAGAATGGAAAATAATCCTGGAACAACCGGTGGCGCCTTTTCAGAAAAAACTGTATGACAATTACACCGGCAAGTTGACAATCCTGCTTTTGATATTATTAGCCTCGCTCGGCCTGGCTGAGAAACTGAGTCACCGCTCCATAGCCGTGCTGCAGGAGAGCGAAGAGCGCTTCAGGAACATGTCCAATGCCGCTCCTGTACTGATTTGGATGTCCGGAACTGACAAGCTCCGCTACTGGTTCAATCAGGTATGGCTCGATTTTACCGGACGGTCAATGGAACAGGAAGCCGGGAACGGTTGGGCAGAGGGAGTCCATCCGGATGATCTTGATCGTTGTCTTGAAACCTACGTCACTGCTTTTGACAACCGCCGGCCATTCACCCTGGAATTCAGGCTGCGTGCAGCTGACGGTAAGTATTGCTGGTTGATTGGTAGCGGAGTTCCAACCTTTATTGATAATGCATTCACAGGATATATCGGTTCATGTGTGGATATAACCGACCGTAAACAGGCGGAATTTACGCTTGCCGCAAACAACAAGCTGTTACAGACCATCATAAACACCATACCCATGCGCATTTTCTGGAAGGATAAGGATTTTCGGTTACTGGGCTGTAATCTGGCTTTTGCCAGGGATGGGGGGAGTCATCCTGACGATTTGATCGGCAAGTATGACTACCAGATAGTTGGGAAGGAACTCGCTGAATTGTATCGAGACGCCGACCGGCACGTCATTGAATCAAAAGTCTCCCTGCTTTCATACGAAGAACCCCTGACGACGGCGAAAGGGGATCGGATATGGCTTAGTACGTCAAAAGTACCGCTTTTCAATGATGATGGTGAATCAATCGGTATACTAGGTGTTTACGATGATATTACCGAACGGAAACAGGCCGAAGAAGAACTGCAGCGGGCCAAGGAAGCTGCCGAAATAGCCGCTCTGGCAAAAAGCAGGTTCCTGTCGGTTGTGGCCCATGAATTTCACACTCCGCTCCACCTGCTCAATATCAGCACGGACATCCTTGATACATACGGAGAGCGTCTTTCCAACGAAGAGAAGCAGGAGCAGCATCAGCAGATCAGGAATTCAGCTCAGCTGATGACAAATCTTGTTGATTCGGTTTACACCTTCAACCGTCAGGAAAAAGCCGACTACTCTGCAGCCCCTGTGCTGTTGGACATTGCTCAGGTCTGCTCCATAATATCCGGCGAGGTTAAGAGAGCATGGAGTAAAGATCATGATTTTCTGGTTTCCATCTCATCCGGTTGCGGAACCGGCGTCCTGGACGATGTCCTGTTGCGGCGGATCCTGGAGAATCTTCTCACCAATGCCTTCCGGTTTACTCCGGCAGGCGGCAGAGTTACTCTCAGCGTCAGCCGTCAGGATGATCGTCTGAATATAGAGGTTTCTGACACCGGCATCGGCATTCCGGAAGAGGATCAGGAAAAGATATTCGAAGCATTTTATCGCAGCAGCAACGTCGAAGCGCGCAGGGGGCTTGGTCTGGGACTATCCATTGTGCGTGATGCCTTGCAGGAGCTGAACGGCAGTATTACCCTGACCAGCAGGGTCGGCAAGGGCTCGGCGTTTCGGGTGGAGTTGCCGGTTTTGTCGTTAAACGATTCGCAAAAGGAGCGCCTGCCATGAACTTAATCCAGATTATTGAAGATGACGCTTCGTGCCGCAACTCGACCGCTCTGGTCCTACGGTTGGAAGGCTTCGAAGTACGAACGGCCGAAGATGCGGAGACAGGCATAGCGATGATCCGGGAAAGGCGTCCCGATCTTATTCTGTGCGACATCATGATGCCGGGCATGAATGGGCACTCTGTTCTGGAACTGCTGAAGAGCGACCGCTCAGTCTCTGAAATTCCCTTTATTTTCATGACTGCTCTGGGTGATCGCGCCGATGTGCGCAAAGGCATGAGCGAAGGTGCGGATGACTACCTGTCCAAACCGTTTTCTTCTGAAGAATTGGTAGCTGCCGTTGTCGGTCGCCTGCATCGCTTTGAGATTATTCGACAACGTGGCGACAGATCGGTTTTACAGGATGAATTAGCCTATCTGACCCGGCAGACTACCGGCCGTGAGCGGGAAATTCTTGCGCTGGTGGGGCTGGGATTCACGTCAAAAGAGATCGCCAAACAGCTTAAAATCAATAAAAATACCGTGGACGTACATCGAGCCAACCTGATGAAAAAACTCGATGTCCCGAATGCGGCAAATCTTGCCCGCTGGGCAGTTATTTCTGAACTGATGTCCACCTCAGATAGATAAACTTCCCGATCCGCCTCTTCCTGAAATAAATCGAAAAAATGAAATAAAAACGATCATCTAGTTATTTCTATGAATATACAGAATGCCGAATTGCATTTATTCTGTAAACAGTGCAAAACCATTTTTCCAACTCGTTTGACAGCCTGAAGGATCAGGGGAGTTTTATGCTTACACAAAAAAAAATAGATGCCCGTTTGTCTGCCTTATCCGGCATCGTTTCAGACATGTCGGTTGGTCTTGGCTGCCTTGATGGCCCGGAGGTGGTGTATGAAGCCCGCACTCTTAAAGATCGTGCCGATGGGTATGGCTTATATCAGTTGGGACTGCTCGCACACGAAATAGAGCAGGCCGCAGTTGCCGGTGACCTTGACACTGTCCGGCAATTATTCGGGGAGATACATGGGCATCTCCAGCAGGCACCGCTGTTGATGCAATGAGCTTGTCGAACGGTTGCTGCAAATGGTTCGACAAGCTCACCACGAACGGAACCTATATGAAGTATTACATTTTTCCGTTTACCTTACACCGTAGTTACAATCAAACCCAGAATATCTTCAAAATCGTGCAGGTTGCGGGTAAGAAAAGAAAAACCATGCTGAATCGCCTGACTGGCAAGCCAGATGTCCTGTATCCGGGGACGAGGGTTTTTACCGCTCATTTTCAATTGAGCGGCAAGGGAACCGAAAATTTCACCGGTGGACTCGTCGATCCGCAGTACCGGTTTTTTTCTTATTCTTGCAAGGGAAGCCAGGCGTTGCTGCCGTATCGCCTCGGTTGCTGCGCATTCTGCGCCGAATTTCAACTTGGCGATTGTAATCGGGGAGAGAAAGACCGGTTCAGTTCCCGTGACTGCAACGATATCAGATGGAGCAAGGTTTCCCTGCTCCACATCTATCCAGATGCATGTATCAATCAGGACGCCCATGGGTTGCGAACCTCGCCGTTCATCATGTCATCAATGCGGCTGTCGGCCAGCCAGTGTTCTCCAGCCTCTTTCGGCAGAGTGCGATACAAGTCAGCAAAGGCCTCTGCGGCAGTCATTGTAGCAGTACCGGGGAGAAGCCGGGCTACCGGGAAATTGTTGCGCACAATAAGCAGTTCTTCGTGCTGGAATTCAACACGATTAAGCATAACGCGCAAATTACGTGAAAAATCTGTTGCGGTAACAGTCTGCATGACAGCCTCCGATAATCTGATAATCTGATTTTATTGTATTAGAAGAGAGCCTGTAAAGCAAGAGAAAGGTCCCAGATACTTTGACGCTCCTGTATGAATCCGGCACGGAGCATTTCAGCGTCAGTCTCTACCTGGAAGCTGGAGACTGATAATATTTATGCAACTGAATTTTGCAGAAACTCAACGTTCAGAAGGAATCTTATGAGTAACATGAATTTAAAAACCAGAGTCGCCCTGTTTACCATGGCAATCTTTCTCTGCTCTGTGTGGGGGCTGGCCTGGCACCAGTCCGATAACCTGCGCGAAGAGTTTGAGAAACTGCTCTTCGATCAGCAGTTTGCCAAAGTCACCTATATTGCCAACAGCATTGATGATGCTCTTAAGAGCCGGCTTTACGCACTTACCACAATCGCAGAAACAATAACGCCGGAGTTACTGCGTCAACCTGAAAAGATACAGGCATATCTTGAGTCACAAAAACCTCTCGGTCGAACGTTCAGTCTCGGAATGTATGTTATTTCATCTGACGGGAAAGGGATTGCTGATTTTCCGGTCATGGAGGGGCGCGCAAAGGCCGACTACTCTCAACGGGAATATTTTCGCGAGGTGATTGCAACCGGCAAGCCAATTATCGGCAAACCGGTCGTAGGCAGATTTTCCCGGGAGCCGGTGCTTCTTATTTCCGTCCCGATCATGGACAGGTCAAAAAAGGTGACAGGTGTTCTCGTCGGAGCCAACCGGATTCATGGCAGTGACCTGTTTAACGAGGTTCAGGCATCAAACCTGAAGCGGTATGGCGATATTCATATCGTTTCTCCCACATACCGTATTTTCATTGCGTCGACCGATCCCACGCGGGTTTTGCAACCTATTGCCGCGCCCGGAGTCAACAAAATGCTTGACCGATATCTCCAGGGATATGACGGTTCCGGCCTGATGATCAATTCCAGTGGTATAGAGTCACTTTCCTCATCCAGTCATATCGGCACCACAGGCTGGATTGTCGAGTGCACTCTCCCCACATCTATTGCATATTCGCCGATCAAATCACAGCAGATTGACATCTATAAGGACACTGCGCTTATTTCACTGGCAATTGCACTTATCGTGGCTCTGTTCCTGCGGTGGCAACTGGCACCTCTTCGCTCGACAGCCCTTGTGTTCTATGAAATGGCAAACGGCCAGTCAACTCACCTGGCGGTTCCGGTGGTAGGGGCTCCTGAACTGCGGCAGCTTTTCGAAAGTTTCAACATTCTGCGTCAAAAACTTGCTGAAAAGGATGAGGCCCGCTTGCTGGCCGAAAAAAAACTGCAGGATAATAACATCCAGTTGGAACTCGAAATAGTTGAACGAAGAGCCATCGAGGAGGAGATGCACGAAAAGGCCTTACTGCTCGAAAATGAAATGGCCGACAGCCAGAAGTACGTGGAGAAGCTTCGGCATCAGGCAATAGAGATGATCGAAAACGAGAAGCGCCTGATCGAAGAGCATGATCACCTTCTGGCAACTGAAGAGATGCTGCGGGTGCAGATCGATGAATATGAGATCAGCCAGAAACTTCTTAAGGAAAGTTACGACCGTTTTCGCGCGCTGCACGAGGCATCCTTCGGCGGCCTTTTCGTTCACGAAAACGGTATTATCCTGGACTGTAACCAGGGGCTTTCAGAAATGACCGGATATTCGGTGGACGAGCTTATCGGTATGAAAAGCATTGAACTGATCCCGGAGGAGTATCGGGACGATGTGGCCAGAAAAATCCGGGAAGGCTTTGCTGAGTCATATGAAGTTGAAGGTATTCGCAAGGATGGCACGCGCTACCACGTAAGGATTCGTGGAAAAAGCATTTCCTATATGGGGCATTCGGTGCGTGTAACAGATTTCCGAGATATTACAGACCGCAAACAGGCTGAAGAAGAACGGCTCAAGCTGGAACAGCAGTTCCAACATGCCCAGAAGCTGGAGAGCCTGGGGGTACTGGCTGGAGGAATAGCCCATGATTTTAATAATATTCTGACGGTGATAATGGTGAACTGTTTCATGGGAAAGGAGCTTCCCCCATCAGAACAGAACTATCAGGCCCGCTTTGACAGCATCGAAAATGCTGCTCACCGCGCCGCCGACCTTTGCCGGCAGATGCTGACGTACGCCGGCAAAAATGCACTGGAACGTACCCGGATCAATATATGTCTGCTGGTGGATGAAATAGTGAAGATGCTGCGATCGGCGATCAGGAAAAATGTTGCCATCGAGCTGGACTTGCATCGCGATGTTCCCGGAATCATCGGAGATAACGCCCAGATCCAGCAGATAGTCATGAATCTTGTGATCAATGCCGCCGATGCGATCGGCGACAAAAATGGAACGATCCGGGTTGCGACCTCAAAGTGCGAGATACCTCTTCCCCTCCCCTCCCCTCCCCCGTCGGGTGAGGGAGCTGATTCCTTCCCCCGGCGGGTAGAGATCAGGAGGGGGGAGAATGTGAACCTTACCGATTATTTCGGCGTCCCCATCCCCTACGGCACTTACAGCTGCCTTGAGGTCTCCGACACCGGCTGCGGTATGGACGAGGCAACGCAGAAGCGGATATTCGAACCGTTCTTTACAACCAAATTCACCGGGCGAGGCCTGGGGATGTCAGCCATACTCGGCATCATCAAGACACACAACGGAGCGCTGCAGATGAAAAGTGCTCCTGACGTCGGCACAACCTTCAAAGTGTTCTTCCCGTTGCAGGATCTGACTGAAGAGACTGAAATGACGCCTGCCACACCGGTTGATGGTTCACTGCCAGGCGGCACCGTTATGCTGGTGGAGGATGAGGAGATACTGCGCTGCCTGGGGGAATCGCTGCTGGAGGAAATCGGTTTTTCAGTCCTGACCGCGCAGCATGGTCTTGAAGCACTTGAGATATTCCGTGAGCGGAGCGGTGAGATTGACGTGATCCTGCTTGATCTGACCATGCCGGTAATGGGCGGTCTGGAAGCGTATCACGAACTTCGTAACATATCGCCGACGGTGCCGATCATTATCTGCAGCGGATACAGTATCGACGAAATCGATGGCACCATAGCCAACGATCCACATGCCTCGTTTATCCAGAAGCCGTACCGGCCGGCGCTGTTGCAAAATGCGCTGGTGGCGGTAATGAAGGGGTAACATCAAAGAAAGGCAGGGGATTGATGAATTCCTCACACAAAAAAAATGGCAGCCCAGCTTCATTTGACAGAGCTGAATCAGGCCGCTTCTCCCGACAGCTCAACTATCTGCCGGTTGCAATCCTGGTTTTGTCACTGCTCCTTACCCTGTTTCTCTGGAGAATGTATGACAACAGCCTGATGGCACGATCAGAGGGAATATTCGAAGAAAAAACTGACGATATCATCAAACGCACAGTCGAGAGATTGCATGACCACGAACAGGTATTACGGGGGGCGGCCGGTCTCTTTGCGGTAAACGTGAATACGTCACGAACTGACTGGCGTCATTACGTGTCATCATTGCAGCTGGATGAGAATCACCCCGGTATTCTTGGAGTCGGATTTTCCAAATGGCTTAACCCGGAAGAAAAAAACGCCACTATCAGCAAGATCCGCTCTGAAGGTTTCCCGGAGTTCACCATCCGCCCGGAAGGTGAACGGCCGGTCTATACTTCCATCATCTATCTGGAGCCGTTCAACTGGCGCAACCAACGGGCCTTCGGCTATGACATGTACACTGAGCCGGTGCGCAGGGCCGCCCTTGACAAGGCCCGCGATGAAAACATCACCACTATTGCTGCAAAGATCATTCTGGTGCAGGAAACCGACAAGGACAAGCAGAGCGGTATGCTGATGTTCGTGCCGGTCTACCGGTTGGGCTTGCCGTTGGAAACGTGGGAAAACCGGCGCAAGGCTTTCATCGGCTTTGCCTACAGCCCGATCAGAATGAATGATTTTGTGTACGGTACACTCGAAAAACTGCCACATGACATCGCCTTCGATATCAACGTCAAGGGTGGTAAAGCGACAGACACGCTCATGTTCAGCTCTGTAACAGCGGAGAAACAGGTGCTTCCTGAAGAATACGAACCGGCTATCAGCAGATTGAAAACGGTTCAAACATACGGCTGCAGATGGGAATTCACCTTCAAGACGCTTCCTGGCTTCGACAAGGAACGTAACCGGAAACAATCCTACCTGTTTCTGGGAGCCGGAGTCCTGTTCAGCACGCTTGTTTCTTTTCTGGTTCTGCTGATGCTGAAAACCAGAAATCAGGCCATCATGTTTGCGGAACAAAAGATCGACCAGCTTGGCCAGCGTCTCTCCCTTGCCACAGATTCGGCTCAAATCGGGGTATGGGACTGGCTGGTACCGGAAAACCGGCTCATCTGGGATAAATGGATGTATAGACTGTATGGCGTACGGGAAGAGGATTTTGACGGCGCTTACGAGGCGTGGCAAAATGGCCTGCACCCGGATGACAAGGCGCGTGGCAACGAGGCGATCAGTCAGGCGCTCCGGGGAGAAAAGCAGTTTGACATCGAATTCCGGGTTGTCTGGCCGACCGGCGAGGAGCGCCATATCAAAGCCAACGCGCTTGTGCTGCGGGATGCAGATGGCAACCCGCTCCGGATGATCGGGATAAATCATGATATCACCAAGCAGAAACAAGCGGAAGAAACCCAAAATTTTCAGACAGGACTTATCACTTCATTGCTTGACTCAATTCCGGACATCATTTTCTTTAAAGATAAGGACGGCGTATATCTTGGCTGCAATACACCCTTTACTGAATTTCTGGGCAAACCAAAAGAAGACATAATCGGTAAAACAGATTATGACCTTTTTAGCAAAGAGACAGGCGATTTTTTCAGATTCCACGATAATGAAATGCTCAAAGTGCTTGCACCACGAAAAAACGAGGAGTGGATTACCTATCCTGATGGCAGAAAAATACTGATAGATACACTCAAAACGCCGTATTGGAGTAGAGATAAAGAAGTTATCGGCGTACTTGGCATCAGTCGGGACATCACCGAGCGCAAAAAGGCGGAAGACGATCTTCTGCAGGCTAAGAATGCGGCTGAATCCGCCAACAGGGCCAAGAGCCAGTTTCTTGCCAACATGAGTCACGAAATCCGCACCCCCATGAACGCCGTGCTGGGGATGCTGCACCTGCTGCAGCGAACTGAGCTTTCTCCTCATCAGCGGGATTATGCGCAGAAGATACAGACGGCGGCACAGACCCTGCTCTCCATCCTGAACGACATCCTGGACTTTTCAAAGATTGAGGCGGGTAAGCTTGAACTGGAGCATACATCTTTTTCTCTCAGCGAACTGCTGCGCAATCTTTCAGTAATCCTCTCTTCAGCCGTTCAGGATAAGGATGTGGAGGTACTTTTCAAGATAGCCCGCGATGTTCCGCAATCCTTGAGGGGTGATGGCCTGCGCCTTCAACAGGTGCTGCTCAATCTGGCGGGCAATGCGATAAAGTTCACCGTACAGGGTGAGGTCATCCTGTCAATACAGGTGCTGTCAGTAACGGCGGAGCGGGCAGAGCTGGAGTTTGCCGTTAAAGATACCGGTATCGGCATCGCGCCGGAGATGCTGAAGCATATTTTTTCCGGCTTTGTCCAGGCCGAAGCCTCAACTGCCCGCCGTTTTGGCGGCACCGGGCTTGGACTCGCCATCAGCAATCAGCTTGTCAGCATGATGGGGGGAGTGCTGGCTGTGGAAAGCATCCCGGGGAACGGGAGCACCTTTCACTTCAGCGTCAGTTTTGAACGTGAAGCCGATGCCCCGACAGCGGACCGGAGAAAAATGGAGTCAGGAGTCAGCGGTTCGCTTATCCGTCCTGTTACGGCATTGATTGCAGATGACAATGCCATTGCCCGTGAAGTGCTGTCGGAGATGGCGACATCCTTTGGCTGGCAACCTGCTATCGCTTCCAGTGGCCCTGAAGCGATAGCGCTCGTTGAAGAGAGGGCAAACGGATATTTTCCATTTGACGTGATTTTCATGGATTGGAAGATGCCCGGTATGGATGGCCTGGAGGCAGCTCGACAGATACGGGGGCTCCGCCACGGGGATAAGGCGCCGGTGGTGATCATGGTTACAGCCCATGGCCGTGAGTTTCTGAACGAGCATTTTTCGGATAAAGCTTCCCCTCTGGACGCCTTTCTGGTCAAACCGGTTACCCCGTCAATGCTTTTTGATGCTGTGGCCGATGTGACATCCGGGCGTTCCGGGCTGGTGAACAGACCGGGCAGCATGGCACCGGCCAGGCAGCGTCTGGCCGGTCTGAGGCTGCTGGTGGCGGAGGACAATCTGATAGGCCAGCAGGTGGCAGAGGAGATACTGACGCAGGAGGGGGCGACTGTTGTGCTGGCTGCCAGCGGCCGTCAGACGATAGAAGTCATAGCCCGGGAGATTCCATTCGACGCAGTTCTGATGGATATCCAGATGCCGGACATGGATGGTTACGAGGCGACTCTGCATATCCGCAATGAACTGGGGATGAAGGAACTGCCGATTATCGCCATGACCGCCAATGCAATGGCCACCGACCGGGAGCAGTGTCTGGCCGTCGGAATGAACGACCATGTCGGCAAACCTTTTGATGTGGATGCACTGGTAACGGTGCTCCGGCGGAATTGCAGCAAGACGGCAGTTCCTGCAACAGATGGCAGGGTGGGCATTGCTTTATCATGCCCACGCGGAACGTTGACCGGTGGGCAAGGTGAATCTTTGCCCACCCTACCCGATCGCCCCGGTTTTGACTTTGATACGGCTTTGAAGCGTCTTGGCAACAACCGGTGCCTCTATGCCCGGATGCTGAGAGCTTTTGAAAAGGATCAGGGGGCGGTGATGGAGCGGTTGCGGCAGAATCTACCCCATCCCGATATCCCCCCTCCCGACCTCCCCCCGCTGGGGGGAGGAGTAAGCTCCGGAATTGAGGGAGGAGTAAGCTCCAACGCTGATGGAAGAGTAAGCCCCCTCCCCCAGCGGG
>JBAXVG010000077.1:0-18160 GCA_037129255.1 Desulfuromonadales bacterium | reverse complement strand
TTCTTCAAAAACCGTATCGAAGTGTTGAGCTGAGCAGGATTGTCGCCGAAACGATCGGACTTGGAAAACAGTAAAACAAAGTTGATTTGTATATATAATTTTGATATTGTGTATATACAAAATATGTGGGGGTGAAATTATGGCAACTGCAATGACATCAATCAGACTGGATACCCGTCTGGCCGATGAGGCCGCACAGGTGCTGGGGGTAAAAAGCCGTACAGAAGCTGTTCATACGGCATTGCGGGAGATTGTGGCGCTCGGGAAGTTCCGTAGCCTGATGGCAAAACACTCAGGCAAGCTGACTTTCGAGGCGCACGGTGAGTAATCTGATTATCTTTGACACATCTGTATTCATCGATCATCTGCGTACCGGGTGTCACCGGGAAAAGATTGACACCGTCAGCGGCCTTATCAGGACATCATCCGTTGTGTTGGCGGAATTGTTAAGAGGAGCGACGAAACTCGCTGAAATATCTTTTCTGAAAGAGCTCGAAAAGAACCATCCGGTGTTGACTCCAACGGAAAAGAATTGGATGGAGTCGGGTCAGATACTCGCGAAAATGCGAGCTGATAAAGGATTTTCACCGGACAAACTGCGCGACCTGCATTTTGACGTGCTGATCGTGCTGACTGCCCGCACGCATGGAGCCCGGCTTATAACATCCAACCGGGGGGATTTTGAGATGATCTGCGGGTATCGGCATTTTGTGCTGGAGGTGTGGCACCCTGAAGGGGAGGGGATTATTAAACAGTTCCTCCCCCTTCAAGTGTGAGGTTAGGAGGGGGATGGGGTCAAAATGCAACAGGCTATCTCATTGTGACAAAGTAGAATTATCACCTTGATTTCAAAGGGAAAAACCAAAAACAATGAGCAACGTTCCCACAAACACCCTGTTGCAGAATGCTCTTGCGCTCCATCAGGAAGGGCATCTGCAAGAAGCGCAGGATTCATACAAAGCCATACTTGAACTGCATCCCAACGATGCCGATGCCCTGCATCTGCTTGGCGTCACGTACTTTCAGCAGGGGATTCTTGATACGGCACTGGTGCTGATATCGGAGTCACTGCAAATAAATCCGCTTAATTGTCTGGCATATACGAACATCGGCAACATCTTTCAACAAATGGGACGCAATCAGGATGCGGTTACCTGCTATGACAGTGCCGTGAGTATTGATCCCGGCCATGCCGACACATATTTTAATCGCGGCAATTCTCTGTATTCCCTGGGCAGGTTCGATGAAGCGTTAAGCAGCTATGACACAGCCATTGTCCAGGTGCCGGACTCTGCAAAAACTCATAATAACCGTGGAAATTCCCTGCACGAATTGGACCGAAATGAAGAGGCCGTTGCCAGCTTTGATGACGCAATCGGGATTGATCATGATTTTGCCGAGGCGTTCTTCAATCGTGGTGTTGCCTTGCAACACCTCAACAGGAATGAAGATGCCCTGACGAGCTACAACAGTGCAATCCGGATTACGCCTGACTATGTTGAGGCTTTGAATAACAGAGGCAACACCCTTCAAAGTCTGGATTTGTATCAGAACGCATTGGCGAGCTATCACAGCGCCGGCTCAATAGACGAAAATTATGGTGATGCCCATTGGAATGAAGCTCTCTGCCTGTTGAAAACCGGCGACTTCGAAACCGGCTGGAAGAAATACGAGTGGCGGTGGCACAATTCCTTGTCAAACCCGGAGAAACTCCGATTTTCCCGGTCGGCATGGCTCGGCAAGGAAGACCTGCATGGTAAAACAATCCTGTTGCATGCGGAACAGGGTTTCGGCGACACGATTCAGTTTTGCCGTTATGCAAAGCTGGTCGCCGGGCTTGGGGCGGAGGTGGATCTCGAAGTACATCAATCCCTCGCTGCATTGATGAGAGGTATTGATGGCGTGTCGAACGTCGTAAGCGTGCAGGACGCACAAGAGTATGATTATCACTGTCCGCTGCTCAGTCTTCCCCTCGCCTTTGGAACCCGTATGGCAACCATACCGGCCAGTAGTTATTATATCACCAGTGACCCGCTGCTTGACCGGTTCTGGCTCGACAGATTCGGCGAAAAACGTTTACCCCGTATCGGCATCGTGTGGTCCGGAAACAAAACAAACAAAAACGATTTTATCCGTTCCGCCCCCTTGTCGCAGGTAGCTACGGTAATGAGAACGGACATTCAGTGGTTCAGCCTGCAAAAGGAACTCTCCCTTGAAGATGAGAATTTCAGCGACCTGCACGGCATTGAGCATGTCGGGGCTGAGTTGACGACCTTCTCTGAAACAGCGGCATTGATCAATCACATGGATCTCGTGATAACCGTAGATACCGCCGTGGCCCACCTTGCTGCCGCATTGGGAAAGCCGACATGGATACTGCTTGCGCATGATGCGGATTTCCGCTGGCTGCTGGGGAGGCGTGACAGCCCGTGGTATCCCTCCGTGCGCCTGTTTCGCCAGCCGGATTCGGGTGATTGGAACGGTCTGTTTGAAACGCTCAAACACCATATTGACCGGCATATCGAAACCATGCCGATAATTAACCCGTTAGATCAGTTTTAATTCACTGCTTGGTCCGATTACCTGTCATTCCCGAGGTAGTAATCGGGAATCCAGTCTTTCAAGTCCTTAAAATCTGGATCCCCGATAAAGGCATTCGGGGAAGACAGGCGTTTTTCGCGGAAGGTCAGAACAAAAATCAATCTTCAGATTCTCAATAAACCGGTGGGTATGAATATGAAAACCGCAACAAACAGATCTGAACTGTTACGTAAAGCCGAAGCAAAAATTGCCTCACATCAGGCGGCCGGTGATACCTCCTCAAATGACATGGATACGAAACGGTTGTTACACGAGTTGCAGGTTCATCAGATTGAACTGGAGATGCAGAACGAAGAGTTGCAACGTTTGATAGCAGAATTGACTGCTAGCCAGGTGCTTAATAAAAAAACATTGAATTCATTGCCGGCGCATATCGCCGTGATTGACTCGCATGGCTGCATTGTAGACACAAACAGTGCCTGGACAGACTTTGCCCTCAAAAATGACGCAGCCGGATCGCCCGCTGTGGCGGTGGGCGCCAACTATTGTGATGTCTGCCGCACGTCGGTTGCGGACTATGATGCTGATGCAGCCAAGGCCCTGGCAGGCATAGAGGCTGTGCTGGATGGAGTACTGGGGCAGTTCACAATGGAGTACTCATGCCACAGCAGTCAGCAGCAGCGATGGTTTTTTATGACGGTATTGCCGCACGGCACACATCACACATCACACATCACACAACACACAACACACACAGCAAAGTCGGCGCGGTTATCACCCACATCAACATCACTGATCTTAAACAGGCCAAGAATGAACTGCGCCGTTACGCTCATCGCCTGCTCTCAATGGAAGAGGAACTGAAAAAGAAACTGGCTTCGGAACTTCATGACGAAATCGGCAGTGACCTGACCGCTCTTGGCATAAATATGACGCTTATGCGTAACAGTCTGAGAGTAGATGAATCACATGCCCTGAAAATCAGAATTAACGATTCTGATAAGCTGATTGGCAGTATCAGACATAGCATCAGAAACATTATGGGGCAACTGCGGCCAACCGGACTGGATGATTTGGACCTGATTGCGGCAGTTACCCACCATGTAAATGATATTTCCCACCGCACCTCTATTCCAATCTCGCTGGAGGTTGACAATTCATTCCCCCGGTTATCAGACGAGAAAGAAATTGTGCTGTTTCGAATAATTCAGGAAGCGCTCACAAATATTTTAAAGTACGCCGAAGCCCGGCATGTGACCATCTCTCTACGCGAAGAGCGGCAAAAAGTCCTGCTTTCCGTCTGTGATGACGGGCGAGGCTTTACCCCATCTCTGCAAAACGATATTCAGGGCGGATACAGGATGGGACTGATAACGATGCGCGAGAGGAGTGAAATGCTCGGTGGAACATTCAATCTGGTTTCTATTCCGGGAAAAGGCACTACGGTGTTCGTACAGCTATAACAACCACGCTGCACAATTGCTTAAAAATGGTTTTATCCGCCATCCACAAAAATCGTATTCATGTAAAGTTTACCTGACAGACAGCCCTCCGAATACACGATACATTCACCTCCGAGATCATCCTATTTTCAGCGCAACGTATGCAACGGCAACAAAACTCCATCCGAAGCAGCCTCCGGGAAACGGTGCTGCCGGGTCAATGCGGGGATATCAAAATGCCGATAAAAATTATTATTGCAGACGATCACGAAGTCGTGAGAGAAGGCCTCAAGCTGATCCTGCAAACGGATAAACGTATTTCCATTGTGGGCGAAGCCCGGAATGGGCGGGAAGCGATAGCGCAAGCTGAAGCACTGCTTCCGGATCTGCTGCTCATGGATATTTCCATGTCGGAAATGAACGGAGTTGAAGCAACAAGAATCCTCCACTCCTCTCTGCCGTCTATCAAAGTAATCATCCTTTCCATGCACATCACTTCTGAATTCATTTTGCGGGCAATGCAGGCCGGCGCTCGGGCGTATGTCATCAAGGATTCTGCCGGGATCGAAATTCACAAGGCCATCCGCGCGGTAATGAATGGACGAAAGTTCATAAGTGCAGGGGCTGAAAACCAGCCGATAGGACTTTCTGTACTATCCGAAAAAGCGGACCATACCCAGTTGAGCTCTTTAAGCCGCCGTGAACGTGAAACCCTGCAGCTGGTTGTAGAAGGCAAATCAAATGCGGCTATCGCCGAACTAATGAATATTTCAGTCAAAAGTGTTGAAACCTATCGTAGCAGAATGATGCTGAAGCTGGGTATCAGCAACGTCCCCGCGTTGGTACTTTTTGCACTCCGGAATGGCATCATTACCATTCAATAATTTTTTAATGCTGCCAGTCAGGCAGTCAAACCCAAAGGAGACGACCCATGGCCCTTGTGAAGAAACCGATCACCCCGTCCCAATCCGTTGCATCAACCGATGGAAAGAGTTCAGCCGTTGCCGCCCGCGAGGCGGAAGCCCAGCGAAAAAAGGCCCGCACCCTGGCCAAGCAGCAGCAGGCTGCCGAACGGATTGCCGCTGCCACGGGTCAACTCTCCGCCGGCATCAATGAAGCTGCATCAGCGGCGGAAGAGCTGAAGCGCTCCTCCGAACAGATCGCCACCGGCGCTGAAGAAGCGTCCGGCGCCGCCCAGGAATGCCTGGCCGCTTTCAAACAGGTGGGTGTTTCCATTACCCGCCAGTTGCAAAACGCTACTGTCAGCCAGACCAAGGCGGAAGGGACCCAGGCGCTGGTTGCCAGAACCAGCGCCGATATCGCCCAGATGGTAACCAATGTCGGTGTTGCCGCCCAGCGCCAGAATGCCTCGGTGCAACTGGTGGCGGAACTGGAGAAACAGGCCGCCAACATCGGCGATATCATCAAGGCGGTGGTACGCATTGCCGATCAGACCAACCTGCTGGCGCTCAACGCTGCCATTGAAGCGGCCCGTGCCGGTAAGCACGGTAAAGGTTTTGCCGTGGTTGCGGACGAGGTCAGAACGCTGGCCGAAACTTCCGAGAAAAGCGCAAAGCAGATTTCCGACCTGGTCGGCCAGATTCAGCAGGAGGTGCAGGTAATTGCAGAAGGGATCAGCGATTCGGCCAAAACAGTTGAAGGTGAAGTGGAAAACGGCAGGATCATCACCCAGCAGCTGGAGCAGATCCGGGTTGATGCCATCGAGATCGTCAAAGCGGTTGCCGAAATCGCCACCGGCGCAGCTCAGTCCGACGTAGCGGCTCTGCAGGCGCTGAAAGGCTCAGAAGCCATTGCCGCTGCCGCAGAAGAGCAGTCGGCAGCAGCCGAAGAGGCTGCCAAAACCGTCGGCGAGCAGTCCCAGGCCCTGGCTGAATGTGAACAGACCGCCAAAAATCTTTCGGAATTGACCGAAGATCTGAAGAACTCCACCGATGTTGCCAAGAGTGCCGAAGAGGTGGCTTCCGCCGCCGAGGAACTCTCCTCCGCCGTATCGGAAATCAACCGTTCCGGCACCCAGATCATGGTCACCATTGATCAGATCCGTAAAGGGGCCGAGGTTCAGTCCGCCGCCTCGGAGGAATCTTCCGCCGCGATTACCCAGATCGAGAAAGGGGCGGAGATCGCCCAGGCCCGCGCTACTGCCAGTGGCGAAAAAGTAGCCGCCATCAAGAGTCTGCTGGCTACCAATAAAACCTCCATTGACGCCCTGATAAATGGTGTTTCCTCTTCAGCAACCTCCTCGCGCGGCAGTATCAAACAGATCAAGGACCTTGAACTGGTGGCGCGGCGCATCGACAAGATCGTCGATGCCATTACCACTGTTTCGATCCAGACCAACATGCTGGCGGTGAACGGCTCCATCGAAGCGGCGCGCGCCGGTGAATTCGGCAAAGGATTTGTCGTGGTTGCCACCGATATCCGTAATCTGGCCCATGATTCCGCCGAAAATGCCGACCGGATCAAGGATCTGGTCAAGGCGGTGCAGGATCAGATCGGCGTGGTTGGTCGCGACCTGGAAGAAATCGTCGTCACAGCAGCAGCCGAAGTGGAAAAGGCCAAAACATCGACCGCCAACCTGGTACTGATTGAGACCGATATTGCGATTGTCGAGACCGGCGCAAAAGAGATACTGGTTGCTTCCACCGAAATCGCCGCCGCAGTTGCTCAGGTGAAAAAAGGGATTGAACAGATCGCCGCTGCCGCCCAGGAGGCCGACAAAGCGTCAACCGAGGCCGCAGCAGCAGCCAAGCAGCAGTCCCAGGGGGCTGAAGAGCTGGCTGCCGCCATTGAAGAGATTGCTTCTCTTGCCGACGAACTGCAAAGCGCTTGATAGGAGTGTGATCATATGACAACAGAAAACCTGGAAGAACGGGAAGAACTTCAACAGAGTGATGATGACACCCTTGATGCGCAGGAATCCGATACCCGTCAGTTTGTCACCTTCATTGCCGGTGACGAAGTCTTTGCCGTGGACATGGCCCCGGTGCAGGAGATTATCCGGGTGCCGGATGTGGTAAAGGTGCCGCTGGCGCCGCATACCCTGGAAGGGCTGGCCAATCTGCGCGGCAAGGTGCTTCCCATCATCTCCCTGCGGCGCATTTTCGGCTTTGCCGAATGTGAGTATGACGATTCAACCCGGGCCGTGGTGATCGATATCGGCCAGCCGTTGGGCTTTGTGGTTGATCGGGTCGCCAGTGTCGTCGGCGTGGAGCCATCCAAGATAGAAGGGGTCGGATCCATCCGCAGCATAGTCAACACCGAACTGCTCTCGGGACTCATCAAAGACGTCGGCGGGCATGCCATGATCATGGTGCTCGACTTTGCCAGACTGATTGAACGGGAGTTTGCCGAAATAGCGGCAGTGGCCAGAAAAACCGGCCTGACTTCCAGCCGTTCAGCAAGCACGGAACAGGACGAAGAGGGGAGCGATGACGAGCTGCAGTTGGTCAGCTTTGAAGTAGCTGATCAGGAATATGCCATGGCAATCGAAGACGTGCAGGAGATCGTCCAGATTCCGGAAGAGATCATCCATGTCCCGCATTCGGAATCGCATGTCATGGGGATCATGACCCTGCGCAACCGCCTGCTGCCGCTGGTCAACCTGCGCCGCATGTTCGACCTGCCCAGCCGGGATAACGACGACCACAGCCGCATCGTGGTGGTATCACTCGGCGCCTCGTCGGTCGGCGTCGTCATGGACAGCGTCAACGAAGTGCTGCGTGTGGCCAGGGCCGATGTCGATGCCATGCCTGCACTACTGGCCCGGGATGGCGACCTGGCCGATATTTCAGAAATCTGCCGGTTGAACAACGGCAAACGCCTGGTATCCATCATCTCCGCCGGGAATCTGTTCCGGCATTCAGCCGTAAAGGAGGCCATGACCACCGTGGAAACCATGCAAGATGACAGTTACCGGGAAAACAGCGAAGATTTGGAAGATGAGACAACTGATGATGATGAACAGGTCGTCGTGTTCCGCCTGGACAAGGAAGAGTTCGGCGTGCCGATCGACAGCGTCCAGGAAATCGTCCGGGTGCCGGAAGAGCTGACCCATGTCCCCAAAGCTCCCGCCTTTGTGGAGGGGGTCATCAACCTGCGCGGTTCGGTGCTGCCGGTGATCGACCTGCGGCTGCGCCTCGGCATGCCGACGGTCGAACGCACCGACCGGCAGCGGGTGATGGTATTCCTGATCTCCGGCATGCGCACCGGCTTTATTGTCGATTCCGTTGCCGAAGTGCTCAAGATCCACAAGAGCGCCATTGAACCTGCTCCGCACCTTTCCAGCGAACAGGCGCGGCTGCTGGCGCGAATGGCCAATCTGGAGAAACAGAAGCGGATGGTTCAGCTGATTGAGCCTGCTCACCTGATTGATGGCAGCGATATGGCGCAATTGGCGGAGTTGGGTGGGTAGAGACAAATCCCCCTCATCCGGCCTTCGGCCACCTTCTCCCGGGGGGAGAAGGGTTAAGATTTTTCCTTCTCCCTGAGGGAGAAGGTGCCCGTCAGGGCGGATGAGGGGAAACTGGTGCCTGATGCAAAGATCTAACTGACAAAAGTACGTAGGAGAAGCCGTCTCCCATGATCAAAATCCTTATCGTCGATGACTCCGCTCTGATGCGCCGTCAGCTTACTACGCTCTTTCAGGCCGAAGGGGACTTCACCATCCGCCATGCGCACAACGGCAAGGATGCGGTGACGGAAAACCGCGACTTCCAGCCTGATGTGGTGACGCTGGATATCAATATGCCGGAAATGGACGGCATCACGGCCCTTTCGCTTATCATGGCGGAGCGGCCGGTGCCGGTGGTGATGGTCTCTTCCCTGACTGAAAAAGGGGCGCTGGCAACCTTTGAAGCGCTCCACCTCGGCGCGGTGGATTACGTCACCAAGCCGGGCGGCACCATCTCGTTATCAATTGATGAGATCAGTAAAGAGCTGATCAGCAAGGTTCGTTCCGCTGTAAAGGCCAAAGTTAAAGGAAATACCGTTCGCGGACTGGCCCAGCGGCTGCGCGAAGAGCGGGAAAAACCACCCGCCCGTCCGGTCGCGATACGTCGCGGTGTCGGCAGCGAAGGTCTGGTGCTGATCGGCGTTTCCACCGGCGGCCCCCGTACCCTGGAGGATATTCTGCCCCAACTCCCTGCTAATTTTCCCTGGCCGGTACTGGTCGCCCAGCATATGCCCCCTTCGTTTACCAAACCGTTTGCCGACCGGATGAACGGCTTATGCCAACTTTCGATCGTTGAAGCTTCCCACCCGATGCCGGTAGAGCCGGGAACCGTCTACATCGGCAAAGGTGGCGCAGACATGGTGCTCTGTCACCGCTCCGGAACACTGACGGTCATGGCAAAACCGGAAAGCAGGGAGTTTCTGTGGCATCCGTCGGTGGAACTGATGGGGCGAAGCGCCCTGGAATGTTGCGATCCGGCGCGTGTCGTGGGTGTGATGCTGACCGGCATGGGGTATGACGGCGCCGACGCCTTTACCAATATTAAAAAACAGGGGGGGCGCACCATTGCCGAGTCGGAGGAATCTGCCGTGGTATTCGGCATGCCGGCTGAGTTGATCAAGCGGGGCGGGGCAAGTGTGGTGCGCCTGCCGAAAAAATTGCCCGGCAGCTGAACAGCTGGGCGGGACGATAAAAAGGAATCATCATGGCACTTATTAAACAGCAATCATCTGAACTATCCGAAATTATTGAAGAGGATGAACGCAAGCGGGTGCGCGACTGCGCCAGCCTGGCGCAGCAGCTGTCAGATCCGGATCCGGCGGCGCGGCGCTGGGCGGCACGCGACCTGATCGATTGCGAGGATGCCTCCGTGCCATTGGTCGCGCAGCTGCAGCAGGAACAGAATCGCTCCGTCCGTGAAATCATCCTGACCTCTCTCGTCCAGCTGGGCGATGATGTGGCGGTGGCCGGCCTGGTGGAGTGTCTGCGCAGCGAAGATGCATCCCTGCGCAACGAGGCTATCGAGGCGATGAAGCTGCTGCCCGACGCCGTGGCGCCTATCATGGGTAAACTCCTCCACGACGCTGACCCGGATGTCCGCATCTTCGCCGTGAACATCCTTGAGTCGCTGCGCCATGAGCTGGTGGAGGAGTGGTTGAAGGAGGTCATCGAACGGGATCCGCATGTCAATGTCTGCGCGACCGCCGTTGATCTGCTGAGCGAAGTCGGAACGGTCACGTCGCGGGAAGCCCTCGAAAATCTGAAAGTGCGCTTTGCCGAAGAACCCTACATCTGTTTTGCGGCTGATCTGGCCATAAAGCGTATCTGCTCCACCTGAGGCTCCATGGACACTATCACTATCAGCCAGGAGGATTTCCTGAAGTTCAGGGAATTCTTCTACCGCAAGACAGGGATCCAGTTTGAAGATTCGAAACGCTACTTTGTCGATAAGCGTCTGATCGAACGGATTGAAGCGACCGATTCCAAAACGTTCCGCAACTACTTCGTCATGCTCCGCTTTGAAGTGTCCGGCAGCGAAATCCAGACGCTGACCAACCTGATGACGGTCAACGAAACCTATTTTTTCCGTGAAGAGTACCAGTTCAAATGCATGGTCAACTCGATTCTGCCGGAGATAACCACGCACAAAAAGGACAGGCGGCCGATCCGGATCTGGTCGGTGCCCTCTTCGTCGGGTGAAGAACCGTACTCGATCGCTATGTATCTTCTCGAACAGTGGCCCGGCATCAACCAATGGGATGTTGAGATCATATCGTCCGATATCGATACCAGGATGATCGCCCAGGCCCGCAAAGGTTTTTATTCGCCCCGATCGGTGCAGAATCTGCCGAAATATCTGCTGGATAAATATTTCAAGCCTCGCGATGACGGCTACCAGATGTGCGATGACCTGAAACAGGCGGTCGAATTTACCAGGGTGAATCTGATGCAGGCGGCAGATGTGCGCGGCTACCGGAATTTTGATGTGATCTTCTGCCGGAACCTGCTGATCTATTTTGATGATCTGTCACGCCGTCAGGCGGCGGATACCTTCTTTGATGCCCTGAACCCGGGAGGTTTCCTCTGTCTTGGCCACTCGGAATCAATGAGCCGCATCTCTTCGCTGTACCAGATCCGCAAATTTTCGGATTCGGTGGTGTACCAAAAATCCAGGGAGATTCTATGAAACGGATCCTCATCATTGATGATGCCGCTACAGTGCGCATGTATTACCGCAGCATCCTTGAAAACGCCGGTTATCAGATCAATGAAGCGGTCAACGGCATGGAAGCGCTGGAAAAAGCGCTGCAGGAAACGTTTGACCTGTATATCGTCGATATAAACATGCCGAAACTGGACGGTTACGGCTTCATGCGGGAACTGCGCCGCATGGATCTGCCCCAGGTTCCGGCGATCATGGTTTCCACCGAGGCGGCTGCCGCTGACAAAACCAGGGCGTATGCCGCCGGATCCAACCTCTATCTCATTAAACCGGTCAAGCCGGAAGAGCTGCTGATACATTGCCGGCTGCTGCTCGGGGAGGTTTGCCCGTGAATCCATTGCTTGAACAATTCCTCTCCGAATCACGCGAAGCGCTGCAGGGAATCGGCGAAAAGCTGATGCAGCTGGAAAAAGAGCCGGCCAGCACGGATCTGATGATTGAACTGTTCCGCTATGTCCATACCCTCAAAGGTAACAGCGGCCTGTTCGATCTGCCGGAGCTGACCAGGGTGCTGCACGCCGGAGAAGACCTCATGGATGCGGTGCGCAACGGCCAGGTTGCCTATTCGTCGGTGCTGGCCGACCGGTTGCTGGATGCCATGGATTTTGTCGGAATGCTCTGTGACGAAATTGAAACCCATGAACGTATCGACATAAAACATGTCAACGACTCGGTTCGTCTGGCGGAAACTCTGCGCCAGCTGATCGGCACGCCGCCACCAACAGAGGCGCCTTCGCCTGTCAGCGCACCGGTGGAAGCGCCTTCGGCCCCATCAGCCGTAGGCAACTCCGGCCCACCTCTCCCTCTGGCTGACATACCTGAAGAAACCCGTCTGGAGGCATATCGGGCCGGTTCGCTGCACTGGCTTGCCTACAGTCCTGTAGAAGAGTGCTTCTTTCAGGGGGACGACCCATTCTATCAGGTGCGCCATACGCCGGGGATTCTCTGGGGCAGTATTTCGGCGCGCACGGCCTGGCCGAAGCTGGCTGAACTGGACCCCTATTCCTGTGTTCTTGATTTCACTCTCCTCAGCAGCGCGCCGCGTGATGAACTGGAAGAGTACTACCGCTATGTGCCTGATCAGATCCGTATTACCGCTGTCCCCGCGCAGTTTCTGATTCTGCCGCAGGGGGATCCGAACGGCGGGCCGGTCTATGAGGACTTTGTCGCCGATGCCATTGCCCTGCTGCACGCAGGTAACATGGCAGGCCTGACCCGCGCCGCCCGCAGCATGCTGGAGCTGTCGAATCCCGACCTGTGGTTTTCTTCGGCGTTGCGCTGGCTGCTCACCGCCATTGAATGCGAACCGGGCAACTCTGTTGTCCAGCAGACCATCCTTGCCTCCCTGCGCACCCTGACACCTCCCGTCTGGCACGAAATCGGCGACATCAGCGATAATGGAGGAGCGTCTGAGGCGGTTAACGGGACTACTGTGCCATCACCTGCCGCCATCCCCGTGCCGTTGTCGCCGGAGATGGCAGCAATTATCGGCGCCCAGCGGGAGATACTCTCCCTGCCGGACAGTGTCGGCTGGCAGAACGGGCGCATCAAAGGGGTTGCGGCAGCCTTATCCGGCTGCCTGCATGCGACCGGAGCCGGCGGAGCCATTGCCGGGCTGGAGGCAGCCCTGGCAAAAGCTCTTGACCGGGAATCCGCCGCACCGTTGTTGCTCTGGCTTGACGGCTTTTTTGCTCCGACGGTTGCGGACACCCCGGATCGGCCTGAGCAGACTGCACAGTCTGAACAAGGTGATGCAACTGATACCGCCGGTCAATCGTCGCCAACGCCGGTATTGCCGCAACCGACCTATGCCGACGTCAAGTTTGGCCGCCGTGCCGAAGACACTTTTGCCGGGCCGAAGAGCATCAAGGTCGATCAGGTCAAGATAGATCGGCTCATGAACCTGATCGGTGAAATGGTGGTGGCCAAAAACGCGCTGCCGTATCTGGCCGGGCGCGCCGAAACCGTATTCGGCGTGCGGGACCTCTCCCGTGAAATCAAATCCCAGTACGCCGTCATCAACCGTATCGCCGAAGAGATGCAGGATTCGATCATGCAGGTGCGGATGATGCCGGTATCGTTCGTGTTCCAGCGTTTTCCCCGCCTGGTGCGGGATATCTCCAATAAGCTGGGCAAGGAAATAAATCTGGTTCTGGAAGGCGAAGAGACCGAAGCCGACAAAAACATCGTTGAGTCGCTTGGCGATCCATTGGTGCATATCGTCAGGAACAGTCTCGACCATGGTATCGAAACGCCCGATGTCCGGAAAAAATGTGGCAAACCGGCCGCAGGCACCCTTGTGATCCGTGCTTCCCAGGAATCTGACCGGGTGGTTATTGAAATAAGGGATGACGGCAAAGGTATCGATCCGGATGTCATCAAGCGGAAGGCGTATGAAAAAGGTGTCATCAGCGAGGAACAGCTGGAGCGGATCAGCGACCAGGATGCAGTCAATCTGGTCTTTGCCGCCGGTTTTTCCACCGCCGAAGTTGTTTCAGACCTCTCCGGACGCGGCGTCGGCATGGATGTCGTCAGGACCGCCATCGAGAAGGTGAACGGCACCATCAGGCTTGAGAGCGAAAAGGGGAAAGGAACGCGCCTCTCCCTCTCACTGCCGCTCTCCATGGCAGTAAGCAATGTCATGATTGTTGAATCAAACCGGCAGATCTTTGGCGTGCCGATGGACAGCGTTATAGAAACGGTGCGGGTACCGAGAGCCGATATCCGTACCATCAAGAAGAGCCTGACCACCGTGTTGCGCGGCCGGATCGTACCGCTGAAGCCATTGAACTCGCTGCTCGGTCTGAATGTTCCTCCGAAAGCCAATGATGAGGACGAACTGGCGGTGCTGGTGGTCAATATTGGCGGAGAGCCGGCCGGCATCATGGTTGACGACTTCCATGAGACGGTGGATATCATCCTGAAACCGATGACCGGCGTGCTGGCAGGGCTTTCCGCCTATTCCGGCTCCGCGCTGCTCGGAGACGGCTCGGTGTTGATGGTGCTCGATATCAAGGAGATTATCTGATGACGATAACATTCAAGAAGGATCGTGCTGTTTTTAGCGATATGGCCGGGGGGGAAGATGCCGAGGGGCTGCTGGAGTGGCTGCAAAAATACCCGAATGGTAAAATGGACCTCTCCGCATGTACTCATCTGCATCCGGCCAATCTGCAGGTAGTAATGGCGGCCAAACGGCAGATAACGACAGCACCGAAGGACAAACAGCTGGCAGGCTGGATAGCCTCGGCATTGAAACCTTAACGGCAAATCCCCCTCCCCCCTTCAAAAAGGGGGGATTGTAAAGCCTCCCCCTTTGCAAAGGGGGACTGAGGGGGATTTTCTTTTGAATTTTACAACGTTGAACCTAAGGGAGAATTACCATGGCAAAGACTATTATGGTGGTGGACGATTCGGCGACAATGAGGCTGAGCCTCAAATCGGGCCTGGAACTGGCCGGATTCAAGGTTGAATGCGCCGGCGACGGCGTGCTGGCTCTCAACCAGCTCAAAAGCGGCGTCAAGCCGGATCTGATTATTACCGACATCAACATGCCGAATATGGGGGGTCTGGAATTTATTAAAAACCTTCGCACCCTGCCCGGCTTCCGATTCACGCCGGTACTGGCGCTTACCACCGAGAGCCAGCAGGAGAAAAAGGATGAGGCCAAAAAATTCGGCGCAACCGGTTGGCTGGTCAAGCCGATAACCGGCCCCGATCTGGTCAAGGTTATCAAGCAGGTTTTGCCAGGCGCATAACGACCATTCCGGAGACCGCTGCCATGAAAATTGATCTCACACTTCCCGGCACTATTTTTGGCGGTTCCACGGGACTCACCCGCCTGCTTGCCACAATGCTGTCATGCATGATTGGCGTATCTGTGTGCGCCTACTTCCTGCACCCCTGGTTCCATGGCCTGCTCGGCCTTTCCTACGAGCTTGATATTGCCGTTACCGGGATGGCGGCCTCTTTCTCGACATGTGCTCTTGTTGCACTGATCTACAGAAAGCATTTTGCCGGAATCCATGATTACGCTATCCATACCCACCAGCGCTGTTCGGCCCAGCATATCAGCATCAGAGACAGCTACCACCAGGCGGTTTCAGACCTTTCACAGTATAATAATGTACTTGGCAGTCAGTTGCGTGAATCGATCGAACAGACGGAAACAGCGGTACTCGGTATTGTCAGCCGCATGGTGAACATCCATGAGCAGACTAATATCCAGGTTGAACGGATCGGTTCCTCTTCTGAAAAAAGCGGTGAGCTGATCGCCGTTACCCAGGACCAGGTACGCAGGAACCAGCAGGTAATCCAGGCCTTGAACGCCTTTTCCAGCAGTCAGACCACCCAGCTGCAGGACAATCTCACCCGCATTCAAAATCTGTCGGACGAGATGGAGCAGATGCGACCGATGGTGGATGCCATTTCCGAAATTGCCGACATGACCAATCTGCTGGCGCTTAGCGCCGCCATTGAAGCGGCGCGCGCCGGAGAAGCTGGACGAGGATTTGCCGTGGTTGCCGATGAAGTACGCCGGCTTTCCAGCCAGACAAACAAGGCTGCCAGTGAGATTGCTGCCCGGATCACAAAAGTGGCCGGGCAAGCGCAAGTCGAAACCGAAAACGCCCGCCATACGATTGAGTTGAATGAGGATTCCCATAAGTTTACCAGCCTGGCAAACAATCTGTCGAGCATTGAGGAACGATTTAAAATCGCTTCCATCCACCTGGAGGAGATCATCAGCGGGATTGATGAAGCCAACCGGATTATCGTCGAAGAGGTTGCGATTGTGCTTGGCGAAATACAGTTCCAAGATGTGCTGCGCCAGCGATTGGAACATGTCCGCAGTGGCCTTGATTATCTGAATGGCTTTGCGCAGGAGGTAAAACTCTGGCTTGAGGGGAGTGGTGAGGTTCCGGAGAAGCACTTGAATGAACATCTTGCCACACTTAAAGAAAAGTATGTCATGCAGGAACAGCGCACCACCCACAATGCGGCGCTGGGGATCAAGGCCGCATCATCCGGTTCGGCCAGCAAGATAGAGTTGTTCTGATGAGCGCCCAAGCTGAAATTATCGTCGTTACCAACCGTAAAGGGGGCACCGGCAAAACCACCACTTCGGTCAATCTGGCAGCGGAGTTTGCTGCTCAGGGGCGGCGCGTTCTGTTGATCGATATGGATACCCAGGGGCATTGCGCCGTAGGGTGTGATATTACACCGCAGAAAGACGCCCCGACGGTGCACAGCCTGTTCAACAGCAGTGATGCCCGCCTTGGCGACGCTATTTACCCGACCGTATGGCCTGATCTTCATCTTGCTCCGGCACATTCGCTTTTTGAACATGGTTCCGGCACCAGCAACCCGCTTCGATTGGCGGACGCGCTGCGGGAAGAGCGGTTGACGGAGCAGTATGACCTGATCATTATCGACTCCCCACCTTCATTTGATGATCTGCTGATGAATGCCCTCTGTGCCGCCACAAGAGTGCTGGTACCGTTTGTGCCGCATCATCTGTCCGGAGAAGGGATGCGCAATCTGGCCAGAATTCTCTTCCGGGTGACGTCAGAGCTGAATCCTGATCTGAAACTGCTGGCGTTTCTGCCGGTCATGCTGGACCGGCGTATCGGACAACATAAATCAGTGACCGAAGGGGTTGCCCGTCAATTCGGGCAGGGGAGGCTGCTCTCCGGCATCCGTACCGATATCAAACTCGCCGAAGCCTTTGCCCACCGCAAACCGGTACGCGCCTACATGCCCGGCTGCAGGGGAGCTGAAGATTATGCCCAGGCAGCCGGTGAAGTCGAAATCCGCCTGGCGGCGCTGGCCTCACCAGGCTGAAACAAAAATGCTCACATATGTGCAGGAGCTCAAAGGGAGTGATACATGAAAATCATAATAGTCGAGGATGATTCGATTTCCAGCCAGATACTGAAGCGACTGGTTACCAGGTTCGGTACGGTTGATCATGTTGACGACGGCAGGAAAGCGGTTGATCTGTTCCGGCAGGCTCATGAATCCGGCTCACCGTATGACCTGATATTTATGGACATAATGATGCCGGTGGTGGATGGGCTGGAATCGGTACAAACGATTCGTCAACTTGAAAAGAGTATCGGAATTTCCGAATCGGACAAAGTAAAGATCATTATGACAACGGCACTGACAGATCCTCGTACCGTAATGAAGGCCCTGTATGAGTCAGATGCAAATTCCTACCTTGTCAAACCGATCACGTTGCAGAAACTTACCGGGGAGTTGAAATCGCTGAAGCTCATTTCCTGATATCCCTGAGCAACTCCAACTCCCCTGCGAAAATCGAAACAAAAAAAATTCCGTGGTTGACGGCACTATTGAAGCTCTACCGGTCGAATGCTTCCGGCTCCACATCCGGCACTTTGGCCAGGGCAGCGCGGAACGTGTCAACAGAACCACGAGCGGCACGCTGGGCAAGATAGGTTTCAGTAGTAAGAGCGGATATCTTTTCGGCTACCGCCGAGGCAATGAACTGATTGAGAGAAATGTGATCCTCACTGGCTATTTCACGGGCCATATTGTGGATCGAATCGGGAAGACGGACACTGATTGCGCTCATGATTGTACCTCCAGGTACGGCAACAAGAACATATGGTATCCAGAACGATGTTGGGTTTCACAAATGGTAGTGTATGTAATACCAAAAATTGTGTCAACTGATATCAGAATCAGCGAATACTGTCCTCCGGGTACCGGGATGAGAATCGAAGAGATCTGTCAATTACATCTTGAGGATGTGCGGTGTGTAGACGATATTCGGGTAATTGATATCAATACAAAACTCAATAAAAGACTAAAAAATCAAAGCAGTACGAGGATTATTCCTATTCATTCCGTTCTAATACATTTGGGATTATTGGAATACGCCGACGAGCTGAGGCTTGAAGGGGAATCGTTACTTCGCACAATGGCTGCATTAAAGTTTACAGCGAACCGGGCATCGGAACG